>NZ_JBFAQZ010000025.1:0-95566 GCF_040673975.1 Actinosynnema sp. NPDC050801 | reverse complement strand
GTGCGAGGATCGCGCCATGGTCATCGAGGTGCACGACGTTCCCGCGGAGAAGCACTTCGCGGCCGTGGTCGACGGCACGGCGGCGGGCAAGGCGACCCGGTCCCGCCCGCGGGGCAGCGGCAGGTTCCACGCACAGTCGGCCGTCGTCGACCACTCAGCACCCGTCGGCCGAGGTCGGCTGGGTGTGGTGGCTGGCGGTCCGACCTCTCTTGTCCCAGGCGTGTCCGACCGGCGGCGACCGCCTCGTGAGCCGCCGGCGCGGTGCCTGGCGTTGCCGTCCCACCGGCCGGGCGGCTCCCACAGCCCGGCGCCGGTGCCGTGCGCCGAGCAGGCGTCGTGCCGGGAGACCTTCCGCCCCGGGGAGATATCAGGGCGATCACGGATGGTCCAGCAGGTTTGGGCGCGGGCACACTGGTGTCATGGTCATCGGTCTCATCACGGGCCTCATCGCGATCCTGGGTGTGCTCGCCGCGCTGGCGCACGACGGGTACCTCGCGATGCTCGGTTCCGCCGCCAAGTCCAAGCGCGCCGCGGGCGCGCCCATCGCCCAGTACGTGCGCAGCCGGTGGACCGTCGCCGGGGTCACCACGATCATCGCGCTCGTCGGCCTGCTGATCACCTCGGGCAGCGCCGTCTCGGGCGACATCATCGGCGCGCTGATCGCGGGCGGTGCCGGCCTGGCCGCCACCAACGCGTTGCAGGGCACCAGGAAGAAGCTGAACAGCGGTAGCTGACGAGATTCACTCTTAAGTGTGTCGCTCCGCCCCACAAGGCTGATCCACCCGGCTCGACGTGCACCCTGCACCTACTCTGAGGTAGGGCGGGGGCCTCGGCGTCCCACCTCCATTCCCCGCGCCACCCGAACCCACCGGGTGAGTTCGGGCCCAAACAGGTGGAAAGACCGCGAGGGCCGTCAGGCCCGTGCGCGGGAGGGGTCTGCACAGCTATGGACATCGGGGAACCGGAACGGTCGGGCCGGCATCGGCTGGAGGACGGGGCGGCGATCTGGCTGCCCGTGGGCGGCGAGCTGAGGCCCGCACCGCTCGAACGCGCGGTGGTGCGCCCGCTGCAGCCACCACCCGAGCCGCCGCCACCGCAGGACCCGTTCCTCGACTCCGACGCGGTCGGCCTGCGCAAGTTCAACATCGGCCTGGTGCCCGCGTCGGTGACGCCACCCCGGACGTGGAAGCGGGCCGCCTGGTTCGCCGTGCTGTCCTCGGCGGGCGTCCTGGTCGGGCTGGCGGTCGCGGCGGCCAACCTGGTCGGCTCGAACAGCCCGGCCGAGCGCATCGGGCTGCCCGGCTACCCGACCGACGTGCCGCTGCTGACCGGTTTCCTCGCCACTCCGCAGCCCTCGGCCACCCCGACCGTGCGTCGGGTGCCCGCCGAGGCGGTGGCGAACGGCCTGGCCGCGGCCACCGGGGAGCGCACCTCCGCGGGCGGCAGCTCGCCCTCCGGGCGGACCGCCGGCCTCGCGAATCCGGAGACGTCCGCCCAGGTCACCACGGTCCCCGCGGAGTCAGGGCCGGTGGTGGACGCGGACACGATCGCGGTGAACACCGAGTTGTTCTACGAAGAGGTGGCGGCGAACTCGGACAGCGCGTTGACGCTGGTCTCCGACACGTTCCGGATCACCGGCGAGGCGTTGCTCGGCGAGGACTTCGCCGACGTGTCGCTGATCGAGGTGCGGGAGATCACCGTGGACCCGGCCCGGGCCGTCACGGTCAGCACGTTGCAGGTGACGCGCAAGGACGGGTCCACCACCACGCAGAAGCGCGAGCTGGTGTTCACCACGACCGGCGTGCCGCTGATCGACGACGAGCGGCCCGCGACGGGGCGTTCGACCGCACCCGCGCGGCGCGTCGTTCCGTAGTCCTTCGCCCGTTCGAGCGACCGGTTTTGACCACTGGTCGCCACGAACGAGTGAAGTCCCGCGCTGAGCTGGATTCCCGTTCGCCCCCACGGTACGAGTCTTGGCGACGACACGACGAGGGAGTCGCCAGTGCAGCGCCCTACGACTAGCGGTCGCAGGCACAACCGCGCGGGTTCGGTCACGGTGGCGGAGCTGATCAGGAAACAGCCGACACCGGTGCGGATCCGGACCCGTGACCAGGCCGCCACCCTTGGCCTGGTCGCCGGTCCACGCCCGGTTGCCGATCCACCGGGTGGCGAGGCCGACCCGAGGCCGCCCGGGAGGGGAGCCACCCGCGCGGCGAAGCTCGCCGCTGTGGCCACCGGGGCGATCGTGCTGCTCGGCTCGATCGCCGCGGCCTCGGTCCTGGCGGGCAACCGCCCCGCCCGTCCCGACCAGCCGCAGGTCGAACCGCCCGCGGTGATCAGCGGGTCGTCCGCGTTGCGGCCGGACCTGCTGGCCGCGGAACTGGGCGGTGACCGGTCCGACCGACTGCCCGCCCCGGCGCGGCAGGTCGGGCCGCCCGCCGCGGACGCGCCGCAGCAATCGCCGGTCATGGTGCCGCCGCCCCAGGTGAACGTCGGGCCGGAACCGCAGGTCGACATCGTGCGGCGGTTCTTCGAGCTGCTGCCGACCAGGCCCGCGGACGCGTCCCGGCTGCTGTCGCCGGAGCTGCTCGGCGGCGACGCGCGCGACTTCGTCGACTCCTGGGACCACGTGCAGGCGATCACCGTCGAGTCGACGCGGCTGCGGCCGGACGGCGCGGTGCTCGCGGTGGTGTCGATGCAGGAGCGCACCGGTCGGTGGATCCGCGTCGAGCAGCTCTTCCGGTTGACCGACACGAGCGTTCCGCGCATCGTCGCCACCGAAGTCCTATCGGCCCAACGGAGCTGACGCTGCGTAGCGATCGCACGTCAACTGTTCACTGTGCGTTCAATTAACCCCTCATCCCGCAGGAAACTTCACTCAAAGGGGTTACGTAGACGGTCACGATTCGGTATCCATGGTCCCGGTCAGTAGCGCAACGCTCTCTCCGGGAAAGGGTGTCCAGCGGTGTCGAACGACGACAAACGCCGTCGGCAGGACGGGTCGACGGCGAAGCTGTCGGTCGCCGACCTGCTCGCCAGGCGCGAGGCGGAGACGCAGCCGATCCCGCGGATCACCGCCGGCGAAGCCGGCAATCGGACAGCAGTCAGCGAAGCCGGCAATCGGACAGCAACAGGCGAAGCCGGAGGTCGGCCGGCAGTCGGCGAAGCAGGAGCCGGAGCTCGGACAGCGGGCGGCAGAGCAGGTGCCCGGCCGGTCAGACGGAGCACCGACGACGACGAGGAGACCGTGCGCTTCTCGGTCGCGGCGCTGTCGGCCGAGGCCGGTGCGACGAACCTCTCGGGCCGCGAGCTGCACGTCACCGAGCTGCTGCGCCGCGAAGGGCGCGCCGGTGAAGAGGAGCGCGGCGGCGGGTTCTCCGTGCCGAAGCTCGTCGCGATGGCCGGCGGCGGCGTGGTGCTCGCCGGCACGGTCGCGTTCACCGCGACCAACCTGCTGTCGTCCCCGGACGAGCGCCCGCCGGCGGAGGTGCGCTTCGACGCCCGCCCGGCCGCTCGGGCCACCAACACGCTCACCAAGGACCTCGGCGCGGCGGCCGCCGCCCAGCAGCAGGCGCAGGCCGAGACCACCACGACGACGCCCGAGCAGACCGAGCGGGCGCCGGAGACGACGACGCAGCGCGCGCCGCGTCCCGCGACGCAGCAGCAGCAGACGACGACCACGACCACGACGACGCAGCAGCAGGCCGCGACGAGCACGCCGACGACGACCCCGAGCAGCGGCCAGCCGACGACGACCCCGCCGCCGTCGAGCAGCACGACCCCGGCGCCGCCGAGCGACAGCTCGCAGCCGCCGTCGTCCACCACGCCGCCGTCGAGCACGCCGCCGTCCTCGTCCAACCCGAGCACCCCGCCGTCCGAGGACGGCGACGCGGGCCTCGGCCTGGACCTCGACCTGGGTCGGATCCTGAACCCGCTCGGCGGGTTCGACTTCTTCGCCCCGGCCGGCTGACCGTTCCACCGACGTGTCCGGAAACCGCCGCTCGGCGTGCCCGAGCGGCGGTTTCGCGGTGTCCGGGCGCCCGCCCCGCGTCGCCTCCGCGCAGAACTTCCACCCACGATCGGGTGGCCCACCAGGCGGTTAGCCCGTTCGGCCGCAAAACTGGCGATCTTCGTGCGAACGGGTGTCCTTACGGGCCGGTATCAGGTATCCCTTCCCGGTCACCCCTCGGCTCACGTGACCTGCGCAACGGCTCGAAAGGCGTAGTCACGGCCGGGGTAGGCTCTGCGGGCGAGCGGTGGCCTAGCCTGTTCCGCGCACCGATCCGCACGACGAGGAGCCCGAGCGTGAGACCTGCTGCCCTTGCCGCGGTCACGCAGCGCCCCAGCGAGGTGGCCCGGTGAGCAACGACGAGCGCGTCATCGCCGAGCGCTACCGCTTCCTCGACCGGATCGGCAGCGGTGCGATGGGCGTCGTGTGGCGCGCCCAGGACGAGCGCCTGGGCCGGATCGTGGCGATCAAGCAACTGCTGCTGGCGCCGAGCCTCGACGAGCGCGAGCAGGACGAGGCGATCCAGCGCGCCATGCGCGAGGGCCGCATCGCCGCGAAGCTGCACCACCCCAACGCCATCGCCGTCTACGACGTGGTGGAGGAGAACGGCGCTCCGTGCCTGGTCATGGAGTACCTGCAGTCCTACAGCCTGGCCGACACGATGGCTGAGCACGGCCCGCTGGACCCCGTCGAGGTGGCCCAGATCGGCATGCAGGCCGCCGCCGCGCTGGCCGCCGCGCACACCGCCGGGATCGTGCACCGGGACGTCAAGCCCGGCAACGTGCTGCTCGCCGACAACGGCCTGGTCAAGATCACCGACTTCGGCATCTCCCGGGCCAGCGACGACGTCACGGTCACCAAGACCGGCCTGATCGCGGGCACGCCCGCCTACCTGGCGCCGGAGATCGCGCGCGGCCAGGACCCGTCGCCCGCCTCGGACGTGTTCTCGCTCGGCTCGACGCTCTACGCCGCGGCCGAGGGCGAGCCGCCGTTCGGGCTGTCGGAGAACACCCTGGGCGTGCTGCACGCCGTCGCGGCGGGGCGGATCAACCCGCCGTCGGTCGACCACCCGCTGACCGACGTGCTGCTGCGGCTGCTCAACTACGACCCGGCCGACCGGCCGACCATGGCGCAGGCCCGCGACATGCTCAGCGCGGTCGCGCACGGCCGCAACCCCAGCCTGACCGGCCTGGTGCCGGCCAGCTCGCCGGGGTTCGCGCCGGTGCCCGCGGGCGCCACGGCCCTCCTGGACGCCGACCGCACCCGCGTGGTGCGGCCCGGTCCGCGTTCCACGGCCGGCACCGCGCCGGTCGCTGCACCGCCGGCCCGGACGAACAACCGGCCGTTGGTGATCGCCGCCGTGGTGCTGGGCGCCATCCTGCTGCTCGGCTTCCTGGCGGTGGCGCTGGACTGGTTCGGCGGCAAGAGCCCGGTCACGCCGCCGGTGGGCGAGACGAGCTCGTCCTCGGCCAAGCCAACCACCACGACCACGACGCCCCCTCCCACGACCACCGTGGAGACGCAGACGGTCACGGTGGAGCCGACCACGACGACCCAGCAGCCGACCACCACGACGGCTCCTCCCACCACGACAACGACGACGACCACCACCACGACGACGACCACGACCACCACCACGACGGCGCAACCGACCGGCTCAGTGGCACCGACCACCCAGCAGGTTCCTTGAACCTCGTATGGTGGTGCCGAACCCGATCGGGTGACGCAACGTTCTTGTCCTAGTGGCGTCTTGTCGTTCGCCACTGAATGAAGCCCTAGCAGCTACTGGGAGCACGCCGTGAGCGACGATGGCCGCCTGGTTGCCGGCCGCTACCGACTTGGCCGGCGGATCGGCAGCGGTGCGATGGGCATCGTCTGGCAGGCGCACGACGAACGACTGCACCGCACCGTCGCGGTCAAGCAGCTGCTGCTCCAGCCGGGGCTGGCCGAGGCCGACACGGACGAGGCGAAGCGCCGCGCCATGCGCGAGGGCCGGATCGCGGCCCGCTTGCAGCACCCGCACGCGATCGCGGTGTACGACGTGGCGGAGGACGACGGCCAGCCGTGGCTGGTGATGGAGTACCTGCCGTCCAAGAGCCTGTCCACGGCGCTCTCCGAGCGCGGCACGCTGCCGCCTCGGGACGTGGCGTCGATCGGCTCGCAGGTCGCCTCCGCGCTCGCCGCCGCGCACAACGCCGGGATCGTGCACCGCGACATCAAGCCGGGCAACATCCTGCTCGGCAACGACGGCACGGTGAAGATCACCGACTTCGGCATCTCGCGGGCCACCGGCGACGTCACGGTCACCGCCACCGGGATGCTCGCGGGCACGCCCGCCTACCTCGCGCCCGAGGTCGCCAAGGGGTACGACCCCGGCCCGCCCTCGGACGTGTTCTCGCTGGGTTCGACGCTGTACGCGGCGATCGAGGGCGCACCCCCGTTCGGCCTGAACGAGAACACCATCGCGCTGCTGCACCAGGTCGCGTCGGGCAAGGTGGTGCCGCCGAAGCAGGCGGGCCCGCTGACCGCGCTGCTGATGCGCCTGCTGCGCGCCGAGCCGGAGGACCGGCCGACCATGGCCGAGGCCCGCGAGGCGCTGGCCGCGGTGGCGGCGGGTCGGACCGCACCCGACTTCCCGATGGCGCTGCCGCAGAGCCACCCGCCGTCGTGGCAGGGCGCGCCCGTGCAGGCCCAGTCGACCCGTGCGCTGGCCCCGGCCGGCCAGCACGGCCCGCAGGCCGCAGCGGGGACCCCGCCGCACTCCGCGACCCGGGTGGCGGCCGCGCCGACGCCCGCACCGGCCGCGCCGCAGCGGCAGGCCAAGCACAACCCGCCACCGCCGCCCGCCCGGCCGCTCGGCGCGTCGAGACCGGCCGGCGGTCCGATGAAGAGCAAGCGGTCCGCGGTGCTCACCGCGCTCGCCATCGCGGGTGCGGCGGCCGTGGGCATCCTGCTGGCGAGCGTGTTGTCCAACGGCGATCCGGGCGACAACCAGGCCGGCGCCACGACGTCGACCACGGCGCGGGAAGCGGGCGGCGAGGCGTCGGTCACGCCGTCGAAGAGGCCGAGCACGCCGGCCACCAAGATCACCGTCGAGCCGACGCCCGAGCAGCAGGAGCAGGCGGTCCGCGACTACTTCGGCCTGCTGCCGGACCACGTGGACGAGGGCTTCGGCCGGTTGACCGCCAAGATGCAGGCCGCGGCCGGCGGTGCGGGCGGCTACGAGGGCTGGTGGAAGTCGGTGAAGGCGATCGACCTGAAGGGCGTGCGGATGAACTCGCCGTACGCGTACGAGGTCGACATCGCCTACCAGATGAAGGACGACTCGATCAGCACCGAGCGCAAGCTGATCATCCTGAAGTGGGAGAACCAGGGCATCTACATCGACGGTGAGCAGAAGCTCGCCTGAACCTCCCGCCCGGGGTGTCCCGGGTGCCCGGTCCTGGGCTTCCGGTCCTGGGCTTCCGGTCCGGGGTTTGTCCCGCCCGGCGGGTCCCGGTCAGCCGGCGGAGGCCTTCAGCGCCTCCAGCAGGCTCACCACGGCGGGTGAGCGCAGGCCGTCCTCGCGGATCGCGGCGCAGATGGTCCTGGTCGGCTCCGGGTGGCGCAGCTTGCGGATCACCACGCCGGGGTTGACCACCCCGAGGCCGAGCTTGGGCACGATGGTGACGCCCAGCCCGGCCGCGACGAACCCCTGCGCGGTCGGGTAGTCGTCGGCCTCCACCACGACGTTGGGCGCGAACCCGGCGGCCGCGCAGGCGTCGAGCACGATGTCCCGGCACGGCCCGGGCGGCGTCACGGCGTCCACCCACTGCTCCTCGGCCAGGTCGGCGAGGTCGAGCACCCGCTTGCGGGTCAGCTCGTGGCCGCGCGGCAGCACGGCCAGGTACCGGTCGTCCAGCAGGTGCACGAGGCGCACGCCGCGCGGCGGCTCGCTGTCCCGGTGGTGCACCACGATGGCCACGTCGGCCCGACCCGCCTCCACCTCGACCACCGGGTCGTCCGGCTCGGTGAGCTTCAGGTCGAGCTGGACCTCGGCGTGCTTGGCTCGGAACAGGGCCACGGCGGGCGGCACGAGGGCCGCGCCCGCGGTGGCGAAGTAGCGCACCCGCAGCCGCCCGGTGCGGCCCGCGCGCAGGTCCGCGAGCGCCGCCTCGGCCTCGACCAGCCGGTCGGTGATGTGCGCGGCGTGCTCGGTGAGCAGCCGACCCGCGTGCGTCGGCCGCACGCCCCGCCCGACCCGGTCCAGCAGCGGCAGGCCGGCCTGCTTCTCCAGGGCCGAGACCTGCTGGCTGACGGCCGAGGGCGTGTACCCGAGGTTGACCGCCGCGGCGGTGATGGAGCCGGTGGTCACCACGGCCCGGAGCACCTGCATGCGTCGCACGTCCAACATGCCGCAACACTACAGCTGAGCTTAAGGCTCGTGCAGTTCTATTCACTTGTGCTGATGCTTCGCGATCCCGCAAAGTGGCCTGGTGAACAAGCCTGGCACGCTGATCAGGATGGGTGTCCTGGCCCTGCTCTGGGGTTCCAGCTTCCTGTGGATCAAGATCGCGCTCACCGGCCTCTCGCCGATCCAGATCACGCTCACCCGCACCGCCCTCGGCGCGCTGGTGCTGGTCGCGCTCGTCTACTGGAGCAGGCAGCGGCTGCCGCGGGACAGGACGTCCTGGCTGCACCTCGGCTTCGCCGCGTTCTTCGGCAGCGCGGTGCCGTTCGCCTTGTTCGCACTGGGTGAGCAGACGGTGGACTCCGGTGTCGCCGGTGTGCTCAACGCCACCACGCCGCTGTGGGCGCTGGGCATCGGCCTGGTCATGGGCACGGAGCGGCAGCGCAACGCGGCGCGGTTCGCCGGCCTGGCGCTCGGTTTCGCCGGCGTCCTGCTCATCTTCGCCCCGTGGCAGCAGGCCGGGCTGGCCAGCTGGGGCGCGCTCGCGTGCCTGGCCGCCGCGGCGTCCTACGCGGTCAGCTACGCCTACATCGGCCGCAAGGTGTCCGGGCGCGGCCTGACCCCGATGCAGATCTCCTCGTCGCAGCTGGTGGCCGCGGCGGGCATGACGGCGGTGGTCGTGCCGGTGGCGGGGTTGCAGCCGGTCCACCTGTCGTGGCAGCCGCTGGTGGCCGTGGCGATCCTGGGCGTGTTCGGGACGGGCGTGGCGTTCGTGCTGAACTACCGCGTCATCGAGGACGAGGGCGCGACCAACGCCACGATGGTCGGCTACCTGCTGCCCGTGGTCTCGGTGCTGCTGGGCGCGGTGTTCCTCGGCGAAGCGCTCAACTTCCGGGTCGTGATCGGCATGGTGGTGGTCCTCGTCGGCGTCGCGCTGACCCGCAAGCAGCCCGCGACGGCGATCGTGCCGCTCGTCGAGGAGCCGGTGACTACGCACAAGTGACCTGCGATAACGCAGTGTTACTCGTCGGTACAGCGGTGCGGGGCCGGCGGCGTGACGGCCCCTGCGGCCAACTGAGACACCGCTCCTGGGCAAACGGGTGGACTTGAGACCCAGGTCTCCCCCGATCGCGTGGTGTTCAGGCGAACCACGTCCCGATTCGCCCTGTCGGACGTCTCCTCACTTGAAAGGGACGACTCCGGAAGGGAACCCACAGGACATGAGCAACGAGAGCATCACCATCACGACGACGTTCCACCTCCTCGTCCCGGGCGTGGCCCCGGCGCCGGTGGAGGCCGAGCTCCACTACGAACCGGAGGACCCGTACGCGGTAGCCGTGCTCTTCCACACCGGACAGGGCAAGGTCGAGTGGATCTTCGCGCGCGACCTGCTCGCGGACGGCCTGCTGACCTCGTCCGGCGAGGGCGACATCCTGGTCCGGCCGGCCGCCGACGACCCGGAGCGGGTGCTGGTCGAGCTGAACGCACCCACGGGCTTCGCGATCCTGTCGGCCGACGCCGAGGACATCGCCGAGTTCCTGGACCTCACCTACGACGTGGTCCAGCCCGGCGAGGAGGACCTGTGGATCGACTTCGACCGCGAGCTGGCCAAGTTGGTCTCGACCAACTGACGTCATCGCCTAACCTGCTTGGCGTGGCGGAGTCCGGGGGGACAGGAACAGGGATCGGGACGGTCGGCGGTCGGTACGCGCTGGTCGAGCGGATCGGCAGCGGCGCGATGGGCGTCGTCTGGCGGGCGCGGGACGAGCTGCTGGACCGCGAGGTGGCGGTCAAGCAGCTGCGGTGGCCCGACCTGACGGCCGCCGAGGTCGAGGTGGCCAGGGCGCGGGCGATGCGCGAGGCGCGCAACGCGGCGCGGCTGCAACACCCCGACGCGATCTCCGTGTTCGACGTGGTGGTGGAAGACGACCGGCCCTGGCTGGTCATGGAGTACCTGCCCTCGCGCAGCCTGGCCGGGCTGCTGGCCGAACGGGGCAGGGTGAGCCCGGACGAGGCGGCCCGGATCGGCGGTCGGGTGGCGGCCGCACTGGCCGCGGCCCACGCGGCGGGCATCGTGCACCGGGACGTGAAGCCGTCGAACGTGCTGATCGGGCACGACGGCTCGGTGAAGTTGACGGATTTCGGCATCTCACGTGCGGCGGGTGACGGCACGCTCACCGACAGCGGCATGATCACCGGCACCCCGGCGTACCTGGCGCCCGAGGTGGCGAGGGGCGAGCAGCCGTCCCAGGCGTCGGACGTGTTCTCGCTGGGCGCGACGCTGTACGCGGCGATCGAGGGCCAGTCGCCGTACGGGACCAGCGACAACAGCTTCGGCCTCCTCTACCGCGCCGCTGCGGGCAAGGTGGAGCCCCCGACCCGTTCGGGTGAACTCACCGCCCTGCTGACCAGGATGCTCGACACCGGCCCGCAAGTCCGGCCGACCGCGGCGGAGGCCGTCGACCTGCTGGCCGAGCCGACCGCGGCGGAGCCCGCCGACCCGCCGGCCGAGCCGACCGCGGCACGTGCGCGGCGCCGTTGGCTCGTGCCCGCCATCGTGGCGGCCGTGCTGCTGGTCGCCGCTGGAGCCGCCGCCGTCTACCTCCACCCGTGGACGACGACGTACCAAGTAGCGCCGCAGCAGCCCGCGTACACGCAGCAGGACGCGGCAGAGCTCGTGCGCGGGCACTACGAGGCCCTGCCCGAGAACCCCGACGTCGCGTACCGGAACCTCGCCACGGTCTTCCGGCCCACGTTCGCGGACTACCAGCAGACCTGGGGCCAGTACGACGAGGTGCGGGCGGAGGGGATCCAGGCCGTGGCCGTGTCGCCCAGCCGGTTCCTGGTGGACGTGCAGGTGACGTTCATCCAGGCGGGCGCCGAGACGACCGAGCGCTACCAGCTCGTGCTGGAGCACACCGAGGGCAGGCTGCTGATCGTCCGGTCGGGCCGGCTCGACCCCTAGACCAGGCGGCGGTCCGACGCCCAGCGCGACAGCTCGTAGCGGTTCGACAGCTGGGTCTTGCGCAGCACGCTCGACACGTGGGTCTCGACCGTCTTCACCGAGATGAACAGCTCCGACGCGATCTCCTTGTACGCGTAACCACGCGCCAGCAGCCGCAGCACGTCGCGCTCGCGCGGGGTCAGCAGGTCCAGCTCCGGGTCGCTGATCGGCGCCGCGCCCGGTCGGTCGGCGAACGCGTCCAGCACGAACCCGGCCAGCCGCGGGCTGAACACCGCGTCGCCCTCCGACACGCGCACCACCGCGCGCACCAGCTCCTGGCTGGAGATGGTCTTCGTCACGTACCCGCGCGCACCGGCGCGGATGACCGCGATGACGTCCTCGGCGGCGTCGGACACCGACAGCGCCAGGAACACCACCTCCGGCAACGCCGTGCGCACCTGCCGCAGCACCTCCGCGCCACCGCCGTCGGGCATGTGGACGTCGAGCAGCACCACGTCCGGGCGGTGGTGCCCGATGCCCGCGACCGCCTCGCCGACCGAACCGGCCTCGCCGACGACCTCGACCTCGTCGGTGATCGAGTCCAGCTCGGCCCGCACCCCGGCGCGGAACAACGCGTGGTCGTCCACCAGGAACACCCGAACGGTCATGTCCTGGCCCCCGTCTCTCGCTTGTCTGCGGTTTTCCTCGGCATCATCAGCTGCACCTCCGTGCCCTCACCCAGTCGGGTGCGGATCCGGACTTCGCCGCCGTGCCGGTCCATCCTCCCCCCAATCGAGTCCGCAAGGCCATGCCGGTCCTCCGGCACGGTCTCCGGGTCGAAGCCCTTGCCCCGGTCCCGGACGAACACCGTCACCCGTTCGGGCTCGACTTCGCCGTACACGCTGATCTCGCCGACGCCCGCGTGCTTGGCCGCGTTGACCATCGCCTCCCGTGAGGCCTGCACGAGCGCGTACAGGTTCGGGTCGAGGACGCAGTCGCCGACCACGACCTGCTGCACGGCCAGCGCGAAGCTGTCCTCCACCTCGCCCGAGGCCTTGGCGATCGCGGCGGACACGGTGGTCGGCTCGTTGTTGTCCTCCACCACCCGCCCGTACAGCCACTCCCGCAGCTGCCGCTCCTGGCCGCGGGCCAGGCGCTTGACCTCGCGCGGCTGCTCGGCCTGCTTCTGGATCAGGGCGAGGGTCTGGAGCACGGAGTCGTGCAGGTGGGCGGCGATCTCGGCGCGTTCCTCGGTGCGGATGCGGACCCGGCGCTCCTCGCCCAGGTCGTTGATCAGCTTGATCCACAGCGGCACGGTGAGCACCGCGACACCGCCCAGCGTGGCGACCACGGCCAGCAGCGCGAACCGCAGCTGGTCGATGCCGTAGCTGTTGACCAGCAGCACGCCGATGCCGATCGCGACCAGCGCGACGCCCGCGAGCACGCGCACGATCGTGCTGCGGCCCGTGCCGCCGAAGATGCCGGACTTCGCGCCGGCCCGCCAACGGCGGCGCTGCGCCTCGTCCGCCTCGCGCCAGACGACGGCCGCGCCGACCAGGGCCACCGCGAGCGGCCCGGCGATCCAGCCGCTGACCGGGCCGGAGAACAGGCCGGCGAGCACGGCCGCGGCGATGCCGAGGGCGACGAGGCCGAGCGCCTGCTGGCGTTCCCTCGGGTTCGACGGCTGCTCCGGCTCGCCGGCCGCGCGTTGCGGCACGAACAGCCACAGCAGGCCGTACGCGATCACGCCGACGCCGTTGAGCGCGGTCAGCGCGGCGAACGCCGCCCGCACCCAGAACACCTCGATGCCGAGGTGGTCGGCGACACCTCCGGCCACGCCCGCGACCACCCGCCCGGTCCGCCTGCGGCGCACCGGCTCGACGGCCTTCGTCTCCACACTCACCCGTTGATGGTCACACGCGCGTCGGGGCCGGTCATCAGGGTTCCACCCGATGCGCGGTTCAGGGTGGCCCCCCGATGTGCGGGCGGCCCGGTTTGAGCAAGCTTGTCGTTGTGAGCGGGAGCATCAGCGCAGCCAGCGTCGAAGAGACGCTGAAGGACTTCTGGGCCACTCGGCCCAGGCGGCCTCACGACGGTCGCAAGATCGCCGGTGTCGCCGCCGGTATCGCCCAGCGGTACCAGATCGACCCGGTGATCGTCCGGGTGGCGTTCGTGGCCATGGCGCTGTGCAACGGCGCCGGGGTGCTCGTCTACCTGCTGGGCTGGTTGTGGCTCGCGCAGGCCGACGACGAGGTGTCGGCGGCGGAGTCGCTGATCGGGCGGGGCCGCAGCTCGACGCCCACGGCGTTGACGGTGCTGCTGGGGCTCGCGGTGGTGCCGGCGACCGGTTTCTTCGTGGACGGCGGCTTCACCATGGTCGGTGGGGTGCTGCTGTCGGTGGGGTCGATCTACCTGTTGCACCGCGGTCGGGGGCACCTGAACCGGCCGGAGGTGGTCACGGGCTTCGGTGAGCCCGTGGGTGTGGGTGCAGGTGTCGGTGCGGGTCCGGGGGAAGAAGGGGTGAGGGCCACGGTGTCGGCTGACGAGCACACGACCGACCGGGTGACGCCGCCGGCTTGGGATCCGCTGGGCGCGGCGCCGTTCGCGTGGGACCTGCCCGAGCCGGGTACGTCGGAGCCGGCCGCGCCGGCCACGACGACCACCTCGGCGCCGGCGCGTCGTCCCAGGTCGCGGGTGGGGGTGGCGACGTTCGGGGTCGCCATGGTGGTGCTGGCCGGGTCGTTGGTGTCGTCCGCGTACTCGGACTGGTTCGACGCCGGGCACATCCTCGGCCTGCTGGTCGCGGTGCTGGGCGGCGGGATGGTGCTCGGGGCGTTCCGCGGTGGCGGCCGCGGGCTGATCTGGCTGGTCGTGCCGCTGTCGGTGATCGGGGTGGCGATCACCTCGATCGACTTCGACGGGATCGACTCGGACCGGGTCGGCAGCTACCAGGACCGGCCGACGACGGTGGAGCAGGTCGACTCCCGGTACGCCACCGGCATCGGCGAGGTGCAGCTGGACCTGACCGCCCTGCCGAACTCGGGGTCCGTGCGGACCGAGGTCGAGGTCGGACTGGGCAACGCGCACGTCCGGGTGCCCGCGAACGCGGACGTCGTGGTCACCTGCCGGGCCGACGTGGGCGACGTGCAGTGCCTCGGGCAGACGTCCGACGGCAGGGGCGCGCACCAGGAGGTCACCGACAACGGGGCCGACGGCGAGGGCGGGTTGAAGATCGAGCTGGACGTGCGGAGCGAAGTCGGACAGGTGGAGGTGAGTCGTGGCTGACCAGGACCAGATCGAGAAGCGCGGTGTCGACGTGGTGGGGTTGGTGTTCGGGGTCGCGGCCCTGGTCGCGGCCGCGTACATGCTCTCCGACGGCGCGTCCTGGCCGGCCTTCCTCGACCTGAGGTGGGCGTTGGCGGGAGGGGCGATGGTGATCGGGTTGGGGTTGCTGGCGGGGTCTGCTCGGCGACGTCGGTAGCGCGGGGGAACTTCGGGGGAAGAAGAGTGAAAGGCCCGTCCAGGAGGACGGGCCTTTCACTCGTGCTCAGCTGTCATTCCCACTCGATCGTGCCCGGCGGCTTGCTCGTCACGTCCAGGACCACGCGGTTGACCTCGTTCACCTCGTTGGTGATGCGGGTCGAGATCCGCTCCAGCACCTCGTACGGCAGGCGGGTCCAGTCCGCGGTCATGGCGTCCTCGCTGGACACCGGGCGCAGGACCACCGGGTGGCCGTACGTGCGGCCGTCGCCCTGCACGCCCACGCTGCGCACGTCGGCCAGCAGCACCACCGGGCACTGCCAGATCTGGCGGTCCAGGCCCGCGGCGGTCAGCTCCTCGCGGGCGATCGCGTCGGCCTTGCGCAGGACGTCCAGGCGTTCCTGGTTGACCTCGCCGATGATCCGGATGCCCAGGCCGGGGCCGGGGAACGGCTGGCGCTGCACGATCGTCTCGGGCAGGCCCAGTTCGGTGCCGACGCGGCGGACCTCGTCCTTGAAGAGCGCGCGGAGGGGTTCGACCAGCGTGAACTGGAGGTCGTCGGGGAGCCCGCCGACGTTGTGGTGGCTCTTGATGTTGGCCGCGCCCGCGCCGCCACCGGACTCGACCACGTCCGGGTAGAGCGTGCCCTGGACCAGGAACCCGTAGTCGCCCTCGGCCTTGAGGTCGCGCTCGGCCTGCTCGAAGACCCGGATGAACTCGCGGCCGATGATCTTGCGCTTCTGCTCGGGGTCGGTGACGCCCTTGAGCGCGTCGAGGAACCGCTCGCGGGCGTCGACGGTGACGAGGTTGACACCGGTCGCGGCGACGAAGTCGCGCTCGACCTGTGCCCGTTCACCCGCGCGCAACAGGCCGTGGTCGACGAAGACGCAGGTCAGGCGGTCACCGATGGCGCGCTGGACGAGCGCGGCGGCCACGGCGGAGTCGACGCCGCCGGACAGGCCGCAGATCGCCTTGCCGTCGCCGACCTGCGCGCGGATGAGGGCCACCTGCTCGTCCACGATCGAGGACGTCGTCCACTGCGGCCGGATGCCCGCGATCTCGTGCAGGAACCGGCGCAGCACCTCCTGGCCGTGCGGGGAGTGCCCGACCTCGGGGTGGTACTGGACACCGGCGAAGCGGCGTTCGGTGTCCTCGAACGCGGCCACCGGGGCGCCCTCGCTGGTCGCGGTGACCGTGAAGCCCTCGGGCGCCTTGGTGACGCAGTCGCCGTGGCTCATCCACACCGGGTGGTTGGCGGGCAGCTCCTCGTGCAGCAGGCCGCCGGCGGACTGGACGCCGAGTTCGGTGCGGCCGTACTCGCGGGTGCCGGTGTGCTCGACCGTGCCGCCGAGGGCGCCCGCCATGGCCTGGAAGCCGTAGCAGATGCCGAAGACGGGGACGTTCATGTCGAACAGCTTCGGGTCGACTTGGGGCGCACCCGGCTCGTAGACGCTCGACGGACCGCCGGACAGCACGATGGCGGCGGGGTCGCGTTCCAGCAGTTCCGCCACCGGGGTGGTGTGCGGGACGACTTCCGAGTAGACCTGCGCCTCCCGGACCCGCCGGGCGATCAGCTGCGCGTACTGCGCGCCGAAGTCGACTACCAGCACAGGGCGGTTGCTGCTCTCGGCCACTGGGGAAAAACCTCTCGTCTGGCGGATCCGCGCAGGTGAAGGATGTCATGCGTGCAGGAGGAAGCGCTCACCGGAGGCGGGCTGAACGAGGTCGTGCGGGTCGGGTCGACGGTGCGGAGGCCGACCGGTCCGTGGACACCGAACGTGCACCGCCTGTTGGAACACCTTGCGCCGCTTGGCATTTCGCCGGCGGTGCACGGCATCGACGAGAAGGGACGGGAGGTGCTGTCGTACCTGGAGGGTGAGGTGGGCCACCCGCCGCTGGGCGAGGAGTTGCGGTCGGACGCGGTGCTGGTGGCGGTGGCGCGGATGGTGCGGCGGTTGCACGACGCGTCGGCCGCGGTGGTGGGGGCGGTCGGGGTGGACGGGTGGCAGTTCCCGGCGATCTCACCCGTCGAGGTGATCTGTCACAACGATCTCGCGCCCTACAACATGGTGTTCCGGGACGGGGCGCCGGCCGGGGTGTTCGACTTCGACGGTGCCCGGCCCGGGCCCCGGTGGTGGGACGTGGCGTACACGGCGTACTGCCTGGTGCCGTTCTCGCCGGAGTTCGGGGCGGTGGAGGAGCAGCGGCGGCGGGCCGGGGTGTTCTGCGCGGCGTACGGGCTGCCGGTGGCCGGGATGGGCCGGCGGGTGCTGGCCCGGTTGGACGACATGGTGGCGATGATCCGGGAGCGGCCCGAGTTCCGGCGGCAGCGGGAGGAGGGGCACGACGCCTACTACCTGGGGCACGTCGAGTACGTACGGGAGCACTTCCTGGACCTGTGAGGGTGGCGGTGGGCCGTCGGGGGTCGGGGTGGTCCGTTGGGGTGGGGTGTTCGAAGATCAATAGGTCGAAGGCGGTGGGTCGGGAATACGGTGTCGGTCATGGACGCGTTCACGCCTCAGCCACGGCCCTGTTGGATTGCTGGTCACGCCGAGCAGGGCGTCTCAGCCACTGTGGTCCACCACCCGTTCGACGGGACCGAGGTGGCGTCGGTGGCGGTGCCCGGGCCGGAGCAGGTGGAGCGGGCCGTGGCCGCGGCGGCGGGGGTGGCGAAGGAGTTCCGGCGGATGCCCGCGCACGTGCGGGCGGCGGCGTTGTCGCGGGTTTCCCAGGGGTTGGCCGAGCGGGCCGAGGAGATCGCGGAGACGATCACGGCGGAGAACGGCAAGCCGTTGAAGTGGGCCGAGGTCGAGGTGCAGCGGGCGGTGAACACGTTCCGGTTCGCGGCCGAGGAGGCGCGGCGGTTCACCGGTGACCTCCAGCGGTTGGACACGGACGTGAACGGTGAGGGGCGGTTGGCGGTGGTTCGGCGGGTGCCGCGTGGGCCCGTGCTGGCCGTGGCGCCGTTCAACTTCCCGCTGAACCTGGTGGCGCACAAGGTGGCGCCGGCGTTGGCGGTGGGTGCGCCGGTGATCGTGAAGCCCGCGTCGGCGACGCCGTTGTCGGCGTTGTTGTTGGGCGAGCTGCTGGCGGAGACGGACTTGCCCGAGGGCGCGTTCTCCGTGCTGCCGGTGCGCGGGTCGGACATGAAGGCGCTGGTCACGGACGAGCGGTTGCCCGTCATCTCGTTCACCGGGTCGACCGCGGTGGGCTGGTCCCTGATGGACTCCGCGCCGCGCAAGCACGTGGTGATGGAGCTGGGGTCCAACTCGGCGGCGATCGTGTGCCCGGACTGGACCGACCTGGACTTCGCGGCGTCGAGGATCGCCACGTTCGGCAACTACCAGGGCGGGCAGTCGTGCATCGCGGTGCAGCGGGTGCTGGTGCACCGGGACGTGGCCGCGGAGTTCGTGCCGAAGCTGGTGGAGGCGGTGCGGGGGTTGAAGACCGGAGACCCGCACGACCCCGAGGTGGAGGTCGGGCCGTTGATCGACGAGGACAACGCGCGGCGGGTCGAGGAGTGGGTGGCGGAAGCGGTGGCGGGCGGCGGCGTGCTGCACGTCGGTGGCGGGCGGTCGGGGACGTCGGTGGAGCCCACCGTGGTGCAGGACGTGCCGGTGGAGGCGAGGTTGTGGCACCAGGAGGTGTTCGGGCCGGTGCTGGCGGTGGCCGTGGTCGACTCGGTGGCGGAGGCCTTCGAGCAGGCCAACGCGACGGAGTACGGGTTGCAGGCCGGTGTCTTCACGCGTGACGTCACGGTGGCGTTCGAGGCGGCGGCGGAGTTGGAGGTCGGTGGGGTGATCATCGGCGACGTGCCGTCCTACCGGGCCGACCAGATGCCCTACGGCGGGGTGAAGGGGTCGGGCACCGGGCGGGAAGGGGTGCGGTCGGCGATGGAGGACTTCACCGAGGAGCGCACGCTGGTGCTCACCGGCGTCACTCTTTGAGAGCACCCCTGGCGAGCATCAGCAGGCCGTTGACCAGGTCCTCGGTGCCGGAGCCGGTGGCGAGGGCGCGCAGTTTGAGGCCCATCACCATGCCGACCACGGCACTGGCGACCTGGTCGGCGTCCTTCACCCCGATGGACGCCAGGACCGTCTCGGCGAGCTTGTCGTAGGCCGCGAAGCACTCGGCGGCGGCGGCGCGCAGTTCCGGGTCGCGGCCGGCGTGCAGGTAGAGCTCGTAGGGCGCGATCCGCTCGCTGTCGGTGCCGGTCGCCTCGGCGACCTGGCCGACGATCTCGACCACCTGGGCCAGGTCGGCGCACTCGGTGTCGTTCTGGGTCGCCAGTTCGCCGAAGCGCCTGGTCTCCTCGGTGACGAAGTGCCGCAGGCTCTCCCGCAGCAGGTCCTGCTGGGTGGCGAAGTGGTAGGTGACGGAACCGAGCGAGACGCCCGCCTCCTGCGCGATGCGCCGGTTGGTCACGCCCGCGACACCGTCGTCACCGATGATCCGCAGCACGGCCCCGATGATCCGCTGCCTGGTCGTCATGTCGTTCATTCTCCGCCATGGGACGTGTGGGTTGATCCGCGATACTGTTCGTTCGAACGAACAGTATCGGAGGGCACATGCGGGTCTCGGGATCGACCGTGTTGGTGACCGGCGCGACGGGAGGGATCGGGCACTCCATCGCGCGCGAGTTGGCCGGACGTGGGGCGAAGGTGGTGCTGACCGGGCGGAAGGTCGCCGAGCTCGAGCGGCTGGCCGAGCAGGTCGGTGGGCGCGCCGTGGCGGCCGACCTGGCCGATCCGGACGGGGTGGCGCGGTTGGCCGCCGAGGTCGGGGCGGTGGACGTGCTGGTCGCCAACGCGGCACTGCCGGCCAACGGGGCGCTGGCGGACTTCACCGCGGAGCAGGTGAAGCGAGCGCTGGCGGTGAACCTGGAGGCGCCGATCGAGTTGGCCCGGGTGCTGGTGCCGTCGATGGTGGCGGCGGGGCGCGGGCACGTGGTGCTCATCGGGTCGTTGGCGGGCAAGGTGGCGTCGGCCTACGCCTCGCTCTACAACGCGACGAAGTTCGGGCTGCGCGGCTTCGCGCTGGGGTTGCGGGAGGAGCTGCACGGCACCGGGGTGGGCGTGTCGATCGTGCAGCCCGGGTTCGTGCGGGACGCCGGGATGTTCGCCGACACGGGCGCGAAGCCGCCGGCCGGGATGCGGACCGTGTCACCGGAGCAGGTCGCGGCCGGGGTGGTGAAGGCGATCGAGGACGACCGGGCGGAGGTGAACGTGGCTCCGCCGGAGCTGCGGGCGGCCGGCGTGCTCGGTGGCGCGTTCCCGGCGTTCTCGTCGGGGTTGCAGCGCAGGCTGTCGAACGACGAGGTGATGCGGCGGATGAGCGCGGCGAACCGGGGGAAGCGATGACCGGCGCCGTGATCCCGCACCCGAAGTGGCGGGTGCCGTTCCTGGGTGACGTGCTCGGCACCAACCCGCGCACGCCGGTGCAGGACACGATGCGGTTGGGGCGGGAGCTCGGGCCCATCTTCACCCGGCGGTTCCTGGACCAGGAGATCGTGTTCGTGGGCGGCGCCGGGTTGGCCGCGGAGCTGGCCGACGAGTCGCGGTTCGCCAAGCACCTGGCGCTGGGCGTGGAGGCGTTGCGGGACGTGGGCGGTGACGGGCTGTTCACCGCGTACAACGAGGAGCCGAACTGGAAGGCGGCGCACGACGTGCTGCTGCCGGCGTTCACGCAGAGCGCCATGCGCGCCTACCACCCGACGATGGTGGACGTGACCGCGCAGCTGGTCGAGCGGTGGGACCGGGGTGGGACCGTCGACGTCTCCGCCGACATGACCAAGCTGACGCTGGAGACCATCGGGCGGGTCGGGTTCGGGTACTCGTTCGAGTCGTTCTCCCGGACCGAGACCCACCCGTTCGTGCGGGCGATGATCGGCTCGTTGCGGTACGCGCAGCGCAAGAACTTCGTGCTGCCGCTGGTGGGCAGGCTGTTCGGACGTGCGGCGGAGGAGCGCTACCAGCGCGACCTGGCCTACCTGGCCGAGGTGGTGGACGAGGTGGTCCGGGCGCGGCGGGGCTCGGGCGGGTCGGACCTGCTCGGGTTGATGCTGTCCTCGGGCGGGCTGGACGAGGTGAACATCCGCAACCAGGTGATCACCTTCCTGATCGCGGGCCACGAGACGACGTCCGGTGCGCTGTCGTTCGCGCTGTACTACCTGTCGCGGCACCCCGAGGTGGTCGAGAAGGCGCGCGCCGAGATCGACGCGGTGTGGGGCTCGGCGGACGTCCCGGAGTTCGAGCAGGTCACGAAGCTGCGGTACGTGCGGCGGGTGCTGGACGAGGCGCTGCGGCTGTGGCCGACGGCGCCGGGGTTCGCGCGGGAGGCGCGGTCGGACACCGTGCTCGGCGGGCGGTACCCGATGCGGGCCGGGCAGTGGGCGTTGGTGCTGCTGCCGCTGGTGCACCGGGATCCGTCGGTGTGGGCGTCGCCGGAGGAGTTCGACCCGGACCGGTTCGAGCCGGCGCGGGTGAAGGCGCGGCCGGCGCACGTGTACAAGCCGTTCGGGACCGGGGAGCGGGCTTGCATCGGACGGCAGTTCGCGGTGCACGAGGCGACGTTGGCGCTGGCCACGGTGCTGCGGCGGTACGACCTGGCGGCGTCGGACGACTACCGGTTGCGGGTGGCGGAGATGCTGACGTTGAAGCCGGCGGGGTTCACGGTGACGCCTCGGCGGCGGTGAAGCCCTTGGCGCGGCGGAGGGCTTCGGTGAGGTCGGTGGCCACCGCGGCGGTGTGACCGTCGGGGCGGACCAGGGCGTCGCCCTCGACGGTGAAGCCGGGGCCGTAGCGGTGGCTGTCGGGGCGGAGTTCGCCGTCGCCGTTGGTGGTCAGGGGCGAGTCGCGGTAGGCGAAGGGCTCGAAGAGCTTGCCGGAGTCGATCCGGTCGGTCAGGCCGTTCGCCAGGACGTGGTGGCGGTACGCGCGTTCGGCCTCGGTTCGCGGCACCAGGAAGCGCATGGTGGCACCGGTGACGCGGAGGTTCTCGTCCGCGGCGGCGGCGCGTTCCCGGTGGTAGGAGTCGAGGAGGTGCGGGCCCGCGTCGCCCGCCCGGTCGAGGGCGATCTTCCACGCGGCGTTGTCGGCGTCGCAGATCCCCGAGTTCAGGCCCCTGGCGCCGAACGGGCTCATCACGTGCGCGGCGTCGCCCGCCAGCAGGAGGTCGCCGACGCGGAAGCTCGTCGCCCGGCGTTGGTGGAAGCGGTAGGTGGACTGCCAGAGCACCTCGTACGGGCGGTCGCCGGTGACGGCCCGGATGTGGTCCGCGGTGAGTTCGAAGCCCTCGGGCACCTGCCAGTCGATGCGGTGGACGCCGTCGGGTTGCGGGTGCACGAGGACCTGGCGGCCGGGGATGCCCAGGAGACCCAGCAGCGGCGGGTCGAAGTGGAACCGCCGCTCCGGCTCGGGGTGGCCCAGGTCGACCCGGACGTCGGCGATGACGAACCGGTCGGTGGACGAGTAGCCCTCGAACGGGATGCCGAGCAGGTCGCGGACGGTGGAGTGGGCGCCGTCGGCGGCGACGCAGTGCGTGCCCTCGAAGGTGCCGCGGGTGGTGTGGACGGTGATCGGGTCGGTCCGGACGCGCTCGACCCGGTGGCCGTAGCGGAGGTCGACAAGGGGGTTGGCCAGGGCTTTCGCGTGCAGTATGCGTTCCACGGTCGTTTGGGGGGTGTTGACGAAGGGCGGGAAGCCGCCTTCGGCGTGCGGGAGTTCGAGGGTGAGCACCTCGCGGTCGCGGTAGTAGGTCCGGCCCCGGTACCAGGTGACGCCCGCGTCCACGACGGCTTGGCCGACGCCGACGCGTTCGAGGATGTTCAGCACGTCCCGGTGGACGCAGAGGGAACGGCTGCCGATCGCTTCGGGGCGGGCGGAGGCTTCCAGGACGGTCGTCGGCACGCCCGCGCGGGCCAGCAGGAGCGCGGCGGTCAGGCCCACCGGACCCGCGCCGACCACCAGCACCGGTGTCATCGCTCGGCCGAGGTCATTGCAGGGCCGCCCACACCTCGCGGTCCCGCTCGGCGGTCCAGATCCGGGGCCAGTCCACGCCGTCGCACTCGTCCCAGTACCGCTGCACGTCGAACGGGAGGCAGTGCTCGAAGATCGGCCAGCCGCCGTAGCGCGGTGCCAGGGCGCCGTGCGCGGCCTCGAACGCGTCCTTCACCGTGCCGCCGCTCATGTGCACCGTGCCGACGGTGCGGCGCAGCTCGTCCAGGAAGTGCCGCGACTGGGCGATGGCCGCGTCGACCTCGGTCCGGTCGCGGGCGGGCGCGCCGCGTCCGCCGACGAGCTGCTCGGCGCCCAGGGCGGCGACCCGGTCCAGCGTCGACGTGGCCCACTCGTCGTGGAACGCGTCGCCGGTGTAGAGGGCGGCCCGCGATTCGACCAGGTCACCGGCGAACAGGATGCGCTGGTGCGGCAGCCAGGCCACGATGTCGCCCGCGGTGTGGCCGCGGCCGCAGAAGCGCAGCTCCACCTCGCCCCGGTCACCGCCGAGCGGGATGGTGAGGCGGTCGGAGAACGTGACCGTCGGCCAGGTGAGGCCGGGGATGCCCGCGGGCTCCTCGAACAGCCGGGGCATCCGGCCGTACTCGCTGAGCCAGTCCTGCCTGCCGCGTTCGGCGATCAACGCCCTGGTGTTCTCGTGCGCGATGACCTCGGCGGCGTCGAACGCGCTCGCACCCAGCGTGCGGACCGCGTGGTAGTGGCTCAGCACCAGGTGGCGGACGGGTTTGTCGGTGCGCTCGCGGAGCAGGTCGAGCCAGCGGCGGGCGGCCTTCGGCGTGGCGCGGGCCTCGATGCAGACCAGGAAGTCCTCGCCCTCGATCGCGCCGACGTTCGGGTCGCCTCCGGCGGTGAGGGTGTAGACGCCGTCGGCGAGTTCGACGAACCGCTCGTCCCGGGGTTCGAGGTCGGCGCTGGACGCGAACGGCTTCGTGGCCACACGACCCACCATAGGGCGATCAGGTCGACTTGACCTCCACGATCGGCAGCCGCAGCGCGCCGGGCGCCTCGGCCGGGACGGCGGGGTTCTTCGGCGCCACCGGTGCGACCCGCCGGTAGCCCGCGGCCTGCTCCGGGCGCCGGTCCGGCTCGCCCTTGTTGGGCCACACCGAGAACGCGCGCTCGGCCTGCGCGGTGATGGTGAGCGACGGGTTCACGCCCAGGTTCGCCGAGATCGCCGCGCCGTCCACCACGGACAGGCCCGGGTAGCCGTAGACCCGGTGGTAGGGGTCGATGACGCCGCTCTCCGGGTCGGAGCCGATCGGGCAGCCGCCGATGAAGTGCGCGGTCAGGGGGATGTTGAACAGCTCGCCCCAGGTGCCGCCCGGGATGCCGTCGATGTGCTCGGCCGCGCGCACGTTCGCCTCGTGACCGGCCTCGATGAACGTCGGGTTCGGCTGGCCGTGCCCCTGCTTCGAGGTGAGCTTGCGGCCGAACAGGCCCTTCTTGGTGAACGTGGTGATGGAGTTGTCCAGGCTCTGCATCACCAGCAGGATCACCGTCCGCTCGCTCCACCGGTGCACCGACATGAGCCGGGCCAGCCGCAGCGGGTGGCGGACCGCCTGGGACAGGAACTGCAGGATGCGCGGCGTGGACTTCGCGCCGTCGGTGGCCAGCGTCTGGAGCAGCCCCATGGCGTTGCTGCCCTTGCCGTAGCGCACCGGCTCGATGTGGGTCTGCTCGTCCGGGTGGATGGACGACGTGATCGCCACGCCCTGGCTGAAGTTGCGCTCCTCGTCCACGGTGAACCGGGCCGCGCCGATGATCGACTCGGAGTTCGTCCTGGTCAGCTCGCCGAGCTTGGGCGAGAGCCGCGGCAGCGCGCCGTCGGCCTTCATCCGGTGCAGCAGCTGCTGGGTGCCCCACGTGCCCGCGGCCAGCACGACCTGGCCCGCGGTGATCGTGCGACGGCCCTTGCGCAGCTTGCCGCCGGTCCGCCGGGTGCCGACCGCCCACGTGCCGTCCGGCGCCTGGCGCAGGTCGGTGACGGTGGTCAGCGGCAGCACCCGCGCGCCGTTGCGCTCGGCCAGGTAGAGGTAGTTCTTGACCAGGGTGTTCTTCGCGCCGACCCGGCAGCCGGACATGCACGCGCCGCACTGCGTGCAGCCGGTCCGGCTCGGGCCCGCGCCGCCGAAGTACGGGTCCTCGGCGCGCTTGCCCGGCTCGCCGAAGAACACGCCGACCGGTGTCGGGTGGTAGCTGTCGGCGACGCCCATGTCCTCGGCGACGCGTTGCATCACCACGTCCGACGGCGTGGTGGTCGGGTTCTCCACCACGCCCAGCATCCGGCTCGCCTGGTCGTAGAACGGGGCGAGCTCGGCCTCCCAGTCGGTGATGTGCGCCCACTGCCGGTCGGAGTAGAACGGCTTGAGCGGCCGGTAGAGCGTGTTCGCGTACACCAGCGACCCGCCGCCGACGCCCGACCCGGCCAGGATCATCACGCTGCGCAGGGCGTGGATGCGCTGGATGCCGTAGCAGCCCAGCGCCGGGGCCCACAGGTAGCGCCGCAGGTCCCAGGACGTCTCGGCGAACTCGTCGTCGGCGAACCGGCGGCCGGCCTCGATGACGGCCACCCGGTAGCCCTTCTCGGTGAGCCGGAGCGCGGCGACGCTGCCGCCGAAGCCCGACCCCACCACCACGACGTCGTAGTCGGTGTTGTTACCGGCGAGTTCACCCATGCCTGGCAGATTAGGCGTAACTTCCGGTAACAGGCTAGTGCTCGTTCCGCCGGGGCGTCGGAGAGCGCGAAAAAGCCCCCGCCTGGAGCAGGGGCTTGATCGGGTGCCTGCTAGCCCCTGATGGTGAGGCCGACCTTCTGGAACTCCTTCAGGTCCGAGTAGCCGGTCTTGGCCATCGCCCGGCGCAGCGAGCCGAACAGGTTCGTCACGCCGCGCGGGTCGACCGACGGGCCGAACAGCAGCTTGCGCAGGTCCACGACCTGGTCCACGCCGGTCGACACGTGGCTGCGGGGCACCGACGGGTGGGCCGACGCGGCGGTCCAGTACAGGCCCTGGCCCGGCGCCTCGGACGCCGCCGCCAGCGGCTCGCCCAGCATCACCGCGTCCGCGCCGCAGGCGATCGACTTCGCGATGTCACCGCTGGTCAGCGCGCCGCCGTCGGCGATCACGTGCACGTACCGGCCACCGGTCTCGTCCAGGTAGTCCCGTCGGGCCGCGGCGGCGTCGGCGATGGCGGTGGCCATCGGCACGCCGATGCCGAGCACCGAGTCGGTCGTGGTCACGCCCGGCGTGTAGCCGTAGCCGACGATCACGCCCGCCGCGCCCGTGCGCATCAGGTGCATCGCGGTCCGGTAGTCGCCGACGCCACCCGCGACCACCGGGATGTCGAGGTCCGCGATGAACGACTTCAGGTTCAGCGGCTCGCCGTCGCGGGAGACGTGCTCGGCGGAGATGATCGTGCCCTGCACGACCAGGATCTCCACGCCGGCCGCCAGCAGGTCCGGGGTCAGCTCGGCCGCCCGCTGCGGGCTGACCCGCACCGCGACCGTGACGCCGGACTCGCGCACCTGCTTGATGGCCTCGGCGATCAGGTCCATCCGCACCGGCTCGGCGTGCAGCTCCTGGAGCACCCGGACCGGCGCGGCCGGGTCGTCGGTGTCCTCCACGGCCTGCACCAGCCGGAACAGGGCCTCTTCCACGTCACCGTGCCGAGCCCACAGGCCCTCCGCGTTGAGGACGCCCAACCCGCCAAGCTCGCCGATCGCGACCGCCGTGCCCGGCGACACGATCGCGTCCGTCGGGTGGGTGATCAGCGGGATCTCGAACCGGTAGGCGTCGATCTGCCACGCCGTCGAGACGTCCTTCGAGGACCGGGTCCTCCGGGACGGGATGATCTCGAGGTCGTCCAGCTCGTAGGCCCGCCTCGCGGTCCGGCCCATGCCGATCTCGACCAGATCGCGCACCTTTGTCGTCCTTCCGTGGAGCTGATGAACCTGGGGTTGCCGGCGGAACCTGGGAACACTAGCCCAGGACGATCCGATTCAGCGGGTCGTGTAGTTCGGTGCTTCGACGGTCATGGTGATGTCGTGCGGGTGGCTCTCCTTGAGCCCGGCCGCCGTGATCCGCACCAGCTGCTTCTGCTGGAGGTCGGCGACGGACCTGGAGCCGGTGTACCCCATGGCCGCGCGCAGGCCGCCCACCAGCTGGTGCACCACCGTCGACAAGGGCCCGCGGAACGGCGTGCGGCCCTCGATGCCCTCGGGCACCAGCTTGTCCTCGGACAGCACGTCGTCCTGGAAGTAGCGGTCCTTCGAGTACGACTTGCCCTCGCCGCGGCCCTGGAGCGCGGCCAGCGAGCCCATGCCCCGGTAGGTCTTGAACTGCTTGCCGTTGACCAGCACCAGCTCGCCCGGCGCCTCGGCCGTGCCCGCCAGCAGGCTGCCGAGCATGACCGCGCTCGCACCGGCCGCGATGGCCTTGGCGATGTCGCCCGAGTACTGGATGCCGCCGTCGCCGATCACCGGCACGCCCGCGGGCGCGCAGGCCAGGCCGGCCTCGTAGATCGCGGTGATCTGCGGCACGCCGACGCCCGCGACCACGCGCGTGGTGCAGATCGAGCCGGGGCCGACGCCGACCTTCACGCCGTCCGCGCCCGCGTCCACCAGCGCCTGGGCGCCCGCGCGGGTGGCGACGTTGCCGCCGACCACGTCGACCTCCTCGCCCAGCTCCTTCTTCACCCGGGCGACCATCTCCAGCACGTTGCGCTGGTGGCCGTGCGCGGTGTCGACCATGATCACGTCGACGCCTGCCTCGGCCAGCGCCATCGCCCGCGCGAAGCTGTCCTCGCCGACGCCGATCGCGGCGGCGCACAGCAGCCTGCCGTCCGGGTCCTTCGAGGCGTTCGGGTACTGCTCGGTCTTGACGAAGTCCTTGACCGTGATCAGGCCGCGCAGCTTGCCGTCACCGTCCACGATCGGCAGCTTCTCCACCTTGTGCCTGCGCAGCAGGCCCAGCGCGGCCTCCGCGGACACACCGACCTGGGCGGTGACCAGCGGGCCCTTCGTCATCACCTCGCTGACCTTGCGCGAGTGGTCGACCTCGAACCGCATGTCGCGGTTGGTGATGATGCCGACGAGCTTGCCGCTGGTGTCGGTGACCGGCACACCGGAGATCCGGTAGCGCGCGCACAGCTCGTCCACGTGGCGGATCGTGTCGTCCGGGGTGCACGTGACGGGGTCGCTCACCATGCCCGCCTCGGACCGCTTCACGGTCTCGACCTGGCGGGCCTGCTCCTCCAGCGACAGGTTGCGGTGCAGCACACCGATGCCACCCTGGCGGGCCATCGAGATGGCCATCCGCCCCTCGGTCACGGTGTCCATCGCGGCCGAGGCCAGCGGGACGCGCAGGGTGATGTTGCGCGAGAGCTTGGTGCTGGTGTCCACGCCGCTCGGCACGATCTCGGACTCGGCGGGCAGCAGCAGTACGTCGTCGAAGGTCAGTCCCAGCATGGCGAACTTGGGCGGGACTCCGTCAGCGTTGAGCTCGCTGGTCATGGCGGCTGGCTTGCCTTCCGTCGTGCGGCGATCCCGCCGCCGCGAATCGGTTCCACGCAGCGGCGATGGGTTCAGGTCATGGTATCTGGACGTGGTCGGGGGTCCGCCCGGTACCGTGCGGGGTCGTGCCGCACGACGCGTTGCCACCAGACCCGTTCGCGGGCGACCCGGAGGACCCGGCCCGGGTGCTCGGCGAACCCGACCACGACCACCCGCCGATGGACGACGCCGAGCGGGCCGAGCTGATCGGCGACCTCAGCGACCTCGCCGTGTACCAGGCCCTCCTGGATCCCCGTGGTGTCAGAGGGATCGTGGTGGACTGCGGCGAGTGCGAGGAGCCGCACTACCACGACTGGGCGCTGCTGCGGTCGAGCCTGGAGCAGCTGCTGTCCGACGGCCGGATGCGCCCGCACGAGCCCGCGTACGACCCGGACCCGGCGGCCTACGTCAGCTGGGAGTACTGCCGCGGCTACGCCGACGGGGTCACCGCGACCGAGAGCGCCCGCTGAAGATGTGACGAAGCCCGCCCCCGGTACGAGGGCGGGCTTCGTCACACGCGCGTTCGGCGGCGTCAGTTCTCCGGCGTCTGCCGGCTGCCGTCGGAGGTGTCCGGGACCGACTCGCCCCGGGTCTCGCCGGCCGGCGACTCCCCCGAGGTGGGCGGCGGCGGCTGCGCCGTGCCGTCCGTGGTCGGGACCGTCGTCGTGGTGGTCGTCGGCACGGTCGTCGTGGTCGGCTCCGGCGTCGTCGACAACGTGGGCGACGGCACGCTGGCCGAGGTCGACGGCAACGCGTGCGTCGTGGACGGGTCGACGGTCGTCGGCGTGTTCGGCGACGGCGTGGTGCTGGTCAGCTCCTGGAGGAGCGACTCGTGCTTCTGGGCCAGGTCGTCCTTGCCGTCGTCCGGCGAGACCGACGGCAGGATCTCGCCCGCCGCGATCAGCGCGTCGCGCGCCTCGCTGTACCGGCCGTCGCGCAGTGCGGCACGGGCGGTGTCGAGGTCGTCGCGAACCGCGACGGCGGCTTCCACCGACCGCGCGTGCTCGGAGTAGAGGACCCTGGTCAGGCCCCAGAGCGCGTCGCCCGGCTGGGCGTCCCGCGCGACCAGGCTCATCCCGGTGAACGCGATCGCCAGCACCGCGGCGGCGGTCGCGAGGGGGATGAGGAAGCGGTGCCTGCCCTGCGGCTGGGGGCGGGCGGCGGCGATCGTGGCCACCGCGGTCTCGGTGTCGACCAACTCGCCCATCGGGGGGCTGTCGACCTCGTGCCGCCAGGCCAGCAGCAGCGCGTTCAGCTCGTCGTCCACGAGCGACTCGGACGGCTCGCCGTCACGCCCACCCAGCGCGTCCAGCAGCGCGTCGTCAGCTCGGATGCCCGCGAGGTCGTCCTCCGGCCGCACCCCTGTGTCGTCCACCAGGGTGTCTTCAGACTGCGGCGGTCTCTCATCTCGTCCGCGCACGACTTCTCCGTTGCCCTTCTCGTGCTGGTCAGCCACTCAGACCACCTCCTCCGCTGCCAACGTCTTGCGAAGGCGGGCCAGGGCGCGGTGTTGCGCCACCCGTACCGCGCCCGGCGTGGAGCCGACCGCGTCGGCGGTCTCTTCGGCCGACAGGCCGACGACCACGCGAAGCAGCAGGATCTCCCGCTGCTTCTCCGGCAGGACCTTGAGGAGCACCGCCATCCGCTCCGACAGCTCGCCCTGCATGGCGCGCTGTTCGGGGCCGGCCTCCGTCTCGGGGGCGTCAGGGACCTCCGGGACCGGTTCCGACCGGTTCCGGGCTGCGGAGCGATGCGCGTCGGCCACCTTGTGCGCGGCGATCCCGTAGACGAACGCCAAGAACGGCCGACCTTGGTCGCGATAGCTGGGCAAGGCCGTCAGCACCGCGAGACACACCTCCTGGGCCACGTCGTCCGCCGAGGCGAACGACCTCTCCTGCCTTCCGACTCTGGCGCGGCAGTACCGCACCACGAGGGGTCGGATGGATGCCAGGAGCCGCTCGATCGCGAGGCGGTCGCCATCGACGGCTGCGCCCACTTCGGCGTCCAGTCCGTCCCCCAAGTTGGTCATCGCAGACAACTGCCCTGGTGTTACGCGTAGGCGTACCGACAAAGAACAGCACGGGACGATCGACGTCGCCCGTACTGGTGATGCTCACCGTACCGGTCGCGCGGTCGGATGTTCGGCAATGGGGTCGAGATGAGGTCTTTGGACCTCACCTGACCGGCCGACACGCGGTGAACGCACGGCGGCCCGGCGACGGCGTGCGTCACCGGGCCGGGCTGGAGGAGGAGTGCCGGTGCGGCTCGCCTGACGAGCCAGGCGAGCCTGTGCCGCCTGGCGTGACCGACGAGCCCGTGCCCCGAGCCTTGAGTCGTGCGCCGCGGGAGCCCTGGAGCGCTCTGGGCGCCCCGGGGTGTCCCGCGGGTGTCAGGAGACGAGACCGCGCCGGAAGCCGTGCGCGACGGCTTGGGCCCGGTCGCGGACGCCGAGCTTGCGGAACAAGCGCCGGGCGTGCGTCTTCACCGTGTCCTCGGACAGGTAGAGCTCGCGCCCGATCTGCCCGTTGCTCTTGCCCTGGCTCATCCCGCGCAGCACTTGGAGCTCGCGCTCGGTGAGCTGGACGCCCGGGTCCGACGGCTGGCGCGGCGCGGGCACGCTGGTGCTCGCGAGCGTGTGCGCCAGCGCGGCCACCAGCTCGGGACGCGAGGCGTCCCAGCGCAGGTAACCGCGGGCTCCGCCGGCGATCGCGGCGGCGATGCTGCCCGCGTCGTCCGGTGCGCCGAAGACGATGACGTTTGCCTGCGGGTTGGCCGAGACGAGTCGCCGGGTCGCTTCGACCCCGGTCGGGACGGCGCGCTGGGTGCCAACCAGTACGACGTCGACCGGCTGCCGTGAGAACCGAGCCAACAACTCGTCACCGTGCGCTACGCAGTCGATGCGGCTAACCCCTGGGACAGCCGACATCACGCGGGTGAGACTCCCGCACACTGCGCCGGTCGTCGCAAATAAGGACCGTGGTCACGGGGACTCCTTCCTGCAGCCGAGTGACGTTCCACATCCCCTATCGGACGCTAGAGGCCGAACCTTGACACGATCCGGTGCTTAATCCGTCAAGAAGTTCGTCTGAGCGTCTGCGTTCGGGGGTTCCCCGGAACGGAGCAGCGAGGTCGGGATCCACGGCGAGCGGTGCGCGAGCCGACGGGCGGTCGGGTCGGCTCTGCGCAACACGCAGCTCAGAGCGTTTTCCGCGCGTTCCTTCACGTTTTCCGTGCCCGCAATAGTGCGGTCTGCCTGGGCGTTTGCCAGCACAAGCGCCGTCGGCCAGGACAACGAGAAAAGCCCTCGATGGTCAGTGTGATTTAGGTCACACAGTAGCAGACCGACCCCCCGGTCGACGCTTTCGGGTGTCCCCCACACCACCAACGCGGTCCCCAGGACGAGGTCGGACTTGAGGATGTGTCGCGTTGCACCGGCCGCACGGGCGGTCGCCGCGGCCTCCTCGGCCGGGTGCACCGCCTGCTCGGCGTGACCACCGGCCAACGCGATCTCGGCGGCCAGCCACCGGTGCCGCACCCGGCTGCGCCAACCGTGCGGCTCGACGCTCGCGTGCAGTCGCCGCGCCTCGGCGAGCCGACCGGCGCCGATCGCGTCGGCCGCGAGCCCCAGCAGGGCGTCCGCCCGGGCGCCGGCGGGGTCGACGTCGTCCTGGTCGGCACGTCCGCCGTCGGGCGCCATCGCCAACGCCCGGCCGTCGAGCACCCGTGCCGCCGCGTGGCCGCCCAGCTGGCGCCGGTGCGACGCGAGCGTCGACGCCGCCAACGACCCGAACAGCCCACCGCCCGCGATCAACCCGCCGAGCACCGAAGCCGCCGCCGCGTAGTGCCCCTGCCCGCCCAGGACGACCGCCGCCAACCACCGCTCCCGCACCCCACCGGCCAACGCCGCCCACACGTCGGCTTCGGGCCGATCCCCGAACGCCGCCTCCCGCAACTCCGACAACCCGCCCGCCCCCACTCGTGAGCCCACCCACCGAAACCCGCGTGTCCAACCTCCAGAACCCGCGTGTCCTACGTTCGGAACGCGCGTGTCCTACGTCCAGGACACCCGAGTTCAACGCCCAGGTCAGCAGACGGCGCGTTCGACGGCGTCCGCGGCCGAGGCGAGGCTGTTGATCCGCTCCGCGGGCTGCGGCACGACGCCGCGCTCCCAGCCCGGTCCCCCGGCGAACACCCGGACCTGCTGACGCGTCCTCGGCAGCGCCGTCACCACACCCGGATCGGCGTAGCGCGGCAGCTGCGCCCACAGCACCACGGCGGCCGGCGCGGTCCGGCGGACCGCCGAGGCCAGCGCGTCCGCCGGCAGTGCCGCGCCCAGCTGCCGGACACCGACGCCGCGCTGCGCCAGCACCGCCGCCAACGGGTACAGCGGCAGGTCGTGCCGCTCGTCCGGCATGCACGCCAGCAGCACGGGCCGGTGGTTGCGCGGGCTCGTCACGATCGGCGTCGCGCGCACCACGGCGGCCAGCACACAGCCCTCCACCAGGTGCGACACCTCCACGCCCGTCCCCGACTGCTCCCACCTCGCCGCGATCGCGGCCATCACCGGCCGCACCACCTCGTCCCACGTCGCGATCACGCCGTCGGCCTCGATCGCGTCGGCCAGCAGCGCCTGCACCGCCGCCGAGTCCAGCGCCAGCGCCGCCCGGCCCACGCCCCTGGCCCGCCGGTTCGCCGCCTGCAGCTTCAGGCCGCGCCCGCCGGCCGCCGCGGACCCGCCGGCCAGCTCACCGCCGGTCAACGACGGGGGCACGACCGCCAGCGGCGCGCGGGCCTGGCCGGCGAGGGCGTACTTGGCCGCCTCGGCGGACGACGCGCCGCGCAGCAGGGCCCGCTGCATCAGTTCCAGCCGCGCCACGTCCGGCGGCGCGTACTTGCGGTGTCGCCCGGTTGTGTGATCACTGGGTCCGAGGCCGTACCGGCGGTCCCAGGTGCGCAGGGTGGCCGGCGCGACGCCGAGCCTGCGGGCGACGGTGGCCACCGACAGCGTCACCGAATGCGCGGGATCGTCCTCTGCCTCAACGGTTTCCCGTTCACCTTCCGGCACGGTCCCGGTGTGGTCGGGGGGCGTCATCACGCTGACATCGTCCGTTCACCGGACGTCACCGGCAACTCCGGGTTTGAACGCCAATCGATCACCCATCGTATGAATTGCCGGCAAAAGCCCTCCTACCCCCTTGAACAAGTATTGGCGCGGTTCTACGGTGGATCATCGTTAAGCCGAATGGAGCAGTTCTCGTCCATGGGCCAAGGAGGCGGTCTCGATGGCGGACACCCGAAGGCTTCCCGGTCCCAACGCGGATCTGTGGGACTGGCAGATGCGCGGCTCGTGCCGCGGGATGGACAGCGCGTTCTTCTTCCACCCGGACGGGGAGCGCGGACCTGCACGGGCGCGACGGGAGGCACGGGCCAAGGCCGTGTGCCTGTCGTGCCCGGTGCTGGAGATGTGCCGGCGGCACGCCCTGGCGGTCCAAGAGCCCTACGGGATCTGGGGCGGCCTCTCGGAGTCCGAGCGGGACAGCATCATCAAGGCGCGCAAGAGGCAGTTGACGCCTGCCTGAGGCCGGACGCGCGGGAGGGGCGGCACCTCGTGGGTGCCGCCCCTCCCGTTCGCACTGCGAAGCACCGGCCGAAGCCGGTCGCCCGTCAGTGGCCGTGACCGTGCCCGTGACCGGCGCCGCCGGCGGCGGTCTCCTCTTCCTTCTTCTCCACGATGGCGCTCTCGGTGGTGAGCACCATGCGGGCGATGGAAGCGGCGTTGGTGACCGCGGACCGGGTCACCTTCACCGGGTCGATGATCCCGGCTTCGAGCAGGTCGCCGTAGACGAGGGTCGCGGCGTTGAGGCCGAAGCCCCACTCCTGCTCGCGCACCTTGTTCACCACGACCGCGCCTTCGAGACCCGCGTTCGCGGCGATCCAGAACAGCGCCGAGCCCAGGGCCTCGCGGACGATCGCGACACCGGTCGCCTCGTCACCGGACAGGCCGAGGCCGCCGTCGAGCACCTTGGCCGCGTGCACCAGCGCCGAACCGCCGCCGGGCACGATGCCCTCCTCCACTGCCGCCTTGGTCGCGTTCACCGCGTCCTCGATGCGGTGCTTGCGCTCCTTCAGCTCGGTCTCGGTGGCCGCGCCGACCTTGATCACCGCGATGCCGCCGGACAGCTTGGCCAGCCGCTCCTGCAGCTTCTCGCGGTCCCAGTCGGAGTCGGTGGACTCGATCTCGCGGCGCAGCTGCTCCGCGCGACCGGCCACGTCGGCCTTGGTGCCGCCGCCGTCGACGATGGTCGTGTTGTCCTTGGACACGACGACCCGCCGGGCCGAGCCCAGCACGTCGAGGTTGGCCTCGGACAGCTTCAGGCCGACCTCGGCCGCGATGACCTGCGCGCCGGTGACGGTGGCCAGGTCGTCCAGGAACGCCTTGCGGCGGTCGCCGAAGTACGGCGCCTTGACCGCGACCACGCGCAGCGTCTTGCGCAGGGCGTTGACCACCAGGGTGGACAGCGCCTCGCCCTCGACGTCCTCGGCGATGATGACCAGCGGCTTGCCGGACTCGGCGACCTTCTCCAGGATCGGGAGCAGGTCGGCCAGCGCCGAGATCTTCTCGCGGTGCAGCAGGATGCGGGCGTCCTCGAACACCGTCTCCTGGGCTTCGAGGTCGGTGGCGAAGTGCGCCGACACGTAACCCTTGTCGAACTGCACGCCCTCGGTGATGTGCAGCTCGGTGGCCATCGAGGAGGACTCCTCGACGGTGATCACACCGTCCTCGCCCACCTTCTCGATGGCTTCGCCGAGCAGGGCGCCGATGGACTCGTCGCGGGACGAGACGGTGCCGACCTGGGCGATGTTGTCGCGGCCCTTGACCGGGGTGGCCTTGGCCTTGAGGGCGTCCACGACGGCCTCGGCCGCGGCCTGGATGCCGACGCCGAGCGACATCGGGTTCGCGCCGGCCGCGACGTTGCGCAGGCCGACCCGGACCATGGCCTGGGCCAGCACGGTCGCGGTCGTCGTGCCGTCGCCCGCCACGTCGTTGGTCTTGGTGGCGACGCTCTTGGCCAGCTGCGCGCCGAGGTTCTCGAACGCGTCGTCCAGCTCGATCTCACGGGCGATGGTCACGCCGTCGTTGGTGACGGTGGGCCCGCCGAACTTCTTGTCGAGCACGACGTGCCTGCCGCGCGGGCCGAGGGTCACCTTGACCGTGTCCGCGAGCTTGTTCACACCGCGCTCAAGGGCCCGACGAGCGTCCTCGTCGAAGCTGATCTGCTTGGGCATTGCTTACCTCTCTTGATGCGAAACGCCCCGGGAGCCCCGGGGAGGGGTTCGCCGGGGCGTGTTGCGTGTCAGCCGAGCGTCAGTTGATGACGGCCAGCACGTCGCGGGCGGAGAGGATGAGGTACTCCTCGCCGTTGTACTTGACCTCGGTGCCGCCGTACTTGGAGTAGATGACGACGTCGCCGACAGCCACGTCCACGGGGACGCGGTTGCCCTTGTCGTCGATCCGGCCGGGGCCGACCGCGAGGACCTTGCCCTCCTGGGGCTTCTCCTTCGCGGTGTCCGGGATCACGAGGCCGGAAGCGGTCGTGGTCTCGGCCTCGCTGGCCTGGACGACGATCTTGTCCTCGAGCGGCTTGATGTTCACGCTCACCGGGCTGACCTCCACGGTCGTCGAAAGCGTTGGCAGGTTGCGTTTACGGCTCCTGCCACCCCGCCGTCGCGGGGGTCGGGGCGGTTGCTGGTGCCGTGCATCTAGCACTCTACCCATGCGAGTGCCAACGCTTCAACGGCCCCCCGCTACCGGGCGGGTGAAGTCGTCCACTCGTGTAACACCGGCGTTCACCTGGTCGCCAACCTGGTCGGCAACGGTGTCCCGCATGACCACGGTGACCCGACGTTCCCTGCTCATCGGCGGTGCGGCCGGTGTGGCGCTCGCAACCACCGGCGCGGGCTTCGCGAAGCTCGACAACCCGTTCACCCTCGGCGTCGCCTCGGGCGACCCCAGCTCCGACGGCATGGTGCTCTGGACGCGCCTGGCGCCCCGTCCGCTCGACGAGAACGGCCTCGGCGGCATGCCGAACCGGGTCGTCCCGGTGCACTGGGAGCTGGCCGAGGACGAGCGCTTCCGGCGCGTGGTGCGGCGGGGCGTGCGGGTCGCCCGCCCCGAGTCCGCGCACAGCGTGCACGTGGAGACCTTCGGCCTGCGCCCCGGCCGCGAGTACTTCTACCGGTTCCGGGTCGACGGCCACGTCTCCCCCGTCGGCCGCACCCGCACCACGCCCGAGCCGTGGGTGCTGGGACAGGACCTGACCATGTGCTTCGCGTCGTGCTCGCACTTCGGCGAGGGCTACTTCACCGCCTACCGGCGGCTCGCCGAGGACCACCCGGACGTGGTGCTGCACCTGGGCGACTACCAGTACGAGTACGCGGCCAAGGCGGCGGACGTGCGCACCGTGCTCGGCCCGGAGACCCGCACGCTGGCCGACTACCGGCTCCGGCACGCCCAGTACAAGACCGACGAGGACCTCCAGCTCGCGCACGCGGTGGCGCCGTGGCTGGTGATCTGGGACGACCACGAGGTCGAGAACAACTGGGCCGACGAGGTGCCCGAGCAGCCGGACCCGGAGTTCCCCGACCGGCGCGCGGCGGCGTTCCAGGCCTACTACGAGAACATGCCGCTGCGGCGCGGCGCGCGGCCCGACGGCATCGACATGCGGCTGTTCCGGCGGGTCCAGTGGGGCGGGCTGGTCAACTTCCACATGCTCGACACCCGCCAGTACCGCGACGACCAGGCGTGCGGCGACGGCTGGAAGACGTGCACCGAGGCCGGACTGCCCACCCGCACCATCACCGGCGCCGAGCAGGAGGAGTGGCTGCTCGACGGGTTCCGCCGGTCGCGGGCGCGCTGGGACGTGCTCGGCCAGCAGGTGTTCTTCGCCGAGCGCGACCGCAAGGACGGGCCGGAGAAGGAGCTGTCCATGGACTCGTGGGACGGCTACCTGGCCTCCCGCGACCGGATCACCCGCGGCTGGGTGGACGCCAAGGTCCGCAACGCGGTCGTGCTGACCGGTGACGTGCACGCGGCCTACGCCGCCGACATCAAGGCCGACTGGAACGACCCGGCCTCGTCGCGCACCGTCGGCACCGAGCTCGTGTGCACGTCGGTGACCTCCGGTGGCGACGGCAACGACACCGTCGACCAGGTGCAGCTGCGGCTGAACCCGCACATCAAGCTGCACAGCAGGCGGCGCGGGTACGTGCGGACGAAGTTCACCGCGGGCGAGCTGCGGGCCGACTTCCGCGCGCTGCCGTACGTGCGGACGGCCGGGGCCGAGGCCACCACGCTCAAGTCGTTCGTGGTCGAGGACCGCAACCCCGGCCTGCACGCCGTGTGATCAGCCGCATGTGATCGGCCAGGTGTGATCAGCCGGTGTGATCAGCTCCGCAGGACGTTGATCAGGGCGGTCCAGCTGTCCTTGCCGTGCCCCGCCGCGATGGCGCGGTCGTAGAGGGACTGGACCGCCCTGGGCAGCCCGGCGTCGATGCCGGCGGCCTCGCTCGCGCCCACGACGTGCGCCGCGGTGGCGCCCATCATGGTCACGTCGGCGAGGTCGCCGGGGTGCTCGCCCGAGTCGACGTGCCGCACGGTCTCCTCCACGTACATCGACAGGGTGGAGAGGTTGTCGGTGAGGTAGGGCGCGTACCGCTCGGCCGTGAGGCCCGCCGACTTCACCAGCGCGATGCCGTGCAGCATCGCGGCCAGCGAGGTGAGGAAGACGTCGAGCTGCGCCTGGTACAGCAGCTGCGCCAGGGTGTGGTCCTCGCCCACGTGGTCGGGCCTGCCGATCACCGCGAGGGTGCCGGCGTGCCGGTCGAACACCTCGCGCGGGCCGCTGTAGAAGACGTACGCGGCCGGGTGGCCGACCATCTCCGCGTTCGCCATCACGCCGCCGACCAGCAGCTCCGCGCCCCGTTCGGCGAGCCACGCGGCGGCCTTGAGGGTCTTGTCCGGCGTCTCGGAGCTGAGGTTGACCACGACGCGGCCGGCCAGGTCGACGCCGTCGAGGATGTCGTACATGGCGGCGTAGTCGGTGAGGCTGAGGATCAGCAGCCGGTTCGCGGCCACGGCGTCGGCGGCGGTGGCGGCGCGGGTGGCCCCGAGGGCGACGACGCCGTCGGCACGGGAGGCGGTGCGGTTCCAGACCGTGGTGGGGTGGCCGGCGCCGAGGAACTTCGCGACCATGGCCTGGCCCATCGGGCCGAGGCCGATCACGGTCAACGGGGTCTTGTCAGTCATGTGTTCTTCACTCCTTCGTGTGATCTCCACGGTGGCCGGAGGCACGCACGGTTCGCTGCGGGTCCGCTGGGGGTCGCCCGTGCGCGGGCCGGTTACGGTCCGGGCGTGAGATTCGGGGTGTTGGGGCCGCTCGCGGTGTGGACCGAGGGCGGTGAGGTCGTCCGGGTGCCGGAGGCCAAGGTCCGGCTGCTGCTGGCGGACCTGCTCGCGCACGAGGGACGGCCGGTGTCGGCGGACCGGCTGGCGTTCGACCTGTGGGGCGACGAGCCGCCCGGCAACCCGGTGAACACCCTCCAGACCAAGGTCTCCCAGCTGCGACGGGCGTTGGGGGCGGCCGAGCCGGGTGGGCGTGGGTTGGTCGCGCACGGGCCGGCCGGGTACGCGGTGCGGGTGGACCCGGCCACCTTGGACGTGCTGCGGTTCCGGGAGCTGGTGGCGGCCGGGCGGTTCGGCGAGGCGTTGGCGTTGTGGCGGGGCGAGCCGCTGGAGGAGTTCGCCGACGCGCCGTTCCTGGCACCGGTGGCGGCGCGGTGGGCCGAGGAGCGGTTGGCGGCGCTGGAGGAGTTCGCCGAGGTCGGTGACGTGGACCTGGCCGCCGAGGTGGCGCGCCACCCGTTGCGCGAACGTTTGCGCGGGTTGCACATGCGTGCCCTCTACCGCGCCGGGCGGCAGGTCGAGGCGCTGGAGAGCTACGCCGAGCTGCGGCGGCTGCTGGCCGACGGGCAGGGGCTGGAGCCCGGCCCCGAACTGGCCGCCCTGCACCGGGCGATCCTCGACCACGACCCGGCGCTGGGGCCGGTCGCCGCGGCGCGCACGAACCTGCCCGTGCCGGTGGCGGACCTGGTCGGGCGGGACGAGGCGGTCCGGGACCTGTGCGACCTGCCCCGGGACGCCCGGCTGGTGACGCTCACCGGTCCCGGTGGCGTCGGCAAGACCAGCCTGGCCCTGGAGGTCGCCCGGCGGGTGTCGACCGCGGACGGGGTGTGGCTGGTCGAGCTGGCCGGTGTCGCCCGGGCCGAGCAGGTGGCGGGCGCGGTGGCCGACGTGCTCGGCGTGCGCGAGGACGCGTCACTGGTGGAGGCGTTGCGCGGTCGGGACGTGCTGCTGGTGCTGGACAACTGCGAGCGGTTGGTCGACCCGGTCGCCGCGCTGGTCTCCCGGCTGCTGCGGTCCGCGCCCGGGCTGCGCGTGCTCGCCACCAGCCAGGAGCCGCTCGGCCTGGCGTTCGAGACGGTGTGGGCCGTGCCGCCGCTCGACGTGGCGAGCGCCGTCGCGCTGTTCGCAGCGCGCGCTGCCGCCGCCGCTCCCGGCTTCGCGCTGACGCCGGACAACGCGCCGGTGGTCGAGGCGATCTGCCGGCGGCTGGACGGGCTGCCGCTGGCGTTGGAGCTGGCCGCGACGCGCGTGCGCGGCCTGGGCGTGACCGCGCTGCTCGATCGGCTGGACGACCGGTTCCGGCTGCTGGCCACCGGGCACCGGGACGCGCCCGCCCGGCAGCGCACCCTGCGCGCGATGATCGACTGGAGCTGGGACCTCCTCGGTGACGCCGAGCGGGTCGTGCTGCGGCGTTTGTCCGTGCACGTGGACGGGTGCGCGCTGGACGCCGCCGAGGCCGTGTGCGCGGGTGGCGACGTGGCGGCGGACGAGGTGCAGGACGTGGTGGCCCGCCTGGTCGACCGGTCGTTGGTGGTCGCGCCCGAGCACGGTGGCGAGCCGCGGTTCCGGCTGCTGGAGTCGGTCGCCGACTACGGGCGGGAGCGGCTGCGCGAGGCGGGCGAGTTCGAGGACGTGCGGCGACGGCACGCGGAGTTCTACCTGGGGCTGGCCGAACGGGCCGACCCGGAGTTGCGCACGGCGCGGCAGCTGGAGTGGCTGCGGCGGCTGGATGCCGACACCGCGAACCTGCGGGCCGCGCACGAGGCGTTGGGGCCGGCCGGCGCGGCTCGGTTGAGCGGCGTGTTGACCTGGTACTGGTTCCTGCGCGGGCGGTTGCGGGAGGCGCGGCGGTTGATGACCTCGACCGATCCGGTGACGGTGGCGTGGCGGGTCGGGTTCGGGGTGCTGCTCGGTGAGGCGGTGGACGCGTCTGCGGTATCCGGCACTCAGGATATTGAGGATTGTCTACAACAAGCCCGGGCCCGGTGGTTCCTGGGTTACGTGTTGTCGACCGTGGGCGACATGCCGGCCGCCGAGAAGCTGACCGACCAGGCGCTGGAGGCGTTCGAGGAGCTCGGTGACGAGTGGGGCGTGGCCGCCGCGCACAGCGACCGGGTGAGCCAGGCCCTGGCCCGGGGAGTGGTGGACGAGGCGCGGGCGTCGGCGTCGCGGTCCGCCGAACTGTTCACCTCGTCGGGCGAGCGGTGGGGGCAGTTGAAGGCGTCGTTCGGGCTGGGGGTGCTCGCACAGCTGGCCGGTGACAACGAGCGGGCCGAGGCCGTGCACCGGGACGGGCTGCGGGTGGCCGAGGAGCTGCGGTCGTGGCCGGAGGTGTCGTACAAGCTGTCCTGGCTCGGCCGGGTCGCGTTGACCGACGGTGACTACGAGAAGGCGCGTGAGCTGCACGAACAGGCTCGTCGGGCGGCGGCCGAGCACGGGTTCAGGCCCGGTGAGGTGTACGCCGAGACGGGGTTGGCGCTGGGGGCGCGGCGGGAGGGGCGGCTGGACGCGGCGGAGGCGCACTGGGAGCGACTGCGGTCGTGGCACCGGCAGGTCGGGTTCGAGGCGAGCGGGACGTTGATGCTGGCCGAGCTGGGGTTCGTGGCCGAGCTGCGGGGTGACGTGGAGCGGGCGTCGGCGCTGCACGCGGAGGGGTTGGCGTTGGCCCGGGAGGTGGGCGACCCGCGGGCGATCGCGTTGGGTCTGGAGGGGATGGCGGGCGCTCGGGCGCTGGCGGGTGACGCGGTGCAGGCGGCGCGGTTGCTGGGCGCGGCGACGGCAGCACGGGCGTCGGTGGGCGTGCCGCTGCCCGCCGGCGAGCGCGGTGACGTCGACCGCATCGCCGCCGCGGCCCGTGAGGCGTTGGGCGCCGACGCCTACGCGACCGCCTTCGCCGCCGGCCACGCCGAAGGCCTGACCATCACACCTCGCGAGTCGAACCCACACGTCCCGCGAGTCGAACGTTCAGGTACCCCGAGTTCAACGCTCGGGTCCGGGTCGAGCTGACGCGAACGCAGAACTCAGGGGTCCTGAGTGGTCGACTCGCGGGTCCTGAAGGTTCGACTCGTGAGACCTGAGGGTTCGACTCGCGGGACCTGGAGGTTCGACTCGCGGGACCTGAGGGTTCGACTCGCGAGACCTGAAGGTTCGACTCGCGGGATCTGAGGGTTCGGCTCGCGGGTGGGTCAGAGGATTTGGATGGTGCTCACCGGGAGGCCGGGGGTGGTGGAGAGGTCCATGGCGGAGGGCTTGGCGCCCGCGGCCACCAGGTGGGCGCCGAGGGCGGCGATCATGGCACCGTTGTCGGTGCACAGCCGGGGGCGCGGCACGCGCAGTTCCAGGCCCGCCTCGGCGCAGCGCTCGGCCGCCAGACCCGACAGGCGCGAGTTCGCGGCCACGCCGCCGGAGATGACCAGGGTGTCCACGCCGAGGTCCTTGCAGGCCCGGATCGCCTTGGCGGTCAGCACGTCGGCCACCGCCTCCTGGAACGACGCGGCGACGTCGGCCAGCGGGATCTCCTCGCCCGCCCGCTCCTGCTTCTCCACCCACCGCGCCACCGAGGTCTTCAACCCCGAGAACGAGAAGTCGTACTTCGCGTCACGCGGCCCGGTCAGCCCGCGCGGGAACGCGATCGCGCAGCCGTTGCCCTGCTTGGCGAGCTTGTCGATCGGCGGACCGCCCGGGTAGGGCAGGTCGAGCAGCCGGGCCACCTTGTCGTAGGCCTCGCCCGCCGCGTCGTCCACGGTGGACCCGATCTCGGTGATCTTCTCCGCCAGGCCCTCGATCAGCAGCAGCTGCGAGTGGCCGCCCGACACCAGCAGCGCCACGCACCGCTTCGGCAGCGGCCCGTGCTGGAGGGTGTCCGCGGCGACGTGCCCGGCGAGGTGGTTCACGCCGTAGAGCGGCTTGTCCAACGCGGCCGCGTACGCCTTGGCCGCCGACACGCCGACCAGCAGCGCGCCCGCGAGCCCCGGCCCGGCGGTGACCGCGATGGAGTGCACGTCCCGCAGCTCGATCCCGGCCCGCTCCACGGCGCGGCGCATGGTCGGCACCATCGCCTCCAGGTGCGCGCGGGACGCGACCTCGGGCACGACGCCGCCGAAGCGGGCGTGCTCCTCGACGCTGGACGCGACCTCGTCGGCGAGCAGTTCCACCGACCCGTCCGGGCCGAGCCGGACGATGCCGACGCCGGTCTCGTCGCACGAGCTCTCGATACCGAGGATGAGCCGGTCAGTCACGGTTCGCGGGCCTTCCCATCGTGTAGGCGTCGGCGCCCGACGGCTGGTAGTAGCGGCGGCGCACGTTCAGGTGCTCGAAGCCGTGCGCCAGGTAGAGGCCGATCGCCGGCGCGTTGTCCGTGCGGACCTCCAGGAACACCGGCAGGCGCAGCTCGTCGGCCTTGGCGAGCAGGGTGCGCAGCAGGGTCTTGCCGACGCCGCTGCCCTGGTGGTCGACCACGACGGCGATGGTGTGCACGTTCGCCTCGAAGTCGGTCAGGCCCAGGCCCGCGTAGCCGATCAGGGCGCCGTCGAAGTAGGCGCCGACGTAGAAGTTGCCGTTGTCGAGCTCGCTGCGGAAGGCGTTCTCGCTCCACGGGTCGTCACCGGGGAACAACGCCTGCTCGATCTGCGCGCAGCGGGCCGCGTCCTCGTGGCGCAGCGGCGCGACCGTGACGGTGCGGGGGCTCACGCCTTGGTCACCCGCTTGCGGCCGACCGGCTCCACGGCGTCGGGACGGCGCAGGTAGAGAGGGGTGAGCGCGGCGGGGCGCGCCCCGGCCAGCAGCTCGTCGGCCGCCGCGGCGACCAGGGACACCGGTGACGGGTAGCGGGCCCCGACCACCGGGAGCCCGATCACGTCGGCGTACATCTCGGCGCCCTCACCGGCGGCCTCGACCACCGCGGGCAGCAACGAGGGCAGCTTCGCGACCAGGTCGGCGGGCCGGTCCACGTGCGGGCCGTCGGTGCGCCGGCCGACCGCGTCGTAGGCCGCCCAGTACACCTCCTTGCGCCGCGCGTCGGTGGCCACGAGCAGCGGTTTGCCGGTCGCGGTCGCCAGCGCGACGGCGTCCAGCGCGATGGCGTCCGGCGTCGGCACGGGGTAGACGGGCCGGTTGAGGGCCTGACCGAGGGCGGCGGCGGTGACCAGGCCGACGCGCAGGCCGGTGAACGGCCCCGGCCCCGAGCCGCACACGATCGCGTCGAGGTCGGAGAGCCGGTGGCCGGCCTCCGCCAACGCCGCTTGCAGGTGGGGTGTGAGCAGTTCGCCGTGCGCCTTCGAGTTCACCGTCACCCGCTGGGCGAGCAGGCGCGGCGGCGAATCGGGCGTCAGTTCCACGACACCGGCCGTGACGGCGGGGGTCGCGGTGTCCAAGGCGAGCACCAGCACAACTGCCAAGGGTATCGGGTGGCGTGAGCCACACTTGTGTTGACGTCGACGTCAAGTCGGAGGATCGGTCACGTGCGCATCGGAGAACTGGCACGGCGGGGTGGCACCACCACCCGGGCGCTGCGCTACTACGAGTCCCTCGGCCTGCTGCCCGCGCGCCGCGGTGCGAACGGGCAGCGGGAGTACGACGAGGACGACCTGAGGCTGGTGCACGAGATCCGCTCGCTCACCGGCATCGGGTTCGCCCTGGAGGACACCCGGCCGTTCGTCCAGTGCCTGCGCGACGGGCACACCACCGGTGACGCCTGCGCGGCGTCGGTCGAGGTGTACCGGCGGAAGCTGGCCGAGCTGGACGACTGCATCACCCGGCTGGACGCCGTCCGCGACCAGGTGCGCGCACAACTGCGGGAAGCCGAGCAGAGGAGCAAGCCGTGCGGACGTTGACCGACGACGAGTTCACCGGGGCCGTGGCCGCCGGGAACGTGCTGGTGGAGTTCGGCGCCGACTGGTGCGGGCCGTGCCGGATGCTGGAACCGGTGCTGGACGAGATCGACCTGGAACGCGGTGACCTGACCGTGGTGAAGGTGGACATGGACGCGAGCCCGCGCACCGCGCGCGACCAGCGGATCATGTCGGCGCCCACGCTCCAGCTCTACAAGGACGGCCGGTTGGTGGCGCAGAGCGTCGGCGCTCGGCCGAAGATCCACCTGATGGCGTGGCTCGAACCACACTTGTGATGCGTGCGGCGGCGGGGGCGGTCACTGTAAGGGGATGCTGCTGCCAGCGCTGACCTCAGCGTCGTCGCCAGAGTCGTGGTCGCCAGAGTCGTGGTCGGCGTCGAAGATTGCGTTGCGGTTCCCGGAGAGGGAGCTCACGTACGAGCAGTTGGCGCGCGAGGCGCGGGCGGTCGCGCACGGGTTGGTGGGCAGGCGGCGGGTTGCGGTGTGGGCCCGGTCGACGGCCGAGACGTGCGTGGTGGTCGTCGGGGCGTTGTTGGCGGGTGTGCCGGTGGTGCCGTTGAACCCCAGGATCGGGGAGCGGGAGCTCGCGCACGTCCTCGCCGACAGCGCACCCGACCTCGTGGTCGACGACGAGCTGCCGTCCGGGCCGGCTGTCGACCTGCCGGAGCCGGGGGGCGAGGCGCCCGCGTTGATCGTGTACACGAGCGGCACGACGGGACCGCCCAAAGGGGTGGTGCTGCCGAGGCGTGCGTTGGCCACGAACCTGGACGCGTTGGCCAAGGCGTGGGCGTGGACCGAGGACGACGTGGTGGTGCACGGCCTGCCCCTGTTCCACGTGCACGGTCTTGGGGTGGGGGTGCTCGGGCCGTTGCGACGTGGTGGGACCGTGCACCACCTCGGGTCGTTCAGCGTGGCGAAGGCCGCCGGGGCGTTGCGCGACGGCGGCACGATGATGTTCGGCGTGCCCACGATGTACCACCGGATCGCGGCCGAGCCCGAGCACGCCGAGGCGTTCGGGAGGGCACGGCTGCTGGTGTCGGGATCGGCCGCCCTGCCCGCGTCGGTGCACGAGCGGATCGAGCGGCTGACCGGGCAGCGGGTGGTCGAGCGGTACGGGATGACCGAGACGTTGATGAACACCAGCGTTCGGGTGGACGGTGATCGCAGGCCCGGAACGGTGGGGTTGCCGTTGGACGGGGTGGAGCTGCGGGTGGTGGGCGATGAGCCGGGTGAGGTAGGGGTGCGGGGAGTCGAGGGCGAGCCGGGTGAGGTACGGGTGCGGGGAGTCGGGGACGAGCCCGGTGAGATCGAGGTGCGCGGGCCGAATTTGTTCTTGGAGTACCTGAACCGGCCGGACGCGACGCGGGAGGCGTTGCGGGATGGTTGGTTCCGCACCGGCGACCTGGCCGTGGTCGAGCCGGACGGGTACGTGCGGATCGTCGGCCGCCGGGCCACGGACCTGATCAAGAGCGGCGGTTACAAGATCGGCGCCGGCGAGATCGAGAACGCCCTGCTGGAACACCCGTCGGTGGCCGAGGTCGCGGTGACCGGCGAGCCGGACGAAGACCTGGGCGAGCGGGTGGTGGCGTGGGTCGTGGCGGACGGGGAGCCGCCTGGGCCTGAGGTGTTGAGCGATCACGTGGCGCGGCTGTTGTCGCCGCACAAGCGGCCGAGGGTGGTTCGGTACGTGGACGCGTTGCCGCGCAACGACATGGGCAAGGTGCTGAAGCGGGAGCTGCGGTGAACCCCCTCGGCTGGCCCGGGTACGAGGCGCAGCTCGACCGGGCGCGGGAGCGTTCCGGCGGCGTCGAGTCGGTGTCGTGGCGACGGCTGCCGCGCGCGGTGGAGGTCACGTTCGACTTCCGGTTCCTGGGTGGTTCGGTGGGCACGGCGACCGGCGCGTTGATCGAGGAGGCGTTCACCGAGGCCCGGTCGGCGCGGCTGCCGGTGGTGTCGAAGATCGCGACCGGTGGCAGCCGGATGCAGGAGGGGATGCTGTCGTTGCGGCAGCTCCAGCGGGTGGCACGGCTGTGCGCGGCACATCGTGAGGTCGGTCTGCCGCACGTGTCCGTGCTCGGGGATCCGACCACCGGCGGCCTGTGGGCATCGTTGGGAGCCGGCGCGGACGTCGTGGTCGGGGTGTCCGGCGCGCAGGTCGGGTTCGCGGGCAGCCGGGTGCGGCCGGCCGGTGACCGCGACGACCCCGCGTACACGGCGGAGGGCCAGTTCACGGCCGGCACGGTCGACATCGTGGTGCGGCCGGACGACGTGGACGCGACGGTCACGCGGGTCCTCGACGTGCTGACGCGTGGCGACGCCGTGCCGGCCGAGGTGCCGCGCGCTCTGGGTACCGCGGAACTGCCCGTGGACGGGTGGAGCGCGGTGTTGGGAGCGCGCGCTCCGGAGCGTCCTCGTGCGGCTGAGTACTTGGACGACTACTTCGACTCGCGGGTGCCGATCAGTGGTGACCGGGCGGGGGGTGTGGATGCGGGGATGCTGTGCGGCATCGGGCGGCGGGGTGGGCGGGCGATCGCGTTCGCCGCGCAGACCGGTACGGCCAACACCCCGGCCGGTTTCCGCACCGCGGCCCGCCTGATCAGGCTGGCGTCGCGGTTCGCGCTGCCGGTGCTGACGTTGGTCGACACGCCGGGCGCGGCGAACGACGCGGCGGCCGAGCGGGCCGGTGTGGGGGCGGCGATCGCGGAGCTGTTCGCGGCGGTCGCGGAGGCACATGTGCCGATCACGACGTTGGTCATCGGGGAGGGCGGGTCGGGTGGGGCGTTGGCGCTGTCGTCGCCGGAGCACACGTGGATCACGCCGGACGCCTACTTCTCGGTGATCGCGCCGGAGTTGGCGGCGGCGATCCTGAAGCGCGACGACGTGCGTCGGCTCGCCGACGACTTGAGGCTGCGGCCGCAGGACCTGGTGGAGCTCGGTGTGGTGCGTGGCATTTCGGAGCGTTAGGTCGGGTTCGGTGCGAGCAGACTAAGAGAGAGAAGAGAGTCCTCGCCGGACGGGCAGATCAGCAGGATGACGGGGTTGGTGCGAGATCCCCTGTACCAGCGGGGGTCGGGTTTCGTGTCATCCCGCCGACCTCCACAAGGGCAACCACACGCGTCAAGGGGGCCGTTCCAGCGCAAGGTGCGGTAGGGATGAGAGTGCCCCCTTGACACGCGCGGTTGGGCGTAGCCAGGTCGGCGGGATGACACGAAACCCTTTGTTGAAGGGCTTGGTGGTGAACGGGTGGGGTCCTGGTCAGGCAGGTAGTTCCCGGTCGGTCCAGGTGCCGTGGGGGTGGAGGTGGGCGATCCGCACGTCGTCGTCCCGTCGTTCCAGCCTGATCAGCAGGTGGTCCTCGGACAGCCGCTCGGCGGCGCCCTCGCCCCACTCGACGGCGACCACGGCGTCCACGAGGTCGGTGTCGAGGTCCAGGTCGTCCAACTCGTCCAGGTGACCGCCGAGCCGGTAGGCGTCGACGTGCACGAGGGGTACGCCGCGGCCGTTCGGTGCGGGGTCGTGGACGCGGGCGATCACGAACGTCGGCGAGCTCACCCGGCCCGCCACGCCCAGACCGTCGGCCAGGCCGCGCACCAGCGCCGTCTTGCCCGCGCCCAACGGCCCGGACAGCAGCAGCAGGTCACCGCCCCGCACCAGACCACCCAACTTGCGCCCGAACTCCTCGGTGTCGTGCACCTCGGGGAGCGTCACGCTCACGCTCGTCGCCACCACCGCCGCCTGCTTTCCGACCGTTCGGCGGCACTGCGCCGAACCACACCGACCAGGTGTCCGGTGACCAGGTCTGGTTGTTCCAACATGAGCATGTGGCCCGCACCGGACACGCGGACCAGTTCGCCGTGCGGCATCTCCTCGGCCATCCGCTCGGCGTGCGAGAACGGCGTCAGCTTGTCCGCGTCGCCGCTGATGACGAGCACCTCGCAGTGCCGCAGACCGGCCAGCGCCTTGTAGCGGTTGTGGGTGCCGAGGGTTTCCAGGAACTCGGTGAGCACCTGCACCGTCGTGCGGTTGATCATCTGTTCCATCAGGTCGACCAACGACGGGCTGACCTTGCCGGTTCCGAAGGCCAGCGCGCGGATCCCGCTCCACGTGAGCGTGGACGCGCGGCGCCTGACCCACTCGACCAGGCCCGGTTGCAGGCCAGCGAGCCTGCCGACGCCCAGCGTCACCGGGTTGTGGCGGGACAGCACGGACTTCGGCAGGCCCGCGCCGCCGACCGCGCCGGCCGCCGTGCCGACGAGTGCGACGCCGCGCACGCGGTCGGCGAACAGGTCGGGCCGCTGCTCGGCCAACGCCATGATCGTCATGCCGCCCATGGAGTGGCCGACCAGCACCAACGGGCCTTCGGGAGCCATCGAGCGGATGACCGCGTCGAGGTCCTTGGCGCACTGCTCGATCGTGCTGCCCTCGGCCGTGGAGCGGCCGGAGCGGCCGTGGCTGCGCTGGTCGTAGAGGACCTGGCGGACGCGCGGCTCGGTCAGCGCGGCCAGGTCCCGGCGCTGGAAGTGCCAGCAGCGGCGGTCCAGGGCGAAACCGTGCACGAGGATGACCGTGACCTCGGGTTGCCCGCCGTCGGCCGGGTCGACCTCCTCGGCCGACAGGGGCACGCCGTCGTCCGCCGCGACGGTGGACTCGCGGGTGGGGGTGAGGCGGCCCAGCGGCTCGTCGGCGAGCGGGTCGTCGGCTTGGCGGTCGTTCGAGACCTTCTTCTGGTTGGCGGCCACGCCCACGGCGACGCCGGTCGCGGCCGCGCCGAGGATGCCGCCCGCCCAGCCGACGGCCTTCCACACGGTGTTCATCGGTGTGTCCCGACATACGTTCGGGTGACGCGCGGCCGGTACATGCCGGTGACGATCTCGTAGTCGATGGTGCCGGTGGTATCGGCCCACTCGCGGGCCGTCGGCTCGCCGTTCCCGCCCGGTCCGAACAGCACGACCTCGTCCCCCTCCGCCACCGCGTCGTCACCGCAGTCGACCACGACCTGGTCCATGCAGACGCGGCCGACGACGGGGCGTCGGCGTCCGGCGAGCCAGACGTCCATCCGGTTCGACAGGCTGCGCGGCACGCCGTCGGCGTAACCGACGGGCACCAGGGCCAGGTTCGTGTCGCTCCTAGCGGTCCAGCTCAGCCCGTAGGACACCGATTCCCCGGTCGGGACGCGCTTGGCCAGGGCGACCGTGGACCGGAACGTCATCACGGGCCGCAGGTCGGTCGGGACCGGGACGGGGTTGAGGCCGTAGATCGCGATGCCCGGGCGGACGAGGTCGAGGTGCAGGTCCGGGCGGGTGATGAGGGCGGCGGAGTTGGCGATGTGCCGGCGCGGGTCGAGGCCCGCGGCCAGGGCTTCGCGGTAGGCGTCGTCGAAGCGCTCGGCCTGGGCGTCGGTGGCGCGGTGGCCGATCTCGTCGGCGACGGCCAGGTGTGACCAGATCGAGTGAACTTCGACGTTGTGGGTCTTGGCGGCCCGCTCGACCAGCTCGGGCCACTCGGCGGCCGGGCAGCCGTTGCGGGACAGGCCGGTGTCGATCTTGAGGTGGACGCGGGCCGTCTTGCCGGCCTTGTCCGCCGCCGCCGAGATCTCCTCCAGCTGGGTGAGCGAGGACGCGGCCAGGTCGACGTCCTGCTCGACGCCGGGGACGTAGTCGGTGCCGGGCGGGTCGAGCCAGGCCAGGATCGGCGCGGTGAGCCCGGCCGCGCGCAGGGTGAGGGCCTCGGCGAGCGAGCAGGAACCGAGCCAGGTCGCGCCGGCCTCCACGGCGGCTCTGGCCACCTCCACGGCGCCGTGCCCGTAGCCGTCGGCCTTGACGATGGCCATCGTGTCGGCTTGCGGCGCGAGGGCGTCGAGGTGGGCGACGTTGTGCCGGAGGTTGTCGAGGTCGATCACGACCTCAGCGCGAGGAGCAGCCATAACGCCGCTCATGGTGACACAGCCCCACCGACCCCGACCGCGCGTGTCCTACGTTCAGAACGCGCGTGTCCTACGTCCAGGTCACGCGTGTCCTACGTTCAGGACCCCTGAGTTCAACGTTCAGGACGGCGGGCCGTGTTCTGAGCGTTCAACTCGGGTGTTCTGAACGTAGGACACGCGTGACGTGAACGTAGGACACGCGCGTGGGTCAGAGGGGGCGGACGGCGCGGATGGCGTCGGGGATCGAGCGCAGGAGCGCGGTGGCGGGGATGGGGGCACCGTCAGCGGCCAGGTCGGCGGCGATGACGTGGACCTTCGCGGCGCAGCCCGCGGCCAGGACCGGGTCCAGGCCGGCGGCCAGGAGGGAGCCCAGGACGCCGGAGAGGACGTCGCCGGAGCCGGCGGTCGCGGCCCACGAGGAGCGGGCGCGGTTGACCAGGACGCGGCCGTCGGGGCCGGCGACGACGGTGGCGTGGCCCTTCAGGAGCACCACGGCGTTGAACTGCTCGGCGGCCTTGCGGGCGGCCGTCACGCGATCAGGGCCCACTGGCCCGGCGAGCCGCTCGTACTCGCGGTCGTGCGGGGTCAGGACGAGCGGGGTGTCGGGGTCGCGGGCGTCCCACAGGTCCGGGTTGTTGGCCAGCATGGTGATCGCGTCGGCGTCCGCGCACACCGGGACACCGGCCTCCAGGACGGTCCGGAGGACCGCCTCCGCGCCGAGCCCGGTGCCCAGGCCGGGACCGACGACCCACGCCTGCACGCGGCCGGCGTCGGTGGTCGACCCGGTGCAGATCGCCTCCGGCCACCGGGCCCGGACGCCCTCCGCCGCCGCACCGGCGTACCGGACCAGGCCGGACGTCGACAGCAACGCCGCGCCGGTCGCCAGCACCGCGGCACCGGGGTAGGTCGCCGAACCGGCCGCGACACCGGTCACGCCCTGGGTGTACTTGTCGTCCTCCGGCCCCGGCACCGGCCACGCCTCGCCGACGTCGACGACGTCCAGTTCGAGCAGGTCGGGTCCGTGCAGCTCGCCGCCCAGCCCGATGTCGACCAGCCGCACGTCACCGCAGTCCGCCAACGCGTGCACGGGCTTGAGGCAGCCGAACGTCACGGTCGTGTGCGCGCGCACGGCGGGACCGGAGACCGCGCCCGTGTCCGGGTCGATGCCGCTGGGCAGGTCGACCGACAGCACGGGCGCGTCGAGGTGCGCCACGTGCTCGGCGGCGTCCGGGCGCAACGGGCCGCGGGCGGACAGCCCCACGATGCCGTCGATCACCAGGTCGACGTCGGCCAGGCGGTCGACCACCCGACCGCCGACCCGGCGGAACGCGGCCAAGCCCTCGGCGTGCACACGATCAGGTGTCAGCAGGACGGCGGACACGGCGACGCCGCGCTTGCGCAGGTAGTAGCCCGCCCACAGCGCGTCACCGCCGTTGTTGCCCGCGCCGACGAGCAGGCCGACGCGCCTCTTGCCCGCCAGCAGCTCCGCCGCGACGACCGCCACGCCGAACGCCGCCCGGCGCATGAGCGTGCCGGGCGGCACGACCGCCATGACGCGTTCCTCCGCCGCCCTGACCCGATCCGTCGTCCACAGACCCCGCATGGGGCCAAGCCTGCCCTACTCGACGGTGACGGACTTCGCGAGGTTGCGGGGCTTGTCCACGTCGTAACCGCGGCTGCGCGCGATCTCCGCGGCCAGCACCTGCAACGGCACCGTGGAGATCAACGGCTGGAGCAGCGTCGACACCGCCGGGATCTCGATCAGGTGATCCGCGAACGGGCGGACCGTCTCGTCGCCCTCCTCAGCGATCACGATCGTGCGCGCACCCCGGGCCTGGATCTCCGAGATGTTCGACACCAGCTTCGAGTGCAGCACCGCCCGGCCCTTGGGCGACGGCATGATCACGACCACCGGCAGGCCCTCTTCGATCAACGCGATCGGGCCGTGCTTCAACTCGCCCGCCGCGAAGCCCTCCGCGTGCATGTAGGCGAGTTCCTTGAGCTTCAACGCGCCTTCGAGCGCCACCGGGTAGCCGACGTGCCGACCGAGGAACAGCACCGCCTTGGAGTCGGCCAGCTCGCGGCCGAGCGCGCGGACCTGCTCGACGGTGCCGAGCACCTTCTGCACGGCGTCCGGCATGGCCTCCAGCTGGTGGAACTCCTGCGCCACCTCGTCGGGGTACTTCGTGCCGCGCGCCTGCGCCAAGGCCAGGCCGACCAGGTAGTTCGCCGCGATCTGGGCGAGGAACGCCTTGGTCGAGGCGACCCCGATCTCCGGGCCCGCGTGCGTGTAGAGCACGGCGTCGGACTCGCGCGGGATCTGCGCGCCGTTGGTGTTGCACACCGCCAGCACGCGGGCCTTCTGCGACCGCGCGTGCCGGACGGCCTCCAACGTGTCCGCCGTTTCACCCGACTGGGAGACGGCGACGACGAGCGTGTCGCGGTCCAGCACCGGGTCGCGGTAGCGGAACTCGCTGGCCAGCTCGACCTCGACGGGCAGCCGCGTCCAGTGCTCGATGGCGTACTTGGCGACCAGGCCGGAGTGGTAGGCCGAGCCGCAGGCCACCACGAAGACCTTGTCCACGTCCCGCAGGTCCTGGTCGGACAGGCGCTGCTCGTCCAGCACGATCCGGCCGTCGCGGAAGTGCCCGCGCAGCGTGTTGGCCAGCGCTTCCGGCTGCTCCTCGATCTCCTTGAGCATGAAGTACTCGTGGCCGCCCTTCTCGGCGGCCGACAGGTCCCAGTTGACCGTGAAGGGCTTGGCCTGGGCGTCCGCGCCGTCGAAGTCGGTGACCCGGTAGCCGTCGCGGTCGATCACCACGAGCTGGTCCTGGCCGAGTTCGACGGCCTCGCGGGTGTGCTCGATGAACGCCGACACGTCGCTGGCGACGAACGTCTCCCCCTCGCCGACGCCCACCACGAGCGGCGACGAACGGCGTGCGGCGACGACCACGTCCGGGTGATCGGCGTGAGTCACGACGAGGGTGAACGCGCCTTCGAGGCGGCGGACCACCGTGCGGACGCTGGCCACCAGGTCGCCCTTGGTGTCGCCGTCGTCGTACGCGCGGGCGATGAGGTGCGCGGTCGTCTCGGTGTCGGTGTCGCTGGCCATCTCGACGCCGTCGGCTTCGAGCTCGGCGCGCAGGGCGGCGAAGTTCTCGATGATGCCGTTGTGGACGACGGCGACGCGGCCGGTGACGTCGCAGTGCGGGTGGGAGTTGCGGTCGATCGGGGCGCCGTGGGTGGCCCAGCGGGTGTGGCCCATGCCGGCGGTGCCGGTGAAGGCGTCGCGGCCGACCTCGTCCAGGCGGGCCTCCAGGTTCGTCAGGCGACCGGCCTTGCGCTCGACGGCCAGACCGCCGGCTCCGTCGAGGACGGCGACCCCCGCCGAGTCGTAACCCCGGTACTCCAGCCGTCGCAGCCCGTCGAGCACGACGTCCAGCGCCGACCTGTGTCCCACATATCCCACGATTCCGCACACGCCGCACAGCGTAACTAGACCAGGGCCGTCACCCGAACGGGCCACTTCGCCGCGTTTGCGCAGGTCAGAGACGTAATTGGTGTAGACCAATCGAAGCGTGCGCGGTGCGACCACGATCGACTACCGTTCGCGTGGTGAGCGGCTACTCGGCGAAGCAGGTGCTCGACCAGCTCAGCAGGCCCGGTGACCACCCCGTGCTGCGCGGTGACCTGGCCCTGGTCGGCCTACCGGGCCTGGTCTACACGCCCGCGGCCGGGCTGGGGCTGCCCGCGGTGGCCTTCGGTCACGGCTGGTTGCAGCCGGTCGAGCGCTATCGGGCGTTGCTGCGGCACCTGGCGTCGTGGGGTTTCGTGGCCGCCGCGCCGGGCACGCAGCGCGGGCCGCTGATGTCCTCGCGGCTGCTGGCCGGGAACCTGCGGACGACCCTCGACGTGTGCACGGGCGTGCGGCTGGGCGACGGCGGGATCAGCGTCGACGCGTCCCGGCTCGCGGTGGCGGGCCACTCGATGGGTGGAGGAGCGGCGGTCCTGGCCGCCGCGGACGACCCGCGCGTGCGTGCGGTCGTGACGTTGGCCGCGTCGGAGACCCGGCCGTCGGCGCTGGACGCCGCCCGGCGGGTGACCGCGCCCGGGTTGCACCTGGCCGGCGGGGAGGACCGCATCGCGCCGCCCGTCGGTCACGCCGAGGCGATCGCGGAGGCCTGGCAGGGGCCGGTGCAGCTGCGGTCGTTGCCGAAGACCAGCCACCTGGGCTTCGCGGAGGGGCGGCACTGGAGCGAGCTGCTGCTCGACGGCAAGGGTGAGCGGGCGGCGCAGAAGTTCGCGCGGGCCTTCACAACGGCGTTCCTGCTGCGGACGCTCAAGGGCGAGAAGAAGTGGGACGCGCTGCTGGACGGCGACGTGAAGGGCGCGGTGCTGACCTTCCAGCGCGGCCGGCTGGTCCGCACGCCCCTCGGCTGAACCGCGCGACCGCGGCCCGGGACGCACCTGATCCCTCCGGCCCCTCGACGTGTGCCGGGCGGTCGTGCTGGTCGAGGGGCCGGAGGAGTGGTCAGGTCAGCCAGCTCTGGCCGCCGAAGTCGTCGTCATCGTCCACCGGCGCGCGTCGGCGCGGTGCCGGGCGGGCCGGTGGTGGCGGCGGTGGCGGCGGCGGGACGGGAGCGGCTGCCGGGGGCTGGACCGGGAGTGGCGTCGTCCACGCCGTGCTCACCGGGGGCGGCGTCTCGTAGGTCGGCTCGTCGTCCTCGGCACCGAACTTGAACTCGCCGCTCTTCTTCTCCGTCGCCGCCTTGGTGTTCCACCCACCCGCGGCCTTCTGCGCCTTCTCGTTCTCCTCGATCCGCTCGACGATCTTCTGCGCGATCTGGCCCTGCTTGGAGAAGCTGTCGCGCGCCTGCTCCTGCGCCTCACGCGTGCGACGCTCCCGCAGCTCACGCCGATCGACGTGCTCCCGCGAGATCTGGTCCATGCGGCTCATCGCCGCGGCCAACCGCTCCGACGCAACGCTCATCGGCCCTCCTCACCCAGCACACCCTGGACGCGGCTGAGGCTGACGTCGTCGTCGAACAGCGACCCGGTCGTGCGCCACTGCCCGGGGCTGCTGCGCTCGTTGTCGCCGCCACCGCCCTGCTGACCACCGCCGGCCATGCCGCCGCCCATCATCCCGCCGCCCATCATGCCGCCACCGACGGCGGAACCGCCGGGCTGGCCCGGGGTCTGGGACTCCTGCATCGACGGGAGGGTCGCGGAACCGGCCTGGCCCGCCTGCGCGGCGTAGGTGTCCGACGCCAGGCCCTGGTCGGCGGAGCTGGACGGGGGGCTGCTCCACGTGTTGTCCGAACCGGACGAGGACGAACCGCCGCCCAGCACCGAGTCCGCGCCGTTGAAGCCGGAACCGCCGCCGAGCACCGACGCGCCGGACGCCGACGTGAGGCCCTCGGTGTTGTACTGGCCGAACCCACCGCCGGAACCGCCGGCGAACCCTCCGCCGGAGCCACCGCCGAAACCGCCCTCGGACGGGCCCGGCGACTGGAAGCCGGTGGCCTGGAACGACGGGGACGACGCGGCCGCCGGTGCCTGGAAGCCGGACGGCTCGGTGAAGCCGCCGGACACGGGACCGCTCGCGGCAGGGGCGACACCGCCGGTGAAGCCGGAGTTGTCCGGTGCGGGCATCGTGGAGACCTGCGGCTCGCTGAAGCCGCCACCCGCGGCACCACCGCCGGCAGCGCCACCGTCGATGCCACCGCCGGCAGCACCACCGCCACCGTCGAAGCCACCGCCACCGCCGCCACCTCCGGCGAAGCCCGCGTCGGCGGCCGGCACCGCGGCGAACTCGGGCTCGGTGAAGCCACCGGCGACCGCCGCGCCCGCGGGCGGTTCGGGTTGGCCGACCAGCGATTCCGCGTCGGCGGGCAGGGCGTTGACCTCGCCGGGGGCGAACGGCTCGCCCTCGGCGGGCAGCGGCACGGCGTTGTCCATGCCCGGGATGCTCGGCGTCTCGCCCGCGCCGGAGTCGGCGGTGTCCTCGCCGAACTCCACGCCGTACTCCTCGGGCGTGCCGTCGCCGTTGTCCACGGTCAGGTTGATCTCACCGGTCAGCGGGTCGACCTCGGCGGTGATGGACAGGCCGTCCGCCTCGATCAGCGCCTTGCCGTCGGCGCCCGCCTCGATCGGGATCGCGCCGTTCGCGGCGGCCTCGCCCTGGTTGCCCACGCCGAACGCGGCGCCGGTCGCGCCGGGGGTCGCACCGCCGGCGGCACCGGGCACGGCCGCGCCGGTGGTCGACGTCGCACCGGCCAACGCGCCCGCCAGCGCCGCCCCGCCGTTCTGACCCATCAGGGCCTTCAGCGCGTCCGGGTTGTTGCTGAAGTCGACGTCGTAGGTCTTCGGCTCGCTCTGCGGCGTGTCGACGGTGATCTGCACGTGGCCGTTCTCGTCCGGCTCAGTGATCTTGATCTCGTTGTCGCCGCTCTTGATGGTGACGGTCTCGGGCGGCTCTTCCTCGCCCTTCAGCCCGTCGGGCTTGCCGTCGCCGTTCTGGTCGTCCGGCTTGCCGTCACCGTCGAGGTCGTCCGGCTTGCCGTCGCCGTCGGTGTCGCCGGGCACCTTGAGCTCGTCCGGCTTGCCGTCGCCGTCCTTGTCCAGCGGGTTCTCGGGCTTGGGCATCTCCGGCACCGGCGGCGGCGTGCCGCCACCACCACCGGAACCGCTGCCGCCACCCCCGGTGCCACCACCCGTGCCACCACCCGTGCCACCGCCGGTGCCGCCACCCGTGCCGCCGCCGGTGTCGCCACCCTTGTCGCCGCCCTTGTCCCCGCCCTCGTCGCTCGCGGGCGCCGGGAACGGGTTCTCGAACTCCGCCATGTAGTTGGCGAGCGTCTCCCACTGGGCGTCCACGGAGGACTTGGTTTCCGTGCAGCACGTCTTGAACTGCTCGTAGAGCTGCCAGAACTCGCGGTTGAACGAGTCGCGGATCCACTTCTTGCACTGGTTGATCGCGTAGTCGCGGTTCTCGTCGTTCAGGCTGCAGTCGTCGGAGTGGATCCGGTCGGCGATGTTGCTGCCGGTCTTCGAGTCGACCCAGCCGGCGATCTCCAGCACGCGGTCCTTGGAGTAGTCGCCCTCGCCGCGCGCGAACGACACGACCTTCTCGGCCATGTACGTGTCCGCCTGGCCGATCTGCTCCCGGTACATGCCGAGGACCTCGTCGGCCTTGCTCTTGCACAGCTGGTAGACGCCCTTGACCGCAGTGCGGGTCAGCTTGGCCGCGCCGTCGAACGCGTCGGCGAGCTCGCCCACCTTCGGCACGATCTGGCCGGTGTAGTGCTCGTGGGACTTGGTGGCCGCCTGGCCTTCCCACTCCCCGTACAGGCCCTTGAGCTGCCCGTCCACGTCCGACTTCATGTCGTCGATCTTGGACTTGGCAGTGCTGAACTCGTCGGCTTCCATCAGCAGCTTGTGGAAGTTGATCCCGCGCTGCTCGTCGTACGGCTTCTGGATCTGCTCGGCGTAGTTGATCGCCGTGGTGTTGCCGATGCAGTCGCCCGGCCGGTTGTTCCAGATGCCCTCGAACTTCTCGAACACCTTCAGCCCGGCCTTGCCGGCGTCGAACAGCTCGTCGGACAGCTTCACGCCCGCGCCGGACGAGGTCGGTGGCCGCGACGCGTCGAGCTGGTCCTGGCCCTCGTTGACGGCCTTGGTCTGCTCCTCCGAGTTGTAGCTGTTGCTCTCGCCCTCGGCCTTGGCCTCGTCGTAGCGGTTCTTCAGGCCGTCGTCGCGGGACGCGCCGTCACCCCAGTTCCAGAAGCTGGAGGTGTCGTAGCGGTCCTTGTAGGTGTTCGCCTCGTCGGGGATGTTCCAGGGCGCGGTCTCGGACACGTAGGCGTGCATGAGCTCCGCCTTCTTGTCCTCCGACACGTTCGGGTCGTCGAGAACGGCCTTGACGTCGTTCCAGCTCGGATCGGCCATCAGTACTGGCTCCCCAAGTCACCGGCGTTGGTGGATTCGACGTCGCCGTAGGTCGAAGCGCCGGAAGCGATCTTCCCGGCGAATCCGCCGAGCACGCTCGCCATGTTCACGATGCCCTTGCCGAAGTTGTCGATCCCCGTCTTGTACTTGGTGAAGTGCTGCTGGTGCGCTTCACCGAAATCACGGGCGACCGTCTGGGTCTGGCCGACGTCCTTCAACCCGTCAGCCGTCTCCTTCGCCGCATCGGAAATGCCCTTCGAGGCTTTTTGCATCGCCTCGGTACTGGTGCCGTAACCGGCCACGGCGCTCCACTCCCCTCCGCGGCCCGGAGGCCACGACCCAACTCGACGACTCGCCCCTTTTCGACGCGACGCTTCGGCGTGCGGTTCCCATCGTGGCAGGCCGACGAGCCGCCTGACGGCGGTTCCGGCCTGGTCCTTGCAGGTGTAAACGCCGGCGCGCGGACTCCGGTCCTACTGCGGCGGCTGCGGCGGACCAGTCGGCGGCTGCGGCGGACCAGTCGGCGGCTGCGGCGGACCAGTCGGCGGCTGCGGCGGACCGGTCGGCGGCTGGGGCGGCTGGTGACCGTGGGGAGGGTTCTGGCCGTGCGGCGGCTGACCCGGGTACGGGCCGCCCTGCGGCGGCCGGCCCGGGAACTGCTGCTGACCCGGGAACTGCTGACCGGGATACGGCTGGCCGGGGTGCGGCTGACCCGGATAGGGCTGACCGGGGTGCGGCTGACCGGGATAGGGCTGGCCGGGGTGGGGCTGGCCGGGGTGACCCTGGTGGGGGTGAGGGGCCTGCTTGCTGCCGCTCTTCTTCACCAACACCACGATCCCCACGATGACGCCGATCACCACCACCGCGATGATCGCCATCTCGACGAAACCGATGCTGCCCATCCCCGGACCCCCGAACGACTCGTGTCAGTGCACCGAGGAAACCACACCCGCCAGCCGCTGTGCCGCGGACTCCGCCAGCTCGTGCGTGGCCGCCTCGACCATGACCCGCACCAGCTGCTCGGTACCCGACGGTCGCAGCAGCACTCGACCGGTCTCGCCCAGCTCGGCCGACACGGCGGCGACCGCCTCGTTGACCGCCGCGTCCTTCGCCACCGCCGCCTTGTCGCCGACGACCACGTTGATCAGCACCTGCGGCAGCCGGTGCATCACGCCCGCCAGCTCGGCCAGCGGCTTGCCGGTCTCCGCCATCCGCGCCATCAGGCGCAACGCGGTCAGCAGGCCGTCGCCGGTGGTGGCGTGCGCCGGGAGGATCACGTGCCCGGACTGCTCGCCGCCCAGCGCGAACCCGCCCGCGCGCAGCTCCTCCAGCACGTAGCGGTCGCCCACGGCGGTGGTCTTGAGGGCGATGCCGTGCTCGCGCATCGCCAGGTGCAGGCCGAGGTTGCTCATCACGGTGGCGACCAGCGTGTTGTCGGTCAGCTCGCCGGCTTCCTGCATGCCCAGCGCCAGCACCGCCATGACCTGGTCGCCGTCGAGGTCGTTGCCGTCGGCGTCGACCGCGACGCAGCGGTCCGCGTCACCGTCGTGGGCGATGCCCAGGTCGGCGCCGTGCTCGACCACCGCGGCGCGCAGCAGGCCGACGTGGTTGGAGCCGCAGCCGTCGTTGATGTTCAGCCCGTCGGGCGCGGTGTGGATCTCGACGACCTCGGCGCCCGCACGCCGGTAGGCGTCCGGTGCGGCCACGGACGCGGCGCCGTTCGCGCAGTCCACCACGACCTTCAGGCCGTCCAGGCGGTGCGGCGTCACCTTCAGCAGGTGCTGCACGTACTGGCCCTCGGCGTCCTCGATGTCGTGGACGCGGCCGATGCCCGCACCGGTCGGGCGGTGGTCCCGGTCACCCAGCTTCTGCTCGATCTCGTCCTCGACCGCGTCGGGGAGCTTGTGGCCGCCCGCGGCGAACAGCTTGAGGCCGTTGTCGGGCATCGGGTTGTGCGAGGCGGAGATCATCACGCCGACGTCCGCGCCCAGCGCCGACACCAGGTAGGCGACCGCCGGGGTGGGCAGCACGCCCGCCCGCAGCACGTCCGCGCCCGCCGATGTGAGGCCGGCCACCACGGCCGCCTCCAACATCTCGCCGCTGGCCCGCGGGTCGCGGCCGACCACCGCCACCGGGCGGTGCGAGCGGTCGTGCTCGGCCAGCACGCGTGCCGCCGACGCGGCGATGGACAGCGCGAGTTCCGGGGTCAGGTCCGCGTTGGCGAGACCGCGTACGCCGTCGGTGCCGAACAGCCGAGCCATGATCGCCGTGACCTCCATGTGCACACACAACCGGGGGAAAAGCACTGCGGGAGCAGCAGTTCGACGAAGAACTGACTGCTCCCGCAGGATGGTGCTCGCTCGACCTGGAAAGGTCAGCGCTTGCTGTACTGAGGCGCCTTGCGGGCCTTCTTCAGACCGTACTTCTTCCGCTCCTTGACCCGGGGGTCACGGGTGAGGAAGCCGGCCTTCTTGAGCACCGGGCGGTCCTCGGAGTCGACCGCGATCAACGCACGCGCGATCGCGAGGCGCAGCGCACCGGCCTGACCGGTGGTGCCGCCGCCACGCAGGGTCGCGATGACGTCGAACGTCTCCGGCTTCTCCGTCGTCACCAGGGGCTCACGGATGAGCTGCTGGTGCACCTTGTTCGGGAAGTAGTCGTCCATCGACTTCCCGTTCAGGGTGAACTTGCCGGTGCCGGGGAGGAGCCGCACGCGGACGATGGCCTGCTTGCGCCGGCCGACGGTCTGCGCGAGGTGGTGCGCACCCGCGTTGAGGGTGTGCCGCACGACGGGCGGTGCCTCGACCTCGGCGGTCTCGGCGTCGGTGCCCTCGGCCGCGGGGGCCTCGGCGACAGGCGCCTCCGCCTCGGTCGCCTCGACCTCGCCGCCGTCGGCCACCGGGGCGTCGGCCTCGGTGGTCTCGGCGTCGGTGGCCGGAGCCTCGGGGGCCTCGGCCTCGGTGGCGTCCGCCTCGACGGCGTCGAGCTCGGCCTCAGGGGTCGTCACGTCGATGTCCTCGGTCTGCTGCTCGGTCACTGGGCGACCTTCTTGATCTCGAACGGCTGCGGCTGCTGCGCAGCGTGCGGGTGGTTCGGGCCCGTGTAGACCTTGAGCTTGCCCGCGATCGCGCGGCCGAGGCGGTTCTTGGGCAGCATGCCCTTGATCGCCTTCTCGACCAGCCGGTCGGCGCGGGTGTCGAGCACCTCGCCGAACGAGCGCTGGCTCAGGCCGCCCGGAAAACCGGAGTGCCGGTACACGAACTCCTGATCACGCTTCTTGCCGGTCAACGCCACCTTGTCCGCGTTGATGACGATGACGAAGTCACCGGTGTCAACGTGTGGGGCGTAAGTCGGCTTGTGCTTGCCGCGCAGCAGCGTCGCGGCCTGGGTGGCGAGCCGACCGAGCACCACGTCCTGGGCGTCGATCACGTGCCAGGTTCGGGTCACCTCGCCGGGCTTCGGGCTGTACGTGCGCACGGGTCTACCTCGTCGTCACTTGCGTCTGGGGTCATTGCGGCGGCTGCTCAGGCCAGAGACCCCAGGTGGGCAGAGGACCAGAACACGAGGAACGCATAGAGCGCACCAGTTACCGCACAACAACGTAGGAAGATACCGGTTGGGGTGGACGCGGGTCAAAACGACCCCCCTCCCACCCCTCCCGACCCGGCTCGAACGCCCCTGGCGAACCGGGCCGGAACACGCCCGCGGGCCCCGGATCCTGCAGGATCCCGGGGCCCGCGATGGGTCGCGAGGCAGATCAGCCCCAGCGGCCCTCGTTCTTGCGCTCGGCGGCCTGGTAGGCCTCGGTCGCGGAGGCGACGGCGGAACCGATCTGGGCCAGCACCTGCTGGAGGCCGGCGGCGGCCTGGTCCCAACGGGTCTGCGCGTCCTGGTAGGCGGCCGAAGCGCCACCTTCCCACTGCGCGATGACGGGCTGGAGGCGGCTCTTGAGGTTGTCCAGCTCGGAATCCACCTTGCCGGCCTGGCCGGTGATGTCGCCCGCCGCGCTGCTCAGGGCGCTGAAATCGACCTTGATGTCCATGGTCTCCCCTTGGAAGTGAAGTCAGAAAAAGAGCGGAAAAAGGTGCTTGTTGGCAGAACGTTCAGACGAATGCGTCTGGTCACATGCCGAGACGGCTGGTGATGTTCGACATCTCCGCCGCCTGCTCCTCTTCCTGCGCGAGGTAGGTGGCCGCGCCCTGGTCCATCTGCTCGGCGATGTCCATGAGGGCCTTCTGCAGCTTGTCGGCGTCCTCGCGGAAGCGCTCCATCAGCTTCGCGAACGCCTCGGCCGCGCCACCCTTCCAGGCGGGCGCCAGACCGTCGATCGTGCTCCCGAGCTGGCCCAGGATGCCCTGGATGCCCTCGTTGGTGCTGACGATGTCCTTGGCGGCACCGATCAGTTCGGGATGTCCGGTGGAGTAACCAGCCATTGGGTGAGCCCCCTAGGTCGATGAGATCAGGCGTTCTTGCTTCGTACGCCTCTTACGACGCAGACCTTGCCATGACCGGTTCCACGCTGTCGCGACTTCTTGGGAAGTCGTTGCGGTTGTAAACGCAGGGGGTGGCAGATGGCCCTCAGTAGAGGATTCGCGCTTGCGAAAAGTCCTCGTCATCGCCCCTGTCGGGCGGCAGTTGCCCACTCGGACCCGCAACCGCGCGGGAACCGAGCACCGGGCGCGGCGGAACTGCATTTGCATTCGCGTCCGTTTGCTCTCGCGATTTCTCCGGTGTGAGCAGTTCCTCACCCGAAGGCAACTGCTCCACGGGCAGGCCGCGGTGGTGGCGGAAACCGGTGGCGACCCGCTGAACGTCCGGTGAAGTCGGCGCGTGCCGGTCCGGCTGGACCTGCCGGGCCTTCGCCTGGTCGGCCAGCTGCCGGTTCCGGTCGCGCTGGGCCGCGGCCTTCGCGCCCGCGGCGGCCGCCGCGCGCCGTCCTCTGGTCACGGCCGCGTCGAGGTCGGCGCGGAACCGGGCGAACGCCTCCGGAGTGCCGGTCATCACAGTCCCCACAAGGTCAGCTGGTCACGGTCAGCGTGCGGACGACCTGCTCGCACGCGGGGCGGACCCGGTCGCGCCCGTCCTGCGCGTACTGGCACCCGACGCTGACCTGGACGTCGTCCTGGAACAGCACGTACCAGTCGATGGTGGCCGAGTCCGTCGCTTCCCGGTAGTAAACGACATCCTTGGTGGCGAAGTCGGCGGAAGCGTCGAAGTCGGACACGTTGGCGCGCTGGTCGTACTGGCCGCGCAGCTCGGTCTCGGCGCGGGCCCGGTCCTCGGTGGCGTTGTAGTTGAGCAGCCGCTCCTCCACCGCGATGACGTCCAGGTTGGACTCCGGCGACTCGGGCTTGAGCAGCACCCTGCGGGCCTCGACCTGGCCGCCGGTCTGCTGCCACCCGGTCGGCGCGACGAAGCGGTAGTCGTACTGCGCGACGATCTTGCCCTCGGCCTCGCCGGACGTGGTGGTGGCGGACGTGGGGGGCGTGGTCGCCCCGCCCTTCGTGCCGCCGTTGCGGCTCAGCGCGTACGCCACGGAACCGCCGACGACGGCGACCACCGCGACGACGGCGACCACGAGCAGCGGCACGCGGCTGCGGCGCGGCGGTGGCGGCGCGGGCACGGGCGACGGGAAGAACGACGGCTGCGCGAAGCCGCCCGGTGGCGAGGGCGGCGGGGTGATCCGCCGGGTGATCTTGCGGGTCTGGTCGTCGGTGATCTTCCGGGTGACCTCGCCCTGCCCCGCCGGCAGCGCGCCGGTGCGCAACGGGTCCACGCTCACCGCCCGCAGCGCGCCCCGGGCCACCACGGTCTCCGGCTGGTCGATGCTCGTGGGCACCACGCCGGACTGCTCCAGCACCAGGCGCGCCACCAGCGGGATCCGGCTCGACCCGCCCACCAGGAACACCCCGGCGAGCCCGCGCGGGTCGAGCCCGGCGTCCCGCACCGCGGTCACCAGCAGCGCGGCGGCGCGGTTGAGCGGCGTGCTGATCAGCCGTTCCAGGTCGGTGCGGGTGACGTGGGCGTCGGGGAACGGCGGCGGCATCGGCACGTCGGTGTAGGCGTGCCGGGACAGCGTCTCCTTCGCGCCGCGCACGTCCTGGCGCAGCACCCGGCGCTTGCGGCGGTCGGACAGCTCCCGGCCCTCCACGAGCTGCCGCCACGCCTGCGGGTCGCCGGGCGAGACGAGCGAGCCGACGTGCTCCAGCAGCGCCTGGTCGACGTCCGCGCCGCCGAAGCCCGGGTCGCCCTTGGTGGCCAGCACGCGGAACGTGCCGCCCTGGCGGGCCACCACGCTGGCGTCGACCGTGCCGCCGCCGAGGTCGAGCACGGCCAGCGCCGCGCCGTCGGGGATGGCGTGGGTCGCCGAGTGGAACACCGCGGCCGCGACCGGCTCGGGCACCAGCCGGAGCTCCTGGCCGAGGCCGCGGGCGGCCTGGAGCAGCACCCTGGTGCGGATCGCGCCCCAGTCGGCCGGGTGGGTGAGCACGAGCAGGTCGATCCGCGCACCGCCCGCCACGTGCCGCGCCTCGTCGACGGCCCTGGTCAGCACGGCCCGCACGACGTCGACCACCGGCAGCACGCTGGCGCCGAGCAGCAGCTCGCCCTCGTCGACGCGGCGCTTGGGGTGCGGCTCGTAGCGGGACGGGTCCACCGCCGCCTGGCGTTCGGCCTCCTGCCCGACGAACAGGGTGCCGTCCGCCGCGGCGAACACCGCGGAGGGCACGATCGGCTGGCCGTCGACCACGACGACCTGCGGTTCCCGGCCGTGCAGTGACATGGCGACGCAGGTGCTGGACGTGCCGAAGTCCACCGCCACGTGCAAGCTCATCCGTCATCCCCTCGTCGGCCGGGGCGGGCCTGCATATGCATACCTCACGACACCGACGACTCGTCGGCTGGTCTTGAGATCGCCTCCCGCGCCCGGTCGAAGGCCGTCCGCATCCGCTCGACCGCCTCCGCCGCCCCGACGTCGCGGTACCGGCGCAGCGCGGGCTCCAGCACCCGCAGCGCCTCTCCCGGCCGGCCGAGCCCTAGCCACGCCTCGGCGATCGAGGCGACCGCGTCCGGCGCACCGATGCTCTCACCGATCTCGACGAAGATCCGGTAGGCGCGTTCGGCCAGGGGCAGCGCGTCGGCGGCGCGGCCGACGGTGAGCCGCACCCTGGCGGCCAGGCTCGACACGTACCCGACCGCGCGCATGTCGTCCACGCCCCGCAGCAGTTCGATGGCCCGGTCGGACGTCTCGACCGCGCGGTCGAGGTCGTCGTTGTCCATCGCGTACCGGGCGACCCGGTACAGCACGCCCACCGCGGGCAGCGGGTCCTCGAACGCGCGGGTCAGCTCCAGCGTCTCGGCGAAGTGGGGCAACGACTCGGCGTACCGGCCGGACGCGGCGAGCATCGAGGCGTACTCGCGCAGCACCGAGCAGTAGACGTTGTGCACACCGCTGCGCCTGGCCACCTCGGCCGCCCGACGGGCCAGGTCGATGTCGGGGGTCCCGCTGTGCAGGTAGCGGTAGTGGACGACCGCCGCCAGCGCGATGGCCTCGCCGGACAGGTCGCCGATCGCCCGGAAGCCCTCGGCGCACGCCGCGATGTCGCCCAGCAACGACTCGTCCAACGCCCGCTTCACCCGCTGGGTCGACCCGCCCAGCGCCATGCGCCACCGCAGCCTGTCCGCACCCGCCTCGGCCGCGGTGTCCCCGACCAACCGGTAGAGCTCGATCACCCGGTCGAGGGGGATGTAGACGTCGAGGTGCGTCATCGTCCGCTCGATGAGGGCCACGGCGAGCGCGACCCAACCGCGGTGGGCGGCGATCTCCACCGCCTGGGCCAGGTGGACCTGCTCGGCCAGGAACCAGCTCGTGCCGTCCGCGGTCAGCCGCGCCACCTCCGCGGCGGGCAGCAGCCGGGACGGCTCGATCGGGTCGGGCGGCAGCTCGTCCACCACGGACGGCAGGCGGTGCGACGCGGCGTCCGCCAAGGTCAGCAACGCCTCGACGTAGCAGCGCAGTGCCTCGTCGATGCACTCGACCTCCTCCGCGCGGGCCAGTTCGGCGGCGTAGACGGCGAGGATGTCGTGCAGCCGGTACCGCGGCTCGCCGGTCGCGTCGCGGCCGACGTCCTCCAGCAGGTTGGCCTCGACCAGCTGCTCGACCGCGTGCTCGGGGTCGTCGAGCCCGGTCAACCCGCGCGCCACCCAGGACGCCACGTCGGACGCGCCGAGCAGCCCCAGCCTGCGGAACGCCAGCGCCGCGTCCGGCGGCAACGCCTCGTAGCTCAGCTCCAGGCTGGCCCGGACCTCCATGTCGCTGGTGGCCAGCTCGTCCAGCCTGCGGCGCTCGTCGGCGAGCCGGACGGCCAGCTTCGCCAGCGGCAACGACTGCCGCGCGGCCAGCCGGGCGCCCACGATGCGCAGCGCCAGCGGCAGGCCGCCGCACGCCTCCACGATCGCCGCGGCGGCTTCCGCCTCGTCGGCGACCCGGCGTTCGCCGATCATCCGGGCCAGCAGGTCCAGGCCGGACGGCGCGGCCAGCGGCGGCACCCGCAGGCTCCGCACGCCGGGCAGGCCGCCGAGCTGGTGCCTGCTGCTGATCAGCACGGCGCTGCTCGCGGTGCCCGGCAGGAGGTGCCGCACCTGGTCCACGCCCGCGGCGTCGTCCAGCACCAGCAGCACGGCGCGGTCGGCGAGGTGGGACCGGAACGCGGCGGCGCGCGCCTCCAACCGGTCGGGCACCGCCGACGGGCTCACGCCGACCGCCGTCAGCAGCTCGGCCAGCACCTCGGCCGGGTCGCGCGGCGCGTTGCCCGCACCGTCGAGGCGGACGAACAGCTGGCCGTCCGGGAAGCTGGCACGCAGGGCGTGCGCGATCCGGATCGTCAGGGTGCTCTTGCCGGTGCCCGGCGCGCCGGTGATCGCGAGCACCGGCACGGCCGTCCCGGTCGGGTCCGCGGTGAGCAGCGCCGACGCTTCCGCGTAGAGGTCGTCGCGGCCGATGAAGTCCGCCGTGTCGGGCGGGAGCTGGCACAGGGCGGTCCACGGGGTGAGCGCGGGCGCGGGTTCGGCGTCACCGACCAGGACGGTGCGGTGCACCGCGCGCAGGTGCTCGCTCGGGTCTACGCCGAGCTCGTCGGCCAGCAGCTCGCGCACCGCGCGGAACGCGGCCAGCGCCTCGGCCTGCTGGTCGCTGCCGTGCAGGGCGAGCATCAACTGGCCCCAGAACCGCTCGCGCAGCGGGTGCGCCCTGGTCAACGAGCGCAGCTCGGGCACGAGGTCGCCGGCGCGGCCCGCCGCCAGGTCGGCCTCGATCCGGCGTTCCAGGACGACCAACCGCTCCTCCAGCAGTGGTTCGACCTCCTCCGCGTGCAGCACGTCCGACCGCACGTCCGACAGCGGCGCGCCCCGCCACAGCGCCAGCGCCTCCGCGTACTCGCGGTTCGCCGCGAGCTCGCGGAACCGGTGCAGGTCCAGCGAACCGGGTTCGACCTCGGCGACGTAGCCGTTGGTGGTCGTGCGGACCACGTTGGCGTCGCCCAGCGCCTGGCGCAACCTCCGGACCACCATCTGCAAGGTGGCCTTGACCCGGTCCGGGTTCGGCGCGCCGCCCTCCCACAGCCGGTCGACCAGCACGTCCACCGACACCGGCTGGTTGGCGTGCATCAGCAGGGTCGCCAGCAGCACCCGCGCCCGTCCGGCCGGGATCGGGACCTGCCCGTCGCCGTGCCACACCTCCAGCGGGCCGAGGACGTTGAACCGCAGCGCCGTCACGCCGACCGCCCGCCCCGGTGCCGCGGGACGTGCCGACGGCCACCGCGCCGACGGCCACCGTGCCGAGCCTGACGAAGGAGCGCTGGTGGCGTGGATCCAGTCGCCATTACCCCTCCCCCCGGACGTGTCAGTTTACGACTTTCGGCGCGGGCGCGACCGGGCGCGACCCGGCGGCCCCCGCTCGAACTGGGGCAGGTGTACCGGAATTCACCGTTTGGTGTCGCGCCGATTCCGCCCGGTGTCCGGCATCCGGGTGAGCCCGCCGTGAGCCGACTGTGAGGCGCTTCGCGCAGAGTGGACACGTTCACCGCCGCGACCCCCAGCGGGCGCGGGGCCGGAGGTCCGATCGAGGGGGGCGCCGGCCGGGTGCGAGGTGGGCCGTCGGGGGGCGGCTCACCGGTACTGCCCCACGCCGCGGTGACGACGGACCCGCGGGCGTCCTCAACTCCTCCCCGTTGAGGGCCCCGCGGTGTCGGTGCCGCACCCCTCGCAGTCGTCCAGCCACAACCGCACCACCCCGGCCAGGTCGCGCTCGTACTCGTCGTAGATCGCCAGCGCCTTCCGCCACGACTCCAAGGCTTCCGCACGGCGGTCCAGGCAGAGCAGCACGGTGCCCAACTCGTCGAACAGGTACGACTGCCCGAGCGGGTCCGCGAACGCCGTCAGCGCCGAGATCCCCTCGCGCAGAAACGACTCCGCCTCGGTGAACCGCCCCATCGCCCGGCACGCGGCCGCGGTGACGCTGGTGGTCCGGGCGGAGTGGTACTCGTCACCCTGGCCGTCGAAGAGCGCGCGCGCCCGGCGGCCGTGCTCCAGCGAGTCCTCGTACCGGTAGAGCCGGAGCAGGTTGTACGCGAGGTTGAAGTGCGCCGCCGCTTGGCGGTGGTGGTCGTCCTGGTCCCGCGCGACGGCCAGCCCGCGCGACAGGTGCTCGACGGCCTCCTCGTACCGGCCGATCCGGCTGTAGGCGCCGCCGAGGTTCGCCTCGATCACGCCCTCCAGCCGCCGGTCGCCGTCCCGCACCGCGATCGCGAGACCGCGCTCGTAGGCGTCCACCGCCGCGTCATGCCGGTTGACCTGCGAGTAGATCCAGGCGAGGTGGTTGACCGCGATGCCGCTCAGGTGGCTCAGGGACGTCTCGCGCACCGAGTCGTGGCCGGTCAGGAAGATCCGCACCAGGTCGTCACCCCTGGGTAGCAGATCCACGATCCACCACACCGCGTCGCTGATGCGCCAGGCCTGCTCGTGCCACCCGCGCTCGGCCGCGACCCTGGTCACGGCCGCCAGGTTGAGCAGCTCGTACCGGCCCCACTCACCCGGGTCGGCCACCGGGCCGATGTCGAACTCCGCCGCCTCGGCGGGCAGCGCGGCGCCGGCCCGCGGCCGGTAGGACGGCGTCCGCGCGGCGGCGGCCTCGGCCGCGCGGACGTACCACTCCACCAGGGCGCGCAGGGCGTCCGTGCGGTCGTCCTCGGCGTCCGACAACTCCCTGGAGTACGCCCGGAGCAGGTCGTGGAACTCGTACCGGCCGGGCGTGCGGGAGTCGAGCAGGTGGTCGGCGGTCAACCGCTCCAGCTGACGGCGCGCGGCCGGTCCGGGCACGCCCGCGAGCGCCGCGGCGGCAAGCACGCCGATGTCGGGACCGGGGTGCACCGACAGCAGCCGGAACATGCGCGCGACGTCCGGCGTCGACGCGCGGTAGGACCAGAAGAACACCGAGCGCACGTCGGTGTCGTCGCCGTCGTCGGCGCTGAGGTGGTCCAGCCGCGACCGCTCGTCGGCCAGCTCCGCCGCGAACGCGCCCATCGGCGTGCCCGGGAACCGGGCCACCCGCTCGGCGAAGACCCGCAACGCCAGCGGCAGCCCGGTGCACCGCTCGACGACCTGCCTGCCCGCCACCGGGTCGGCGCTCATCCGGTCACGGCCCAGCACCGACGACAGCAGCTCCGTCGACTCGGCCGGGGACAGCTGGCGCAGCGCGATCCGGCGCACGCCGTGGTGCGCGGTGAGCCTGCGCAGCTGGTTGCGGCTGGTCACCAGCACGGTGACGGTGGGCGTGCCGGGCAGCAGCGGCAGCACCTGGTCGCTGTCGGCCGCGTTGTCCAGCACGAGCAGCATCCGGCGGCCCGCCAGGGTGGCGCGCAGCAACGCGGTGCGCGCCTCCAGCCCGGACGGCACCTCCTCCGGCCGCACGCCCAGCGACACGAGCAACGCCTCGGCGGCGCTCGCCGGCTCCACCGGGCGTCCCCCGGCGTCGAACCCGCGCAGGTTCACGTGCAGGTCGCCGTCACCGAAGCGGTCGCGCCGCCGGCTCGCCCAGCTCGACGCCAACGCGGTCTTCCCCACACCGCCGATGCCGTGCAGCAGCACCACCGCGCCCGGCTCGCGCGCGGCTTCGTCCAGCGCGGCCAGTTCCCGTTCCCGGCCGACGAACAGCGACACCTCCGGCGGCACGTGGCGCAGCGCCTGGCGCGGAGGTGCGACCACCGGGCCGCCGGGCACGTCGTCGCGCAGGATCCGGTCGTACAGGTCGGTCAGCGTCGGACCCGGGTCCACGCCCAGCTCCTCGACCAGCATCGCGCGCACCGCGCGGAACGCCGCCAACGCCGCCGCCTGCTGGTCCGAGCGGTACAGCGCGAGCATCAGCTGACCCCAGAACCGCTCGCGCAACGGGTGCTGCCCGGTCAGCGTCCGCAGCTCGGCCACCAGCTCGCCCGCCCGCCCCGCGTCCAGGTCGGCGTCGATGCGGCGTTCGAGCACCACCAGGTGCTCCTCCAGCAGCGGCGCGACCTCCTCCCGGTGCAGGACGTCCGACCGGACGTCCGACAGCGGTGCGCCGCGCCACAGCTCCAGCGCCTCGGCGTAGTCCCCCGCGGCCGCCAGGTCGCGGAACCGGTGCAGGTCGAGCGCTCGCGGCGGCACGTCCGCCACGTACCCGCCGGTGGCGGTGCGCACCACGTTCGCCGGGCCGAGCGCCTGGCGCAGCCGGGTCACCACCATGTGCAGGGTCGCCCTGGTGCGGGCGGGGTTCAGCGATCCGTCGTCCCAGAGCCGGTCGGCCAGCAGGTCGACCGGCACCACGCGGCCGGCGCGCAGCAGCAGGCAGGCCAGCAGCACCCGCGCCTTGCCCGTCGGCAACGGGACCTGTTCGCCGCCGTGCCAGACCTCCAGGGGCCCGAGCACCTTGAACCCAGTCTCCACGCCACCCCCTTCAGTGCGGGGCGAAGCTTAAGGCAGGGCACCGACAACGCAGAGGTCAGCGGTGTCGCGCGAGGACCGTCCACTCGGGTGGGAAACATGGAAGGCCCCGCCGAAGCGGGGCCTTCCACGTCGTTCGCGTTGCGAGGTCGCGTCGGTCGTCCGTTGCTCATCCCGCGGCAATCACGCTTTTCGATTGTCGCGGGATCAGCGGCGGACGACCGACTTCCAGGCGACCTCGCCCGCCGTCTGCGGAGCAGCGGCAATCCAACTCAGTCCGGGTCGATCCACGCCAGCTGGATGCGCTGCTGCCCCAGCTTGCGGGTGACCAGCGTGCCCCGGCCGGGAGGCTGCGGCGACGGCTTGAGGTTGCCCACGATCGCGCCCTCCTCCTTCGAGCCGGAACCCACCATGATCGGGGCCGAGATCTCCTTCAGCTTGCCCAGGATCGGGTCGTACATCGCGCGCGACGCGCCACCCATGCGGCGCACGGCGACGATGTGCAGACCCACGTCCTTGGCCTGCGGGATGAACTCCGCCAGCGGCGCCAACGGGTTCTGCCCGCCCTGCGGCGCGACCAGGTCGTAGTCGTCCACGACCACGAACAGCTCCGGGCCCTTCCACCACGAGCGGTTCTTCAGCTGCTCCTGCGTGACGTCCGGGCCGGGCAGGCGGTTGACCATCGAGCCCCGGACGTCCTTGATCATGTCCGTGAGCTGCGCCGACGACACCGCGTAGGACAACAGATGGTCGGTGTCGATGAAGCCGAGCATGGTGCGCCGGTAGTCGACCAGCATGATCAGCGCCTCGGACGAGGTGTAGCTGGTCATGATGCCGCGCACGACGGCGCGCAGCAGGTTGGTCTTGCCCGACTCGCCGTCGGCCAGCGCCATGAAGTGCGGGTCGGCGTCGAAGTCCAGGTACACCGGCGCCAACTCGTCCTCGTTGACACCGATCGGCACCAGGTGGCCGCGGTTGGGCCGCTGCTGCTGCACCTGCGCCATGAAGTCGTGGTACGGCAGCAGGTCGGGCAGCAGGCGGACCTGCGGCGCGTGCCTGCCCCGCCAGGCGGCGCGGACCTTGGCGATCATGTCCTGCACGCCCGCTGCCACGTTCTCCGCGTCCGACGACGCGTCGACGCGCGGCAGCGCGGTCAGGAAGTGCAGCTTCTGCGGCGACAGACCGCGACCCGGGCGGCCCGGGGGCACGTTGACCGCGACCTTGCGGTCCACCTCGGACTCGCTGACGTCACCGAGGCGCAGCTCGAACCGCGTGCCGAGCAGGTCCTTCATCGCGGGCCGGATCTCCGCCCACCGGTTCGCCGCCACGACCACGTGCACGCCGTAGGACAGGCCCTGCGCGGCCAGCGCCTGCACCGCGGGCTCCAGCGCCTCGAACTCCTGCCGGAAGTTCATCCAGCCGTCCACGATCAGGAACGCGTCACCGAAGTTGTCGTCGCGGATCTCGCCGCGCCGCCGCCGGTTGCGGAACTCGACCATCGAGTCGATGCCCTGCGCGCGGAACCGCTGCTCGCGCTCGGAGATCAGGCCGGACAGCTCGGCCACCATCCGGCGCGCCTTGTCCACGTCCAACCGGCTGGCGAAACCACCGACGTGCGGCAGGTTCTCCAACGAGGCGAGCGTACCGCCACCGAGGTCGAGGCAGTAGAACTGCGCCTCCTCGGGGGTGTGCGTCAACGCCATGGACGTGATCAGCGTGCGCAGCATCATCGACTTGCCCGACTGCGGACCGCCGACGATCGCACCGTGACCGGCCGCACCGGAGAAGTCCGCCCACAGCAGGTCGCGCCGCTGCTCGAACGGCTTGTCCACCACGCCCAACGGCACCTGGAGCTTGCCGTTGGAGAAGAACCCGGGCGCGGTCAGACCGCGGTCCTCGGTCGCCTGCAACGGCGGCAGCAGCGTGTCCAGCGACGGCGGCTCGTTCAGCGGCGGCAGCCACACCTCGTGCGCCGGCGGGCCCTGGCCGACCAGGCGCTCGACGATGACTTCCAGCTCGGACGGCTCGTTGGAGTCGTCCTCCTTCTTCTCCTGCTTGACCGGCTCTATCGGCCGCACCGGCTCCTTGGGGATCTCGATGTAGTCCGGCACGAAGTAGCGCGGCCGCTTGTCGCTGGTGACCGGCGCGGACGGGCCCGCGACCTGCAAGCCGGCCGGCCGGTACGGGCCGGACACGTACAGCGCCTTGAACCGGGTCAGCGGCGAGCCCTGCACGCCCAGGTACCCCGAACCCGGGATGGGCGGCAGCTCGTAGGCGTCCGGCACGCCGATCGCGGCGCGCGACTCGGCGGCGGAGAAGGTCTTCAGACCGATCCGGTAGGACAGGAACGTGTCCAGACCGCGCAGCTTGCCCTCCTCCAGCCGCTGCGAGGCCAGCAGCATGTGCATCTGCAGCGACCGGCCGACGCGGCCGATCTGGAGGAAGATGTCGATGAAGTCCGGCTTCGCGGTCAGCATCTCGGAGAACTCGTCGATGCAGATGAACAACGCCGGCAGCGGGTCGAGGTCGGCGCCGTTCTCGCGCGCCTTCTCGTAGTCCCACACGTTCTTGTAGTTGCCCTTGGCCAGCACTTCCTGGCGACGCGACACCTCACCGGCGATCGCGTCCTTCATGCGGTCGACCAGGGTCAGGTCGCCCGCCAGGTTGGTGATCGTCGCGGCGACGTGCGGCGCCTTGTCCAGGCCGAGGAACGTCGCGCCACCCTTGAAGTCGACCAGGATCATGTTGAGCGAGGTCGAGGAGTGCGTGGCCAGCATGCCCAGCACCAGCGTGCGGAGGAACTCGGACTTGCCGGAACCGGTCGCGCCGATGCACAGGCCGTGCGGGCCCATGCCCTCCATGGCCGCTTCCTTGATGTCCAGCTCGACCTGCTGACCGAACTCGCCGATGCCGAACGGCACCCGGTAGCGGTCGCGCACCGGCCTCGGCCGCCACGCCGCCTGCACGTCGAAGGTCATCGGGTCGCCGGGGATGCCCAGGAACTCCAGCAGCGGCGGGTTGTTGCTCATCGACAGCGGGTCCTCGTCGCTGCCGCCCGCGTCCACGCCACCGATCCGGTACGGCGAGATCCGCCGGGCCAACGCCTCGGCCTCGACCACGCTCAGCCAGTCCGGGCCGCCGAACCACTCGACGCCGCTGGCGCTGCGCGCGCCGAGCTTGCCGTCCTCGATCACCAACCGCAGGCCGCGGCGGGCGGTGAGGTTGCCCAGGGACTCGGACAGGTCGAGCAGCGTGACGCCGACCAGGCCCTCCTCCAGGATGATCTGCTCTTCGCGGGTGACGTCGCCGTCGTCGATCAGGATCACCACGTGCGGCTGGTCGGCGGGCGGCGGCGCGTTGCGGGTGAACCGCTGCCGGTCGCGCAACTGCTCGTCCAGCATCTGCTCGACCTCGGCCAGCGAGCCCGCCATCATCCGCATCTGCCCGATGCCGTCGACGATCGCCGGGTGCTGCACGTGCGGCAGCCACTTCATCCACTCCCACTCGGCCTTCGTGCGGCCGGTGGTGACGACCGCGATCAGCAGGTCGTCCGGGGAGTGGAAGGTGACCATCTGGGCCAGCAGGGCGCGGGCCAGGCCGCGCTTCTCCTCGATGTCGCCGATCAGGCCGACGGCGGCGAAGCCGCGCAACGCGATGGAGATCGGCAGGTCGGGCACCAGCGAGTGGGCGCGCACGAACCGGCGCAGCGCCAGCGTCGCGATCGGCTCCAACTCCTCGACCGGCCCGGTCTGCGGCGGCACGAGCCGGGTGGCCAGCCGCTGCGAGCCACGGCCCGCGCGCAGGTGGCAGAAGTCCGGGTCGTTCTGCCTGCGCTCCCACATGCGGCGGGTGGTCGCCAGGGACCACAGCATCTGCGGGTCGGGGTGCACCCACTCGCGCTCGGCGCGCTGCTCGTTGGCAGCCTCGCGGGCGCGGTCGCGCATCTGGCCGAGGTACCGCAGGTAGTCCTTGCGGTCCTCGTTCATCTCGGCCTTCTTCTGGCCCTTGCCGCTGCCCATGCCGCCGGCCATCATGCCGATGGTCGAGACCAGCATCATGCCGGGCATGATCATCGCAGCGGGGCTGCGCCCGCTGTAGCTGAACATCAGCACCATCATGCCGACGGACGACACGATCATGACGACGGGCATCGCCTTCATCATGACGTTGCCGGGGATGACCCGGGGCACCTCGGGCGGTGGTTCGAGGTGGACCTCACCGCCCGGTGGACGGGGAGCAGCGAGGCGTGCCGTGCGCTTGAACTGCAGCGTGCTCACCTGACAGGCACCTCTTCAGCATCGATCCGTAACCGACCACCCCGACTGCGCCCGGGACCCACACCACCCGGATCCCGGCCGGGCGCGGGCCCGCCACAGTCGCAACGACACTATGGCGCATCGGAACCCCGCACGACGCGGGGTCGGGGAAATCAGCGGCCAACGTGTTGCGCGGAACAGCCCTGCCACGACCCCCGCTGCCCCCATACTGGGTCCGTTCCTCCGGGGCGGGCCTCAGCACGCCCGACCGGACCAATAGGGTCGGGGCGGAACCACAGCACACACTGATCAGGACTTTAGGGGGCGCTGGTGGCGACCGGTACGACGGTGTTCAGCCGGGTGACGGTGGTTGCGCCGCGAACGCGTATCGACGTCGCGCTGCCCGCCGACGTCGCGGTGGCCGACCTGCTGCCGATGCTGCTGGACATGGCCAAGGAGGCCACTCCGGACGGTGGCGTGCGGCACGGCGGCTGGGCGTTGGCCAAGCTGGGCGAGGGTCCGCTGGACCCCAGCCGCACGCTGGCCTCGCTCGGCGTGGTCGACGGCGAGCTCCTCCAGCTGCGCAAGCGCAACGAGAACCCGCCACCACCGCTGTACGACGACGTGGTCGACGCGATCGCCGAGTCGGACCCGGACAGCTTCCGCCCCTGGACCAAGGACACCGCGCGGCGCTACGGCCACCTCGCGGGCGCGCTCGCGCTCATCACGGCCGCGATCGCGGTGCTGATGGCCGGTCCGCTCGCGGGCGGCGGCAACCTCGCGCCGGCGATCTGCGCGGGCGTGGTCGCCATCGCGGCGCTGGCCGCGGGCGCGGTCGTGGCACGGGCCTACGCGGCCACCGGCACGGGCGTGCTGATCGTCGCGGCGGGCGGCCTGCCGATGGCCTACGTCGCGGGCCTCTACATCGTGCCCGGACCGGTCGGCCGGCCCAGCCTGCTGCTGGCCAGCGTGCTGGTGCTGATCTTCGCCTCGGCCGCGATCATGCTGATCGGCCGGGGCATCACGGTGTTCATCGCCGCCGCCACGGCGGGCGCGCTGAGCGCCGCCGCGTTCCTCGTCGGCATCTTCGTGGACCACCCGCTGCAGGGCATCGCGGCGGCCACCGCGGCCGTCTCGCTGGCGATGCTGTCCGCGCTGCCCCGGTTGACGATCCAGCTGGCGAAGCTGCCGCTGCCGACCGTGCCGGGCAGTGCCGAGGACCTCAAGGAGGACACCGGCTTCCCGGAGTACTCCGTCATCGAGCGGCGCACCGCCAACGCGCACGAGTACCTGACCGGCACGATCATCGGCTGCGGCGGCATCGCCGCCGTGTTCGCCGTGATCGCGGCGGGCGACGGTTCCATCTGGGGCCCGCTGCTGGCGATCGTGGTCACGCTGGTGCTGCTGCTGCGCGGCCGGGCCTACGCCAACGGCGCGCAGGCGGTGGCGCTGCTGGCCAGCGGCATGGTCGCGGGCACGGGCGTGCTGCTGGGGTGGCTGCTGGAGTCCTCGCCCGCCGACCGGCTGCTGTACGTGTTCGGCACCCTCGTGGTGGTCGGCGCGGGCGCGCTGGTGCTCGGCGTGATCTTCCCCAACCAGAAGTTCTCCCCGGTGCTGCGCCGCACGGTCGACATCCTGGAGGCCATCCTCATCGCCGCGGTGCTGCCGCTGGCGCTGGCGGTGATGGACCTCTACGTGGCCATGCGCCAGCTCATCCCCGCGTGAGGCCCTGATGCGCATCCGCAAGTTCGCCGCGCTGACCGCGGCGGCGGTCGCCCTGGTGACCGCGCCCGGCGCGCACGCCCAGCCCTCGACCACGAACCCGAGCGGCCGGCCGAACTCGCAGCCGCCGCCGGTGGACCGGGCGTTCCTGCGCCAGCCCGCGGCGCCGGTGGAGGACGTCAACTACCAGAAGGCGACGCTGTGCGTCACCTCGGGCACGGGCAACCGCCCCATCCCGAACAAGCCGTGGGGCCAGATGCAGCTGCGGCTGGAGGAAGCGCACCGCTTCGCCACCGGCAAGAACCAGAAGCTCGCCATCATCGACACCGGCGTGAACAAGAACCACCCGCGGCTGACCGGCCGGGTCACCGCGGGCGGCGACTACGTCGAGACCGAGAAGGGCGGCGTCGAGGACTGCGACGGCCACGGCACCGAGGTGGCGGGCGTGGCCGCGGCCAGCCGGGACGAGGCGACCGGGTTCATCGGCGCCGCGCCCGACGTGCAGGTGCTGGCGTTCCGGCAGACCAGCAAGCACTTCAAGTACGAGGACCCGGCGAAGGTCGACAGCCGTCCGTCCGCGGGCAAGGTCGGCACCCTGGCGCAGGCCATCCTCGCCGCCGTGCAGCAGGGCGCCGACGTCATCAACATCTCGCTGACCTCGTGCGAGCAACCGCGTGAGCCGAGCAACCAGGAACGCGAGCTGCAGGCCGCGATCAACTGGGCGGTGAACGACAAGGACGTCGTCATCGTGACCGCCGCGGGCAACATCGACTCCGAGGGCGGCTGCCAGGGCCAGAACGACAACCAGAACCCGAGCACGGTCAACGTGGTCGCGTCGCCGCCGTGGTACGCCGACGACGTGCTGTCCGTGGCGTCGATGAACATGCAGGGCGAGGTGTCGTCGTTCTCGGTGTGGGGCCCGTGGGTCAGCGTGGCCGCGCCGGGCGAGAACATCGTCACCCTCGACCCGGCGGGCCAGGGCCTGACCGACGCCAACGGCGACGCGAACGGGCGGCTCACCGCGATCCAGGGCACCAGCTTCGCCGCGCCGTACGTGGCGGGCGTGGCCGCGCTGGTGCGCGAGCGGTTCCCGGACCTGACCGCGCGGCAGGTGATGGACCGGATCAAGGCCACCGCGCAGCACCCGGGCAACCCGGGCGGCCGCGACCACAAGGTCGGCTACGGGATGATCAACCCGGTGGCCGCGCTGACCGCCGAGCTGCCGTCCGAACGGCCCGGCGCGAAGCCGGTCGCACCGGAGCAGCTGATCACCAACCTCGGTCCGCTGAACCCGCCCAGCAGCACGCCGATGATCGTGGCGCTGTCCGGCACCGGCGCCGGCGTGGGTGCGCTCCTGCTGACGATGTTCATCGTGCACACGGTCAACCGCAACCGCGCCAAGCGCGTAGCCAACCCGAAACGCTCTGTGATCTGAACCGGGCCGCGACGATCTGAACCGGCCGCGACGCGAGGTCGCGTCGGTCGTCCGTCGCTCATCCCGCGGCAATCACGCTCTTCGATTGCCGCGGGATCAGCGGCGGACGACCGACTTCCAGGCGACCGAGCCGCCGTCTGCGGAGCAGCGGCAATCCGACTCAGTCCTCGCCGAGGACCGGTGGGGCGGACTTCTTGGGCTTGCCGAAGACCTGCTCGGTCGAGCCGGCCAGCTGGACCTTCGACTTGTGCTCCTTGTCGCCGCCCTGCTGACCGCCGGCGCCCATGCCACCCATCATCCCGCCGCCCATCATCCCGGCGCCGCCGACGGCCGGGCTGGACGGACCCGCCGCCGCGGCCGCCGCCGGACGTGGGCCGGACTCGGCCGGACGGGGTTCGGAGACACCCGTCGTCCCACCCTGCTGCATCCGTTCCCCGGGGTCGCCTGCGGGCATCCCGCCACCGCCGGGCACACCGCCGCCACCGCCACCGGGCACGCCACCGCCACCGCCACCGCCCGGCGCGCCCCCACCGGAGCCCGAACCACCACCGGCCGCGGCCGGTTTCGTCTCGGCGGGCGGAGTGGTCGGCGCCGTCGGCACCGCCGGCGCCGTCGGCTTCTCGGGCGCGGTGAACGCCCAGTTCTGCTCCGGGTAGCGGTGCTCCATCTTCACGTCGGCGAAGTCGTCCGATCCGGACACGCCGTCGCACAGCCGCAGGAACGCCTCCAGCACGTCCCGCACCGACTCGTGCAGCTCCTTCGCCGGGTCGTGCAGCTCGTCCAACGCCTCCGCCACGCGCCGGTCGCCGTCCACCGGCAACGCCGCCGCACCGGACACCGTGTCGGCCGCCTCGGCGAACACCCGGGACATGTCCTCCACGATGCCGCGGATGCCCTCGGCGGTCTGGTCGAGCGCCTCGCCCATCGCGTGCATCGCGTCGGACATGTCGTGCCCGGCCAGACCGACCTTCTGCATGTGCTCGACGAACGAGTCCGCGTCCCGGCCCTGCCACGCCGAGTCCAGCTTGCCCAGCGGCTTGGTCAGGTCGCGCGTCACGTGCTCGGCGACCAGCCCGGCCTTGCGCCAGCGCTCCGCCTCGTCGTGCAGGTCGTTCCAGTCGCCCACGACCGGCGCGAAGTAGTCCGCCACGAGGTCGCGCAGACCGAGCCTGCGGCTGATCCCCGACAGGTAGTCCAGTTCCGGCCCCACCTCGGCGGCGATCTGCCTGCCGTCCTTGCCCCGCATCAGCTCAACCCCGCCCGGCGGTCGACCGCCTTGATCAACGCCACCGCGTCGTCGTCCTGGGCGCCGTAGTGCTCGGCCACTTCCTGCAAGCCCTTGGCCGCGGACGTGAGCACCTCGCACGCCCGGTCCAGCTGCTGGTTCAGCATCCCCGCGGCCCGGCCGTACGCCTCGGCGTTGCGCAACGTGCGGCCCAGCTCGCCGAAGCTCTGGGCGCGCACCGGCTCCGCCCGCAGCTCGGACCGCGCGCGGGTCAGCTCCTCGGCCGCTTCCTCGACGCGCTTCGCGTACAGCTCCAGCCAGCGCGGGTCGACCGCGACCTGCCCGCCGCCCGTCGCCATGGGCGCGGACCTGCGTGTGACCTCGTTCACCCGGACACCTCCCGCACCCTATGACGGGAACCGGCCCACGCCGGTTCCGCCGAAGGGCTCAAGCTCGTGCTCGACCGCCCGGCTCGGCTCAGCCGCCCTGCTTCTGCGCCTTCTCCTCGGGCAGCAGGCCGTTGCCCTTCGGCACCGGGATGGAGTCCCAGCTGCGGGAGGCGTCGTTGCGGTTGAGCTGCGGCCCGTTGGGCAGCAGCCGCAGGATCGACTCGGGGCCCGGCGAGAAGCCGTCCGCGCCGAGGCCGAGCGCGCCGCTGGTGATGACGTCGGGGATGCCGTACTTCACACCACGACCGGTGACCAGGTGGATCGGGCCGCTGGCGAAGTCCTGGGTGGACGTCGCGCTGCGCACCACGGCCGACTTGCCCGGCGCCATCACGAACTGGCTGACGACCTCGCCGGTCGCGCCGACCTGGTTGATCTCGACCGGCACCACGTTCGACGGGATGGGCAGCGACGGCGCGATGGTCACCTTGGTGTGCTGCGACTTGTTGGCCGAGTTGACGTTCTGGGCCTGCCAGCCCAGGCACAGCACCCTGTTGTTCTGGTTCGGCTCCAGCGTCTCCGGCACCTCGGACGGGTAGTCGGAGAAGTCGAGCTGGCTGACCTTCTCCGCGTCGTTGGTCTTCGCGATGTCGACCAGCTTCGGCTTGGCGCCCTGCGCGTAGGTGGCCCGGATGAGGTCGCCGGCGGCCTTGCTGACCTCCTGCAACCCCTCCTTGAGCGCGACGTAGAACTTGGAGTCCGCGCCGGTGCGGGAGACCTCGATCACGTCGCCGACCCGGAGGTTCTCGCCCGGCACGTACGCCACCGCCTGGCCGCGGCCGGCGATCTCCGGCGCCACCAGCGGCTTGGCCTCGGGGATCGCGTTGAGCAGGCCCGAGCTGACCGCGCGCGGCTTCTGCTGGCCCAGGTTCAGCGCGGTGACGACGTTCGCGTTGGTGAGGTCGACCTTGGCGCGGACCGTCGACGTCGAGGTGATCTTGGAGTTCTGCGGCGCCTTGTAGATGAGGTACGCCTGCTTGTCGTCGGTACCCGCGCGCACCAGCAGTGCGCGGTTGCCGTCGAGCAGCTCGCCGCCGCCGCTGTAGCCCGCGAGGACGGTGGTGGTGAACTTGCCCGGCGCCGACGGGTCGTTCAGCGACTCGTCCAGCGTCAGGGTGTCGCACACCGACCAGTCCGGGCCGATCCGGTCCGCGGGCTTCGGCAGCACGTCCGGCCCGTCGGGGATGCCGGTCAGCCGGCCCTTGGGCAGCTTCGCCAACGCCTTCTCGCTGACCAGCTTCGGGTCACCGCCCGCGACCTGCGGACCCGCGTTCACCTGGCCCGCCGCCGCGTCGGCACCCGCCACCTGCGCCTGCCCCTTGTCCGGGGTGGACCGCTGGAGCAGCAACAACCGCGCGGACGCGAGGTTCGTCATGGGGATCAACGTCTTGGTCGTGCCGACCGTGTGCACGACGTAGACCTGACCGGTCTCCTTGGAGATGGCGATCTGCGTCTGGTCGTCGACCTGCGGGTCCGGCGAGAAAAAGCCGAAGATCAGGAACCCGATGAGCCCGATCACGCCGAGCAGGACACCTACCGCGGTCGCGCGCGAGTGCGTGCGCATCGGGTCGTGCAGCATCACCGCGTCTCTGCGCACCAGGGCGGACTGCATCCTGCGCAGCACGAAGCGGTAGGCCTGGACCTGTGACTTGGTGGTGGGTGTTGATGCCATTCTCGGCTCGCTGCTCTCCCAGTCGCGGTACGGTCTGCACGATAGCCGGACGGCGGGTGGTCCGTGTGCGGGTTGGTCAGACCCGGTCGGTCCACCCGGCGCACGCCGACGGAAAGAGAACCAGAGCGGATGTCCGTGACCACCCCACATCCGGGCCAGCCCAATCCCGCCATGGCGCGCGCGCAAGCGGCGGGCGGCGCCGTGCGCGCGGCACTGCTCCGGGCGCGTCGCCGCACCACGGGCGCGAGCCTGGGCGCGCTGCCGGTCGCCAACCTGGTCGTGCTCGAGGTCGGCGTCGCCATCGGCCTGGTCCTGCTGGCCGTGGGCGCCACCGGCGCCGGCATCGAGCCCGTGCACATGTACGTCGCGGGCGGTGTCGTGCTGATCGCCCTGATCCTCGCGTTCACCAGGTCCAAGGGCCGCTGGCTGACCCAGTGGATCGGCCTGGTGGTGCGCTACAGCTTCCGCTCGCACAGCCACACCGCCAAGCGCACCGGCCCGGTCGAGATGAAGCCCCCGTCGGAGGAGGAGTCCTCGGTCATCGGCCCGGACGACCCGCGGGTGGCGTTGCTGCGCCTCGCGGTGCCGGACCTGGTGGTGGCACGGGGCGTCGACCACGAGCACCGTCCGCTGGGCATGGCCTGGCACCAGGGCGCCTGGACCGCCGTGCTGCTGGTCGACCCGGCGCCGGGTCTGATCACCGCGGTGGGCAGCGCGCCGTCGCTGCCGCTGGGCGCGCTCGCGCCGACGTTGGAGGACCGCGGTGTGGTGCTCGACGCGATCTCGGTGATCTGGCACTGCTACCCGGGCAGCGCCGCGCTGCCCACGAACTCGCCCGCGCTCAACTCCTACATGGAGGTGCTCGGCCCGCTGCCCGCGGCGGCGCGCCGGACCACGTGGATCGCGGTGCGGCTGGACCCGCGGCGCTGCGCGGCGGCGATCCGGGAACGCGGCGGCGGCGTCGTGGGGGCCCACCGGGCGTTGATCGGTGCGCTGTCGCGCGTGCGCAACGCGCTGGAGTCGACCGGTGTCTCGATCCGACCGCTGGACCCCGACGAGCTGATCCGGGCGGGCATCTCGGCGGCCGAGCTGACCTCGGTGGCCGGGTCGAACAACTCGGTGTCGTTGCGGGAGAAGTGGTCCGGTGTGACGGCGGGTGGCGTCGGCCACGCCAGCTACGCGATCACCGGCTGGCCGGCCAAGGGCATGCGCAACAACCTGAACGCGCTGACCGGCGTGCGGGCGCTGTCCTCGACGTTGTCCATGACGATCTCGCCGAGCAGCGAGCAGGGCCAGGTCGGGTTGCGCGGCATGGTGCGGGTGAGCGCCCGGACGCCGTCCGAGCTGGACCGCGCCGACGACCGGCTCAAGGCGCTGGCCGACAAGCTCGACATCACGCTGACCCCGTTGAACGGCCTCCAGGTCGCCGGGCTGTCCGCGACGCTGCCGCTGGGAGGTGTGGCGTGAGCAACTCCCGGTTGATGGACTCGCGGGGCAAGGGCGTGGCGCCGGAGTTCCTGGTGTCGCCGCAGATGCTGGACGTGGTGAGCCCGTCGGGCGACCGCGGCGGCATGGTGCTCGGCTCCGGCCTGCAGGGCGAACCGCTGACGATCTCGGTGCTGCGGTCCGCGCCGACCCGCATGGTCGTGGTCGGCGGGCTGTACCTGGCCCGGCAGATCGCGCTGCGGGCGATGGCGACGGGCGCGTGGATCACCATCGCGACGGGTCGCCCGGCAGCCTGGCAGCCGGTGGTGCGCGCGGCGGGCGCGGGCCAGGACGGCCGTCCCTCGCCGCTGGTGCAGCTGCGCCGGCTGAGCCCGGTGGAGCTGCCCCGGCCGTCGGAGGACAGCCCGCTGCTGGTCGTGCACGACGGCGGCCACGTGCCGCAGGAGTTGTTCCCGCCGCGGTCGCCGTGGCAGACCACGATGTACGTGCTGCCCTATTTGCACCCCCAGGCGGCGACCACCGCGAATTCCGCGGACCTCGTGCTGCTGCAACGGCTGCCGGTCGGGCAGGCGCAGTTGGCGAGCCAGATCTGGCGGTTGCCGCCGCAGATGGCCCACCAGCTGACCACGCTCAAGGACGACCAGGTGATCGCGCTCGGCACGAACCTGTGGCGGCCGTTGCGGCTGGTCACCACGCCCGGTGAGCAGCAGATCCTCGGTGCCGTCCGGCGCGGCGACTGATCCGCGCAGGCAAAGCCGACGTGCCCCCGGACGGTTGTCCGGGGGCACGTTTTTCGGTGTGGGTCCAGTCACTCTCCGCACGAATTCGTTCACAGCACGAATAAAACTGTGGAGGAGCCGTTCGTCGGTTCTTACCGACAAATTCTTGCGCCTCACCCGCGAGGCGAACTAGGAACAACTCATCGTGTCCGCCGGGCTCGGGGGCGACGCCGACCGGACACCCACCCTGCGAAGAGGAGACCCCCTGCCATGGGAGACGTTCGCGCGTCCTGGACCAAACGGTCGGCCGGTGTCGGGCTGGCCACGGGCACGGCGTTCGCGGTCACGGCCGCACTGACCACCTTCACCTCCGCCGCGGCGGAGGGCGAGATCCGCGGGTTGGGCGCGCCCAACGCGGTCAAGGACAGCTACATCGTCGTGCTCAAGGACATGAGCACGAGCAGCGTCGGCTCGCTGGGCGCCAAGTACCAGGCGAACGTCAAGCACACCTACACCCACGCGGTGCGCGGCTTCTCGGCCACCATGAGCGAGGCGCAGGCCCGCAAGCTCGCCGCCGACCCGTCGGTGTCGTACGTGCAGCAGGACGGCGAGGTGAAGATCTCCGGCACGCAGGCGCCGACCCCGTCGTGGGGCCTGGACCGGATCGACCAGGCCGCGCTGCCGCTGGACAACTCCTACACCTACCCGAACGAGGGTGAGGGCGTCACCGCCTACATCATCGACACGGGCATCCGGTTCTCGCACACCGACTTCGGCGGTCGCGCGGTGACCGGTCGCGACACCGTCGACAACGACAACGACGCCAGCGACTGCAACGGCCACGGCACGCACGTGGCGGGCACCGTCGGCGGCACGAAGCACGGCGTGGCCAAGAAGGCCAAGCTGGTCGGCGTGCGGGTGCTGAACTGCGCGGGCTCCGGCACGTACGCGGGCGTCATCGCGGGCATCGACTGGGTGACCGCGAACGCGGTGAAGCCGGCGGTCGCGAACATGTCGCTCGGCGGCGGCGCGGACGCCACGGTCGACCAGGCCGTGCGCAACTCCATCGCGTCGGGCGTGACCTACGGCCTGGCGGCGGGCAACGACAACGGCGCGAACGCGTGCAACGTGACGCCGGCCCGCACCCTGGAGGGCATCACGGTCGGTTCCACGACCAACACCGACGCCCGGTCGTCGTTCTCCAACATCGGCACCTGCCTGGACATCTTCGCGCCGGGCTCGTCGATCACGTCGGCGTGGTACACCGACGACACCGCCACCAACACGATCAGCGGCACGTCCATGGCCACGCCGCACGTCGTCGGCGCGGCGGCCGTGTACCTGGCCGCCAACCCCACCGCCACGCCGCAGCAGGTGCGCGACGCCCTGGTCAACGGCGCGACGAACAGCGTGGTCGGCAACCCTGGCACCGGTTCGCCGAACAAGCTGCTGCGCCTGGTCGGCTCGTCCACCCCGCAGCCCGGCAACTGCGCGCCGAAGACCAACGCGACCGACGTGGCCGTGCCCGACCTGGGCACCGCCTCCAGCCCGATCGCGGTGACCGACTGCGCGGGCAAGGCCGGCTCGTCGGCCACGGTCGAGGTGCACGTCAAGCACACCTACCGGGGCGACCTGGTGATCGACCTGATCACGCCCAGCGGCGCGGTCAAGCAGCTCAAGGTGCAGTCCGGCTCGGACAGCGCGGACAACGTCGACGCGACGTACACGGTGAACCTGTCGGCCGAGAACGCCAACGGCACCTGGCAGCTGCGCGTGCGTGACGCGTTCAACCAGGACACCGGCTACATCGACACCTGGACCCTCGACCTGTAAGCGGTCGCCTGATCCAGTCGGCCGACAGCGGCCCCTCGCCAGTCCCACCGGCGGGGGGCCGCTCCGCGTTCACCTACCCGCGTGCCGGCGATCCGGACGGTCGACCTGGCCGGTCAGTCGCGGGGCGCGAACCTGACCTCCCACCGGTTCGAGCCCGAGGCGGAGACGTACGTGGTCGACGACGACTTCGGTCCACCCGTACCCCGACCTTGATCTCACACCCGGGCCGCGCACGACTGGAGGGCCTCCAGCACCCGCGGCCACGTGCAGTCGGTCGGCTCGGTGGTCCGGTTGTGCGTCGTGATCCGCAGGCGTTCCTCCCGGTCGGTCGCGAGGCGGGCGATCCCGGCGGCCAGGTCGTGGGTCAGCACGCCCTCCACGCCGTCGCGCACGAAGTCCGCCACGCCCGTCCCCGGCCGCGCGACCACCGGCACCCCCGCCGTCCGCGCCTCCAGCGCCGCCAGCCCGAACGCCTCCTGCGACGCCGCGTTCACGAACACGTCCGCACCGGCCAGCAGGTGGCCCACACCCCGCCGGTCGAGTCGGCCGGGCAGGCTGACCCACCCCATGCCGTGCCGCTCCACGTACCGCCGCAGGACCGCCATCTCCGGCCCGGAGCCCGCCACCGTCGCCCGCAACGGCACGTCCGCCGACACCGCCCGCAACGCCCGCAGCAACGCCAGCGGCTCCTTGCGCGCCGCGAGCCGGCCCACCGACACGACGTGCACCGCGTCGTCCGGCCGCTGCGTCGGGATCCCCCGCCACGCCGACGGCACGATCCCGTTCGGCACCACCCCCACCGGCACCCCCGGCGCCGCCGCGCGCACCCGGTCCGCCGCCGCTCGGCTCACCGCCGCCACCGCCACCCGCGCCGTGCTCCACGACGCCAGCCGGTCCAGCACCCGGTAGCACCGCTGCACCACCGGGTCCCACATGCTGTGCACCACGACCACCGTCGGCAACCCCAGCCGCAACGCCGACCGCACCCCCGACCACGCGAACGGCGACACCGCTCCCACGTGCACGTACACCACCGACGGCGACAGGGAGCCGAGCACCCGGTCCAGGTGCGCGCCCGCCCGCGGGTGCACGGGCAGGTCCCACGGCAGCCGCACGGCGATCCGGTGCACCGAGTACCCGTCACCCGGCGACGCGAGCCTGGTCGCGGTCACCACGTGCACGTCCTCCCCGGCACCCGCCTGCTCCCGCGCCAATCCGGATACCTGCACCTCGATCCCGCCCAGCCGGGGCAGGAAGCAGTCGGTGACGTGGATGGTGGACAAGTGCACTCCCGTCAAGCCGCCGAACGGACCAACTGACACTCTTGCACTCGTGAGCCGAACGTGCGTTTTCTTCCACGCCCACCCCGATGACGAAGCCCTGTTGACCGGCGGCACGATGGCGCGCCTCGCGCGGGAGGGACACCGCGTGGTGCTGGTCGTCGCCACCGCCGGTGAACGGGGCCTGAGCGCGCACGGGACCGACCTCGGCGCGGTCCGCACCAGGGAGGCCCACGCGTCGGCGCGCGTCCTCGGCTGCGCGCGGGTGGAGTTCCTGGGCTACCCGGACTCCGGCCTGGACGGTCGGCACGGGTTCGCCCGCGCCGACGTGGGCGAGGCCGCGGTACGGCTGGCCGAGCTGCTGCACGAGGAACGCGCCGACCTGCTGACCACCTACGACCCCCACGGCGGCTACGGGCACCCGGACCACGTCCAGGTGCACCGGGTCGGCACGCTGGCCGCCGAACTCGCCGGCACGCCCCGCGTGTGGGAGGCGACGGTCGACCGCACCTGGCTGCTGCGCGGCCTGCGGCTGCTCAGGCTCGCCCGCCGGTTCGACCTGGCCCAGTTCGAGAAGGCCTACACCGCCCGCGCGGAGATCACCCACTCGGTGGACGTCCGGCGGTACGCGCACGTCAAGCGGGCGGCCATGGCGGCGCACGCCACGCAGACCACCGGCGGCGAGTCGACCCGCACCCTCGCCGCGCTGCTCCGGCTGCCGCCACCGCTGTTCAAGGTGGTCCTGGGCACCGAGTGGTACGTCGAACGCCCGCGGTGGTGCGCACGGTGAAGCCGTGGTGGCGGGTCACCGCGTCGTTGGCGTCACTGGGCCTGGCGGCGTGGCTGGTGGTCGCGCTGGTGCCCGCCGTGGGCGGGGTGGCGTGGACGGCCGTCGGCGCGCAGTTGCGCGAGATCGGCCCTGGCACCGCCCTCTGGTTGACGGCGCTGTGGCTGGCCGGGCTCTGGGCCTACACCTACGTGCTCACCGGTTCGCTGCCCGGCCTGCGCAACACCCAGGCGTTCAGCCTGAACGCGGCGGGCAGCGCGATCAGCAACGTGCTGCCGTTCGGCGGCGCGGCCGGGGTGGCGGTGACCGCGGTGATGGCGTCGAGCTGGGGCCACTCGGCCCGCGCGATCACCACGTCGACGATCGTCAGCGGCCTGTGGAACGCGCTGTCCCGGGCGGCGCTGCCCCTGGTGGCGCTGGTCGTGCAGGGCGCGGTGGTGCTCGGCAACGGCGTCCTGGTCGCGACGGTCACGGCGGTCGCCGGGCTGCTGGTCGCGGTGGTCCTGGTGCTGCGGATGCGGTGGCTCGGCCGGCTGCTGGGCGGCCGGGCCACCCGGTTCCTGCTGCGGCTGCGCCGGCAGACCGCGCAGGTGATCCGGGCGAGCTGGCGGCAGATGACCGCGGGGATGCTCGCCTACCTGCTGTTGCAGGGCGTGCTGCTGTGGTGGTGCCTGGCCGCCGCGGGGGTCCACCTGGGGCTGGGGGCGACGGTCGCCGCGTTCGCGGTGAGCAGGCTGCTCACGCTGGCCGTGATCACACCAGGCGGGGTCGGTGTCACCGAGAACGGCACCATCGCGCTGCTGATCAGCCTCGGCACGCCCGCCGCGCCGGCCGTGGCGGGCGTGCTGCTGTTCGCGTTCTTCACCTACCTGGTGGAGATACCGCTGGGCGGTGCGGTCTGGCTCAGCTGGTCGGTGCGCCGCGCACGTTCCGGGTGACAGCGGCGCGCGCGGCGAGCTCGTCGTCGGCCGGGTAGTCGACCCGGACCAGCGCCAACCCGTGCGGCGGCGCCACCGCCACCTCGCTGGACCGCGCGGCCAGCGACAGCAGCGACGCGGGCCAGGCCACCGGCTTGCGGCCCTCGCCCACCGCGAGCAGCGCACCGACCAGGCTGCGCACCATCGAGTGGCAGAACGCGTCCGCGGACACGTGCGCGGTCAGCACGTCACCGTCGCGCACCCACTCCAGGCGTTGCAGCTCACGGATCGTGGTCGCGCCCTCACGGCGCTTGCAGAACGCGCAGAAGTCCCGTTCGCCCAGCAGCAGCCGGGACGCGGCGTTCAGCGCGTCCAGGTCCAGCGGACGCGGCCAGGCCAGCGTGTCCAGCCGCCGCAACGGGTGCGCGCCGAACGCGGCGTCGGTGACCCGGTACTCGTAGTGCCGGCGCAACGCGGCGAACCGCGCGTCGAACTCGACCGGCACCACCCGCGCCGAGAACACCCGGACGTCCGCGGGCAGCGCACGGGCCAGGCGCCTGGGCAGGCCCGCGACGTCGGCGGACGCGGGCAGGTCGACGTGCGCCACCTGCCCCGACGCGTGCACACCGGCGTCCGTGCGACCCGCCACGGTCAGCCGCACGTCCTCCCGCAGCACCGTCGACAGGGTGTCCTCCAGCACGCCGCACACCGTGCGGCGGCCGGGCTGGCGCGCCCACCCGGAGAACTCCGTGCCGTCGTAGGCCAGGTCCAGGCGCACACGAACGAGCCCGTCGTCCCCAGCGGGGACGACGGGCTCGTCGATGAGGTTCGGGTCCGTCAGGACTCGTCCTTCTTGTCCTCGGCCTTGTCCTCGGCCTTCGGGGCCTCGGTGGCCTCGTCCGAAGCGCCCTCGGCGGGCTCCTCGGCGGCGTCCTTCGTGGCGGACTCGGGCGCGTCGGCGTCCTGGTCCTGCACGTCCTCGGACTTGGTCGCGTCGGACTCGACGGCCTTGGGGGCCTGGTCCTTGGCGAACTTCGTCTTGCGGGCGCGCTCCGCCTCGGAGGTGACGGTGGACTCCGCGACCAGCTCGATCACGGCCATGGGGGCGTTGTCGCCCTTGCGCGGCAGCGTCTTGGTGATGCGGGTGTAGCCACCGGGGCGGTCGGCGAACTGCGGACCGATCTCGGCGAACAGCTTGTGCACGATGTCCTTGTCGCGGATGACCTTGAGGATCTCGCGACGGTTGTGCAGGTCACCGACCTTCGCCTTGCTGATCAGCTTCTCGGCGTACGGCCGCAGCCGCTTCGCCTTCGCCTCGGTGGTCGTGATCCGACCGTGGGTGAACAGGGACGTGGCCAGGTTGGCCAGCATCAGCCGCTCGTGGGCCGGCGAGCCCCCGAGACGGGGTCCCTTGGTGGGGGTGGGCATCGAATTGCTCCTCGGATTTCTTTCTGATCCTCTGCTCCGGCCCGGCCGCTAAGCGGCCTCAGAGCTGCTCGGTCTCCGCGTAGTCCTGGCCGTCGTCGTGGGTGTCCACGGCGGTGTCCGTGCCCCAGCCTTCGGCCGGGTAGTCGGACGCGGCGGCCGACGGGTCGAACCCAGGGGGGCTGTCCTTCAGCGCCAAGCCGAGGCCGACGAGCTTCATCTTGACCTCGTCGATCGACTTCGCACCGAAGTTGCGGATGTCCAGCAGGTCCGCCTCGCTGCGCGAGACCAGCTCGCCCACGGTGTGGATGCCCTCGCGCTTGAGGCAGTTGTAGGACCGGACGGTGAGGTCCAGGTCCTCGATCGGCATCGCGAACGCCGCGATGGTGTCCGCCTCGGCGGGCGAGGGGCCGATCTCGATGCCCTCGGCGTCGACGTTCAGCTCGCGAGCGAGACCGAACAGCTCGACCAGCGTCTTACCGGCCGACGCGACGGCGTCGCGCGGCGTGATGGACGGCTTGGTCTCGACGTCGAGGATCAGCTTGTCGAAGTCGGTCCGCTGCTCGACACGGGTGGCCTCGACCTTGTAGGTCACCTTCATGACGGGCGAGTAGATCGAGTCGACCGGAATGCGGCCGATCTCGGCACCGGCCTGCTTGTTCTGCACGGCGGGGACGTAGCCGCGACCGCGCTCGACCACGAGCTCGATCTCCAGCTTGCCCTTGCCGTTCAGGGTGGCGATGTGCAGGTCGGGGTTGTGCACGGTGACACCGGCCGGAGGCACGATGTCGCCCGCGGTCACCGCGCCCGGCCCCTGCTTGCGCAGGTACATGGTCACCGGCTCGTCCTCCTCGGAGCTGACGACCAGCTCCTTGAGGTTGAGGATGATGTCGGTGACGTCTTCCTTCACACCGGGGACGGTCGTGAACTCGTGCAGCACACCGTCGATGCGGATGCTGGTCACGGCCGCGCCGGGGATGGACGACAGCAGGGTGCGGCGGATCGAGTTGCCGAGGGTGTAGCCGAAGCCCGGCTCCAGCGGCTCGATGACGAACCGGGAACGGGTCTCGTTGACCGCTTCCTCGCTGAGCGAGGGACGCTGTGAAATCAGCACTGGGTTCTTCCCTTCTAACCCCGACGCCCGCTATTTGACGTCGTGGAAGCCGGTCGCGGAGACCGGCAAACGCATGCGGCACACCATTTCGCGCCGCCGCGGGACCCGACTGGAGGGCCCGTCCTCGCGGACGGGCCCTCCAGGAGGATCACTTCGAGTAGAGCTCGACGATCAGCTGTTCGGTGACGGGCGTGTCGATCTGCGCCCGCTCCGGCAGCTGGTGGACCAGGATGCGCAGGTTGGACTGCACGACCTGGAGCCACGCCGGGATCGGCCGGTCACCGAAGGAAGCACGCGCGGCCTCGAAGGGCAGCGTGGGCAGCGACTTCGGCTTCACGTCGATGATGTCGAACTTCGACACCCGGAAGCTCGGGATGTTGACCTTCTGGCCGTTCACGATGAAGTGACCGTGGCTGACCAGCTGGCGGGCCTGACGACGGGTGCGCGCGAGACCCGCGCGGTACACCACGTTGTCGAGCCGGGACTCCAGGATCTGCAGCAGGTTCTCACCGGTCTTGCCGGGGCGACGAACCGCTTCCTCGTAGTAGCGCCGGAACTGCTTCTCCAGGACGCCGTACGTGTAGCGGGCCTTCTGCTTCTCCTGGAGCTGGAGCAGGTACTCCGACTCCTTGATCCGACCGCGGCCGTGCTGGCCGGGCGGGTAAGGACGACGCTCGAACGCCTGGTCCCCGCCGACGAGGTCGACCTTGAGACGGCGCGAGATGCGAGTGGCCGGTCCGGTATAGCGAGCCATGTTGTCTTACTCCTCCCCGTGCCTCAGACCCGGCGCCGCTTGGGCGGGCGGCAGCCGTTGTGGGGCTGCGGGGTCACGTCCTGGATGGTGCCGACCTCGAGGCCGGCGGCCTGCAGCGAACGGATCGCGGTCTCGCGGCCGGAGCCGGGACCCTTCACGAACACGTCCACCTTGCGCATGCCGTGCTCGGCGGCCTTGCGGGCGGCGTTCTCGGCGGCCATCTGCGCGGCGAACGGCGTGGACTTGCGAGAGCCCTTGAAGCCGACGTGGCCGGCGGACGCCCAGCTGATCACGTTGCCCATCGGGTCCGTGATGGACACGATGGTGTTGTTGAACGTGCTCTTGATGTGCGCCTGGCCGTGCGAGACGTTCTTCTTTTCCTTGCGCCGGACCTTCTTGACCCCGGCGCCCGTACGGGACTTGGGTGGCATGTCTGGGTGAACTCCTACTTGCTAGAGACGCGAGGTCTTACTTCTTTCCGGCCTTCTTCTTGCCGGCGACGGTCTTCTTCGGACCCTTACGAGTGCGCGCGTTCGTCTTGGTGCGCTGCCCGCGGACGGGCAGGTTGCGACGGTGCCGCAGCCCCTCGTAGCAGCCGATTTCCATCTTCCGGCGGATGTCGGCCTGAACCTCGCGGCGGAGGTCACCCTCGACCTTGAAGTGGTTCTCGATGTAGTCCCGCAGCTTCGCCAGGTCGTCGTCAGCGAGATCCTTCACCCGGATGTCCGGGGAGATCTCGGTGGCGGTCAGCAGCTCCTTCGAGCGCGTCCGACCGATGCCGAAGATGTAGGTGAGCGCGATCTCCAACCGCTTTTCGCGGGGGAGGTCGACGCCAGCGAGTCGTGCCATACGGCGCTTGCTCCTAACAGTGGTGTCGCTCCAGGTCTGCTCCTCGCCCGATCCCGGGACTGACTCGCTGTGTCAGTTCCGGTCGCTCTCGCGACCGGTGTCCCGGCCCCGGCCTGGAGTCCGGGGGTGTGCCGCACGTGGTGCGTGGTGCGCGGCAGGTGCGAGGAGGCTTACTCATGTCGCGTCGGTGAAGACTCGACTCGTGCTCGTGGTGCTGGTCAGCCCTGGCGCTGCTTGTGGCGCAGGTTCTCGCAGATCACCATGACCCGGCCGTGGCGGCGGATCACCTTGCACTTGTCGCAGATCTTCTTGACGCTCGGCTGGACCTTCACGCCTGAGCTTCTCCTGCGTCAGCCGGTGCGCCCGTGCCCGGGCGCGCCGGAGGTCACTTGTAGCGGTAGACGATGCGCCCGCGGGACAGGTCGTAGGGCGAGAGCTCCACGACAACCCGGTCCTCAGGGAGGATGCGGATGTAGTGCTGACGCATCTTGCCGCTGATGTGTGCCAGGACCTTGTGACCGTTCTCCAACTCGACGCGGAACATCGCGTTGGGGAGCGGCTCGACTACGCGGCCCTCGACCTCAATGGCCCCGTCCTTCTTGCCCATGTCCTCCGCGTTTCGTGACGGTGAGTGTTACTTCTGGAGTGCGGGCACGCGGCACCCCGACTCCTCCAGGCCCTTGCGAACCCTGTCAGCTGCGGGAGCGGTGCCCCCGGGCATGACGGAACCGGCGCGACGTATGCGCCACCTGTCCATACTACGCGCGTCAGCGCCGACGCCCAAATCGGGCCAGCCGACCGGCCACGAGGACCAGGCCCCAGGGTCCGGCGACCCAGATCCACCACGGGTACAGCGCCTCGCTGGTGGACAGGCTGATGATGCCCCAGATGAGGAAGTTGATCGAGCTCGCGGCGAACCACGCGCCGGTCATGGCCCTGGACAGCGTGCTCGACCGGCGCTTCGCGGGCGGGGACGCGTCGTGCGGCAGGTCGGCGGTCAGGGCGTTGAGCTCGGCGTACGTGCGGGCCTCGTAGACGGCGCGGGTGCGCTCGTCGTACTCGGCCAGGGTCAGCCTGCCGTCGGCGTGCGCGCGGAACAGCTCCTCGGCGACCGCGGCCCGGTCGTTGTCGGCTGCCCGGATGAAGGACTCGTTCACGTCGACGTCTCCCTTCGCCGCAAACGCCGCGATGCGCGCAATGCGCCGTGATGGTAACAGCGTTACCGTTCCGGGTGGGAGGTTGGGTAGGTGGTGCTCGGGTAGATGGTGCTCGGGTAGATGGTGCTCGGGTAGATGGTGCTCGGGTAGGTGCCTGGGTAGGTGCCGGTCGAGCCGGGGTTCCGGCGGGAGCCCAGGCGGGCGTTCGAGCCGGTGCTCGGGCGGGTGGACCACCAGATGACGCCGAGCACCGTGCCCGGCGGCACCGCGACCCAGAGGAACCACGGGTGCACGAGGCCGTCGCCCGCGAGGAGGCTGACGAGCAGCCAGAGGGCGAAGTTCAGCGCGCTGACGCTCAGCCAGATCGTGGTGAGCACCTTCATCGCCTTGCGCCCGCCGCTCGTTCTCGCCCGTTCCGGGGTGAGCGGGGCGGCGGAGGTGGCAGGTGCGAAGGGTGTGGACGGCGCGGACGGCACGTGGGGCAGGTCGGCGGTGAGGGAGGCCAGTTCGCCTCGGGTCTTGGCCTCCCAGGTGCGCACGACGCGCGCGTCGAACTCGGCGAGGTCGAGGCTGCCGTCGGCGTGCGCGCGGTGGAGCCACTGCTGGACCAGTTCGCGTTCGGCGTCGGAGGCCCGGATGTCCTCGGGCCGCACAGGCTGGGTCACCCGTACATCGTGACGCGGCGAACCTGTCGGGGGACATGGGGCTAACCCCCCGCTTCACCGCCGCCGAACGGCTCTGGTGTGGGTGTGGATGCGGGTGTGGGTGTGGGTGTGGGGAGAGCGTCGAAAGGTCCAGAGCGTCAAAAGATCAAAGATCAAAAGCGTCCTCGCCGGACGGGCAGATCAGCAGGATGACAGGGCCACGCGATCCACTCCCGAACCAGCGTGGTCCGGGCTTCGTGTCATCCCGCCGACCTCCACAAGGGCAACCACACGTGTCAAGGGGGCGGCAAGACACCCACAACCCGGCAAACCTGAACACCGCCCCCTTG
>NZ_JBFAQZ010000024.1:0-96255 GCF_040673975.1 Actinosynnema sp. NPDC050801 | reverse complement strand
GCCCGCTGACGCACCTCGACCGAGTGCCGTGACGTTCCTGCCATGACTCCATCCTCCACACGCAATGGAGTCCCCATCAAAGCCGGGGCGGTTCAGGTTGAGGCTGATGGTGCGGGCGGAGGCGTCGGTCTTGGGCTGGCCGAGCCAGAGCTTGCCGCCAGCGGATTCGTGCAGGGCGCCGTTCTGGGGGTCGATGATGAGGAAGCCTCTGTCGTCGTCGAAGAGGTGGAGGTTGTGGCGTTGCAGGCCGGTCAGCTCGCCCCAGCGTGCGCCGGTCCAGCCTGCGGTGATGACGAGCACGGCTCCGATGGGTCCGTAGAAGGCGGCGACCTGGTCGGCGATGCGCAGCACCTCGGCGGGCTCGGCCCAGACTTTCTCGGGGATGCGGGCGGCGTGGTTGCGCCGTCCGCGTCGTCGAGGCCGGATGGGGTTGGCGACGATGAGCTTGTCCTCGGCGGCGTCGGTGAGGATCTGGGAGAGCAGCTTGACGAACCCGGCGACGGTCACCGGCGACAGGTGTCCGGCGCGCAGCTGCTTGGCCCATGCCTGAACCTTGAGGTTGGTGATGTCGGCCAGGGCGGTGTCGCCCCAATGGGGCGTGATGTGGTTGCGCACGATGCTGCGGTAGTTGTCCTCGGTGCGGGTGTCGACGTCGAGGGCGTCCCACCAGTCGGTGAGCCACTCCTCCAGGGTCGTGCGACCGTCGGTGGGGTCGAGCCAGGTGCCGCGGCGTTGGTCGGATTCGAGGTCGTTGGCGTGGTCCTGTGCGGCTTTCTCGCTCCTGAAACCGGGGATGGAGCCGATGGTGCCGTCGTCGCGGCGGAACCGGACGCGCCAGTGGTTGCTTCCCGACTGCTCCACCCAGGCCATGTGTGCTGCTCCTTCGTTCGGTGGTGGTGTGGTGGTCACGGTGTGACAGGAGGATGAACGCTCCTGTGGTCGAGTAATGCAAGCGTTGCGGCACAAGAACTTTCGTCAGTTCCGAAAGGACCTGTGGCGCTTGGCGGGTGGTCGTGTGGAGCGTGCGGGTCGGGCGCCTGTCTGGGCGATCGAGGTGAGGTCGTCGCTGGAGAAGCGCAGGTGCTTGCCGAGGAAGGTGCACGGGATCTCCCGGCGTCCTGCCTTGCGTCGAAGCCACGACTCGCGGACGGCCAGCAGGGCCGCCGCTTCCGCGGGGGTGTACAGCAGGCGGTTGGTGTCGGCGTCGTGTCGAGGCACGGGGCCCTCCGGAGGTGGTCGAGGGTGCGATGACATCCTTTAACTCCGGAATAAGGACCGTTGGGGGACACGCGCCGACAAGATCTTTTCGCCGACTTCCGCCCAAACGGTCGTGTGGACCGGCCCGTAAGGCGGGTACCAACCGCTTACCGAACTGGTACCGCGCTTGGTAACCGCTGCTCAGCGCCTTCTGTTCGTGTCTGGATCAGCGACATGACCGACACGGATCGCACAGTCGGCGACCGGGCGCATCCGAATAGTTACATACCTCGTAAGCTGCGCCGGGTTCCAGACCGCGTGAGAACCGACGAGGATCCATGGCTGACCGACACCTGATCGACGTGCACGTCCTCCTCGTCCGCGACGACGACATTCTGCTTACCCGCCGCCGCGACACCAACCCGCTCTTCGACGGCCTGTGGCACCTGCCCTCAGGCAAGCTCGACGCGGGAGAGTCCGTTCTCGATGCTGCTGTCCGCGAGGCGAAGGAGGAAGTCGGCGTCCACGTCGACCCCGCGGACCTGCGCCTGGTGCACACCTTGCACGTCAACGGCTCCGGTCCCGAACCCCGCCTCGGCCTCTTCTTCGAAACCCGCCACTGGACCGGGACGCCGACCAACCGAGAACCCGACAAGTGCTCCGCGGTCCGCTGGTTCTCCCTGGACGCCTTGCCCGACCGGCTCATCGACTACCCGGCTGCCGGCATCCACGCCTACCGCACCGCTACGGCCTTCAGTGCTCGAGGCTGGGCCCGGTAATCAGTAAGCTCTGAGGCAGATCCGCCAAGTCGATGATCCGCTCTTCCCTCCGACGGGTAAATCCTGCTGCAGTAAGTCTCACGTCTGCTCAATGGAGACTTGCCGCATTTCGCTTGTGTCGAAGATCCGGTATGGGGCGAGTGAAGTTATTTGAATAGGTCGCCATGTATTTCATAGTGCTTGCCGGTTGGGGGTGCTGGGCGACTAATTTCGGTCTTCGGGGTGACGAAGAATGACTCGGGTACAGCATTGTCTCAGCGGTGGCAGGTGAGTGTCATGGCACCGCATGCCAGCCGTTCCACGGCCGCGAGCCGTGTTGACCGCGTAGGCAGGCGAGTCGGTGTGCGGCCTGGTCGGCATAGCGTGCCGGGTTGGTGCTTGCTACTTGGATGGCCATGGTGGTCATGCGCAGTTCGCGGATGTCACGCAGGATGTCAAATCCGGCCCAAGTGGTGACGTCGAAGCCGTAGGCCCTGCTGTAGGCGACCCATTCGGCGGTGTTCATCCAGTCGGTGGTGACGTGCGAGACGGCGGTGGAGACCAGGTCCCACTCCGGTGGGCCGAGCGCGCAGCGCTCGAAGTCCAGCAGCACCACGTCGCCATCACGAGTACGGACCACGTTGCCTTCCCAGGCGTCGCCGTGGACCACCGCGCGTGGTAGGCCGGGTGGCAGGGCGTCGTAGGCGTTCTGGAGTTCGACCAGCCGCCTCAACATCCATGCCCGGTCGTCGTCGCTCAGCACGGACGCGGCCTGGATGCGTTCGGCGAGCCGCACGAATGGGTCCAGTTCGGGCAGTTCGAAGTCCTCCGGCAGAGCAAGGGCGTGAAAGCGGTGCAGGACGGCAGCCACGTCGTCACTGGAGCCGGGCTCGTGCGGGGGCAGTTCGTGCCAAAACGTCACGGCTCTGCCCTCGACCACGACCGGTTGTTCCACCTCCCGCAGCACGCGTACGGCTGGCACGCCGCCGTCCTCCAGCCACCGGGCTACCTGTACCTCCTTGGCCGCCGCGGCGTCTTGCCCGACGCGCGCGACCCTGGCCACCAGGGATCCGGGCAGCCGGTAGAGGTCGTTCTCCCCGAGCCGGATCACCGCGGCGCCTGCCGTGTCCAAGCCCGCCTTCGCGGCGGCGCTATCGAGGGCCGCACGGCTGGTTTCCTGTTGGGCGTCGGTCATCCGACCAGCGCCGTGCCGATGCGGTGCCGCAACTCGGCCACCTCCGTGACGTTGTCGTGCACAAGCGCGAAGCGGTGAAGATCGCGCAGGTCATCCGCAGCGCGTCGTGACTTCACGGTGCCCGCCCAGTCCAGCGCCAGGCTACCGAGCATGGCGGCTTCCGCCGGATCTCCGACGGCCATGACCAGGGAGGCGAGCTTGGTCTGGCTGATCGCACGGGCACGGGCGAACTCGTCACCGTGTCCGGTCACCGCCGAGGCGAGCCTGTCCCGGGCTTCTGCGTAGAAGTGTCCTCGGACGGCGGTGTCCCACAAGGCGTGCCCGGTATCCCCGGCATGTTGCGCGGTGTCGTAGTACCGCATCCACGGCGGATCGTCGTCCGGGCGGCTGTGGCCGAACTCCTCGTCGGCGGCACCGACCGCGCTCGCCGTCTCCTGCATCTTGGCGAGCTTGGCCAGCGCGCGGGCACGACCGGTGTGCAGCATGGCCCGCTCGGTGGCGGTCAACCGATCGGCACGCACCAGTGCCAACTCGGTGAACGTCAGCCCACTGTCGGGATCGCCGCACCAGATCGCCTGGCGTGCCATCGAGGAGAGCACCTTAGCGCGCAGGTGCCAGTCCCCTGCCTCCTCGGCGCACGCCAGGGCGAAGCGGAACATGCGACGCGCGTCGTCGTGGGCGTAGGCATCGAAAGCCATGAACCCGGTGACGTGACCGAGGTACCCCACGGCCGAGAACAGGGCTGGGCGGACCTTGTCCGAGCACCGTGCGCCCAGCAGGTCCGCGCAATACCGCAGTTGCGCGGTGACGGCCGTGCGGACCAGCCCTCCACCGTAGAGAGCGTCCCAGTCCTCGAAAGACCGTGCAGCGGCCCGCACCTCCTCGACATCCGTCAAGCCGACCACCGAAGGAAGAGGCTCAGTCTGGACCGGCACGATGAGCTTGGCCAATCCGGACCAATCAGTTGTCGTCCTCACGCAGGAGGGCGTCACATCGCCCGTCGGCACTGGCGCGGAGGTGTCATCTGAGTGAAAGTCAAGTCGTGTGCGGCTGTCTGCATAGCGAACGTCGGAAACGTCTTCTAGTAGGATTTCTGCTGTTCGTTGACTGCTCGACTAGATTGTCGGCGAAGTCGCTTTTGTTCATTCCTTCCTTCTTCTCGCCGTGCGATCAGTGCACCTTCGGTTCCCAAGGCTTGATCGAGAGCTCTGACTATCTCGGCTGAAGGGAGGTTGTGGTTGGGGCGTTCGGCCAGCGATACGTACTGCCTGGTGTAGCCGATCATTCGAGCCAGTTGTGGCTGGCTGAGTCGGGCCTCGGTGCGGCGTCGGCGGATCTCGTGGGCGAGTCGGACACCAGCCGGTTCGGTCATGTTCGAGTGCTCATCGTTGCTCATGTCGCCTCCGCCTGCGCTAGGGGGCAAATAAGGGGCAAATCCGCGTGTCGGCTGTTTGCGTTGTTCCCTGATCGTACCGGTCCTGGTTGAAATGCGTATCTACCGATTTCGGCGGGTCGAAAGGGAAGGCGATGGATGCTGGTCTCGTCAGGACGCGCGACTGGGCGGATGTCCGGATGCTCGATGGCGCGGAGACGGCCAGATTCCGACCGGAGTTGCTGTCCACCGGCGATCACGACCGAGTCCTCGAAGTTGCCTTCGGCCTCGTCTTCGCTCGCCTTCCATGCACCGGCAGGACCTCGACATCCGACGGATGGGTCGACGCAAGCTCGCGCGCCGAACGTGGCCGCGCCATGCCGCTCGTGTGCAGCCGGACTCGGTCGGACTTATCGGCCTGTTCTGCACCACGCCAGACCGAAGCTTGATCATCGCCGCCGACCGTGTAGCGGCCCCGAGCACAACTGAGGAACGTCGATGGACACCGACGACGAGAAGTCGCCCGCCAGCACGAGGTTGAGTACCGCTCACAGCCGTGAGTTCGGCGAGGAACTACGCCGCATCCGCCACACCGCTCGCCTGTCCTCCGCAGTCGTCGCCGAGAGCTTGGGCTGGTCGCTGGGCAAGCTCAGCAAACTCGAGACCGGCAGCCGCGGCACCAGCCCCTGGGAGATCGCCACCCTCCTTGGCCGCTGCGTCGCCGACAAGGCCACCCGCGATCGCGTCATGGCCATCGCCCACGAGCCCGACACCGGCACCTTCACCCGCACCCACCACGGCAGCCCCGACACCCTCACAGCCCTGACACTGCACGAACACCTCGCCCACAGCTTCACCGCCTACGAACCGCTCACCGTCCCGGCCCTTGCCCAGACCACGGCCTACGCCGGCGCACTGACTGGTGACCAGAATCTGGCTGCCACGCGTGTCGCGCGTCAGGACCGTCTCCTATACCGCCGCACCCCGCCGAACACCACGCTCTACGTCCACGAAACCGCGCTGCGGCTGGTCGTCGGCAACCGCGCCGTCATGCGCGACCAACTGCTCCACCTCACCCTGCAAGCCGGTCAGCCTCACATCACCGTCCACGTCATCCCCATGACCGCACCAGCCCACCCCGCCCTGCGCCACCACGCTGCACTGTTCACCTTCGCCCCACCACTGCGCCCGCTGGCCTACAGCGAAAGCGGCATTACCACCGTCTTCCACGACAACCCCTACGCCGTCGAACACCACCAGCGTCGACTCCGCGAGCTCCACGCCCGCGCCCTGCCCGCAGCTCAGTCTGGCGAGGTCATTGCCCACTGGGCCGACGCCTACGACAAGGGAATCCGCTGATGGGACCGCGCCCGTTCCGCTGGCAACCCCACGACGGCAAACGCCATGCCATCGACGACAACGCCATGCCTACCCAGGAGACGACCACGCTGTGCGGGGCGGAGTTGACCGTTCCCGCTGCGCGCGCCACTAAGCGACAGTGGTGCTGGCCTACCTGCGCGGCGTGCGACGCCGCCTGGCGCCTTGCCGAGGGCATCCCCCTCTTTCTACCGCAGCAGCGCGACACCAACCGGAAGACGACGCAGCCCCGCGAAAGTCGCCGTCCAACGCGCACCTGATCCAACCGGCAGCCAAGCCCGTCGATTCCCGCCACACCTGTTTCTGGCCCCTGTCTGTACGAGGATCATTGCCTGTCGCAGGCCCAGTGCAGCAGTCAAACGGTATAATTGGCCCCATATTCGGGAGACGCTCCCGCTATCATGCTGACACCTCTCCTTGTGTGGCGCATCAAGTTTTGATCGTCGGTGCACTAGTGTTATAGGCACGGCGCTGGCATAGAATTGTGTCTATGCGGCGAACCTCTCGACCGATCACTCTATGTAGCAACATTTGAAGATCGCTTGCGCGTACGGTTACTTCCGTCGGGGGTTCATACGGGGGATCACATTGGGGATCAGGTTGGGGATCCTGTTAGAGCGCCACCCCCTCCGACCGGCGAAGAGCCTGCTTATAGGGGCTGTAGAGGGATCCGCTGGTATCCCAGACTCGCTTGTCCACAAGCCGGTGACACATCGGGGGCGGGCTGGTCTTCAGCGGTCACTCGATCTGCCCTGTAGTTGACTGAACTGGCTACAGAAGGCCTGGTCAGTACACCGGCTTCGTTGCCTTATTCCACTGACACCGCTGGCTCCGCACTATCGAACGGATCGAGCGGACCCTGTACGTCATCCGCCCTGGACGCATCCAGGGCGGATGGCGGAGGCTGTTCCTGCTGCAGTGGTCGGTCTTGGCAAGCGCGCCATCATAATGACCGCAAGCTGGTCAACGGCCAATGGCCGGACATCCGACATCGACTACAGGCGCAATCCTGTAATTGCCACCTGCAGACAAGCCTTACCGCACAATCGGCAGATAAGGACTGGGTTGTCCATACCAACTGATGCGTAGCGTATCTCTGGCTCGGGTCACGGCGACGAACAGCAACGACCGAGCCTTGCGCTCTTCCCGTTCCCGGCGACGTGGGTCGTCGATGCGATGACTACGTGGAAGAATGCCATTCCGCACGCCGACGATCGCGAGTCGCTGGTACTCGAGCCCTTTGAACCGGTGCATCGTTCCGACGTGCACCTCTCCGTCACCTTTTGGGCCCTCTTTTGTCAGTTCGGCGCAGGTGATGCCGACATTCGTCAGGTGATTGACGACCTGGCTAACCATTTCGCGATCCGCCACGCACACGGCCAGACTACCGCGAGCGTCGCGCCGGGTACCGTCGTCGCTCACCGCAACCTCTTCACGCCACTGTTCGAGCGCCTCTCCTAGTCGTGAGAGTTCATCCTGCCAGGAGGCACAGGGAACCAGTTCGGGGATCGGGCCGCGCAGCACCGATCGATACCCTGCAAGGTTGTCCGTTCCGTCGTCCAGGTCGTCGTAGGCGACCTGCCCCGAGGTGATGATCCCAACCGCTTGAGCAAGGATCTCTCCTGTGGTCCGGTAGCTCAACGTCAGCTTGGACGACCGACCGCGAATGTTGACCCCGACCGTGCCGAGCGTGACCTGGTGGTCGTAGATGCGCTGATGGGTGTCTCCCGCGATGAAGAAGTCATTCGGCGCGGGGGGAGCCATCGCACGCAACATCCTCCAGTGCGCGGCGCGGAGGTCCTGGGCCTCGTCCACGACGATGTGCCGGTAACGGTGCTGGAGGTGGCGCCCGCACGAGTTGTCATCTTGCTGCCCAGTTCCGTTGGCCGCCTCGATCCTGGCCGCTCGTTCCCTTTCGAAGCGAGCGGCACGTTCAGCTGCCTGGCCCCAGGTTTCGATGCCCTCCTTGTCGAGGCGTGCGGTGAACTGCTCCAGCAGCTTCCAGACCTGGTTGCGCTCGGGGCGAGTCAGCGAACGACCGCGGCCGGCACGACGGGCTTCGAAGTACTCCTTGCGAGTGGTCAACGACTGTCCGAGGACCACCTGGTCCCACTCTTCGAAAAGGAACTCGACATCCCAGTTGTCGTTGCCCGTCTCTGCCAACACCTGGCGCAGGACGGTCGTCGCCGCCGCTTCGTGCACCCTCTGCTTGGCCGCACCGGAACCGCTGTTCTCGCTGAGGACCCGCGCTGCGAGTTGGTCGATGTGGGCGACCTCGACGCGTGCTGACAACTCGGGTTCGAGCAGTGACGCGAGGCGTGCCTGCAGGTCCGTGGCGAGGTTCTTGGTGAAGGTGGTCAGCAGGATGGGACGGTTCGACCCGGGTGGCAACTGCTCGGCCAAGTACTTCACACGGTGCAGGGCGACGATCGTCTTGCCCGTGCCTGGGCCGCCGGACACCCTGGCCGGGCCGTTGTAGCGCCGGTGGACCAGTTTTGCCTGGCTGGGATGCAGGAAGACCTTCCAGGCCCGGAAGTCGCCCTCTTCAATGGCGAACTTCAGGGCTTCGTCGACGGTCGTGACGGTGGTCCGCGCCAAGGCCGCGCCGAAATCGTCCGCGTAGTCGTCGTCCAGCTCGACCTCGACCTCGGAGGTGATCTCGCGGCGCACGTCGTCCAGGGTCATGCCCGCGGCCAGGCCGGTGAGGATGTCGTTGGACAGCAGCGGTGCTCCGGCGACCAACTGATCCAACTCCTCACTGCTGGTGACGAGGAGGGCCAGGTCGACGAGCGACTCGCTGACACCAAGGGAACGCAGGTCCGCCGCGGTGACTCCGGTGAGCAACGGTGGCGCCGCTGGACGGTCAGGCACCGCAACAGCTTCACCCTCGGTGTTCCCCGCTGCGGCGACGTCCGGCTCGGCCGGCGTCAGCGTGATGCCCGCCCGGTGAAGGACGCTGTCCCCGACGATCGAGAGGTCTACGAACTCGATCTCGCCGGTGATCCGGTTCACCGCAACCGACAGCTCCTCGTACACGTGCTTGCGGTGACGAACTGCGATGACGACCCAGCTCTCCACTCCCGCCTCGTCGACACCGGCCTTCGTGAGCAGTGCCCGGTACGACGGGTCGATCCTGGCACGGAACACCCGACCGTTGCCCTTGAGGGGTTTGAGGTCGAACTTCGGATGGTGTGGGTTGTCCCGGAAGAAGTGACAGAAGTCGAAGAAGACGCCCTTCACCGACCGGTCGAGCTTGTACAGCTCATGCTCGGCTTTCGGGTGCAGGCTGATGCGCGCGGTCATCGGTGTGCGGAGCCTTCCAGGTCGGGGGTCGCATCGGGCAGCAGGTCGAGCAGCGATTCGAGGTGGTCGAGCCATTCCGCCGCCGTGCGAACGGTCCATCCTGCCGAGGCGTAGGCCTCGTCGCGCTTCCGCGCTTCCTCGTCTTCCCCCCGCTTGCCCAGCACACCGATCTTTGGCCCGAGGCTCGGCCAGCCGAAATCGATCTGCCACCGTCGCTCGCCCAGCTCGTGTCCGAATACCGGTGCGCGTTTGCCCTGGGCGGCGAGCACGCGGGCGAGCGTGGTGAGGTCCGACTCCGGCTCGTCCTCTTCCAGCAGGTCCAGGATGTCGTCGTACCAGACGGCGTCCCGTAGCAGCTCCGCCACGCCCTGTTCCGCAGGCGACGACTCACCGACGGTGGACGACTTACGCTGGAGCACTGTCGGTTCCGCACCAGGACGTGCTGCGGCCACTGATTCCAGTTCGCCCACGCCGCCGCACACCGCGAGCGTCTCCACGGGATAGGACCGTGCCCTACTCTCTGCCAGCTGTACACCGTCACCACCGACGTAGGCGAGAAACTGCACCAAGTTCGACCAGTACAGCCACGCCCGCCAGCGCAGCTTGTGCGCTGGTGTGTCGAGGGCGTCACCGTCATCGTCGAGCACGGTGAGTGCGGTCCACCTGAGTTCTCCCGGCGTCGTGCCCCGTGCAGCGTCGAGTGTGTAGACGATCGGCAGGCCGCGTAGATCAGTGCCACGCAGCACGTTCACCGGGCCGCCGCCGGACACGGCACGAGCACGGCTATCACCCAGCGCAGCCCGCAGTACTGCTGGCACCTTGGCACGGTCCACCTGTGTCGCGACCGGGGTCGACGCGATGGTCAGACCGGCGATCAACGCCTTGGCTCGCCGTCCCCAGTTCTCCGGGTCAGGTTGACGCAGGTACGCCAGTAGCGAGGCGATCGGATTACCGAACACGGCGTCTGCCAAGTGCGCGCGCTGCCCACCGAGCTGTTCGTACACGTCCTTGGCCTTGTCCTGCGCACGCCCCTGGTAGGGCGGCCACACCGGTTCGGCGCGAGTGGGTCGCTGCTCGAACAGTTCGACGTCGTCCCAGGTGATCTGGAAGACGACCCGGCCGTCCGCCCTCAGTTCGTTCCGCTTGTCGCAATCGCTCGCGATGCGGTTGTGCTCGCTCGTCGCGTGGAACCGGTAGCCGTCCAGGTAGGCGGTGACGGTCTGCCTCGGGCCGTCAATCCGTTCGAACGTAAAATCGGTGCGGGTGTGCGCCATGACCCGCTGTGCGGTCAGCCGCCAACTGACCACACCGCGAGGATCGGCGAACCGCAGGTAATTACTGGACTGGCCGTCTTCGTCAAGCGCGACGTGGTCCTCACGGGCGACCCACTGCCGCAGGGCCGCGAGGAACCTGGTCTCAAGGTCCGACTCCAGTTGCTGGTCGAGGCCGATGTCTTGGGTGTTCGGCAGAGGGTCGACGTCCCATTCGTCGACAACCATCTCGCCGTCGTCGTCACAGGGCCCCAGCAGTCCGTCCAGGATCTTCAAAGCCTCCTGCCGGGACACGATGTCCTGATAGGCCTCTTCGGTGTGCCGGTGCAGGCAGCGGTGGCAAGCTCGACGTCCCTCACCAGCGCATGGGCACTTCTTCAGCGCGCGCCGCGCATGGGTCAAGGTCTCCTTGAACGCCTTTTCATCGGTGAGCTTGTGCAGGTAGCCGGTGCCGCCGGGCAGCCTGTCGAACAGGACCAGGAAGTGGCGCCGTTCACCGGTCCCGGGATCGGGCATCGACGCGACCGTGGTGTCGAGGTGCTGCGGATCGCCGCCGAACTGCCGGTCCACGCCGAGCCGCAGCGCCGCTCGGAACGAGTGCACCTTTTGGTCGACGAGCACCGTGGACGCTGGCAGCAGGACTCGCAGCGCCTCGGTGCGCAGTTCGTGGACGAGCAACACCGGTTCCTGAGGCACGTCGGCGGGCCGCTTGCCGCGCCGCAATGGGCACCAGGGCAGGTGGTGCTTGAGCTTCGGGTCTCGGGCTACCGACGAGGCCAGCGCGTCGGTGTCGTGGTCGAACACCGGCTTGCCGTCAGCGGTGGCCGCACCGCACCCGGTGCACACGTGGAACGGGCTGAGCCGGACCGACTTGCCCGCCAACTGGTCCTCGGTGTGCTTGTCGAACCGGGCCGGGCCGACATTGACCCGCCGGATCATCGCCTTGCGGCAGTAGTCGATCCCGAACGTCTGGCCTGTGTGCCGCCACGACGTGCCGGGTTCGATGTCCGCCACCTCGATGTCGACCGCGTCCACGACCGTGTAGTACCGCTGGTCGCGGTCGTCCTTGTCGTCGCTGATGCGGGCGTCCTCCCGCTTGTCCCGGGACGTGACGACAGTTGGCTTGACCACGTTGTGCAAGCAGGAGCCGTCGTCGGCGATCCGCACGCTGCCGCACCGCGAGCATGGTGTCCGGTCCTCACGGGCGTTCTCGGTGCGCACGTAGCCGCAGTCCGGGCAGAACCGCCACTCCTTCCACTGCCGGTCCGCGCTGGTCCCGATCTCCATGCCGGTGATCTGGTGCCGGTACCCGTTGACGTAGAAGGTGTTGCCCGGCGCAAGCTCGGACAACGCGTAGCGCTGGGGACGTTCGTAGGGGTACATCTTGGCCCCGTACCGCTTCCCGCCGTCGGCGGTGTCCTCCGACCAGTACAGCGTCGCGTTGAGCGTGGTCACCGCGTCGAGGAGTGCATAGTTGGGCAGCAGTCCGAGGTCGCACAGGGCGTTCTGGGCGGTGGTTTGTCCGAGTGCGCCGAGCTGCTTGCCGGTGCTCCGAAGATCCGCCTCCAGCTCTCGCTTCCGCGCGGCCTGCTCCGGGTCGGTGTCGTGCAGCTCGGCGATCGCCTCACCGATCAGCCGCGCACGCGTCCGCAAGGCATCGAGACGGCGGTGCCACTCACGTTCGGCGTGCTCGACGGCGCCACGCAGATCATGTGTCGCGTACTGCCGGAGTTCGGCTTTGACCTCGTCGGTCACCCCGGTCGGGAACAACGTGAGGAAGCCGTCGACCAATCGTTCTCCCTGCTCCAAGGCGAGTTCGACCAGGTCGTTCAGGTAGCCCGAAGGGCCGAACAAGTCCGGAGCCTTCCCCGGCACGGCGCGCAGCGGCGAGTCCTCGGTCCGCATCAGGCGTTGCCGCGCGGCGAGGTCCAGCAGATGTGCGAGGTACTGGCGGCGCAGAATCTCGATCGCTGACAGATGGCAGCCGGGCGGCACTACCTGTCCCGCGATCATCTCCTTCGGCTGGTCCAGGAAGTACAGGTCTCGTCTGCTTCGGCCGGGCACCGTCAGCAGGAACGCGTTGCCGGTGCGGCGTCCGGCCCGGCCGACCTGCTGCGCGTAGTTCGCGGGACGGCGGGGCAACGCGGCGAGCACCACCGCAGACAGGTCACCGATGTCGATGCCCATCTCCAACGTGGGCGTGCACGACAGCACGTTGGGGTCCTTGAACCCGTCGCCGCGTTTGAACGCGGCCTCGACCCGCTCCCGATCGGCCCGCTTCAGCATGCCGGTGTGCTCGGCGGTGATGACCTGGTACGTGCCTGCTCGCCGATACAGGTGGCGGTAGTAGTCGTTGCGGTAGTCACGGTCACGCAGGTGGATACCCAGCTCCTCCGGCCGGTCGCCAGCGACGAGCCGGCCGGTCTGGCACCGGTAGGACGGGCACGGCTGGGCGTGCCACTGGTCGAGCAGCGACGGGTGCACGGTTTGCTCCCAGAAGCACACCTTGCAGCGTACGAACGCGAGGTTCACCTCGTCGTCGGTGAGCAACTGGATCTCGATGTTGCCCGGTTGCAGGCCATAGATCCGCACCGAACTGTCATTCGGGGTGCCTACGGACAGGATGCCCGCGGATGCCAACGCAGGCAGCAGCCGGTTCCACAGCTCCGGCACCTGCTCACGTGGTATCAAGAGGCAGCGCTGCGCCCAACGCTCATGCCAGGACAGTCGGCCTGTCGCCACGTCGAACTCGCTACCCGCCTTGGGGTGGGCTAGCAGGAACCGCGGGGCCGCGACGCCCTTCGGGAAAGCGCGCATGCCCGGTGGCCGGCCGCCCCAGACCTGGTAGCGGCTGGTGCCGCTCTCCCGGAGATAGCCCTTCAGCCAGGTGTGCTTGACCGCGCCGCGAGACCGCAGGCGCTCCAGGAAGATCCGGAGGAAGGCGAGATAGCGCGCGTCACTCTGCGGTGCTGGGATCGCGGTGCTGTGCCCGAGTTCGAGGTGGATCTCCTTGATTAGCGCCACCGCAGCCGCCGGATCCGGAATGAACACCTGGGCAGCTGCAGTGCGCGTCAGCTCCAGCGTCCGGCCGTTGCGGGAGCGGAAACCGAACTCCATCAACGCCTCGAAGGCCAAGCGTTCGCCGATCAGCTCCCACGTTGCCAGATCACCGCCGCGTCCCTTGCCAGTGAGCAGCCGAGTCACGCCTCTCATGTCGTGCAGGTCCGTCGGCACGACCGCTCTCAGCGTCCTCGGGTCCGTGGTCTTGTCGATCACGTTGGCGATGAGGTCGTTGAGCGCGGTTGGTCGCTCCTCGGAGAGGTGCTTCTTCAGCAGCGCGCGCAATGAGAACGTGTAGGAGCGGCTGGCAACGAACCCGGCCCGGTGCGCGGCGTCCTGCACCGAGTCGTTGAACATCAGCAGCTTGTCCTCCTTCAGCGCCTCGTTCAGCTCGCCTCCGGTGAACAGCTGGGTGATCGACGCCGCCGCGAGTGCCGCCGACCCGGTACCGAGGTAGCGGATCGCATTGTGTTCGCCGCAGGCCGGACACCAGTCCTGCCCGGCTGCGGTGTTCGCCGTCGGACCGGTTATGACCAGCACGAACGCCGAGTCCGCCGCCTTGAGGCGCGGTTGGCCGTCCTCGTCGTAGTCGGTTGCTTGGTTGGGCGGGCGCAGTTGCGAGCCCGGTCCGTCGAGCACCATCAGCGTTCCACCGGAACCGTGGTCGAGCGGCGAGCGGTTCCCGCGCGTGCGCGCCGACACCGCCATCGGCTTGGGCGCGACGACCTCCTTGGCCTCCAAGTTCGTCGCCGCGATCAGGTTGCGCACCCGCACCTTGTCCTGGCTGGTGGACGCGCGACGGATCTTGAACGTGTCGAACTCGACCGCTTGGTCGTCGCTTTCCGGGGAGAACACCGCCCAACCCGAACGGCCGCAGTCACGGCAGTAGATCGCGGGCAGGAACACGTTCGCCGACTGCCCGGACGTCATCACCGTCGCTGGTGCAGTACGGGCATGACCTCCGCCGTAGACGTCGACCGCACCCGCCGCGTCCCATCGAAACTCTGCCTGTGGCCATGGCAGCACGCCACGCACCAACCGGGACACCGCCCGTGCCCATTGGTGTACCTCGACGTGCACCAGGGGACGCGGTTCTGCCGGTGTCGAGTCCGGATTTCGTGCGATCGACAGCAACGCGACGAACCGGGCCAACGCCACCGCCGCCATCTCGGGCCGCTGTGTGATGTCCCGGGCCCACGGCTGGGCGCCGTGCCGCCACATCACGTTGAGGATGTCGTCGTTCGAGTACACCCCGCTGTCGGCAAGAGCTTTCATGACGGCCGCGGTCAGCATATGCCGCTTGAGGATCGCGCCGAGCTGGAACGGATCTAGGTCGCGCTCGCCGGTGACGGCTTCGAGCAGGTCCGCCAGCGCCCCGTCATCCCGCGTCGGGTCGGGCAGGACGGCCAATTCCTCCGGCTTGGGCAACGGCAGTTCCGGGTCGAAGGACGCGACCGGGATGAAGTCGTCAACCGATTGACGGCGCTCGCCGATCACCGCGTCCTTGGTGAACTCCGTGCCGAATACCAGCGTCGCAACCTCGAGGAGCTTGCCCTCTCCTTCCGGACCCGTGCCGGAAGCGAGGGTCGCCGACGTCGCGACCGGGCACATGCGCCCCAGCGGGCGGTCCGGTTCGGGCGTCCCCACCGCAGCAGACAGGCGGCGCAGCAGCATGGCCACATCGGTGCCCTGCGCGCCGTCGTAGGTGTGGAACTCGTCCACCACGACGTAGCGGATGTCCGAGCCCTGCCACAGCGCATCGTCCGAGGAGCGTTGCAACAGCAGGTCGAGCATCTTGTAGTTGGTGATCAGGATGTCCGGCGGTGACAGCCACATCTCGGAGCGGCGGGTGTAAACATGGGAGAGAGGCTTCGCCGCTTGCTCGCCGATATAGAGGCCAGCATGGAGGTCCTTGAACACCGGGTTGTCTGCGAGCAGCGTGTTGATGCGCTCCGCCTGGTCCGTGGCGAGGGCATTCATTGGGTACAGCAGAACCGCTTTCACACCGTGGTTACCGGCGGCGCGTTCCCGGACGCAGTGGTCGAGCACGGGGTACAGGAACGCCTCGGTCTTACCCGAACCCGTGCCAGTCGTCACGATCGTCGGCTGCGGATCGTGACCGTTGGCGCTCGTCAGACGGGCGAAGGCTGCAGCCTGGTGGGAGTACGGGGTCCAGTTGTCCGGGAACCAGTCGAGCAGGCGCTCCCAGCCCGGGGCGGCGGCCGTGAACGGCGTGCGGATGCGCAGGAACGGGCCGCGGAACATGCCCGCGGTCTCGTCACCGAGGAACCGGTGCAACGACTCACGGGTGCCCTCATCTGTGAGGGCGTAGGTGGTCGACAGGTACTGCAACAGGCTCTCTTTTAGCCCGCGCGCCTCCAGTGTTGGCCTCACGACTGCAGCACCTCCTGCTTCACCGGGTCCCACTCACCGCGAGCGACGGCGGCGTCCAGCCGAGCTTGGAACACGGCGTGCGCCTTTTGCATCTCGGTTTCCCGGTCGGCGGGTTCGAATGGCTCTACGTACCCCTCGGGCATCGGCGGCTTCTTGCCCCTCGCCAGATACTCCTCGAACTGCTTCCAGTGCTCTTTCGTCTGCCCGTGGCCGTAGGTGTAGCGGTCACCGGCGATCTTCCGTTCGTTGGCGTCGAACCAGGTGACCCGGTCAAAGTCCTGCATGATCGGGAACCGGGCCCGGTACATGGTGACCAGCGTGTCGGCGGAGATGCCCAGCCATACTGCGACGAGCGCGTCGATCTCCACCAACGCCGAACGCCGGGCACGCTCTGTGCGCAACGGCGTGTCGTACTCCCACTTGGGGGAGACCGGGGTCAGTGGCGTAAGTCCGCGCCAGCCGTATGCCCATCCCTCCTGATCTGTCGCCGGATACAGCTCGTTCCACAGGTCGGCGTAGGCGGAGGTAAGGCAATTCAGGCGGAGAGTGCGAAGCAACAACGCACCAGCAAGGGGATGGTCACGCTGAGGCGCAGGCAACCGCTGGGCTTGTGCCACATCCAGGTGTCCGACGCCGGTCGTACGCAAGAGGTAGTCCAGCGGCAGGGATGCCCAGAACCCCGCCAACAAGGCAGTGTCAAGCTTGGAGCAAAGCGCAGAAGACCGAACCGCATGGACGTGCGTCGGACCTGGCGGGATCAGAGCAACATAAAGACTTCGTTCCGTATCAGGAGCGATCATCTCACGCCAGGCCACACGATAGAACTGTGTGTACGGCTTAGTCGCGCGAGCGGTCAGATAACTGTCGACAGCCTCATTGGCCACCTCATGAGGATCCACCGCCACAATTGCGGCGAGCCTTGCTCGCGCGTCATCGATAGCCTCCTCGGAGCCTCGAAGCTTATCGAGCAGTTCTCGGTCCACCCACTTGTCTTGCTCGCCAAGATAAGTACTGTCGTCCACCATCTGTCGATATTCCGACTCCGGTACCGCATCGATTGCAAGGCCCCGGTGGTCCAGGCCGAGTACTTCCCCCCCGCCTTGACTCGGCTGCTTGAACAACGGATTTGCGACACCGATCTGCGGCCCTACAAGAATTACTTCCCGCCAGCTTCCGGCTTCATAATCGACCCGATTATCGACATTTGTATTGTAGTCGATCAACGGGCTAGCGCCATCACTGCCGAACCTTGACTTCTTGGAAATAGTCTCGTTCAGACCTTGCGTAATTTGTGATCGATGCCTACGCAAGCGCACCGGATACGACCCGAGTGCATCGATGGCCGGGTCTTCGGCTCTACTAACCGGCGTGAGCAATGGCGTCGTTGCCACCGGGATGTCATCGTCACCCATCATGCGCCGCCAGCGAGCAAGCGTGCCCACATCAACCTGAATCACCCGCAAGGGATGAGGCCTATCATCCCATTTTCCATCGAACTTCACACCCGGCGGGTCGTCATCAGCGTCGAATCCCTCCGACAGTCGCAGACTCTCTACGGAGAACAGCCAGGAAAGATGCTTAAAGTTGACCTCACGTACATCGCTGTAGATATGCACACCGAAGTGACTTGAACGACCTACCGGCGGAGGGAAAAAACGGTTTCCAGCATTCACGAAGTCTGCATGGAGACGCAAACGTCGGTACGACTCTTCCCTCAAACGTGCTTCTTTGTCGCCAGCGAAGTGTGTATCGGGATGAACAAGTCCGATACACCCACCAATTACAGCATGCGACCATGCTTGGCACATGAAGGCTCTATAGAAATCCGGGCGGCCGCCGGAAATCATCGGATAGACTTGCGCATTCGCAAGGTATTTTGCCATAGCAATCGTTGATTTAAGTTCAGTGCGAAGATAATCGGAGACTTCGGGCCTCTCAAGTTCCGCTGCTCGACGCCGAGCCTTCTCCGCGGCCCCAGGCTTTTCGGTCAACCCAAACCACGGCTCATACTCCGCGAGTACAGCGTCTTCTTTCCAGTCCGGGCGAACCCAGGGCGGGTTGCCTACCTGGAGGTCGAAGCCACCACCTTGGGCGAAGACCAGGGCGAACTCCAACTCCCAGTGCAGGAAGCCTTGCTGCGAGGCGATGTTCCGCACTTCATGCAGCCACGGGAAGCGCTGCTCAGGATCTCCCTCATCCATCACCATGAACGACGGAAGTACTGTCTCGTAGTCCTTCAGCTTGGGGAGAGTGTCCAACCCGCTGAGGACCGTTCCGTCCACATCCTTGGTGCCGAGCATGGCGTCGACGAAGTCCAACCAGTCATCCAGATTTGCCAAGGGGATGACCCTGCGCCCCGGCTCAGGCTTCGCCTTCGGCTTCTTTGGCTCTGGGCGGCTGATCACCTGCTCTTCGACCAACTCATCGTCATCGTCATCGAGCATCAACCGCTCACCGTCGAGCCTGAAAAACACCCCTTGGTGCTGGATGATTGGCTCGGCGGACCGGGAAATGGGCTCAGGTATCGGCTCGGGCTCAGGTGCGGGCGCGGGCGGTGCCATCGGGACCGTCTCGTCCAGCAATGCCTCGAAGTCGATATTCGCGGTTGCGGTGTACACGGGATCGGTGCCGTCCAGCAGTCCGGCCTTGTCCACCGGCCAGAACCACAGGGCGCACCAGGCGTCCATCACCATCTTGAGCCGCCAGTACGGCGTGTCAGGAGCGTTGAACAGGTCCTCGAACACCTGCTCCTTCGTCACCGCGTGCTCCGGCCTCCGCAAGAACCCGAACTCGGGATCGTCCGGATCGGAACCCCACACGTCGATCTTCCGGGCGATGGCGTCCTCGGAGATCTGCATCCGCTTCACGACCAGCGCCCACAGGAACTCGACCCGCCTCGCTGCATCCCGCAGCCTGGCGAACTGAGAGTGCTTGGTCGGCTTGCGCTTGGCGTCCGGGTTCAGGTCGGCCGGCGTGTGCTTGGGCCGTTGCAGGACACCGCGCTTCCACTTCGCGAGCCGGTCCGCGTCCTCTTTGGCGAGCGCCCTCGCCTCCTTCGCCCCAGCCACCACTGCCCACCCTGGACTGGGTAGCAGGAACTGGTGCACCGCGTTGGCCGGTAGCGGCTGCTCGGCCCCGTCCTTCAGAAACGGCAACGGCGTCGGCGCGAGCGCACCCTTGGTCTTCAGCCACGCCTTCTCGGCGGACGTAACGTCCTCGCCCGAGAACACCGCCCGCCGCGCGCCGACGAGCGAGTTGCCGCGCCTCAAGTGCAGACCGAACCACGGCGCGCGCATCCCGGGGTGCATGGTGTTGAGCCACAACGACACTTCGGCCAGCTCGACGCCGGTGGCGTTCAAGTCGACGCCGTAGGCGTTGTGCAATGCGATGTACGCCTTGACCTTCTGCTTCTCGGTCAACGCGTCGGCGGTCGGCACCGACTTGCCGAGCTCATCCTGGCGACGCCGCAGGTACTCCTCGGCGACCTGGTTGATCGCCTCGTTGAGGAACGCCCCGGACCCGAGCGCTGGCTCACAGATCCGGTACTTCAACAGCTCGGCGGCACGCGTCCGGATCTCGTTGTTGTCGGCGTCCTTCTCCTGGTCGAGCCGGTGCTTGAGGGTCAACTCGACAGTGACCTTCGTCAGCGACTCGGGCGTGTAGTACGACGCGGACGTCTCGCGGTCCCGACCGGCGAGCCGGTAGACGAACGTGCCCGGCTGGTAGCGCTTCGGGCCACGCAATCCCTTACGCATGTCGTGCTCGTCGTACATGACGAGCGTCTTCTCCGGATAGTCCGTCTGCCGCCGCGCAGGGATCAGCCACGATCCCTTCTCCGGGTCACCACCCTTGGCGACCTCGCAAAGCTCCTCCTCGGCGATGATGCCCGTGTAGGACATCAGCCCTTCGTACACCGCGCCGAGCTGGTTGATGCCCAGGTTTCGGTAGGAGATGAACCCGCCCCGCTCACCGTTGCGCGCGCCCTTCTTCATCGTCAGCAGCCGCAGCACCTCGTGCAGAGCCTCATTGCGCAGACGCAGATCGAGTCGACGATCGTCTACGCGGGGGTGCGACAAGGTCCGGCCTATGAGCCTGATCGCCTTCGGTTCGAACAGCTCGCTGCGCAACGGCTCGAAGCGCAGACCGCGGTCTTCGCTGCGACGCCTGGCCTTCGCGGCGGCGGTCTCCTCGTCGTCGTCGGCTTGGGGGTCGTCGGGTTCGGTGCCGTACGGGCGGTGGCCGTCGTTGATCTGCCGACACAGGACGTCCAGCGACTCGAAGAGGTGGAAGCCCTGCTTGGCCTCCTCCTCGACGAGCTGTTCGTCGCGCGCGACCAGCTCGCGCAGGCGTGCCACCGAGTAGCCCGCCTCGTACGAGCCGTCGTCGGCCGGCAGAATGCCCAGCTCTGGTCGGGCCTCGGCGTAGAGGAGGAACAAGATCCGGTAGAGGTAGCGCAGGGATTCCCGGGTGAGTTCACGGGCGAACGGGATCGCGGTGTCCTCGACCTCCGATGGCTCCACCTCAGCCTGGGTGAGCCGGGCCAGTACCTCGTTGGCGATGACCTCCACCGAGCGTTGCAGGCCTTCGCGCAACTCACCGGATACGCCGACCGCGTTGTCCGTGGACTTCTTGAGCAGGTCGTCGATCCACAGCGCCCCTGCGTTGCCCTCCGCCGGTAGCAGCATCTCGCGGCTGAACAGGGCGGAGATTGTCGCCAGTTCGCCGGTCTGCTTGCGGTCGTTGCGTTCCAGGGCGGCGTCGAGGTTTGCGGCAAGGTACCGGCCCTCACCCCAGCTGTTCCGGTCGGCCAGCACGATGACACCACCGCACAGCAGCAGCACGAACCTGGGCGGCTCGCCACCCGGTCCGCCGAGTTCGCTTTGGAACAGCCAGGTCACCAATGCCGCGCCGGTCTCGTAGCTCTCCGACGCGTTCACCCTCAGCGGGTACAGAAGACGTCCGGCTCCGTCGGCGTCGAGCGCACCGTCGTTGACGGCAGTCCAGCCGCAGTCCAGCGCGACAATTCCGTCGCCGTGCCACGCGGTGTGCACGATGTGGTCGCGACCGGCCCGGTGGACGGCCAACTCGACAGGAGGCTCGGGGGCGGTCGGTTCGACTTGCTGATCGATCCCGTCAGCGGGCCCGTCGGCGTCGTCCGGCTCAGCGGGTGGATCGAGGTAGCCGAGGGCGGTCAGCACGTCTTGGTGCCAGGAGGCAAGCCGTTTTACCCAGTCCGGGTTGCCGTACGTGTGCAGCCGGACGTCGTCGCGTTCGTCGTCCGCATCCTTGTCGACCAGGTCGGCGAAGTACTCCCGGCACGTTTCGGACAGGTAGGTGCCGCGCAGCTCGCGCACCAGCTTCCGCGGCGTCGGCCTCTTGTCGTGCTCGTCGGTTTCCCGTGTCGTCCAGAGGCCGAGGATGCCCTTGCGGAGGTCCACGGCGAGCTGGTCGGCGAAGTAGTGCGCAGACAGGTACTCACCGCGGTTGGTCAACGAGTCGAAGTCGACGCTCATCGGACGGTTCCCTCCACGACGGACAGCGGCTCCAGGACGGCGAGCAGGCGCAGCATTGGCGCCCCCGAGGTCCTCAGCGATCTGATGAGCGCTTCCCTGCGGTCTGCGGTCAGGCCCACGCGTTCCTTGTTCGTCTTGGCCGGCCCGAACAAAGCTTCCTGGCGCCATTCCCGCACCCGGCGGCTGTACGGCTCGAGGACGCGGTCCATCCGTGCGTCGTACTGGTCCTTTCGCTCCACTAGGTGTCGTTCAGCCTCGTCGATCGCCTGCGGCACAAGTCGGCTCAGCCCGTCTCCGTCCCCGGGGTGCGCTCGTCCCGGCATCTGCGGGCCGACGCCGCACACGTCGAGCAAACGCCTGTCCATCGGCACCACCCTCGGCGTTCCAGGCAAACCGAGGACAGCCATCCACTCGACCACGGTCGGACGGCCAAGCGCGTTGGAGTAAATGCCCTGGACGAGGAACACCGGGCCGTCCAACTCAGCGGCCAGCCGCTCGTCCCACTGGCGAGCACGGACCCGATCGGCTTGGAAGGCCAAGACGAACGCTTCGTCGTGCCGGATCGAGGCGAGCGCCTTGTCAGTCACCCAGTCGAGGACCGGGTGGATGTCGGAGACATAGCCGACGCTCGGCCACAACGTCTTCGACGAGTCCCGGGCGATCTTCAGCCGCCGCTCGGCGAGCGTCTTGTCGAAGGTGACCCGCAACCGACCGGGCACGTTGGCCTTGGGCAGGATGCCCTGCTCGTCCAGGTAGGACTTGGGCAGCGCTTTGAGGCGGTACTGAAGGTCCGGGGGCGGTTCGAATGCGATCGTGCCGTCGTCGTCGCGGCGCAGCTCCAGTTCGTCCTCGGGGCTGATCCGGCAGATCTGGCGTAGCGCCTCGTCGAAGTACGCCTCAGTCGAATCGAACAGCGTCGGCACGTCCGCGATCGGAACTTCCTCCTGGACGTGTTCGGTACCCACGTTACCCATCAGATCCGCGAGAAACCCGATGCCTTCAGCACGGGACTCCTCGACGGACTTCTCCGTGGTCTTACCCGCTACCAGGTCCTTGGTGAGCCGGTTCTCCTCCTCGGACGCCCGGTAGAGACCGGTCACGGCCTCGGCCGAACCCTCGATCCGGTGTGCCTGCTCCTCCCGTTGCAGCAGCTTGAGGCCGACCAGCCGATCATCCAGCCACAACGGCTCCTCGTTCTCGTCCTGCCTCCACTCGACGTCACTGGTCAGCAGGATCGCCCGGAATTCCGGCGGATACTCCTGTCCGTAGCGGTCGATCCGGCCGTTGCGCTGCTCGATCCGGATGAGCGACCACGGCAGGTCGTAGTGGATGAGCTGGTGGCACTGCTGGTGCAGGTTGACGCCCTCGGACGCGACATCGCCGGTGAACAGGATGCGCACTGGATCGTCACGCAGCCCGAACTTCTCGACGATCATCTTCTGCTCGTCGTCGGACGTCGCCTTGCCGTGCATCACCTGCACGGCACCGGAGAACACCGACCACGGCTTCTTGTCGTCACGCGGGCCGTTCGCGCGGAAACCCAGCGCGACGGGGACCACCTGGGCGAGCCACGTCAGGGTCGCGATGCGCTCGGAGAATACGACAACCCTGGTGTCGGACTTGGGGCCTACGTCGATCTCCCTCAGCAGTTCGACCAGCGCCGCTCGTTTCGCCGAGTCGGCATCGGTCATCGCCGTCCCTAGAGCTTGGAGATCCTGCAACGCTGCCCGCTCAGCCCGCCTGGCATGCTCGTTGCGGCCGTTTGCTGGTTTGTCGAGGGTGGTCAGGCGCGTCCCGATCGTCTCCAGCATCGCCTGGTGCGAGGAGAGGAACGCCTTGAACAGGGTGTAGGGGAACAACGGGTCGGCGCTGACCGACGGAATCTCCCGGTCGGCCGGGATCCACCGCTCCGCCAACTCGGTGAACACCTTCCGCTCCGGATCGGTCGCCTCTACGAGCACCGGGCTGGACGGGCCGCGGTCAGCCCACACGCCCTTGAGCGAGTCGCGAACCTCGGGTGAGGTCTTCGTTCGCCGGATGTAGAGGTGCTCGAGGTTGCGCACCTCGTAGTCGGACGGGTTGGCGATGGCGGCCTCGTCCAGTAGCGCGATCAGCTCCGCGAACGATTCCGGATTGCCGTTGTGCGGGGTGGCGGAGGCCAAGATCAGGGCGTCCGTGCGGCGTGCGAGCAGCCGGGCCAGGTCGTTGTTGCGGGTGCCGCGATTGACCAGGTTGTGCGACTCGTCGATTACCACCGCGTCCCAGTCGGTGTTGGCCAGGTGTGAGGCGTACACGGCGCTCTTCAGCGTGTCGACCGAGATGATCGCCCGCTTGAAATAGGCGAACGGATTGCGTCCCGCCGGAATGTCCTGCTGGATGCGCTGAATACCGGTGGAGTCCAATCGCACCAGCGGCAGGGAGAATCGTGTCCACAATTCGCGCTGGAACTGCTCCAGTACATGCGCGGGCGTAACAACCAGGATTCGCTCTCCGCGTCCACGGCGGATCAACTCAGCCAACAGCAGGCCGATTTCCAGTGTCTTGCCCAGACCAACGACATCCGCGATGAGAACGCGGGGCTGCGGATTCTTCATCGACAGAGCGAGTTCCGCCGGTCGCAACTGGTGGGTCTGGCGGTTCATGAGGAAGCTGTCGGCCAAGGCGAGACCGTGCTCGGTTTGCGGCAGTGCTGTTTTCCGGATCGCTGCCTCCAGGTGGAGGCGGGCCCGTCGGTGGTTCGGCGAGTCGTCCGCCACCAGTCGCGTCCGACGCGGGTCAAGTGCCTTGGCGTGATCGAGTTTGGTGTAGAAGACCGCCTCTGTGCCCCGGACGAACGGGGAAACGCCGGTCACCTCCAGCATCCAACCGTCACACCGGGTGCCGACGACCTTCCTCACCAGCCATTGCTCGTCCCGGACTCGGACCTGAACGCCCGGTGAGAACTGGGCCGCCTCAGACGTCTCCTGGTGGCCATCCTCGGCCCCCGTCATGCCGGTCAAGTACCGCTCCCATTCACGTTGTCCTGCCACCGCTGCCTGTACAGGTCAGAGGCCGGACTGCATGGCGTACCGCTGCCGCAGGTTGTCGGCAACCTTGCGCGATGCCGGCGTCCTCGTTCGGCGAACCGGGGTCGACGGCACGCCTTCGCTGGACCTACCAGTCTCCGCCACGACCTCGGCCTCGGCGACGACCGACTCGATTTCGTTGCCGGCCTTCTCCTCAACGGATCCGCTGCCGTCGACCGCAGCCTGGTACAGGCGCCGTGCCACCGACGCCGACGGTGCCACATGGGCGGCAGCCATCCCGTCACGGGTCGTCAGGTCGATCAACGCATGGCGAGCCATCGCTGGCGATAGGGACGCATCCGCCATCACCCGCGTGCAGTGGTCAGTGACCTCGTCGAGCGTCGGCCGTGCCGCCGGATCGTGTGCCAGCATCGTCGACACCAGGGGATACAACACGGGCGGCAAGCCGTCCAGATCGGGTTGCCGATCCGGATTGACCACCTGCGCGTGGATCACTCCCCAACTCGCACCCTCATATGGGTAGTGGCCGGTGGCGGCGAACAACAGCACCGCGCCCAGCCCGTACACGTCCGAGGCAGTCGTGAGCCGCGAGGTGTCCCCGTCCGCCTGCTCAGGTGACATGCACCGGACCGTGCCGATGACGATGCCGCCGCGGGACAGCGAGTCGTGACCGGCGTCCAGGAACGCTCCGAGGCCGAAGTCGATCAACATCGGACCATGTGCGCCCATGATCACGTTCTGCGGTTTCAGGTCGCGGTGCAGCAGGTTGGCGTCGTGCACGGAAGCCAGTCCCTCGGCGAGCAACGCACCCAAGCTCGATGTCAGAGCAGGCGACAACGGTGAGTACGCCTCGACATAGGCTTGCAGTGTCCGTCCGGGGATGTACTCCATGGCCAGCCACGGGCGGTCGGCGAACGGGTCGGCCTCCAGGAAACGGGCCACTCGGTTCGTGCCGACGATCGTGCGGGCGATCTCGGCTTCCCGCTCGAAGCGCTTGCGTGCGACCGGGTCGAGCCTGTCCTCCCTGATCAGCTTCACCGCCACCGGGTCACCGGCTGGCGAGAACGCCAGATACACCTCGCCCATGCCGCCTGAGCCGAGTTCCCGCTCGACCGTGTAGCGGCCAATCTCTGCGGGCATAGTGCTCATGATCTGCTGATCGCCCCCCTGCGTCCTGGCGTTACCCCTGCCCCAAGCGCACTCTACCGACCGGAACGGTGATGCAACGACGTGCGCAACTTACGTCGGCCTGTCCACCAGATACATCAAAGACCAATGAAATATTTGAATATTTCGAGCGTCGCGAGCGCTATTTGAACTTCTCTCTAGTCGAGGCGGTAAAACTCCAGGTCGACATTGAGTAGTTGATTACAAGGAGATCTTTGAGGCGGCGCGGTGGTCGCCGTCGTGAGGCATGGCAGTCATGGTTGCAGCTCCTGTCAAATGTGGCGACGTACAGCACGGTGTCGTTGGCGATCGCCACTCGGCTCTGCGGTGTCCGGACAAAGATGAGATGTAGGCGGGCGATCCACCCGCCGGCAGCTCGGTGTGTCAAAATTAGGGATTGGGCGAACTGGACTGAACATCGTTATTGGACGAGTTCGGGCCACTGTGATGGCCGAGAAGTTATCCGCAGGAGATTGTCACTTCTCCACCACGAATCGGCCGACGGTGCTTCTGGCAGCACCACTTGGCCGCGGAACCGCTGTTCCCACCACGACGCCGAGGAGCGGCGGACTGCGCGATCCGGTAGCCCGCGGAGCAGGTCAGGGAACGTACTGCCTGAGCAGTCCGGCGAACTGCTCCAAGGTGGCCAAGTTGGCGCTGGTGAGAGGCTGTGGACGGAAGTGGGCGATCTCGTTGCGAATCACGCGCACCCTGTCCAGCCGGTGCACGAACTGGTCACGCGGCACCCCCGTCCACCCGATCCGCTTCCAATTGACCTCGTTGTCGATGAGGCGCTTGTACTCGCCGAAGGTCAGATCGGCGATCTTCCCGGTCTTCCACTTCTGGACGGCCCTGACGGCTTCCTCGTCCAGGACGGCGAGGCACTTGCGCAGCCGCGCTTCGATGTCGCCCACGAGGAAGAACGGCCTGGCCATGGTTTCGAAGTGGCCACTGACGTCCGCGGAGGTGACGATGCCGCAGAACTTCCCGTCGTTGGCCCGCACGAGCAGGTACCCGTGCTCGGTGATGGAGGGAAGGTGGGCGAGCAGTTGGTGGTGCACTTCGGCCGACACCGGGTTCTTCACCATCGCGCTGCTCAGCGTCGGTTGCTTCCCCGTCTCCAGGTTGACGGCGATGCTGCTCCAGGTGAGCACCCCGCGCAGGTCGGCCGTGCCGTTGATGACCGGCAACTGCGAGTAGTTCTTGACCCTCATCAGCATGGTCGCGGCGGCGAGATCGGTGTCCGACGACACCGACTCAACCCCGTTGCGCGCACTGGGCAGGTCACCGACCTGGAGTGCGCGGTGCGGCATCGCCGTCGGGGACAGCTCGTCCTCGTCCCGTCCCGCGGAGACGGCGGTCGGTTTGGCTTTGACGAGGTGGAGCTCGGCGGTGCCGGCGCAGGTGGTGAAGGACGGGATGGTGCCCACCTCCGCCTCCGCGAGGCACTCGCTGATCCGCGCCACGTTGTCGTGGTTGCGCACCCGAACGCCGAACAGGTTCAGGAACTCCCCTGCCGGCATCGTCTTCCCTACCATCTTCACCAAGGCCGCGGGCTCGACCGCCCGGAAACCATCGATCACGCCGTCTCACCCGCCCGGCGGACGACCCGCTTGCCCATCGTGCGCTCCACCAGGGACAGGAGGCGCTCGTAGCGGTCGGCGTAGAAGGTGGTGAAGTCATCGCCCCTGAGTGCGACGGGGTCGACCAGGTGGGTGCCGAGGATGTCGTCGAACCACTCGTCGGGTGTCCCGCTCTCCCGGGCCAGCACGCTGACGTAAGTCGACGGCGCTCCCGTCATGCGTCGACTCGCGAGGTGCGACATGGGCGTCTTGTTCACGATCGAGTCGGCGCGCGCCTTGGGGTGCCCGTTCCTCGTTACCCAGCCCGCCGGGAACACTTGGCGGATCGCCACACCCTGTCCGATGACGAACGGTCCGGTCATCTGTGATTCCTCGGGGTGGAGCCAGTCCACCGCGCCCTGCTTGATGATCAGCGCTTGGAGGCCCTTGTAGGCGGCGCTGTTGCGGGTGGTGAGGGTGTTGAGCCGCTCGGCGAGGAACGCCGCCTCCACGACGGTGTCCGGTTCCGCGGGGTCACCGTTCATCCACGCCACGAGTTGCTCGACGTCCCTGGTGAAGCGGCTCTCCACCGACCCGCCGTACATCTCGCCGAGCACCCCGCACCAGAACCAGCGGGTGAGCCGCTCCACCGCGTCGGGTTCATCGGCCCGGTCCCCGAGCAGCGCCCTGACCGCGGCCAGCGGCACGAGTTGTGTGCGGTAGGGCAGGTCCCTGATCGTGAAGATCGCCTGGGTGCCGAGGAACTCCCCGACCCAGGCGAAGGCCTCCGCCAGGACGGGCTCCAACCGCCGGAAGTCCGCGAGTGGGAGCGCGAGCAGGTCACGCCGCTTGCAGGCGACCGAGTTCGCCTTCCCCGCCTGCTTGCGCTCGAAGGAGAGCACGAGGCTCACCGCTTGGAGGAAGTCGACGTTGGTCAGCCCTTCGTCACGACCGCTCTCCACCTGGCCGAGCACCGGGTACTGGCCGACGAGCTTCTCCTTGGTGCCGCGCCAGACGTCCGGGAGGCCGTACTCCGTGCCGTACTCCTCCGCGTGGTTGCGATCACCCGCGTACGTGGCGGTGAGCAGTTCGAAGACGTTGAGCGCGACACCACCGGTGTTGACCCGCTCGAACACGGAGCAAACCGCTTCGTTCGGCGTGGTGGAGTCGAGCCGGATCATCGGGATCAAGCACTCGCGGACGTTGTTGAGGACCCGGGCGTTGAACGCCGTCCACCGGTCCCAGTTCACATCAGCCAACTTCACGAAGGACTTCTGCCACGCGCTGACCGCGTCGTCGTCGAACACCAGGTGGAGCGGGAAGTAGCCCTCCCGGCACTCGTCCTCCCTCGTGCTCAGGTCGAGGCGCACCCGACGTGCGAAGTCCTCCCTTAGCATCCGATCGACCGGCACTGAGACGACCGCGTCGTCCCGATCGGCCTCCGGGTCGATGGCCTTGTCGATGTCGAGGTAGTACCAGCGCTCGACCTTGCGGTCACGCGCGTCTACGGTAGCCACGGGTCGGTTCAGGTACAGGGCCTGGACCAGTGAGGTCAGCCGTTGCTGACCGTCCAGCAGCAGGAGATCGGGGACGACACCGGCGTCGCCCTCGACACCGGCGAGCGTGCGGGCGCGGAACTGGGCGGCACCGCCTGTTTCCAGGGTCATGACGACACCGAGCGGGTAGTCCAGTGTCACCGTCGCGATGAGCGCCCTGATGCGCTCGTCGTCCCACTTCCACTCACGCTGGAAGTCCGGCAACTGGATTTTGGCTGCGGCGACGTTCTTCAGCAGTTCGCGCAGCTTGGGGCTGTCGAGGGCCACGAGCGGCTCTTCCTCTTACTCCGGCGACATGTCACGTGCGGTGGGCATGTCGTTGCCGAAGACGCGAAGGTTACCGGATCGCGTACCGCCGGGTGTGGTTTTGGCGCAGACCAGTCGACGAGTCGACGGCCGAATAAATGGATAGATAATGAATTCAACGGTAGAGGCGGACGCGAACCGTCGAAGGTGAGACTGTGCACGAAGCAGTCCAGTACTGCCACGCAGGGCGCTGTCGGCGGCGGAACCGCTTACCATGCTCCGACGAGTTCGTCAGCGGCGCGCGGAGCGGTCTATGTCGTCCAAGGGGTGGCTGTGAGCATCGAGCAGATGAACCCGTATGAGCGTGCGGCGTGGGAGGACATCGAGCGCTGGCGCGCTGAGCGGTTGGCAGCCGACGAGCGCCACCTGTTACCGCAGCGCGTTCGTGATCGCCTGGCCAAGGGGCGCCAGATCGCCAAGGGGAGGTTCGAGCAGGTGCCTGGCTCCGAACAGATGGCCGCGATCGTTCGCAACTCGGTCGACGGACTGCTGACCTTGGTGAACAAGGCCAGCGAAGCAACGCTGCGACGCAAGGCGGTCGTCGCGGCCTATGCCAAGCGCGGCCACGCTGTCAGCGAGCTGAGCGACATCCACGAACTCGACCTGAGCGACATCGACAAGGCCAAGCCTCGGCTGGGGCTGAGCTACACGGCCTTCAGCACGATCGAGGGCGCTGGGGCCGGCCTGGCGGTCTCCGGCGGCGAGTTGCTCGCGACAGCCGGTGGTATCTTCGGCGCGGGCGCCGGTGCAGCGCCCGGTGCGGGCACGGTCGCCGCGGCGATGGCCGCCGATGCCGTGCTCGTGCTGGGTGCGATGACGAGGGCGATCGCCCACACCGCCGCGTACTACGGCTACGACACCGAGGTGCCGCAGGAGAGGGTTTTCGCGCTCGGTGTCCTCAACTTCGGGATGGCCCAGCAGACCGGCAAGAGCATCGCCTACATCCAATTGAACAAAATTGTGAACGACCTCGCCCGCAGGGCGACGTGGGCCCAGCTGAACAAGAACGGCGTCACGCGGATCGTCAAAGCGTTCTATGAACGATTCGCAATGCGGCTGACGAAGCAGAAGCTCGGACAGGCCGTGCCGGTCTTCGGCATAGCGATCGGCGCCGGACTCAACGCGCGGCTGCTGTCCAACCTGACCAGTGACGCCGAACATCTCTACCGCGAGCGGTTCCTGCGCGAGAAGCACAACCTGAAAACGGTCGATGTCACCGCGACCACGAAGAGTGCTGACCGCGATCTGGTCGACGACACGGTCCACATCGCGGAGCTCATCGAGCAAGAGGCCGTCGATGAACAGCACGCCACGCGGGCCGACTGACGGCTGACCTGGATGCAGAGCCTCGCTCCGCTGGCACAGACCCACGCATCGGCCGCGCCACACCGGACCAGACATCGTCGTGGCTGTCGACACTGCTGTTGACGGTGACGACTCCACTCGATCGCCCGGCGACCGACGGAAGCGATCCTGGGCACCCTGGCCTGGTGACAGGCGCAGCAGTCGTACGACCGCAACGACGATGATCCACTGCGTACCGTCATGTAGCTTGCGATCGGCCGGCAGGCACCATGGCGGCTTCAGCCGACGGAACCAGTGGATCTTTCGAAAGTCGCAAGTAAGCTCTATTTCCATCCGTTTGTGCCTCCCTCGGCGAGGCGGTGGCGACGGCGTGGCATGAGCTGGACGAGCAGTTGACAGCGAGTGTGGACCGCGTTTCGCGCTGCCTGCGGCGACCATGTATTCGGCGGCTGAGTCCGGCATCGTTGCCGTCATTCACACTGCGGCATCTCGACCCGGCCAGCCTCCAACGCGGCCACCACCCGCAACCGCAGCACCTCGCGCTCTGCGGGCGACAATCGGTGCGGACCCTCGACCTCGATTACGAGTGATCAACCTACAGGAAGACGATCGTTTTCGGCTCAATATCTTTTGCGGTCATGACGCGAGTAGCTTGCGAACCAACCGGTCGATTTCGCTCGCGGTAGCGTGGTTGGCAAGAAAGCTTCGCACCTGTCGACGTAGGGCGACGAAACCGCTGTCGACCATCGGCAGCGAGGCTACCTCTTCGGTTAACTCGGCACCCAACTCGCTGAGTCTGCGATGGGTGGCGCTTTCCGGATTGTACCGAGGTATCGGCAATCGCCATAAGTGCTTGTCGATGTCTCGTTCGTCCTTGCCGTAGGACATCAAAGGCCGCACTAGTTCGGTGACAACCGGACTGTTCAATATTGTGCAGATGTACAGACCTTCCTCGTGTGTGGCTACGGAACCCCAGTAGAGTTTGTGATCTATGATCGAAAGTGCATCGTCCACCAGTGCCGCAACCACGTGCATGCCTGATTTCCCGTACACAACGCGCAACTTCGCTACGGGCAACTGATTAGTCACTCCTCGGCGGAAGTCAAGACGTTCGGCCAAGGTGAGTCGATCACTGCTTCTGTGACGTTTCCAGATTTCGTTCGCTTGCTGCCACCACTCAGAGAGGGCTGGGTAGAAGTCCATGCGGTCGTCAGTACTGTCGGCTAATGAGTGTTCGATTATGGGGAGCACCGCAATTCGAGTGTCAAGGACTCGAAAGGGTACGACATTCTCGCCCAGTAGTACAGGTCGAATGAATTCAGTTTCAACCACCCCGTTCAGGCGTCGCAGGTTGCGCCACGGAAGTTTTTCGTAACTGCTGGTTATGGAGTGTACGGCTTTTCGCGCACTGCCCAGGCCGAGCTTTTCGGGTGAATCAATTTCCACCATAAAAAGCACTCGGGGCACTATGGTGGCGCCTTGGGTGAACTGAGTTGCGTAGGGTGACCGTACCGATCCGTCATGGCCTCCGGCGAGACGTCCCTCGACGCGAGTTACATACTCCTTGACGGTGTGCCAGGATTCACCAGTAGTAGGCAATGTGCCAGACCAGTGCTGCGCGACCATCGGCAGAGGCTTGCGACGAGCATAGCTCGTGCGACGACCTAATACGACGCAGCTTCCACGCGGAAAGAAATGAGGACGCAGTCGGCGAAGATCCCACGACGTATCGAATGCCACAGCGGTCGGTTCTACTGGATCCTTATACCAGCCCGAACGAAACCCGTCGAAGTAGTCACGGTCGAGCGCGGCGTTGGGGAGTACGAAGCCGAACGTCCCACCCACCTTCAGGTACTGCTGTACAGTGCGGGCAACGAATAGTGCCGACAAATCCTGGTGTGTTGCAACTTGCTTGCCATGCCATAGGCCGCGCTCTTTGGAGAGTTGCTGGAAGAGCGTCTGCATTTCCGGAGGCATGTTTCGGTACGAGAGCCACGGTGGGTTGCCCACAAGGACATCGACACGGTTGTCCAGCATCGCCAGCCAAACTGGTCGAGCCAGATTCCTGATGTAATAATTCCAGATATGGTTACGGTCTTCGTCGTGCAGGCGACACATCACAGCGAAAGTCGCCGTAATAATCCGCCGATCCTCCGGCGCAACCGCGAGTCGTCGAAAAAGTGCGGTAAGCGATGGCACGGTGCCGGGATCACGTGGCTTGGCTGCAAGGCTGGCCAACCCGGACACCAGTCGATCAAAGTGTGCGGCATCGGTCAGGAGTTTCTCCGGGAACCGCAGAACATCTTCATATAGGGACTCGCCGTAGCCTGCGCTAATCTTCAGGTGCTCCTCGGTGAACAGGTCCAGCCTTTCGCGCCACTGCATGCTATCTCCGAGGTAGACGGGAATTGTGATCGGACCTCGGTCCGAACTGGTCAGACGTTCGTGTCCAATTGCTAGCAAGTAGGTCACGCGCGCGAGGGCGACTGCCACTGGATGCAGATCGATCCCGACAACCTGCGACGATAGGCTCGCGAGAGCCGTTGCCAGCGGAATCCCCTGTAGTTCCGCTGCGGTTAGATATTTCCGGACGGCATGGAACAGGAAAGTTCCCGAACCGCAAGCAGGATCTAGCACGCGTTGGTGAAGAGGTCGCTGAACGCATCTTTCAACAATTTGTTCGGCCAGCCAATCGGGCGTGTAGTACTCGCCCATTCGTTTGCGTGTATCACGTCCGATTATAGACTCGTAGAGTATTTTGAGGATATCGTGCTCGACTTGTGACCAATCGAACCTCGCTACCCGACGCGCTAAACTTCGAATAAAAGGGCCACCGCCAGGAACCTCGATTGTCCAGTCGAAGAAGTCCGGTTCTACGACGCCGAGGATCTGCGCCCGATCAAAACGTTGGCCACTGAGGATGGTAGCGGGTTCGAGATCAAGTACGTCAAGTCCTGCTACTAGATGGGCAATCACGTCTGCGGTATTCATCAGCAAGGTGTGTTCGATGAAAAGATCATCGTCATCGATGAACTGGGTGCCGAGTGCACTTCGGAGCAGTTGTGCCCAGAGTTGTCTTTTGATCGCTACCGTCGGGGTCTGTGCATGTTCGGCGTACAAGGCAGCTAGGGCTGCGCGGTCGACTGCGTGCGACGAGCTGTCGGCACCGAGGCGGCGTGCGATTTCGGACGGCGTTGGCGTTATACCTCTCCTAGTGGCAAGCACGCCTTCAAGCCAGATGAAAAATTCTACAGCGCTCGGTCGCGCTGCTGTAACAGTGTGTCTGGTGATTTCGATCAGATTCCCTGACACTAAGTGGTATGCCGTCCACCGGGTGCCATCGGTTAGAATGCCCAGGTAAGGTTGGCCGGTACTTTCGGTTCGTGCCCGCACGTATCCGGTCAGCTGCTGCACGGCGTTCTTCACTGCTGCGGGGCGAGTAATACTCCTCTTGACTTCGATTACTGTGCAACCAATTTCTATGTCTATTCTTCTGCCGCCACCTACTGCTGTCTCCAGGTCGACGTCAAGATCCTGGTCAGTGAGACCGAAATTTGCCGTCAGTAGTAACTGTCGAATATCAGCCTGTAGCGTTGCTTCGCTGCGAACCCTGTCCTGACTGGTTATCCGACGTAGCAGAAGCTTTACTTCCGGCTGCGAGAGGTCGTCGTTTCTGGAGCGTTCCTGCGGTCTTCTTGTGATCGCTTCCCCGGCTTCGCTGCGTTTACGTCCTACTTTGGCCATAACGATCAGTCTGAAACTCGGTGCCAGGCGTGCGCATCCGTCTAATGGGCGACACCTGGTCCGCAAGATTGCTCACTTCCGAGTGTGGCGGCCCTCGGAAGCGGTTACCTCTTTTGCTCTATTGATTGCAGATGTGTGGTGTGATAGTAGTGCCGGAATTGCACGGTTGTAATTCATCGGAAGCGCGATGATGTGCTGGGTGCTGACCGAGTGGAAACGTCGAGGGCGGGAGCAGTTGGCTGGCTGCGACAGAGGGCGTCCAAGGGATCTATGCCGCGCCGGACGCGGTGTGGCGGCTGCTCGAGCAGATCGGCTGGTCCCGGCAGGTGCCAACCGGCCGGGGGATCGAGTCCGATGAAGAGGTGCGCTCCGCCTGGCGTGCCGAGGTGTGGCCGCGGGTAAGAGATCCTCGGCTCGGGTCAGGACGTGATCTGGTTTGCCGACGAATCCGAAACTCCCCTGAGCCAGCTGGCGCGGCCGACAGCCCGTTCGATGGAGCGCGGCGCGACCCGCGTGCCGAGGCCAATGCGAACTATCGAGGATGGTGACGATGAACGGCGTGATCTCGGTCCGGTTGGCACCCGAGTGTGGCACCGCCCCGCTGTGGGTGCGCAAGGACGGCGATCCCATCCCGGCGAACTACTCGACTGAGCGGCTGGCAGGCGACTTCGACGTGCCTGCCGATCTCGTCGCGGCTATCGATGCCTGGGACGACGAATTCCAAGCTGTCTACGACCCGGATGACCCCATGGGCTCTGGCTTTCCGGACGAGGTGACGACGGCAGCGTGGCATGAGCGCGGTGAGTGGTTGTCGGAGCGGTTGGCAGCGCTGCAGACACGGATCGAGTTCCACACTGCTCGTGGGGACCGTGTGTTCAGCGGTTGAGATCGGCACTGTTGGCGTCGTTCACACCGCGGTGTGTGGAGCAAATCTGGAGCAGGCGAAAGAGCTGAACGGCGTGCTACGGCTTCGAACGGCGGTGAACGGCACCGGCTGACATGCTGGTTCGCTGTTTGCGCTGGTCAGGGAAACGGCCGGACCATGCTGGCAGAGTGAGGCTCTAGCTTGTTGGGTGCACTTCGCCGCAGTTGGCATGCACTGGCGGTTGTTGGGCGCAGTTCCTTGATGTGGTGCGGTTCGTCTGTCTCGGGTGTGACTGCGACGTGGATCGTCTGGCGGGACTAGGTTTGGTTGGCGTTCTGAACTGCGCACCATGATTTGCTGGGCGGTGGTCAGGTCGTGGCCTGGGATCCAGTTCATTCGGTAGACGTCGTGCCGGGGTTTTCGCTCTTCTCGTCGGCCTCAATGGAGAGGTAGCGGCGCCGTTGGAGTTCGTCGCGTTCAGTTTTCGGGATCGTCATCGACTCGGCAAGTACTGCGGCGAGCGCATCCACTTGAGTGTTGTCGATGTCGGTGTGGAAGAGCCACCGGATGCTCTCATCGCGCGTGATGAGGTCGATCGCCAAGCGCGGGCTTTTGTCCTGGGTGGTTGTTGCTCGGACGTATCGCACCTGGTCGATCGGGATGTCTTGGCGGATCTCGGCTTGCTCGAGGAATGCATTCGTCTTCGCTGTGATGATGCGGCGATCCGTGACGGCGACCAGTGTCTTTGTCGGAGCCTTAACCTTCGCTGAGGTCAACATCTCCATCGCTCCGCCGACCATCGCGGAAATGGGATCGAGGGTATCGGGCTGGTCGGGGAAGCCGAGGACACGGAGGGTCTCACCGTCCTCGAAGTGCCATCGCAGAATGCGAAGGTACGGCTGTGGATCCAGCGATTCGGGTGCGCAGACGACGCCTGGAGCCTCGAGTGGAGAGACCGGAGGGTGGAGGGTGTCGGCAAGAGGCTCGATCGCCTCCAGAAGCCGGGCGGAGGCTTCGCGGGCTGCTTTGACGTCCTTCCGCATCCCCGGCAGCGGCCATGCGTCGGGGGCGCGGAGCTCGGCGGTGATCCGCAGCTCGCGCGTCAGCGCGTCGACGAGGTTCGTCGTCTCGGTGAGGGTGGAGTCGAACTCCGCGCGGGTGTCGCGTGCGATGACCTCGGCGTAGTGCGCCTCGGCAGCGTCTTCGCGTCCAGCGGCTCTCGCCCTTGCGGCGCGAAGCGCGTGGTACCCGGTCCATGCGTTGAGGGAGGACAGAAGCGCGTGGACGTCGAAGGCAATCGCCTCGGCGTTCGTCTGCAGGTACTCGCGGTGGCTGCGTGCTTCGACCCGACCGATCTGCCTGACGTGGTCGCGGACGTTCCCCTGGTAGAGATCGAGCTGCTTCTGCAGCAGCGCTCCACTGCCCGCGATGTTCTCCCACAAGGACGTCGGGACAACTCGATCTCTCGCGCCTGGTCGACCGCGCGATCGATGACGGCGACGAGCCCCGTCAGTTCGGCCCGCTGTTCCTTGCGGATGGTGGTGAGGACCTGATTCGTCACCGCGAGGCCGGTCCTGACGAGGCCCGAGAGCTCACTCAGCATCATCTGGAGGGCGACCATGGCCAGCGCCGGCCCGACCGAGGCCGCGATCTGTGCCTTGCTCACCGCGGTCATGGGGTAGAAGCGGGCCTGATGCACGATGTGGCCGCGAGCCATTACCGCTCCGAGGTTCCCACCGTCCTTGACGGCGAGCGTCGCGCCGTTGTTCAGCAGGGCTTGTGTCGTGCCGCCGATCCTGTAGAGCCCCTGCACGCCGGCGAACGCGTTTCCGAGATTGCCGACCGCGGTCGCCGCGTTCCCTATCGAGGCGAGGATCGCTGAGATCTGCTTGCGGTCGGCAGCCGGCACGATCCCGAAGTCGATCAAATCGGGCTTCAGCTCCGGGGGACCTCACCGGCGACGACAGCCACCCCTGGGAGCACCTCCACCAGGACCGTCGTCTTCGAGTCGGACGTCGGATCGTCCACAACAGGTGAGTCGGTGGTATCACTCCGGCGGTTCTCCTCAGGCCCGGTGGTCTCCATCGACTCCGGTGGGTCCTGCATGCGATCTCCTCCCGCGGGCGGGCGCAACGGCCGAACCCGCTGATCGCTCAATCATCGCCACCAGTTACCACCCATGCACCTCCCGATATGCCATGACGGCAGCATAGGAAAGTTCGCTCCGGATGGGCCCCATGATCGTGAGCGGTGCTCATGGCCCGCGCGGTTGCCGCTCCTCGTGGGAGTCCCGTCGCCGAATGTGAGAATCTCGCGGCGTGAGCCGATCGAACCGGGTGGCGCTGGACGCGCTGATCGAGGAAGCAACTGTCGATTGTTATAACGACAGCGAGTGCGTCACGGGCTTCCACGCCATGCTCGAGGAGCACCTCGCCGTGCCGTTCCAGACTGTGGTCCTGGGCGTCGACGTGACCGTGACGGGTGTGGACCTCACCGATGACGAGCAGATCGTGGCTGTCTGTGTGCGCGGGAAGTCGAAGCAGCGCATCCCCGTCCTGGACCTGCCGCTGCCTGCCCCACCGTTGGAAGGCACGCAGTGGCTCGACGCCTACCGCCGCTGGGCGAGGGGGACGTGAACCCGGTGGACTCCTCTCCGGAGCAGGTGAGGTTCACCGAGGAGGAAGCACTGGCCAACCTGCGCGCCGTGCTCGAACTCTGCGCGGCCGGGGAGGTGCGGTGCAGCGACAAGACCAGTCGCCCGTCCGCCGCGACTGTGCGCACCGTCGGCGCGCACCTGGTGAACGGCGACTTCTACCCCGAGGAGCCCATCGCGGCGTTCGCGTGGCCGCTGTTGCTCCAGGCCGGTGGCCTCGCCTCGCTCGACGGCACCCGCCTCCGGTTGACCACGAAAGGCCGTGCGGTGCTCGGGAAACCGTCTGCCGAGGCCATTCGCGGCTTGTGGCGGCGCTGGCTCACCCACGCGGTGATCGACGAGTTCAGCCGGGTCGAGCAGATCAAGGGTCAGCAAGCCCGCAACGTGCTCACCGCGGCCAAGACCCGGCGGCAGGCGGTCGCCGCGGCGCTGGCCACCTGTCCGCCGGACAAGTGGGTCGACGTGGACTCCCTGTTCACCACCATGCGGCGCGGCAACATGAGCCCCACCATCGCCCGCACCGACATGGCGCTGTGGAAGCTCTACCTCGTCGACCCGGAGTACGGCAGCCTCGGCTACGCGGAGCACCACGACTGGGACCTCCTCGAAGGTCGCTACACCCTGGCCGTGTTGTTCGAGTACGCGGGCACGCTCGGGTTGATCGACCTCGACTACGTCGACCCACGCGGTGCGCGCGACGACTACGTCGACAACTGGGGTGGTGACGACCTGGAGGCGTTGAGCCGCTACGACGGGCTCGTGGCGATCAGGCTCACCGCGCTGGGCTCCTACGCCCTCGGCCTGACCGATGCGTACCAACCGCCTCAGCCCCGGACCGCCGGGACCCGGCCGCTGAAGGTGCTGCCCAACCTCGACGTCGTCGCCATGGGCGACATCGGCGCCGCGGACCGGCTCGTCCTGTCCGCCCACGCGGAGCAGACCGCCGACCGCGTCTGGACGGTGTCGGCGGCCAGCCTGCTCATGGCGCTCGACAACGGTCGCGACCTCGCCGAATTCGTCGACTTCCTCGCCGAGCGGACCGAGCACGACCTGCCCGACGCGTTGCGCACGCTGGTCGCGGACGTCGAGCGGCGGAGCTCGCAGCTGACCGATCTCGGCCACGTCCGCGTCATCGAGTGCGCCGATCCCGCGCTCGCCGCGTTGATCACGCGCGACCGCGCGATTCGCGCGCTGTGCCGTCCGATCGGTGACCGCCACCTCGCCGTCCGGCCGGACCAGGAGCTGAAGTTCCGCAAGGCCCTGCTCAAGCTGGGGCACGTCATCCCGGCCGGAGTCCGCGGAGGTGGGCTCTGACAGGGTTGGGGTCGTGCGTTCGTTGAACGGGCTCGATTCCGTCGCCCTGCGGCCCTTGTGGCGGGCTGTGCACGACCGGTTGTCGTCGGGGCGGCAGGTCCGCCGGGTGAGGGTGGGCCCTCTCGATGACGAGCAGCGATCGGCCGTGGCTGACCTGCTGGGGGACGAGCGCCTGCCGGGTGAGTACGCGATGGTGTCGGTGGCCGCGCTCGACGAGTTGCTGGTCTCGTCCGTGGGGGCAGGCGTGCGCGAAGTGGTCGCGGCGCTGCTGGGACCACTGGACGACCGGGCCGCGCGGCGGGCGCTCGCAGACGTGGCGCGGGCCGAGCTCTGGGAGTGGGCGACCCGGCACCCCGTGGTGACGGCACAGCCGGCGTTGCTGGAGTGGGTGGACGCTGTTCGGCGGGCCGGGCTCGTCGGTGGCTCCGTTGAGCGCACGCGGGACGGGCTCGACCGGGCTCTGCGGGTCGTCGCCGCGTTGCCCGCGACCGGTGTGCCGCTGCCGGTGCTGGCGGAGGCCGTCCTCGGCGATCCGCACGCACTGGACGAGGGAACGCGGTGCGCCGGGTTGGTCCTGCGGGCGCTGGCGGCGCTCTACGGCGTCGACCTGCCGGGAGACGCGCAGGAGCGGCGGGCGCTGTGGGAGCGAGCGGGGGTGGTCGAGGACGAGTTGTCCTCGGTCGTCCTGGCCGCCGGCCTGCGGTTGGGTGGTGTCGGAGGCGGTGTGCTGCGCGTGTGCGCCGATGCGGGGCACGTCGCGGCCCTGACGCTGGCGCAGGTCCGGGCGACCTCGTTCGTCGGGACACCTGAGGACGTGTGGGTGTTCGAGAACCCGAGCGTGCTCGCGGTGGCGGTGGCCCGGTTCGGGGCTTCGTGCCCGCCGGCGGTGTGCACGTCGGGTTGGCCCAACAGCGCGGTGATCGTGCTCCTGCGTGGCCTGACCACGGCCGGGGCGACCCTCCACTACCACGGGGACTTCGACGGCGAGGGTGTGCGGATCGCCGCGCACGTGGTGGCGCGCACCGGCGCCGTGCCGTGGCGCATGGCCACCGACGACTACCTGCTGGCGCTGGGCAGCGCACGCGCCGGCACATCGGTGGGGCGGGTCACCGAGGCGCCGTGGGACGGCGGGCTGGCGGACGCGATGCGCGAGCACGGGCTGGCGGTCCCGGAGGAACGGGTCACCGCGCGGCTGTTGGACGAACTCGACGATTGCGGACGGGATGTCGGCGGTCTGCCGTAGCGTGCTCGCCCGGTGGGAGGAGGGTGCTCTTGGACGCCATGCGCGTGCCGCCGGAGATGTTCCGGTTCACCACGGGCGAGCGGGCCGAGCTGTACGTGGTGATCCTGCACGCGTTCGGTGAGGCCAACGAGCGGTTGGAGACCGCTCTCGGGCTGGACGACGTGCGAGCGCGGCTCCGCTCGGTGGGGTGGCTCGACCCGCTGGACGACAAGGACCTGACCGAAGCGCTGGGGAGCCTGCGCGACTGGCGACTGCTCGACGTCACCCAGAACCACGCCGAGAACTACCGGACCGCCGACGAGTACGAGCGGCGCAACCTCCAGTACTCCTTGACCAAGCGGGGTGAAGCCGCCCTCGCCGGTGTGGTGCACGCGATGGGCGTGCTGGCCTCGACGGGCGCACTCCAGACGGCGGTGCTCGACGCGATCGCCGACCGGCTCGGTGAGCTGGTCGCGCAGCTGGGCGATCCCGGTGTGCCGGATCGCCGGGTCTTCGGCACGCTGGTCGAGCTGGAGGGGCACCTGGAGGCGTTGCGGGGCAACACCAAGCAGTTCAACGGCGAGCTGCAGCGCCTGCTGCGCGCCGAGGGAGCCGACCAGGAGACGTTCCGCGAGGTCAAGTCGGCGACCGTGGCGTACCTCCAGGAGTTCACCACGCACCTGGAGCAGCGGGCGCACGCGATCGCCAACCGGGTCGAGTTGGTCGAGGCCCGGGGAGTGGCCCTCCTGCACCACCGCGCGCTGGCGGGAGCCGAACTCCCGCCCACCGCGGGCGGGGATCCGGCGGTGGCGTGGTTGGAGCTGCGCCGGGCCAGGTGGGAAGGGCTGCGTGCGTGGTTCCTGCCGGTGGACGGCGGCACGCCCAGGGTTCAGCAGCTGTTCGTGGTCGCCAGGCGCGCGATCATCGCCTTGTTGCAGGTGCTCGACCGGATCACCGAGTCCAGGCGCAGGTCGACCAGCGCGGCGGCCGACTTCCGCGAGCTGGCGCGCTGGTTCGCGGTCGCACCGACCGAGGAGGACCTGCACCTGCTGTGGTCGACCGCCTTCGGGCTCGGCTCGGCCCGGCACGCGCACCTCGCACACCCCGACCCGGAACTCGTGGCGTCGTCCGCCCGGTGGGTCGACGCGCCACCGGTGGAGGTGTCGGCGTTGCTGCGCAGCGCGGGGCGGACCGAGCGGTTCAGCCGCACCGGGCGGGTGCGCGACGTGGCCGCGGTCAAGGCGGCGCGTGCCGAGTCGGCTCGTGCGGAGCGGGCCGCGCTGAAGGCCGCGTGGGACCGGTTGGACACCGGTGGTGGCATGAGGTTGTCGCAGTTCGGTCGGTTGGACCACGAGGTGCTCGAACGGCTGCTCGACCTGCTCGGGCGGGCGTTGGCCGTGGCACCGGACCGGCACGGCGTCCACCGGGCCACCACGGGCGACGGGCGGGTGGAGATCCTGTTGAAGCCGCCGGAGGCGCACCGCGAGCAGGCGGTGCTCAGGACGTCGCGCGGCGTGTTCACCGGCCCGGACTACGACGTCGAGATCCGCACGCCGGGTGGTCGCGCGGCACGGCGGCCGCAGGGGGCGACCGAAGGAGTGGCGACCGGATGAGCAACCTGGCGAACCAGCTGGTCATCGCGGAGCGCGAGGAGGTCGCGCGGGCGATCCGCTTGCTGCTGGCGACACCGCTGATCGGCGCCAGGGCCGCACCGGAGGCCTTCGACCTCGTGCGCAGGCGGCGCGAACCCGTCGAGAAGTGGTTCGACTACTACTGCGGGTGGTCGCTGATCGTCGAACCCCGCCTGGGGTACGCGCGGTTGGCCAAGGTCCGGGTCGCCATCGACCCCACCCGCCCGGCGCGACGGCACCGCACGGGGCGGGCGCCGTTCGACCGCCGCCGGTACACCCTGCTGTGCGTGGTGGCCGCCGAGCTGCTGGGGGTGCCGGTGACCACGGTCGGATTGCTGGCGGACCGCGTTGTCCAGGCGTCGGCCGTGGACCCGGTGTTGCCGCCGTTCGACACGTCCAGCCGCGCCGAGCGGATGGCGTTCGTCGACGCGCTGCGACTGCTGGAGTCGGTCGGTGCGGTCGAAGTGGTGGACGGCGCCACGGAGTCGTTCGTGGACTCCGCCGACGCGAAAGTCCTCTACCGGGTCGACGCGACGCTGCTCATGCGCCTGCTGGCGGCACCGGTCGGTGCCTCACAGGTCGCGGTCCCTGCCGACGAGGTGCCGCTGCGCTTCACCGAGCTGCTGACCCGGCTGTCCCGCGAACGGCGTTACGGCGATGCCGACGAGCCGGTGTCCGAGGTCCAGCGCAACCTCTGGCTGCGGCACTCGGTGTTCCGCAAGCTGGTCGACGACCCGGTCGTGCACCGCGACGACCTGACCCCCGCGGAACTGGCTTACCTGGAGTCACCGACCGGCGGGCAGCTCCTGCGCCGGGCCGCCGACCAAGCGGGGTTGCTGGTGGAGGAACGTGCCGAAGGCGTCATGTTGATCGACCCGGACGGCGTGGCCACGGACAGTCGGTTCCCCGACGACGCCGGCAACGCCAAGGTCGCCGCCCTGCTGCTCCTGGACGTGATCACGTCCGCACCCGGACCGGTCGCGGTCGAGCAGCTGCGCGCCGAGGCGGACGCACTGCTCGGCCGCTTCCCCAAGTGGGCCAAGGGCTACCGCGGCGAGGACGGTGCCACGCGGCTGGTCGCCGACGCGCTGGACGTGCTCAGGGAGTTCGGCCTCGTCCGGCTCGACAGCGGTGTCGTGCGTGCCCGGCCCGCCGCCACCCGCTACGCGGTGACCCGAACGAGTGCCGACGACGTCGAGGACGACTCATGACGGTGACCGAGCTGCCACGCACGGAGAGCGGTGCCGCGCCGGAGACGGTGGTCAGGTGGGTGCCCGAACGCGCCGGGATCCTGAACGTGTGGCGCTACTACGACGAGGTCTTCAGGTTCCACAAGGGACGGTTGTTGCTGCGCGGCCCCAACGGCACCGGCAAGTCGAAGGCGCTGGAACTGCTCCTGCCGTTCCTGTTCGACGCCAACCTGCGCGCCAACCGGCTCTCCACGTTCGGCACGTCCGAGCGCACCATGCACTGGAACCTGATGGGGGAAGGGGCGACCGGCACCACGAGAGTCGGGTACGTGTGGCTGGAGTTCCGCTTCCCCGGTGCGGACGGCACGCCGGACAAGTGGTTCTCGTGCGGCGCGCGGCTGGCCGCGACCAAGCACACCACCGCGGTGCACCCTGATTACTTCACCACCGGGCAGCGCATCGGCGTGCCGGGTGGCCTCACCCTCGCCGACCCGAACAGCGCGCCCCTCACCACCAAGGCCCTGGAAGCCGCGCTCGGTGACCGGGGCACGCTCCACCAGAACGCGGCCGACTACCGGGCGGCCGTGCGCTCGACCCTGTTCCCCGGCTTGAGCGAGCAGCGCTACGACGCGCTCATCACGGCCCTGCTCCAACTCCGCACGCCGAAGCTCTCCCAGCGGCTCGACCCCGGGCTGCTGTCCACGTTGCTGTCCAAGGCGCTGCCGCCACTGGGCGAGGCGGAGATCAGCGACCTCGCGGAGGGCTTCGAGCGCTTGGACCGGCAGCGTGAACAGCTCAAACGCCTCGACGCGGAGGTGGAGGCCGCACAGCACCTCAAAACCAGGCAACGCGCGTACGCGCAGCGCGTGCTACGGGCCGCAGCGGCGAAGCTGATCTCCGCCACCACGGAACTGGGCAACCTGGCGGACGCCGCGAAACTCTCGGAAGACGAGCACCGCCGCGCCGCGCAGCGCAAACAAGAGGCCGAAGAACGCGGCGAGCTGCTGGAGCAGCGCATCGTCGAGACGGAAGGGCGCATCCAGGGCCTGACCGGCAGCGAGGCGTACCGGAAGGGTGAACAGCTCGACCGGCTGCGGACTCGCGTGCGCGAGGCTCGTGCGACCGCCGGGAAGAGGCGCGTCGACGCGACTCGCCACCGCCAGGTCGCCCGGACCGACGCGGAAGCGGCCGACGCCGCTGCCCGGCACGCGGAGGCACGGGCCGCAACCGCGCGAGCGCTGGCCGACGGCGCCTCGACCGCAGCCACCCGTGTCGGTCTCGCCTCGGTGCACGCCGAGATCGCCCGCGTCCTCGCCGACCCCTCGCGGTCCCGGGCTCTGCTGCGCGCCGCGGTTCAGGCGCGTGCCGAGCAGGTCGAGGCCGTGCGCGCCGCCCTGAACGAGCACGAGGTGGCGGTCAACAGCAGACGGGACGCGGAACACGCGCTCGACGAGGCACGGGAAGCCCTGGCGGAGGTCACCGAACGGCGGGCCGAGATCGCCGACCGGCGCGAGGCGGCGCTCGCGGAGCTCCGGGCCGCGATCCTGGCGTGGACGACGGGCTGCCGTGAGCTGACCTTCGCCGACCCCGCGGCACTGGCGGACCTCGCGGCGTCGGAGACCGCCGTGCTGACCGAGGTCGATTCTGCCGCGAGCCGCGTGCTGGGCGCCATCACCCGGGAAGAGACCCTGGTCGGGACAGCGCTGGAGACCGCCGAGCGCGATCGGGATGCCCTGCGCGACGAGGTCCGGCGACTGCTGACCGAGGAGGACCTGCCTCCCCAGCCGCCGCACACGCGCACCGCGGACCGAGGGGCCATGACCGGTGCGCCGCTGTGGCGCCTGGTCCGCTTCGCCGACGCGGTGCCCGACGACGTCCGCGCTTCGGTGGAGGCCGCGCTCCAGGCGTCCGGGCTACTGGACGCCTGGGTCGGCCACGACGGCGTGGTCGCCGGGCACGACACGTTCGCCGTGCCCGGTGCCGTGCCGCCGGCACCGGGTCGCTCACTAACCGACGTCCTCGTACCGGAGGGCGACGCGCCCGTGGCCGCCGACGTCGTCGCCCGCCTGCTCGGTGGCGTGGCCTACGGGGAGAGTCTGCCCGGAGCGCACCCGGTCGCCATCGGAGCCGACGGTGGTTGGCGCATGGGCAACCTGCGCGGCACTTGGCACAAGGACGAGGCCTCGCACATCGGCGCGCTCGCCAGGCAACGGGCCCGGCAGCGCCGATTGACCGAACTGCGTGAGCGGATTGCCGCGTCGGAGGAGCTGATCGAGACGCATGCGGCCGCCTTGCGGTCGCTGGCCGGACGCAGGTCCGACGTCGAGGCCGACCGGCGCGCTCGGCCCGACCACGCCGACGCGAACGCGGCGCTGGAGGCCCTGACCAGAGCCGACTCGGCTGTCTCGAGCGCCGACGGCGTGGTTCGGCGGTCACTGGACGGCTTGGCGAAGAGCGAGCAGCGTGTGGACCGCGCCCTGCGCGCGTTGACCACGACGGCAGCCGAACACGGCCTGCCTACCGAGCGGAACGCGCTCACCGCCGTCGTGGCCGCCCTGGACGCCTTCCGGACCGCATCCGACGCCTGGATCGACGAGCACGCCGCCCTGCTCACGGCACGTCGGGAAGCGGACCGGACCGCTGAGCATGCCCAGCGGTCCCGGCTCGCCGCGGAACAGCGCGAGGACGAGGCGGACGACGCTGAAGCCGTGGCCCGCGGGCTCGACAGCGAGCTGGACGCCGTGGAGGGCACCATCGGCGTCGACTACCGGCAGGTGCTGGACGAACTCGCCGCGCTGCGCGAGCAGTTGGGTTCGGTCAGGCGGGAGGCGCGTGCCAACCAGAACGAGATCGGCACCCTGGCCGTGCGCCTGGGAGAACTGACTGCCCAGCGGGCTACCGACGCGCGTGACCGCGACCGCGCCACCGAGGTGCGCGACCAGGCCGCAGCGCGGTTTCGGCACTTGGCGGACGGCAGCCTGCCCGCCGACAGCGGTCTGGACGACCTCGCCGCGTTCAGGCAGGTGCTGACGGCGTCGAGCGGTGTCCGGGCAGCGCTCGACGCGGCGAGGTCGATCGCTGCCACGTGGCCGACGCTGGCCCACTCGCCGAAGAACCTCGGCGACGCCGCACACCGGTTGGCGGAGGAGGTGCACGCCTCCCGCGAGGTGCTGGGTGGTCGGGCCGACCTCGAGCTCGACTCCGACGAGGACGTCCAGGTCTTCTCCGCGATGGTGGACGGGGTGAGGATCGGTGCTTCGGCGCTGTTCGACCTGCTGCGGTCCGAAGCGGAACGCAGCAGGGAGGACATCACCGCGCAGGAGCGCGAGCTGTTCGACCGGACCCTCACGGGGGACACGCGCCGCCACCTCGCCGCCCGGATACGGCAGGCGCACGACCTGGTCGACGGCATGAACGCCCGCTTGGAGCGCGTGCGCACCGCCTCCAAGGTGGCGGTGCGGTTGGTGTGGGAGGTCTCGCCCGAGCTGCCAGCGGGCACGAAAGCGGCGCGTGACCTCCTGCTCAAGGACCCGGTGCGGTTGACCGAGGAGGACCGCGAGTCGCTGCACCGGTTCTTCCGAGACCGGGTCGAGCAGGCCAAGGGCGACGAGACGGCCACCAACTGGGAGCAGCAGCTGGGGCAGGTGTTCGACTACACCGCCTGGCACAGGTTCGTGGTGAAGGTCGACCGCATGAACGGGACCGGCTGGCAGCCCCTGACCAAGAAGCTCCACGGTGCGCTGTCGGGCGGGGAGAAAGCGATCGCGCTGCACCTGCCGCTGTTCGCCGCCGTGGCCGCCCACTACCAGGCCGTTGCCGGAGCACCTCGGGTCATCCTGCTCGACGAGGTCTTCGTCGGCGTCGACAGCGTCAACCGCGGTCAGGTGTTCGCACTGCTGTCGGCGCTGGACCTCGACCTGGTCCTCACCTCCGACCACGAGTGGTGCACCTATCGCGAGTTGGACGGGATCGCGATCCACCAGTTGATCAGCGGGGGCGACGACGACGCCGTCACCACGGCCCGGTTCGTGTGGAACGGCGCCGAGGTGGTCGATGATGAGGTGGCGGAGGACGACTGAGCGCAGTTCGTCGCGAGTCGGGGCCCGGGTTGGGTGAAGGCCACTGTCGTTCACACCGCTGTGTTGGAGCAGATCTGGAGCAGGCGATGGGGTTGAACGACGTGCGACGGCTTCGAACGGCGGTGAACAGCCCCGGCTGACGTGCCGGTTCCCTGTTTGCGCCGGTCAGAGCACTTGTGGAACAGCACTGGCAGAGTGAGGCTCAGCTTTGTTGGCTGCACTTCGCCGCAGTTTGGCATGGATTGCTGGTTGTTCAGCGCAGTTCGTTGATGTGGTGCGGTCTGTGCGTTTCGGAGGCGACTGCGGTGCGGATTGTCTGCTGGACGAGATCCGGTCAGTGGCAAGGGCTGAGTCTGCGGCCCTGCCTGATTCGACGAAGTCTCACATGTCGGTGCGGTGGTGCGTCCACCGCACCGACCTGTGAGCGGATTGAGCACGACGGTTCCTACTTCGTGGCACACAGGGCCTTGTCGAAGAGGGCGATGACCTCGTACTGGTGGACTTCGTCATTCGTCCCGGCGACGGCGACTGCCCGGCCGTCGGGGGTGATGGCGGCGCGGGTCTGGAAGCCGTCGGCGTCGCCGCCGTGGCCGTACGCGGTGATCCCGCAGCTGAGCTTCATCTCGATGACGCCCAGACCGTAGCGCCAACCCTCGAAGAGGCCGGGCGCGTCCACGGTCTGACGCATCTCCGCCAGCCGAGCGGGCTTGAGCAGTTGACCGTCCTGCAGGGCCACCAGGAACTTGTTCAAGTCACTCGGGGTGGCGATCATCTGCCCCGCGGCACCGGCGATCGACGGGTCGAACCGGGTGATGTCGATCAGATCACCGGCGATCGGCTCACCCTTGTCGCCCTTGGGAAACAGGTAACCCTGGGGGTGCGGGGCACGGATGTCCCGGTCGCCCGGACCCGGGTAGTACGTCTCCTTCAGCCCGATCCGGTTGATGATCCTGTCCGTGACCACCTCGGCGAAGGGCCGTCCCGCCGCTCTTTGCGCCACCAGGCCCAGCAGCATGTAGCCGGTGTTGCTGTACGCCCACACCCTGTCCTGTCCCGGAGCGAACGTCGGTGCTTGCGCCAGCGCCGCGTCCAACATCTCGCGAGTCTCGAAGTAGCGGTCCTTGACCGGCAGGATCCCGTTGGACATGAAGGGGACTCCGGTGGGCATCCCACTGGTGTGGTTCAGCAATTGCCTGATCGTGATCGTCCGACCGTCGATCGCCGCACCGTCGCCGGTGCCCCGCACCACGCCCGGCAGGAACTTCTCCACCGTGTCGTCCAGCGCGAGCTTGCCCTCGTCGGCCAACTGCAGGGTCGCCACAGCGGTGAACATCTTCGTGATGCTGGCGATCCGGACGTAACCGTCCGTCGGCACCTTCGACTTCGTCCGGACATCACCCACCCCGGCGGTGTAGTTCGTCACCCGCCCGTTCCGGTCTCGCACCGACATCAGCATCCCGGGCAGCGATCCGTCGGCGACCAGCGCCTCCAGGCCCGCCTGCAGCGCCTTGTCGTGACCCGACCTCGACCTGTCACCTGACGCGCCCGCCGACGCCACCTCCGTCAGCGCGAGTCCGGCGACCGCCATCGCCGCCATCGCCGCGGCGACCACGCGGCGCCGGCGCGTAGGACCTGGGCGGGTTCGGGTCGGACGACTGAGATCCTTCGACAAGGGACACTCCCCAATTGAGCGGTTCGCACTGGCTCGATCAGTGTTGTCGTGGTCCCGGCGCCTCACGATCCCTTGTACTGCACACTTCCGGTGCAGCCAGCACTACCTTCGGCGGCACCGGAAGTGGGAACGGGCAAGGGCCCGGGCGCGGTGTGCACGCACACCGCGCCCGAGCCCTTGTCGTACGACTGCCCGGGTGAGGGAATCGACCCTTCAGCCGGGCCTCAGTTCGCGCACAGCGCGGCGTCGACGAGCGCACCCCGGTCCGCGGCGACGGACCCGTCCTTCACCGACCCAGTGAGCGAGGTGACCACGAGAGTCGCCGCGCGGCCGTCATCGGTGGCCGCGTTGACGGTCGCGTAGCCCGGGATGTCGCCGCCGTGGCCCCACGCGACTCCTCCGCAGCTCAACGGCGTGCTGAACAGGCCGAGTCCGTAGCCTGACCCGGATTTCGGGTCCGTCGGGATGGTGGTGCGCATCTGGGCCAGCTGGGCCGGATCGAGCAACTTCCCGTCCAGCAGCGCGCGCACGAACGTGTTGAGGTCGTTCGGCGTGGAGACCAGGTGACCGGCGGCCCAACCCCAGCTCGGGTCCATCCGCGTGAAGTCGACCAGTTCGTCGGTCGCCGGGTCGCGCTGGTAGCCCCTGGGGTGTCGGCCGCGGATGTCCTCTTCTCCGACCTCGGGCGCGTACGTGTCGCGCAGACCGATCCGCTGGATGATCCGGGTGGTCACCAGTTCGTTGAACGGGCGGCCGGTGAGCCGCTGGGCGATCAGGCCTGCCAGGACGTAGTTCGTGTTGCTGTAGGACCAGCCGCCGCCGGCGGGCGCGCCGTTCTCCCTGGCGTTCGCCAGGTCGAGCAGTTCCCGGGGTTCGAGGTAGACGTGCTGGTACGGCAGGAAGTCGCCCTTGGTCTTGAACATCGAGTCGGTGTAGTCCGGCAGGCCGCTGTTGTGCTGCAGCAGTTGGCGGACCGTGATGGTGGTGGCGTCCACGCCTGTGCCCCGCACCAGGCCGGGCAGGTACGTCTCGATCGACGCGTCGAGTTCCACGCGGCCCTCACCGACGAGCTGCAGCACGACGACGGAGGCGAACATCTTGCTCGCGCTGCCGATCCGCACCCTGCCGTTCACCGGCACCTTGCTGCCGGTCCGCAGGTCGCCGACCCCGGCCGTGTAGTGGCGGGTCCGGCCGTGCCGGTCCCGGATGGCGGTCAGCGCCCCAGGGTGCCGGTCGACACCGACGAGCTTGTCCAGGCTCTGCTGGACCACGTCGGGGCGGTGCGCGGCCCGGGCGGCCTGGACCGGGCCGCCGAACGCGAGGCCACCCGCCGCGGCTGCCACCACCGCCGTCACGGCGACCGCGCGGCGGTGCGGCGAGGAAGAGGACCGATCTCGCTGAGAAGAGGACGTGAACAAGGCAGACAACTCCCGGGTTACACGGATGTCGGTCCTGCGATGGCCGACGGGATCGAGGCTGCTCATCTCCACCTCGGTGAACAATCCAGCCCACTGGACAACCGGAGTGGTGATGGCACCACGAGGCCGTCGTTCAGCCGGGCAAGTCACGACGGGCAGCTCGATTCGCGTGCACCATGGGGTTCTGTTGATCGGTTAAGGTTCGGAGGGGGGTGGCATGGCACAGGTGCGGAAGCGCCTGCTGGCGTCGTTCGACGCTGTCGCGCGCTTGGTCGGCGGCCTCGGTACAGCGCTGCTCGCGTTGACCGTCCTGATCTGGTCCGGCGTGGTCGCGCTGCTCAGCTGCGTCGGTGTCGGCGTTGTCCTGGTGCCCTCCGCCCTGCGTGTGCTGCGGGCGGTCGCGAACCGGGAACGGGCCCGGCTCGGTGTCCTCGCCCCCGGCCCAGTGCCGCGGCAGGCGCGCGCCGCGGTGCGGGACGTGACCGTGCGGCGTGAGCTGGCCTGGCTGCCGCTGCACGCCACGGCAGGCCTGGTGGCGGGGTTCATCGGGCTCGCGATGCCGGTCACGATGCTGCAGAACACGACGTACCCGTTCTGGTACCGCCTGCTGCCGCCCGTGGACAACACCCCCAGTTTCCTCTTCTGGGACGTCTTCTGGGATGTCACCGATCTGACCGGCGCGTTGGTCGTGGCGCTGACCGGCGTGTTCTGCGGCGCCTTCATCGTCGGGCTGGCTCCGGTGCTCGTCCGGGCGCAGGAGTGGCCGGGCCGGCACCTGCTGGCGCCGCCCGCGGGTGTCGACCTCTCGCTGCGGGTCGTCGAGCTGACTGCCACCCGTGCCGCCGCTCTCGACGCGCACGCCGCCGAGCTGCGTCGCATCGAGCGGTCGCTGCACGACGGCACGCAGAACCGGCTGGTCGCGGTGGCCGTGCTGCTCGGTGCCGCGCGGCGGGCCGTGGACCGGGATCCGGCAGCGGTGGGTGCGGTGCTGGACCGGGCGCAGGACGCCGCCGAGCAGGCGCTCGCCGAGCTGCGGGCGGTGGTCCGCGGCATCCTGCCCCCGGTGCTGGCCGACCGCGGGCTCACCGGTGCCCTGGCCGGCCTCGCGGGCAGCTGCGGTGTGCCTTGCGAGCTGGTGGTGGACGTGCCGGGCCGGTGCGCCGCCTCGGTCGAGGCCACCGCGTACTTCGTGGTGGCCGAAGCCCTCTCCAACGTGTCCAAGCACAGCGGCGCCGGGAGCGCCGTGGTGGCGGTGAGGCGGGAGGGGGATCGGTTGCTGCTGCGGATCGGCGACGACGGCCGGGGTGGCGCGGACGAGCTCGGCGGGTCGGGCCTGTCCGGCATCCGCCGACGGGTCGAGGCGCACGACGGTCGCCTCACCCTCGACAGCCCGCTCGGCGGGCCTACGACGATGGAAGTGGAGCTGCCGTGCGGATCGTGATCGCGGAGGACGACCCGCTGCTGCGCGAGGGGTTGGCGCTGCTGCTGCGCGCCGAATCGCTGGACGTGGTGTCCACCACCGACACGCCGGAGTCGTTCCTGGCCGCGGTGGCCGAGCACGAGCCGGACGTCGCCATCGTCGACGTGCGGATGCCGCCCACCCACACCAACGAGGGGATCGTGGCGGCGGTCGAGGCGCGACGACGCCGACCCGGCCTCGCGGTGCTCGTGCTCTCGGCGTACGTGGAGCAGGCGTTCGCCACCGAACTGCTCGCCGCCGGCGCCGACCGGCTCGGTTACCTGCTGAAGGAGCGAGTGGGACGGGTCGAGGAGTTCTTGAGCGCGCTGCACCGCGTGGCGGGCGGTGGCACTGCCGTTGACCCCGAGGTGGTGGGCCAACTGCTGGCCCGCAACCCGCACACCAGCGCGCTGGGCCGGTTGAGTCCCCGGGAACGGGACGTGCTCGCGCTCATGGCCGAAGGGCTCGGTAACGCCGCCATCGCCGAGCGGCTCGTCATCACCGAGGGTGGGGTGCACAAGCACATTCGCAGCATCTTCGCCAAGCTCGACCTCGCACCCGACGACCGGGCCGACCGGCGCGTCACCGCGGTCCTGCGCTACCTCAAAGGCACCGGACCGAAGTAACGCCGCTGCGCCCGGCTGAATCGGTAGGCGGCGAGCGGAAGCCGCCGGCTGAAGACCCGGACACGCCGCGCGGCGGTTGACAGGGTTCTTCGGGACGACGAGGTCGACAAGTTCGCCGGCCGGTTCCGGTTCACGGTCTGCGTGGGGGCCGCGTGTTCGGCGGTTGAGGCCGGCACCTGTTGCCGCCGTTCACACGTGGTCTTGCAGCGCAACATCATCAAAATCGGCATCCCGGGTGTCGGAATTCCCCATGCCGTTCTCATGAATCGCTACACGACCGTGGCCGCAGGACGCCACGTCCAGTCCGTGTTCCGCGGGGAGGCAGAGATGATCGAACTCGCCGACACCCTGATCCGACGCGCCCGGCACCCGCGGCTGATGCTGTGGGTCGCGTGGCTCGTCATCAACGCGAACGGCGGGATCTTCGACGACGAGAGCCTGCTGTTCCAGCGGCTGACGCGGCTCGCCCGGGAACGGCACCCAGGTTGAGGACGAGCAACTCGCCAACGTCGTCACCATCGAACCGGACGACGTGTGGCGCCGCGTTGACGACGAGCCCGGGGAACTCGCTGAGGTGGTCGACGCCGCTGAATCGGTCGGCGACGTCGACGGGACCTCAACGTGCACGAGAAGGTGGTGATCGCCAAGCTGCGGGATCGCTGCCTGCGACCCCAGGCCCCGCGCGACTGATCGTCGGCCGCGCGGTCGACATTCCGGGACTAGTTGCTGTTTCCGTACTTCCACCCGAGGTAGTTGGAGAAGTAACCGCGCGACACGTGGCCGATGCGGTGGTTGACGCCGGTGGCCCAGACACCACCGTTGCCGTCGGAAAGGCCGACGTGGCCGTACGCCGAGATGTTCCAGAAGACGAACGCACCACGCGGCGGGTTCGTGCCGGTGTGGCGGGCGCCGTCGGAGGAGTTCCAGTGCGCTATGGCACTGGCGTGGTGGGTGCTCCGGTTCCAGGCGAGGCGTACGGCCCGTTCGCAGTAGCCGTCGTGCTCGGTGCTGCCTTGACGCGCCCGAAACCAGCCGATGGCTCCTTCGACCGTCTGCAGGGCGCCCAACTCGTCGCTGCCTGCCGGCAGGACGGCCCTCGGGTCGGCGATGTCGGCGGACGTGATCCGGCTGTGCACCTCGGTGGGCACTGCGGTGGCGACCGCTGGACCGGTCGCCGTGGCCATTCCCGCACCGACGGTCAACACCGAAAAGGTCGCGACGACGAGCACGGCGACACGGGGAATTCGCTTCATCAGGCATCTCCTCTTTCGCCTGCGTGCAGCAGGCGAGTTTGTGAAGCATCTCGCGACTACCGCGATCAATCCATACAACTCTTGGAAACCAACCGTTTGGCCCAGGGTGGACCGGCAACCATGAGCAGCCTGTGTGCTTCGGTCGGCCGTAAGTGTTATTCCGTTCCCGATCGAATACGGCGATCGGGTCGCGCCGGACGGGATTCGCAACGACATCGTCGGCGGTTCGGCCGGCCTTACCGGGCCACTGGTCCGTCGGTGGTTCGGTCGAGCGCACGCGGGAGGAGCTCGGTCGGGCACTGCGGGTCATCGCCGCGCCGCCCGCGACGGGTGTGCCGATGAGGGAACGCGGTGCGCCGGGCTGGTCCTGCGGGCGCTGGCGGCGCTCTACGGCGTCGACCTGCCGGGGGACGCGCAGGAGCGGCTGGGCGTTGTGGGAGTGGTGCGCGACGTGGCCGCGGTCAAGGCGGCTCAAACCGAGTCGGCTCGCGCGGAGCGGGCCGCGGCGCAAGGAGTTGGTCTACAGGCTTCGTCGGAAGGACCCGGATCCGCGGCACAAGGATCCGCGCGACGCCGACCGGCAGCGTCGGGAGCAGGAGAAGCAGGAACTCACCGTCGGAGCTGAGGACAACAACGGCGTGAAGATCTCTCCGGACAAGGTCGACGAAATCGGCAGGGATCCCAACAAGGGGTCCGGTCTTGCGTACGTGATGAAGCACAAGGACGAGTTCACCGCCGCGGGGATCCCTGAGGACAAGATCGCCGAGGTGGTGCACCGAGCTGCCGTCGAAGGCAAATACATGGGCTACTCCCTGGGCAAGTCACCAGGACGACCGTTCTTCGAGGTCCAGTGCGGTGGCCAGACGCACTACGTCACGGTGTCGGTGGGCGACAACGGTTTCATCGTCGGTGCCAACGTCCACAGTGCGTCCACACCGTTCAAGGACACGCGACGTGACCCGCGTGCGGAGGCGGATCCGCACTACCGAGGATGGGGAGAATGGGTCGACTGATCTCGGTTCGAGTGGCGCCGGAGTGGGAGTGCTTCCCCTTCTGGGTTCGTACCGCGGACGAGGTGATCGCCGACAACTGCTCTGCCGAGCGGCTCGTGGTCGAGTTCGGTGCACCTGCGGGTTTGGCGACGGCGATCGACGCGTGCGACGACGAGTTCCAGGCCGTGTACAACCGCAGTGACCCGGAGAGCTCGGGCTTCCCCGACGAGGCGACCACGGCGGCGTGGCACGAGCGGGGTGAGCGGTTGGCTGCGGCGTCGCGGGTGCGGGTCGAGTTCCGCGCCGCGCGTGGGGACTGTGTGTTCGGAGGAGCTCGCCAAGTTGGGTGCGGGTGTGAGTCGGATCCGTGAGGATGTTCCTGTGTCACCTCGTGCACGTGCCGTCGATCCCGGCCGCCTTGCCCGGTGGTGCAGGGAGCACCTGGGTAGCCCGCCAGCGGAGGAGTTGTTCCGGTCCGGGCACCTGTCCGCTGTCATCGGGTTGCGGCTGGCCGACGGCCGCGAGGTCGTGGTCAAGGTTCGGCCGGACTCGCCGCGGATGTCGGCCTGCGTCGAAGTCCAGCGCCACCTGTTCGAGGCCGGTTATCCCTGCCCCCGGCCGCTCACCGGCGCCACGTCGTTCGACGGTGATATCGCCACCGCGGAGACGTACGTGCCCGGCGGCGACGTGCTACCGAACGCGGACCACGCGGCCCTGGCCTTTGCCGAGGCGTTCGCGCGGCTGATCCGGCTGGCACCCCGGCCCGCCGAGGTGTCCGCGCTCGACCCGGCACCGTCGTGGGCGGCATGGAACCACGCTGGGCAAGGACTGTGGCCGTGTTCGGAGGAGGACCCCGATGTCGACCTCAACGCGTCGGCCGGCGCGGAGTGGATCGACGATGCAGGGCGGCGTGCCCGTGACCGGCTGCGCGCCGGCGAGTCCGATGTCGTGATCGGTCACTGCGACTGGCTTGCCGGCAATCTGCGCTGGAGTGGCGACGAGCTGCTGGTGGTGCACGACTGGGACAGCGTGATCGTGGAGAGCGAAGCCGTCCTGGTCGGCTTCGCTGCGGCGCTGTACTCGACCGTCAGCGCGGACGGCCTTGCCACCGTTGAGGAGACCGAGCGGTTCCTCGACGCGTACTGCCAGGCGCGTGGCCGGGAGTTCAGCGCCGGCGAACTGCGGCAGTCGTGGGCGGCGGGCGTCTGGACCAGGGCCCATGACGCCAAGTACCAGCACGCGGTCGGGCAGCCCGTCACATCACTGTCTGAGGACGAGGCCCGCGAGCGCCTCGATCGGACCGTCAAGCCTTGAAGATCGTCGTGCGGTGCCACTCGAAGTAGGGAGCCGAAGAAGGGGTGTAGGCGGTGCTGGCGCGTCCGTTCAGGTGGCTGAGACGGTCTCGCATGCTGCCTTGCGGAACTCTGTCCGGTGGCCATGTTTGCACGAGTCCGTTGTCGTCGACGGTGATCCAGCCGGATTCGTAGAGCGCGTCGCAGCCGAACGTGCAAGCGAGCATCGCGATGTTGTGGAGGTCACGGCGCTCGTCCAATATTCCCTGATGTCGCCAAGGCCGCTCAGACGTGCCGGCTGGAGCTAATCGCTCAACCGCCGCCACCAGGTCGCCACCCGTCACCACCCACGCACCTCCCGGCATGCCCGTGACGGCAGCATAGGAAGAGATAGCCCACTCCGGACCGGCTTCACGATGGTGAGCGGTGCTCACGGTTCAAGCGGTTGTTGCTCTTCGTGGGAGTTGTGTCACCGAGTGTGGGAACGTCGCGACCTGAGTCGATCAACCTGGGGGGCGGCGCAAGTGGTCAGCCGGACAGCGCCGGGTTCGATTGGCGGGCCAGGACGGCCCACACTGTCTTGCCCACGGCGTGGCGCACGGCTCCCCATTGGCGGGTCAGTTTGTCGACGAGGAGCATTCCGCGGCCGCGGGTCAGGCGGACGGAGGAGTGACCCACGGTCGGCACCTGGGGGGAGAGGTCGGTGACTTCGATGCGGATCAGGTCGCCGAGGCGTCGCAGTCGCAGGTGCAGGGGGTGTTGGCCGTGCTCGTAGGCGTTGGTCACCAGTTCGGACACGACAAGTTTGGCGTCGGCGATCTCGTCCTCGGTGAGGTCGGCGAGGACCTCGCCGGTCCACCGCCGTGCCTCGACCAGGTTGGGCACGTCACCCATCAGTTCGAGCACCGGTTCCTCGGACGGCTCTGCGGGGCGGGGTCCGGGTAGGTTCACGGCGTCCTCACCGACGGTCATGGCTGTCCTCCCTGGGGCGTGAAGCTTGGTGACCTGATACCCCGGTGGGTGATCGACAACACCGACTGATGATCACCCGATGTGGTCCACCGTGCGGCACCTCCGTCAATCGCGGCGGCACGGGGAGGGGTAACACGGCCTCGGTGGAGGCGATACGGAATATGCCGACGCATATCGGTCCGCATTATTGCGGAGATTGTGTGACCGGAGGGGATTCGTCATGTCACGTATCGCCAACACGCTCGTCGCGGTCCTGATCACCGTCGCGTCCATGACGGTCGTCGTGCCCGGCAACGCCGGGGCCGACGGGCTCGACCTCACGTGCAAGCCACCCAGCAGCGCCGGTTTGACGTTCGATCCGCCGGCGACGAACACCCCGCAGACCGAGACGCTCACGGTGTCCCGGCGGTATGGCCCCTGTGTATCCCCGACCCATCCGGACATCACCTCGGGCGTGTCCGACGCCACCGGCACGTTCCCGGGCGCCACCTGCCTCAGCCTGTTCGGCGCGAACTCGATCACCATCCAGATCACCTGGAACACCGGGCAGACGTCGACCCTCTCCGGCAACAACGTCTCCAGCATGGCCGGTGCCACGCTGACGGTCGTCACGACCGGCACGGTCACCGCGGGTGTGTTCGCCGGTGGGACGTTCGTCCACACCGTCGTCTACCCCAGCCCGGACATCCTCCTGTGCAACCTCGGCCTGGGCACGTTGTCCAGCCTCTACGGCCAGATCGTCCTGGAGATCCTCACCCCGTGAGTCCGGCCCGGGGTGCCGCGCCGCCCCGGTCTCCGGCCGGATGCCGGACACCGGGGCGGAGGGGGCGGCTCAGTCGGTGGTGTCGCGCCGGCGACGGTGGAGGAGCAAGGCGGTGCCCGCGAGCACGAGCGCCGCGCACGAACCGCCGACGACCAGCGGGACGGAGCGCGACCCGTCCTGCGTCTCCTGGGCGGCGGTCTCGTAACCGCTGGAGAAGCCCTTGGTGTCGTACTCCGATCCGGTCTGCTTGTCGGCGTACCGGGCCTTGACCAGCTTCTGGTAATCGCTCAGCGACACCGCCGACTGGTCGTTCAGGCCCTGCCGCGCCTGGTCGTTGAGCGGCGTGACCGTGAGGAGCCTCAGCTGGTACCAACCGCGCAGCTGCGGTTCGGCGAACACCAGGCTCCCCACGTCGGCCTTGCCGGCGTAGGTGGCGTCGCTGTCGCCCTCGCGCACCGCCGCCAGGTGCCAGCCGCCGCCCTGGGTGGGTGCGAGCACGACGGTGGCCTGGCGGCCGTTGACGGTGGTGCTCAGCGACGACACCAGGTGGCTCAGCTTGACCGCCTCGGTGGCGATGGGCTGGGACGTGCCCGCGACGAAGCCAGGCGTGATCTCGTTGACGGCCAACGGATCCTTGAGCGTGAAGGCCGGCATGCCGTCGCACGGTTTGTCCTTCTCTGGGATCGTCTGGGGCGTCTCGGACCCGCCCATGGGCACCGGCACGCTCAGGAACCGGCACACGGCGTCGAGCACGGCGGGCGACTTCACCGCGGCGAGGGCGGCCTGGTAGTCGGGGATGTCCACGGGACGCGGGTCCTGGGCCGGGGCCGCGTGGCCGGGGCCGGTGGAGCACAGGAGCGCGAACGCGCTCAGGGCCAGGACGGTGGCCACGCGGGAGAGGCGCGAGCCGGACGTCGGTGTTGCGCGCATGTCGCCTCCTTAACGGGAGATGCCGATCCGGGAGTGGGTCCACTTGAACGAGCTGTTGCTCACGTAGTCGTTGTAGTTCCACCACGTGTAGGTGGTGGTGTCCGGCCAGGGGTCGGCCACGGCGATGGTGTTGTTCGAGGTGTCGAAGCCGTAGACGACGTTCATGTGGCCGCCGCCGGAGGTCCACCCGATGCGCGCGCCGAGGGGCCGGGCCGCCTTGACGTCGGTGTAGACCTGGTTGAACGTCGCCGCGCTGGCCAGGCCGGAGCCGGTGTGCGCCATGCCGAGGCTGCTCCAGCCCTTGGCCATGTCGTCGAGCGTGGCGGGCTGGTTGTTGCAGCCGTAGTAGGGCTGGGCCCGGCTGCAGAAGTCCGTCTGCGTGCTGCCCAGGCCGTGGTACTTGGCGATCGTCAGGCCGGAGGCGACCCAGCACCACTGGGTCTTCTCCTGCTTGTACATGGCGATGTTGTCGTACGCCGCTTCCGCCTGGGCCGTGCCGCCGGCGGCCACGAGCATCCCGCAGGCCGTCAGCGCGATGGCCGACACCGCGGTCGCGAACTTGAACCTGCCCATCTTCCTGCCTTTCCCGTGTGCACGAGTAGTGCCGGGCGATCCGTATGGACATGACAGCGCGAAATGCCGTCGCCATACAGGGGTGACGCGGGAATACGCCCGTAAGAGTGAGAGTTCGTATTCGGCGCGAAACCGGGTACCCGGGGGTGGGGTCGCGGGTAATCGAATATCAACAATTCCTGCGCGGACCTGTCACGTTCCTCGAAAGCACTCCAGCGGATGGTTGCAAAGCCGCACCCTTCACGGTTCTGTTCCCAGTGGAAAGGTGACTGTCCGTGTCGCGGTCGCGGGTCGTGGGGACGGCTCGGACACCGCGAGGTGAACGTCGGCGCGATCGCCCGTCACGCGCCCGCGCGGACCAGGCCGCACTCGTAGGCGAAGACCACGGCCTGCACCCGGTCCCGCAGGCCGAGCTTCGCCAGGACGTGGCTGACGTGGCCCTTCACGGTTCCCTCGGTGAGGAAGAGACGGCCGGCGATCTCGGCGTTGGACAGGCCCCGGGCGATCAGCTGGAGCACCTCGCGCTCCCGCTCGGTGAGGACGTGGAGCTCGGCCTCGGTGCGGGGCAGCGGGTCGTCGGACGTGCCGATGTGGCGTTCGATCAGCCGCCGGGTGATCGACGGCGCGACGATCGCGTCACCTCCGGCGACCACGCGGATCGCGGACAGGAGATCGGCGGCGAGGGTGTCCTTGAGCAGGAACCCGCCGGCACCGGCCCGCAGCGCGAGGTACACGTACTCGTCGAGGTCGAAGGTGGTGAGGATCAGGATTCGCGGCCCGTCCGGCAGCGACGCGCGGATGCGGCGGGTGGCCTCCAGCCCGTCGACCCCCGGCATCCGGATGTCCATCAGGACGATGTCGGGCTTCGTCTCGATCGCCAGGGCGACGGCCGCGGCGCCGTTGTCGGCCTCACCGACGACGGCCATGCCCTCGGCGTTCTCGACGATCATCCGCAGGCCGGCGCGGAGCAGGGCCTGGTCGTCGACCAGCAGCACCCGGATCACGCGGTTCCTCCGGGATCGAGGGGGATGCGGGCGTGCACGACGTAACCGCCGTCGGGCCCCGGACCCGCGGTCAGGTCGCCGCCGAGCAGCTCCGCGCGTTCCACCATGCCCCTCAGGCCGTTGCCGGCCCCGCCGGGGGACGACTCGCCGGCGCCGTCGTCGCTGATGTCGAGCACGAGTCCGTCGTCGCCGTAGGACACCACCACCGCGGCGGCGGCTCCCGGTCCGGCGTGCTTCACGGTGTTGGTCAACGCCTCCTGGACGATCCGGTAGGACGAGACGTCCACGGCGGTGGGCAGCGGTCGCGGCGATCCGTCGATGCGCAGCCGGACCGGGGTGCCCGCCTGCCGCACCCGGTCGACGAGGTGGGGCAGCCGCGCCACGCCCGGCACCGGGCGCACCGGGTCGTCGGTCCGCCCGGACGTGGACAGCACGTGGCGCAGGTCGGCGAGCGAGGTGCGGCCGGTCGCCACGATGGCGTCCAGCGCGGCGAGGGTGTCGGCGGGCCGGTTGGCGAACGCCGCGGCGCCGCCCTGCGCCTGCATCACGATGACGGCCAGGCCGTGCGCCACCACGTCGTGCAGCTCGCGGGTGATCCTGGCCCGCTCGGCGGCCACGGCCAGCTCGGCCCGCTGGTCGCGCTCGCGTTCCAGGTCCCGTGCCCTCGCCACGAGTTCGCCCAGGTAGGCGCGGCGGCTCCGGACACCCCACCCGATCGCCCAGGCGACGACCAGCAGGGAGCCGAGGACGGGCAGCCCGCCCCAGTGCGTCGGTCCCAGCGCCGTGGGTTCCCCGTCGCCCGGCAGCGGTACTTCGGGCATCGCCCGCGGCGGCGGGACGGGGGCCTCCGGCGCGCGTTGCTGTCCGCCGACGCCGTAGGGCCCGTCGTGGAGCCGACCGTCGGCCTTGCCGTCGAGCGTCACGTGCGCCGACCACGCCGTCGCCACGGCCAGGGCGGCCCCGAGCAGCGCGAGCGACACCTTGGGCCGCCGTCCGGTGGCGATCGTGAAGAGGATGATCGGAACGGCCAGGTCGACGGGCTCCGGTCCGGCCGCCAGCGCCATCCGCACCAGGGTGGCGAGCGCCGCCGCGGCGAGCGCCGGGACCGGCCACCTGCGGCGCACCGCCACCGCGCCGGCGCAGACCCCGATCAGCACCCACCGGGCCGACGGCTCCTGCAACCAGGCCACCTCGGCGAACGGCCCGCTGATCACCGGGGTCGCCGCGGCACCGCTGCCCGCCCACGTGCCGGCCAGCAGCAGGGCGGCGAGGCCGGCGTCCTGGAGGCTCGATCTGCGCAAGGCGCCTCGGAGGGGCGCCACGTGAATCTTCATGCCAGGCAGCACCCTAGCCCCGGCGCCACCGCCTGACACCTGTCTGGAGTCATGGTTCGGAACATGACCGCGGGCCGGTGCGCGGACGACCCGGCACCACGCAACCTGTGGCGCATGACGACCACCTCCCGCGGTGCCGACGGCCGTCCTCACCACGCCCGCGCACTGCTCCTGCTGGCCGCGCTGACCCTCGTGCTGTCCGGTTGCAGCGCCTTCAGGGACAACGGCCTGGAGTGGGAACGGGTCGTGCCGGCCGGTGACTGCCACTGCGCCGACGGCAGCGGGTTCGCCTTCTGGGAGCGGCGGGCCGATCCGACCAAGGTCGTGCTCTTCCTGAACGGCGGTGGCGTCTGCTGGGACGCGGAGAGCTGTGCCTTCACCGGCGACCACGGTGAGAGCGGCTACTACGACTGGAGCATCCAGGGCACGGAACCGGAGAACCGGAGCGGGATGTTCGACGTCACGCGGGCCGACAACCCGTTCGCCGACCACTCGTTCCTCTACGTGAGTTCCTGCACCGGTGACGCGCACCTGGGCAACGTCTCCCGGCAGTACTCGCCGGAGTCGACCGTCGAGCACCGCGGTTACGTCAACGGCACGGCGGCGCTCGGGCACCTCGCCGAGCACTACCCCGACGCCACCCGGGTCGTCGTCATCGGCAAGACCGCGGGGTCGGTCGCCGCGCCCCTCTACGGCGGCCTCGTCGCCGACCTGCTCCCCGACGCCGAGGTCACCGTGCTCGGCGCCCAGTCCGGCGCCTGGCCGGACAACCCCGAGTTCAACGCCGAGGTCCTCGACGCGCGGTGGGGCGCCTACGACGCCGTGCCGGACTGGGCGGTCACGGGGCTCGCCGCCCGCGACTGGGGCGTCCCGCGGTTCTGGACCCAGGCCGCTCGGCACCGACCCGACCTCGTGCTGGCCCGCTTCGACTTCGCCTTCGACCCGCACGCGGCGGCGGAGGTGACCAGGTGGGTGGACGGGGACCCGCCGGACCTCCTCGCCGTGATCGACGGCAACGAGGCGGCGATCGAGGCCGCCGGGGTGCGCCTGCACAGCTACACCGCACCCGGCGCCGACCACCAGGTCTTCGAGCCCGACAAGTTCTACGAGATCGAGGTGGACGACGTGCTGCTGGTCGACTGGCTCGACGCGCTGATCACCGACGAACCTCCCGCCGACGTGCACTGCGACCCGTGCGACCGGTGACGGTCACGTCGACGTGCGGGCGGGTTCGGCGGCCCGGGCGTTCAGCGCGGCCGTGAGCCGAGCGGTGTCGCCGACGGCCTGCTCGTGTTCGCCGCAGTGGCCGTGCGCGGTGCCGAGCACGCGCAGCAGGTCTTGACGGCCGTACCGCCGGAAGACATCAGGTCCAGCGCGTCCTGCCGGTCGGCGAGCTCGGCCGCCAGCTCGCCGATGGCAGGCCCGGGCCGGGATCGGACGATCTCGGCCGCGACCCGCAACGCCAGCGGCAACCGCGCGCAGCGCTCGACCAGCGAGGCGAAGGCCTCCGGTTCGGCGTCGGCGGGCGTGCCGAGCAGTTCGCGCAGCAGGTCGACCGCGTCGGCCGGGGACAGCCGGTCCAGGCCGACCCGGTGCGCGCCGTAGCGCGCGACGAGCCCGACCAGCGGATCACGGCTGGTTACCAGCGTGAAGCAGGACGAACCGGCGGGCAGCAGCGGCCGCACCTGCTCGACGGTGCGGGCGTTGTCCAGCAGGACCAGCACCCTGCGCCGGTCGAGGAGGGTGCGGAAGCGGGCGGCGCGCTCGTCGAGGTCCTTCGGGATGGCGGCGTCGTCCAGGCCGAGTGACCGCAGGAACCCGGCCAGCACGTCGGCGGCCGACACCGGCTCGCCGGGGCCGCACCCGCGCAGGTCCGCGTAGAGCTGCCCGTCCGGGAACCGGTCGCGCACCCGGTGCGCCCAGCGGATGGCGAGTGCCGTCTTGCCCACCCCGGTGCCGCCGGCCACCGTCGAGATCCGCACCGGCGCCTCGGCGGCCAGCAGGCCGTCCAGCTCCGCGAGCTCGGCCTCCCGGCCGACGAAACCCCGCACGTCCACCGGGAGTTGGGCGGGCACCTCGCGGTGGGCGGGCACGTGACGGCGGGCGGGCACGTCGCGGTGGGCGGGCCGGAGCTCGGGTGCCGGCGTCGGGAGGTCGTCGGCGAGGACGCGGCGGTGCAGCTCGCGCAGCTGCGGCCCCGGCTCCAGGCCGAGTTCGGACACCAGCGCGTGCCGTGCCCGGCGGTAGACCTCCAGTGCCTCCGACCGGCGTCCGGCCCGGTGCAGCGTGGTCATCAGCAACTCGTGCAACCGCTCCCGCCACGGGTGTTCCCGCACCAGGTCGGTGAGCTCGCCGATGACGGCCTCGTGCAGCCCGCAGGCGAGCTCGGCCTGGTACAGCGATTCGACGGCGGCGAGGCGGCGTTCGGCGAGGCGGCGCGCCCAGTCGGTGAGCGCCGGCACCTCCAGGTCCGCGAACGGCGTGCCGCGGCACAACGCGAGCGCGGCGCGCAGTGATTCGATCGCGCGCTGCGGTTCCTGCCCGGAGGTCGCCACCCCCGCCTTGACCAGCGCTTCGAACCGTTCCGCGTCGACCTCGTCCGGTCGCGTCCGCAGTCGGTAGCCGTTCGGGCAGAACGTCAGCCGGTCCGGGGTGCCCAGCACACCGCGCAGCCGGTGCACGTGCAGCTGGAGCTTCTGCGCCGCGCGCGGGTCGGGCCGATCACCCCACAGCGCGTTGGTCAGCACGTCCACCGGCACCGGCTGGTTGGCCCGTTCCAGCAGCACGCCGAGCAAGGTCCGCTGCAGCCGACCGGACAACACCTCCACCCGCTCACCGCGCCGTACCTCGACCGGTCCCAACACCCGAATCTCCATGAGCCCCCCTCGGCTCAGGGATCGTGACATCGCGGTCGGGTCGGGTTTGTCAGGTGTTCACCGGACAAACCCGACCGTGGCGGCGGACGTTGCACACACTCGCGAATCTTTCGATTGCGCCGTAGAATGTGCGAAGTGGCCTTTCGTGACCGGATCCGCGCCCGGCAGTCGGTTCACCCCGACGATCACCAAGAATCACCGAGGTTGACATGACTGACGGAGCAGCGATTCTTCACGGTATCGGCGAGATCCTCGGGCGTCGGCACCGGATGTCCGTTCCGGATCCCGGGTCCGGCGCATTCGAACTGCACGACGAGGGTCGAACGGTTCGTGTCGCGCTGGCGCCGGACCTCCTGGCGGAGTTCTTCGACCGGCTGGGCGAACGCGACATCCCCGGCCTTTCCCGCTCACCGCGGGACGAGCAGGACGAGGTCCGGGTGAGGCGCATCGCCCTGTGGATCGAGGAGATGTTCGAAGCGGACATCTCCCTGTCGCTGGTCGAGATCAGGCTCGGCCGGTCGGCTGGTGGTCGGATCTCCCTCGTCGATCGGCGGGGCCCGGAACGCCGATCGATCCCGACGGAGAGCGGCCACTGGTCACCCGACCGGCCTGGTGCCTGATCTACCACCCGGCACCTCGGACCGGAGCGGTTACCGCTTGCAGATCGAGCTGCTGGGATAGGTGGTGATGATGCGGCCGTCCGTGGCGTTGTAGATCAACTTGAAGCGCTGCTGCCAAATCTCACGACCATTGCTGTCGTGCAGGTACAGCAACCGGTCCCGGCAGCCGTCGGTCCCGTTGACGATCACGTGGTCGGGGTCCGTGTTGTTGTAGTGGATGGCCCAGTGCACCAGATCGCTCCAGTTCAGCCCGCCCGCCGTGGCCAAACGCTGGAACTGGTCGAGGTGCCCGTCCTTGATGTGGCGGTAGCCCCAACTGGCGTTGCCGCACCTGAGTTCGAAGGTGTTGAACTGGTAGACCAGGTTCTGCTCGCTGGTGGAAATACCGCACGCACCCCAGTTGGGCCTGGTGCCCAGCTTGGCCGCGTGCGCGGGTGCCGCCACCGCCAGGCCGAAGCCGAGGAAGAGGAGGAAGACGAGCAACGCACTGCGCAATTTCTTCATTTCGACATCCTTTGCGGCGTCACGTGTGCGGGAGGCCCGGGCGGGGCAGGAGGTGGGGTGTGCGGGAGGGCCCTCCTGCCCTCGCCGTCCAGGGTCCGGCTCGCGCTTTCGGGGCGCTTTCACCGCCGTGCAAGCAGGTGTCGAACGGGCCGATCAACATTCCGGCACCGGCACTCCGCTGGCCGACCGCCTCCGGTGATCACGCGTGCGCTCTGGTGTCTGGCTTATCCCTCAGCACGCTTGCGGGCGGCGGCGTCCAAAATGGCGCCGACCGTGCGGCGAGGCGGGACGGTGGTGATCGGTGCGGTCTTGTCGCGGGTCCGGCGCAGTGGCGGGCTCTGCTCGGCCGCGACCGCGAGCAGGTCGTCGTCCAGGCGCAGGAAGTCGGCGAGGGCGCGTTGCGGTGCGGTGAGCGTGCCCAGGCCCGGGGGCACGGGCGGCTCGACCTCGTCGTCCGCCGCACGGTCGAACGCGTCCTCGTCGCGTTCCCACGTGCCGTACGCCGCCAGCCACGCCAGGTACAACGCGCGGTGGTCGCCGGTGGCGAGTTCGGTCCGGACGCCGACGATCTCGGCCAACGAACCCTCCGGGTCGTGGTCCCAGTCGCCTGGCTCGTCCTCGTTCGACAGGTCGAGGACGAGGTGCTCGTCCGTGGTCCAGGCCACGACCAGGTCGTCGACGAGGTAGGGCTCGGTCGCGTCCAGGTCGAGCGCGGTGCGCGGCACCCGGAGCATGACCCGCCGGTATCCCCAGTCGGCCAGGTAGAGGTGCGCGTCGTAGTGGCGTTCGACGAGTTCGCTCGGGTCGCCGCGGAAATCGCCCCACTGGTACTCGTTGACGAAGCTGTCGGCGGTGATCTCCGCACGGGTCGACAGCGCCCGCACCTCGGCCTGCGCCGCCGCGTCGAGCGGCCGGTCCACCGCGAGGAACTCGTAGTACTGGTACTCGCTCAACGCCCGTCCCACGTCCCGTCGCAGCCCGCTCGGCCGGTTCCGGGGCGGCAGGTTACCGGACCGGTCAGGAATCGAGAAGCGTCGGGCGGCCGGCCGCGCATAGCGTCTTGGCCATGGCATTCATCGAAACCGTCACCCTCGACGTGGCCGACATCGCGGCCGCCCAACGCTTCTACGCCGCCGCCTTCGGGCTGGACACCCAGCTCCGGTTCCGGGTGTCGGAGGCGCCCACCGCCGGCTTCCGGGGGTTCACGATGGCGCTCACGGTCTCGCAGCCGAGCACCGTCGACAGCCTCATCGGCACGGCCCTCGCCGCCGGCGCCACCACGCTCAAGCCGGCCACGAAGTCGCTCTGGGGCTACGGCGGCGTCGTGCAGGCCCCGGACGGCACGATCTGGAAGGTCGCGACCTCGGCCAAGAAGGACACCGGCCCGGCCACCCGGGTCATCGACGAGATCGTGCTGCTCCTGGGGGTCTCGGACGTGGCCGCCGGCAAGCGGTTCTACGTCGGGCAGGGGCTGGTCGTGGGCAAGAGCTTCGGGCGCGTGTACGTCGAGTTCGCCGCCGGGTCGAGCCCCGTCAAGCTGGCGCTGTACCGGCGTCGCGCCCTGGCCAAGGACGTCGGTGTCGCGCCCGACGGCACCGGGTCGCACCGGCTCGTGATCGGTGGCGACGCCGGCACCTTCACCGACCCCGACGGGTTCGAGTGGGAGGCCGCGCAGGCGGTCTCCGCACCCTGATGTGCCGCTTCTCCGCCTGCCTGACGGCTCTGCACCGAGTTCCCGGAGGAACCATGACGCTCGCGCCACCACGTCCGCTCGACGAGAGGCTGCGGGACACCCGCGCGAAGCTGGAGACCGACGTCGACCTCTGGGTCGCGACGTCGGGCTCCCCGGGCGGCGCCCACCTCGTCCCGCTCTCGTTCCTCTGGGACGGCGCCGCCCTCCTCATCTCCACGCCGCGCGCCTCGATCACCGGCCGCAACCTGCTGGCGGACGGTCGGGTGCGGCTCAGCCTCGGGTCGACCCGGGACGTCGTCGTCATCGAGGGCGTCGCCGAGCCCGTGGACACCGCCGAGCTCACCACCGGGACGGGTGACGCGTTCGCGGCCAAGGCGGGGTTCGACCCGCGCGAGCTCGCCGAGCCCTACCAGTACTTCCTCGTCCGGCCGCGGCGCATCCAGGCCTGGCGCGAGGTGAACGAGCTGCGGGACCGCGACCTCGTGCGGGACGGCCGCTGGCTCGGTTGACCGACACCCGGCACGGCGCCGAGCCGCCGTCCGGCACCGGCGGGCGCACGCCGGTGCCGGGGTCCGACGTCACTGCGCGGTGCCGCGACCGCGGTCGTCGAGGAGCAGCGGGGCGCGGCCCTCGACGGTGTAGCGGATGTGGGTCACGTCCGGGGCGTGCAGGACCCTGGTCGGGACCAGCTCGATGCCCTCCTTGTCGCCGAGGCCGAGGTCGGCGTCCAGCAGCCGCAGGCCGGTGCCCAGGACGACCGGCGCGACGTGCAGCTCCAGCTCGTCCAGCAGGCCCGCCGCGAGGACCTGCCGCACCAGGCTGCCACCGCCCGCGACGGCGACGTCCTTGCCGCCGGCCGCGGCCTTCGCCTGCTCGACGGCGCTCGCCAGGCCGTCGGTGACGTAGGTGAAGCTGGTGCCGCCCTTGCGCTCCAGGGTCTGGCGCGGGCGGTGGGTGACGACGAAGACGGGTGCGCGGAACGGCGGCTCCTCGCCCCACGGCACCTCGCCGCCGTCGGCCATGCGCCTGCCCATGAGGTAGGCGCCGGCGGCCTCGAACGACTCGCGGATCACGTCGGAGTTCACGTCCTGCTCGCCGCCCGCGAAGCCCTGGCGCTCCCGCCACGCCATCGCGTTGGTCGCCCAGCGGGTGACGCGGAAGAACGCCGCGCACTCCGCCGACTCCATCCAGTCGCCGTCGCCCTCGTGGCGCGGTCCGGCGTAGAAGCCGTCGAGGGACACCGACAGCTGCGCGGTCACCTTGGTCATCGTGTTCCTTCCTCCCGGCGACGCCCGACGGGCTCGCTCGGGAGGGGATCGGAGCCGACGACGCGGTTTCTACGTCGAGTCCGGAAAAACTTCCGCGGATCGGTCGGCGGAACCGCAGCGCGCCGACCGCAGCATAAGGAACCGCTGCTCGGACACGTTGCCGGCCAGTCGTGCGGCTTCGCGGAACGCGGCGCTCGCGGCGTCGCGGTCACCCGCCCGTTCGAGCAGGTGGGCGCGCACGGCGAGCAGTCGGTGGTGGCCCGCGAGCGCTCCCCGCTCCAGTTCGGCGACGACCTCCAGGGCGGCACGGGGACCGTGCACCTCGCCGAGCGCCACGGCCCGGTTCAGCGCGGTGACCGAGCTGGGCGCCAGCCGTTGCAGCACGTCGTACAGCGCCAGCACCTGCCGCCAGTCGGTGTCCTCCGGCGTGGCCGCCTCGCTGTGCACGGCCGCGATCGCCGCCTGCACCTGGTACGGGCCGGCGGGGTGGGTGGCCAGGCTGCGGGTGACCAGCTCGGTGCCCTCGGCGATCGCCGCCCGGTCCCACCGCGACCGGTCCTGCTCGGCCAGCGGGACCAGGACGCCGTCGCCTCCGGTGCGGGCCTCGCCGCGGGCCTCGGTGAGCAGCATCAACGCCAGCAGCCCGGCCGTCTCGCCGGAGTCGGGCAGCCGCCGGTGCAGCTGCCGGGTCAACCGCACCGCCTGCCCGGTGAGGTCCGGACGGCGCAGCCTCGGTCCGGCGCTGGCGCTGTAGCCCTCGTTGAACAGCAGGTACAGCACGTGCAGCACGACCGCCAACGCCGGGCCGAGGTCGGCCGGCAGCTCGAACCGGGCGCCCGCCTCCAGCAGCCGCTGCTTGGCGCGGGAGATCCGCTGGCCCATCGTCTTGTCCGGCACCAGGAACGCCGCGGCGATCTCGGTGGTGGTCAGCCCGGCGACCGCCCGGAGCGTGAGCGCCATCTGGGACGGCGCGGTCAACGCCGGGTGGCAGCACAGGAACAGCAGCTCCAGCAGGTCGTCCCGGGCCGGCTCGGCGTCCGGCGGCGGCGCGAGCAGCTCGTCGCGCGGCACGGCGTCGAACGACGCCAGCTCCCGGCGTTCGCGCGCGGCGTCGGAGCGGACGAGGTCCACGTAACGGCGCGCGGCCACGGTGGTGAGCCACCCCAGCGGGTGTTCCGGCACGCCGTTGCGCGACCACGCGGCCGCGGCGTCGATCAACGCCTCCTGCACGGCGTCCTCGCACCGCGCGAAGTCGCCGTGCCGGCGCACGAGGATGCCGAGCACCTGCGGCGTCAGCGTGCGCAGGACGTGGTCGACCGGGGTCAAAGGTCGCCGCCGCCGTGCGTCATCAGGGGCCACACCTCCAGGCCGCCGCCGAGGCCGCGGCTGTAGCGCAGGGCCGGGTACGACCGCGCGATCTCCAACGCCCGCTGCTCGTCGTCGACGTCGACCACGAAGTACGACCCGACGTACTCCTTGGCCTCCAGGTACGGGCCGTCGGTGACGACCGGTGCGTCCCCGACCACGCGCACCGACCGCGGGCGGGGCATCAGACCCTGGGAGTCGACCAGCTCGCCGGACTCGCGCAGGGCCGCGTTGAACGCGTCCACCTCGCCGACCAGCTCGGCGAACTGCTCCGCGTCGACGCTGTTCCACACCTGCTCGTTGCCGTAGATCAGCATCAGGTACTTCACCGCGGGGCCTCCCGGTGGGTCGGTGTCCGGACGCCTGATTCTGCACGGGAGCCGGCCGTGACGCCGCGCCGGAGCCGGGTACCGAAACTTCTCCGAAAGTAGTGGCGTCCGGTGCGGGTATCGGATAGGTCGACGGCTGCGTATTGAGGTGAATCGTTGCAGTTCAGAGCGGTGATTGTGTTTCGCATGATTCTCGATAGTGTCGGCGCGTGAGCCTGTTGAGGATGGGCACCTGCCACGTGAGCCGGGTGCGGACGCGCCGGTGGCGCGAGCCGGCGGCCGAGCACCCGCGTCCCGCCGCACCGCTGGTGGAGCTGGTCTTCCCCGCCCTGAACAGCGCGTGGGCCATGGAGGTCATGCGCGGTGTGGTCGACTCCGGGCTGGACGTCGTGCTGTCCTCGGCGGTCGGTCGCGGCACGTCGTGGGCCGCCGAGGTGGTCCGGTCGCGGCGCGCCGGCGTGCTGCTGGTGACGTGCTCGATCAGCGCGGCCGAGGCGCGGGCGTTCGCGCGGGCCGGGATGCCGTTGGTGCACATCGACCCGGTCGACGCGGCCGCGCCGGACCTGCCCACACCGGACCTGTTCAGCGTCGGCGCGACCAACCAAGCGGGCGGCGCGGCGGCGGTGCGGCACCTGTCGGCGCTCGGTCACCGGCGGATCGGGGCCGTCGGCGGCCCGCGTGACGTGCTGTGCAGCCGTTCCCGCCTGGACGGCTGCCGCGTCGCCCTCGACCGCGCGGGCATCGCGTTCGACCCCGCGCTGGTGCGCCACGCGGACTTCACCCGTGAGGGCGGTCGTCGCGAGGCCCGGGAGCTGCTGCGCCTGCCCGACCGGCCCACGGCGGTGTTCGCGGCCAACGACGAGCAGGCGTTGGGCGTGGTGGAGGCGGCCCGTTCCGCCGGCCTGTCGGTGCCGGGTGACCTCAGCGTCGTCGGCTTCGACGACCTGCCCGCCGCCCGCCGGTCCGCGCCCGCGCTCACCACCGTCCGCCAGCCGCTGGCCGCCATGGGCAGGCGGGCGGGGTGGATGGTGGCCGACCTGATCGCCGGCCGCCCACCCGCGACCGGCCGCGTCGAGCTGGCCACCGAACTGGTCGTCCGCTCCTCCACGGGTCGACCGTCCCGGGGGTGAGGGGCCGCCTGCTCAGCCGGTGGGGGTGACCGTCGTCGGCGCGGGCGACAGGGAAGCCGACGGCGACGAGGGCTGCGTGGTGGTCTGCCCCGAAGTGGTCTGCCCCGGCGTGGGCGACACCGGAGTGGGCGGCACCGTGGTGGTGGGCGCGGTGGGCATCACGATGGTGAAGGGGACACCCGCGACCTCGTGGCAGCCCTTCTCGTCGTGCACGACCCGGGGCCGCGGGAAGCGGTTGTCGTGGCGGTCCTCGCCCTGGCAGCCGTACCACGGCGCGTCGAGCGGACGGCCGTCCTCGTCGTAGAGGTGGACGTCGGTCAGCGGCTTGCCGTCCTTGTCGAACACGTAGATGTTGCCGGGGGTCGGCGGGGACTGGTGGTACGTGACCGGGGCCGGGTTGCCGAACGGGTAGCTGTCGAACCGCGTGGCCAGCGTGCCGAGGACGAGCAGCAGGACGCCCAGGGCGAACCCGGTCGCGGGCAGGCTGATCCACAGCCACCGGCGATCGGTCCTGGCTTTCGGGCCCGCCACCAGCGACAGCGCGGCGAGCGCCAGGGCCAGCACGAAGCCCGTCGTCGGCCGGTACATCAGCAGGCCGCCCGCGGCGATGAGCAGCGCACGGCCGACCCACCACACGGGCTGGAAGGCGCGCAGGGAGGCGAACGCCTTGTACAGGTCGGACCTCTCGCCACGGGCCAGCGCATCCCGGAGCGCGATCACCTCCGGCAGCCTCGCGATGTCCGCCAACAGGCCGTGCTGCCGGAACACCAGCAGGGCGCCCGCCGCCGCGCACAGGCCGACGACCACCGTCAGCTCGGCGCCGTCGCCGCGGGTCAGCGCGAAGCTGAACGCCATGACCACGCCCGCCACCAGGCTCCACAGCGCGAACCTGGCGAGCAGCGTCGACCGGACCTCGGTCTTCTCGGCGGCGGGCGAGGCGGGGGCCGGGTAACCGGCCGCGACGCGCAGCTCGTCGGCGTACGCGCGTGGCGTGCCCAGCCGGTCGGTCAGGGCGGCCAGGGAGAACTCCTCGCCCATCTCGTCGGCGACCTCGGTGACGTGCGCGCCCGCGTCGTCCATGATCTCGGCGACCTCGGCGGCGGGCAGGTCGGCCAGCGCCTCGCGCATGCCGTCCAGGTAGTGCCGCACCTCGGTGCTGGTCTGCGTGTTCATGCACCCTCCCCCAACAGGTCGTCCAACGCCTGCGCGAACGACTTCCACGTCTTGCCCGAGTCGAGCAGCCGGGCACGGCCCGGCTCGTTGAGGCTGTAGTACTTGCGGTGCGGCCCCTCTTCGCTCGGCACGACGTACGACGTGAGCAACCCGGCGTTGTAGAGCCGGCGCAGGGTGCCGTAGACCGACGCGTCGCCGACGCCGTCCAGGCCCCCGGCCCGGAGTCTGCGCAGCACGTCGTAGCCGTACCCGTCCTCCTTGCGCAGCACCGCAAGGACGGCGAGGTCCAGCACCCCCTTGAGCAGCTGACTGGTGTCCATGCGCCTCTCCCCGGTGGTGTGCGATGGATGCTACTACGGATTGCGCAGTACCGCGTACGAAGGGGTAGTGCGAGCCGGGCCGGGCACGCGGAGGCGCACCCGGCCCGGGAAGACCGTGGAGGGTTCGGACTGTCGAGGAGTCAGGACTTGAGCACGGCCGTGCCGCCCGCGGGCACGCGCAGCTCCGACTCGCACCAACGCCCGGTGAGCAGCTCGGTGCCGGACGCGGCCAGGCGCACCTCGGCGTCGGTGTGGTTGAGCACGAACAGGTAGTCGGCGTCGGCGCCCTTGCGGCGGACCACCTCGACGTCGCGCGGCAGGTCGTCGTCGACCTCCACGCCCGCGGCCGGGTAGACCTCGCGCAGCACCCGGTCGAGCGTCGCGCCGCGCAGCCTGGTCGACACGTACCAGGCGGTGCCCGCGCCGAGCCGGTGCCTGGTGACGGCCGGGCCGCCCGCCGCCGGGCCGTCGGCGTAGTCGTGCACGCTCCGCGCGCCGGCCAGGCGGATGTGCTCGGCCCACACGTCGCCGCGCAGCCCGTCGCCGAGCGATACCTCCTGGCCCTGGCGCAGGGGGAGGAACTCCTCGACCTCCAGGCCGAGCACGTCGCGCAGCGCGCCGGGGTGCCCGCCGGGGTGCACGGCGTCGTTGGCGTCCACGATGCCGGAGAAGTACGAGACGACGAGCGTGCCGCCACCGGCCACGTAGTCGTGCAGCACCTTCGCCGCCGCCGTCGACATCAGGTACAGCGACGGCACGATGACGAGCCGGTAGCCGGCCAGGTCGGCGGCCGGCGCGACGAAGTCCACGGTCAGCCGTGCGTCCCACAGCTGCTCGTAGAACGCGCCGACGCGCTCGCGGTAGGACAGGTCGACCGACGGCCGCCAGTCCAGCTCCAGCGCCCACCACGACTCCCAGTCCCACAGGACCGCGACGTCGGCCCGCACCAGGCTGCCGCGCACCTCGTGCAGCGCGCCGAGGTCGCCGCCCAGCCGCACGACCTCCTGCCACAGCCTGCTGCCCGTGCCGGAGTGGGGCAGCATCGCGGAGTGGAACTTCTCCGCGCCGAAGCGGGAAGCACGCCACTGGAAGAACATCACCGCGTCGGCGCCGCGCGCCACGTGGGTCAGGCTGTTGCGGCGCATCTCGCCCGGCCGCTTGGCGATGTTGCGCGGCTGCCAGTTGACCGCGCCGGTGGAGTGCTCCATGAGCATCCACGGCCGACCTCCCGCCACCGCGCGGGTCAGGTCCGCCGACATCGCCAGGTCGATGTGGTTGCGGTCCGCCTCGGCGGTCAGGTAGTGGTCGTTGGCCACCACGTCGACCTCGCGGCCCCAGCGCCAGTAGTCGATCGACTTGCAGTTGGTGGTCATGAAGTTGGTGGTGACCGGCACGGCCGAGTGCTGCCGCAGGATGTCGCGCTCGGCGGTGTAGCAGGCCAGCAGCTCGTCCGAGCAGAACCGGGCGAAGTCCAGCTCGTGCGCGGGGTTGCCGGTGGTGCCGGACACGCGCGGCGGCTCGATCTCGGACCACTCGCCGTAGCGCTGGCCCCAGAAGGTGGTGCCCCAGGCCTCGTTGAGCGCGTCCAGGTCGCCGTGCCGGGTGCGCAGCCAGCGCCGGAACGCGGCGGCCGACTCGGGGCAGTAGCACGCACCGACCGGTGCGCCGTACTCGTTGTGCACGTGCCAGAGCGCCACGGCCGGGTGGTCGCCGTACCGGGAGCCGAGCCGCCGGGTGATGGCCGCGGCGGCCTGGCGGTAGGCGGGCGCGCTCGGGCAGAACGTCGCGCGCGACCCGCGTTCCAGCTCCGTGCCGTCGCGGGTGACCGGCCGGATCTCCGGGTGCGAGCGGTAGAGCCAGGCCGGTGGCACGACGGTCGGCGTGGCCAGGTTGACCGCGATGCCCGCGCCGTGCAGCAGGTCCAGCAGCCGGTCCAGCCAGCCGAAGTCGAACTCCCCGGGACGCGGCTCCAGCAGCGCCCACGCGTGGATCGCGACGCTGACCAGGTTGACCCCGGCCTGCCGCATCAGCTCGACGTCCTCGGCCCACACGTGCTCGGGCCACTGCTCGGGGTTGTAGTCCCCGCCGTAGACCAGGCCGTCCACGCCGACCGGCATCCGGGGCGCGAAGGGGTCCCCCAGGGCCCCCTCGTCGGTCCGGCGAGGCACCACAAACGTCATGAACACTCCAGTGGCTGTGAACGTGCACGTGAACTGATCGCAGATTACGGTGCAGATAAGAGGGTGAGTCAAGTAGTTGACATGCGCGGTCCGGGTACAACTACTGTGCACGTTCACAGCGCGGTTCTCGCTGGCAGCGGCGTCAGCGACGCGGAACCCCCGGAGACCTCATGCGACTCGACTTCGCGAAGAAGGCCGTGGCACTCGGGCTCGGCCTCGCCCTGCTCGCGGGCTGCGGCGGCACCGAGCAGGCGCCCGACGGCCCGGTCGAACTGTCCTTCTGGGCCTGGGCGCCCGACATCGACAAGGTGGTCGACAAGTGGAACGCCGACCACCCGGACGTCAAGGTCGTGGTGAGCAAGCAGGCCCAGGGTGACGACCTGGTGACCAAGCTGCTGACCAGCGCCAAGGGCGGCAACCCGCCGGACCTCGCGCAGGTGGAGTTCCAGGCGCTGCCGACGCTGGTCAGCAACGACGTGCTGGCCGACATCTCCGAGGGTGCGGGCGCGGCCCGGGACAAGTTCGCGCCGGGCATCTGGGACCAGGTGACGTTGGGCGGCAGCGGTGTCTACGCGGTGCCGCAGGACTCCGGCCCGATGATGTTCTACTACCGCGCCGACCTGTTCGAGCAGTACGGCCTGAAGGTGCCGACGACGTGGGACGAGTACGCGCAGACCGCCCGTGACCTGCGGGCCAAGGCGTCGGACAAGTTCCTCGGCACGTTCTCGTCCAACGACCCCGGCTGGTTCGCGGGCCTCGTGCAGCAGGCGGGCGGGTCGTGGTGGTCGGTCGACGGCGACGCGTGGAAGGTCTCCGTGGACGACGCCGCCACCAGGAAGGTCGCCGGGTACTGGAGCGGCCTGGTCGCCGAGGGCGTGGTCGACAAGTCCCCGATGTACACGCCGGAGTGGAACAAGGCGCTCAACGACGGCACGCAGATCGGTTGGCTGAGCGCCGTGTGGGCGCCGGGCGTGCTCAAGGGCAACGCGGAGAGCACGTCGGGCAAGTGGGCGATGGCCCCGATGCCGCAGTGGGACGCCTCCGCGCCGCGCACCGGCAACTGGGGCGGCTCCACCACGGCGGTGACCTCCGGGTCGAAGAAGCAGAAGGCGGCGACCGAGTTCGCGGTCTGGCTGAACACCGACCCGACGGCCGTCGAGGCACTGGTGACCGAGAGCGCGATCTACCCGGCGGCCACGTCGGCGCAGGAGGCGCTGACCAAGCCGCCGGCGTTCTTCCCGAACCAACCGGACTTCTACACCCAGGCCGCGAAGATCGCCGCCACGTCGTCCGGCTTCACCTGGGGGCCGAACGTCAACGTCACCTACACCGCGTACAAGAACGCGATGGGCGAGGCGATCACCGCCGGCGCGGACCTGGCACCCGCGCTGACCAAGATGCAGACCGCGACCGTGGACGACATGAAGGCCAACGGCTTCACCGTCAGCGGCTGAGGAGCGCACCCGTGACATCGATTCGCATGTCCGGGCGGGGTGGTGCGGCGCCGAAGGTGGCGCCGTACGCCTTCGTGGCCCCGGCGGTGGTGTTGTTCGTGCTGCTGTTCGCGCTGCCGATCGGCTACACGGTCTACCTGAGCCTGTTCCGCACCGAGGTCAAGGGGCTGGGACTCGGCAGGGGCAGCCGGTCCGAGGTGTTCGTGGGCCTGGACAACTACGTGCGCGCGATCACCGACGCCGAACTCGGCGCGGGCGCGTTGCGGGTGCTCGGCTACGGCGCGATCCTGGTGCCGACGATGCTCGGGCTGGCGCTGGTGTTCGCGCTGCTGCTGGACGAGGACCGGGTGCGGGCCCGCGGGTTCAGCCGGATCGCGATCTTCCTGCCGTACGCGATCCCGGGCGTCATCGCGTCCCTGCTGTGGGGCTTCCTGTACCTGCCCGCGACGAGCCCGTTCAACCAACTCCTGGCGGAGCTGTCGTTGCCCGGGGTGAACCTGCTGTCGCCGACCGGGATCTACTTCGCGCTGGCCAACATCGCGGTGTGGGGAGGCGTCGGCTACAACATGGTGGTCCTGTACACGGCGTTGCGGTCGATCCCGCGCGACCTCTACGAGGCGGCGCGGATCGACGGCTGCTCGCCGTGGCAGGTCGCGGTGCGGATCAAGATCCCGCTGCTGGCGCCCGCACTGGTGCTGACCTCGCTGTTCTCGATCATCGCGACGCTCCAGGTGTTCGCCGAGCCGATGACCCTGGCCCCGTTGACCAATTCGCTCTCCCGCACCTGGACCCCGTTGATGAAGGTCTACCAGGACGCGTTCGGCCGCGGTGACATCTACTCCGCCGCCGCGACGTCCGTGCTGATCGCCGTGGTGATGTTCGCGATCTCGTTCAGCCTGCTGCGCGTCACCCGCTCGCGGGCGTTCGGAGGTGAGCGGTGAGTGCGGTGCTGGTCGAGGACCGCGCGGTGACGCCGACGCCGCGGGCGCGTTCGGTCGCGTCCGCGTTGGGCGCGTTGCCGACGTTCGTGCTGCTGCTCGGCGCGGCGTACTGCCTGTTCCCGGTGGCGTGGGTGCTGGTCGCCGCGACGAAGAACAGCGGCCAGTTGTTCTCCACCACGACGTTCTCGCTCGGCTCGTCGCTCTTCGCGAACCTCGCCGAGCTGTTCGGGTACCGGGACGGGCTGTTCTGGCAGTGGGTGGCGAACTCCGCCCTGTACGCGGGAGTGGGCGCGCTGCTGTCCGCCGCTTTGTCCGGCGTCACCGGGTACGCGCTGGCGAAGTACTCGTTCCGGGGCCGGGCACTGATCTTCAACGCGCTCATCGCGGGTGTGCTGGTGCCCGGCGTGGTGCTGGCCATCCCGCAGTACCTGCTGATGTCGAAGGTCGGGTTGACCGACACCTACCTGTCGGTGCTGCTGCCGAGCGTGGTCAGCCCGTACGGGATCTACCTGGCCCGCATCTACGCCGCCGCGGCCGTGCCCGAGGACGTGGTGGAGGCCGCCCGCACGGACGGGGCGAGCGAGGTGCGGATCCTGGGCTCCATCGCACTGCCGATGATGGTCCCGGGGCTGGTCACGGTGTTCCTGTTCCAGTTCGTGTCGATTTGGAACAACTTCATGCTGCCGTTCATCATGCTGGGTGACGACGAGAAGTTCCCGGTGACCCTGGGCCTGTACACGCTGCTCAACCAGGGCAACACCACACCCGCGCTCTACACCCTCGTGGTCACCGGTTCGCTGGTGTCGGTGCTGCCCTTGATCGCGCTGTTCCTCACCTTGCAGCGATACTGGCGCATCGACTTGCTCTCCGGAGCGGTGAAAGCATGAGGGAGTCATGAGCGTCGAGCGCAGCAAGGCGGCGCGGAACCGGCCGACCATCCACGACGTGGCGGCCGCGGCGGGCGTGTCGCGGGGCACGGTGTCGCGGGCGCTGAACGGCGGCCGCAACGTGAGCCCCGCGGCGTTGCAGGCGGTGCTGAAGGCCGTGCGGACCACCGGGTACGTCGCCAACCCGGCCGCGCGGAGCCTCGTCACGCAGCGCGCGCACTCGGTGGCGTTCGTGCTGACCGAGCCGCAGCAGCGGCTGTTCGAGGACCCGAACTTCAGCATCCTGCTGCAGGGCTGCACCCAGGAGTTGGCCGAGCTCGACGTGCCGGTGCTGTTGATGACCGCCAGCACGGAGGTGGAGCGCAAGCGGACCAGCCGGTTCATCGCGGCCGGTCACGTGGACGGCGTGCTGCTGGTGTCGTCGCACACCGGCAACCCGCTGCTGGAGGAGCTGCGCGACTCGGGCATCCCCGTCGTGGCCTGCGGCAAGCCGATCGGGCACGAGCGGCAGGTGGCGTACGCGGCGGCGGACGACCGCTCGGGCGCGCGGTTGATGGTGGAGCACCTGCGGTCACGCGGGCGGCGGCGGATCGCCACCATCACCGGTCCGCCGGACACGCCCGGTGGGGTCGAGCGGCTCGCCGGGTACCGGGACGTGCTGGGCCCGGAGGCCACGCAGGACCTGATCGCGCACGGTGACTACAGCCGTGCGGGCGGCGAGGCGGCGATGGCCACGCTGCTGGCGCGTGCGCCGGACCTGGACGCGGTGTTCGTCGCGTCCGACCTGATGGCGGCGGGTGCGCTGAACGTGCTGCACGACTCGGGCCGGCGCGTGCCGCAGGACGTGGCGGTGGGAGGTTTCGACGACTCCAGCATCGCCACCTCCACTCGGCCCGCCCTGACCACGGTGCGGCAGCCGTTCCAGCGCATCACCCGCGAGATGGTGCGGCTGCTGCTGGAACAGATCCAGGGCGAGCCGCCGGCCGCGTCGATCCTGCCGACCGAGCTCGTGGTGCGCGCGTCGACCTGACCTACCCGTCGCGCCGGCTCGTCGGCGCCGATCACCGCGTGGCGGCTCCGAGGCGTTCCAGCGCGCTGCGGCGGACGGTGACGTCGTCCGGGTCGTCGCCGTAGACCAGCAGTTGCAGGGTGCTGAGCATGACCGGGTTGTCGGTGCGGGTGGTGTCGTGGCCGGAGGTGATGAGCACGCCGCCCGCGTTCAGGGCCGGGCGGACGTGGGCGAGCAGGTCGGCCAGCGGTGCGGCGGCGGTCAGCTTCACCGACTCGGCGTAGCCGTCGAGCGCGTCGGGGCGGACCGACTGCAGCGCGAGCAGCGGGATCGAGCCGCTGGTGATGCGGAAGTTCAGGTCGAGCATGACCAGCTGCCCGTCGAGCGTCTCGGCGCAGTCCAGGCTGCACAGGCCGCGGTAGCCGACGTCGGCGGCGCGTTGGGTGATCGCCAGGCACTCCGCCAGCAGGTCCGCGGGCGGCGGGCTGACCAGGCCGAACCGGCCGCCGACGTACACGCCGGTGTCGTCGACGCGCTGTTCGGTGACGGCGAGCAGGCGGGCGACGGCGTCCGGGCCGACGTAGAGCTGGACGCCCCAGTTGCGCGCCAGGTACAGGTACTCCTCGATCACGAACTCGCCGAGCAGGTCGGTGAACGCCGGGAACGCGACCGGTTCGCCCGCCTCGTGCAGGTAGACGTCGAGGCTGCCGCCGTGCGCGTCGTTCGTGGCGGCCTTGAGCACCCACGACTTCTCGGCCGGTGCGACTTCGGCGAGGTCGGCGCGCGTGACGACGCTGCGGCGGGCGTGGAAGCGCGGGGCGACGAACGTGCTGATGGTGGCCTTGTTGTTCAGGTAGCCGACGAGGTGGGCGGTCTTGACCACGCGTTCGTCGGGGCACAGCACGGTCGGGTGGGGGTACTCCATCGAGATCAGCAGGCCGTCGGCCATCGCCTCCGTGACGCGGGCGGCGAACCCGGCCTCGTTGCGGAAGTCGCGCAGGTCGTCGCCGACCGGCAGGCCGCCGTCGCGCAGCTGCGCCAGCAGCGCCGGGTCCGTGCCGCCCGCGCTGCAGATCACCGGCGTGTCGCCGGCGACCGCGATGGGGCGGGCGGACAGCGCGTCGACGGTGTTGCGGTGCAGGCTGTCCCCGGCGGCCGGACGTGCGCAGACGGCGATGCCGGGCCCGTACACGTCGGTGAGCGCGCGAGGTGCGCCGACGGCCGGCGGCAGCGGAGTGGAGATGCTGATGACGTGCTCCCGTGGGGGTGAGTGGGGACGGCCACGCACGCCACACGGTGGTGTGGACGTCGATGCCGTAAGAACCCGCTTGGTGCGGGGGTGAGAGCGGTGAAGCGTGCCGTGCGCGAAGCGTCCACCGCTGGCCCGGTCGATGGCCGGGAGCCGGATGCGTGAACCGTGGGCGACAAGCCCGGATGCGGGCTGTGTCCACTCAGAGTCTCACGCCGCCCCCACCTCACCCAAACGCGCGTGTCCTACGTTCGCGTCACGCGTGTCCTACGTTCAGAACACCCGAGTTGAACGCTCAGAACGCCCAGGGTGTTGGCGGCGGTATTCCGAGTGTTCAACTCGGGGTACGCGAACGTTGGACACGCGCGTTCTGGGAGTAGGACACGCGCGTTCTGGAGGTAGGACACGCGTGGGTTAGTGGGGGGTGAAGGTCAGGCAGAGGCGGAGGGGGTGTTCGTCCCAGGTGTTCATGGCGTACATGGCCAGGAGGCCGCCCGCTTCGATCGAGTCGGTGGTCGCGGGGGTGTCGTGGGTGGCCTGGCCCAGCCACATCGGGGTGCCGGGCGGCGGCGTCGGGGCCGTTCGGGCGGTCGAGACCGGTCGCCCCTCGCGCTCCTGGACGGCCAGCAGCACGTACGGCTCGGCCAGGTCCTCCGCGTGCGTGCCGGGCTCCACGGCGACGTACTCGCCCCGCTCCGCCGCCGCGCCGCTCACCCGGCCGATCCAGCGGAACGCCTCCAGCAGCGTGTCCGTGGTCAGCGCCTCGTGCGCCTCCAACCCGGTCACGCGCGTCAGCCCGGCCAACTCGCTGCCGATCCCGCCGTCCTCGCCGCGGTAGCGGTCCAGCAGCACGATCGTGGACGACGACTCGTCCAGCGCGACCAGGTCGCGGAACCGCCGGTCGGTCAACGGCGTTCGCGCGAGCGTGCCGAGACCCAGCTTCGCCAGCACGGCGTCCGGCTCGGTCATCCGCCAGAACGTGCACTCGCCGTCGACCCACAACGGCAGGTAACCGCCGACCGGCAGGCCGGGCACCACCGTCGTCAACGTCGACCCCACCGCGGGCACCGCACCGGCGGCCGAGGGCGAGAACGGCGGCAGCGCGGCGAAGCGCGGGTCCACGCGCGCCGTGCGCAGGACGTGGTGCGCCCACGCCCGCACGCGGGACAACGGGTGGTCGGGGAACTCCGGGTCGTACCGGGGGTCGTCGCCCTTGTGGAACGGCAGCCGCCCCTCCACCTCCGGCGCGTACGGGTGCGGCATGACCCAGCCGTCGAACCCGAGCTGCGCCGCCAGCACGGCCTCGCGCATCCCGGTCCGGCCCTGCTCCGCCGCCTGGAGCTTGAGCACGGCGCTGCTGTCGGCCTTCGGCACGGTGAACGAGCCGATGAACACCTGTCCCGACGGCTGGTCCGGCAGTGGCACCTTCACCACCTGGAACAACGCGGGCACGTCGCCGAGCCGCACGTGGTGCGCCTCGATCAGGCAGCCGACGTCGCCGGTGGTGACCGCCAGGTCGTGCCGCAGCTTCGGCATGTCGTCCAACGACGCGGGCAGGTCCGGCACCAGGTCGAAGTACGTGAGGCTGACCTGGTCGCCGTTGGCGGGGTTCACCCAGGTGGTCCGGTCGTGCTGCCGGAAGCCGGTCGTGTCGAATGCGATGGGCACCCCGCGAACCCTATTGGGTGACGCCCGTCCAGGCAGGTCACTGGTTCAGGTAGGCCAGGACGGCTTGGACGCGGCGGTGGGTGTTGTCGGCCGGCGGGAGGTCGAGCTTGGTCAGGATGTTGCCGATGTGCTTCTCCACCGACGGCGGCGCGAGGGTCAGCTCGGCGCAGATGGCCGAGTTGGACAGGCCCTGCGCCACCAGGGCGAGGACCTCGCGCTCCCGCGCGGTCAGGGTGGTGATCCGGTGGTCCCTGGTGTTGCGGGCGAACAGCTGGCGGATCACCTCCGGGTCCATCGCGGTGCCGCCGGCGGCCACGCGGTCCAGGGCGTCCAGGAACTCGTCCAACGCGGTCACGCGGTCCTTGAGCAGGTAGCCGATCGCGCCGTTGCCGTCGGCGAGCAGCTCCGTGGCGTAGGTCCGCTCGACGTACTGCGACAGGATCAGGATCGGCGCCTTCGGGTCCTTGCCGCGCACCGACAACGCCGCGCGCAGCCCCTCGTCCCGGAAACCCGGCGGCAGCCGGACGTCCACGATGGACAAGTCGGGCCGGTGGTCGAGCACGGCCCGCTCCAGGTCCGGCGCGTTGTCCACGGCCGCCACCACGGTGTGCCCGGTGTCGGTCAGCATGCGCACCAGACCGTCGCGCAGCAGCAGCAGGTCTTCGGCGATCACGATGCGCATGGGAGCTCCGCGAGGACGGTGGTGGGCCCACCCGGTGGACTGGTGACCTCCATCGTGCCGTCCAACGCCTCGACCCGACGCCGCAACCCGTCCAAACCGGAGCCGGACGGGTCCGCGCCGCCCCGCCCGTCGTCCCGCACGGCCACCGCCAGCACACCGCCCGACCGCCGCAGCGAGATCACGCACTCGTCCGCCGCCGCGTGCTTGACCGCGTTCGCCAACGCCTCCGCGACCACGAAGTACGCCGCCGACTCCACGGCGGGCGGCAGCTCGCCCAGCTCACCCGCCTCCACCACGACGCCGAGCGGCGCGTCGCCCGCCAACGCCGTCAACGCCGCCGCCAGGCCCCGGTCGGTGAGGATCGGGGGGTAGATGCCGCGCACCAGCCGTCGCAGCTCGGCGAGCGCGTCGTCCAGCTGCCGCCGCGCGGTCAGCACGTCGGCCCGCGCCGGGTCCTCCGCCAGGCCCGCGGACCGCAGCTTGCGGTCGGCCAGCGCCAGCGTCATGCCCGCCGCCACGATCCGGGCCTGCGCGCCGTCGTGCAGGTCCCGTTCGATCCGCTGGAGCTCGGCGGCCTGCGCGTCGACCACCCGCAGGCGGGTCTCGCGCAGCGCGCTGACCTGCCGGCGCAGCCGCGCCCGCGGCCCGGCCTCCAGCAGCCTCGCCCCGATCGACGCCTGCACCCGCGACACCGCGGCGACCAGCCACAGCACCGGCCGGAGCACCGCGAGCCCCGCGATCGAGAGGGTGAACCGGCCGCCGACGGTGTTGAACAGCCAGTCCGCCACCGGGTACAGGCGCGGGTTCGGCACGGACCACAACCACAGCGGCGCGAGAACTACGCCCGCCTCGGTCACCGCGGCGACCACGCCCACCACCCCGGTCACCAGGCAGACCGGGAACGACAGCAGCAGCCACGCCAGGTCGCGCCACGTCGCCGGCTCGCGCAGCACCGCGCGGCCGCGCATCCACGGGTTCGTCCCCGTCACCGGCTCGTACGGGTCGCCGATCACCCGGCCCAGCGCCCACCCGGCCCGCCACCGCTCCAGCCGCGCGATCCGCCTGCTCGCCCACGTCACCGCCAGGAACGCCGGCGGACCGAGGAAGGTGACCGACAGGACGCCGGTGGCCAGCGTGGTCAGCACCGCCCACAGGAACGACGCGGGCCCGATCAGCAGCCCTGCCAGCAGGTGGGCCAGCCCTCTGGCCGCTCGGGGAAACACCTGGTCAACCTAGCTGAGGCAGCGAACGGAGGCGGACCACCACGCGTGCGGGCACGGCGCCGGCGACCAGACCGAGCAGCCCGACGCCGGCCACCATCCCGAGGTACCGCAGCGGATCGGCGAACAGCCGCCACCGGCCGTCCTGGGCGACGCTGAACGCACCGACCACGACACCGCTGATCGCGCAACCGAGCACCAGCGCGACCACCACGGTGATCAACGCCTCGCGGTCGAGCAGCCGGTGCAGCTGCCGCGACGTCGCGCCGGCCAGCCGCAGCCCGGCGAACTCGCGCCGCCGCGCACCGGTGGCGATGGCGAACGTGTTGACCACCGCGATCGCGGTGAAGCCGAGCGACACGGCCACCATCAGCTCCCACGCCGCCTGCTGGTTGCGCACCTCGGCCGCGCCCGCCTCGGCGGGCGCCAGCGGGAAGCCGGCCAGGTCGGGCGCGCCACGCAGGTGGATCGCGCCGACCAGCCCGCGCGGGTCGTGCGCCGCCACCAGCCCGGCGTCCAGCACCAGATCGCCGAAACCGCGCCAGTGCGAGAACACCGCCACCACGGTCAACGTCACGCGCGTGCCGTCGGCCAGCCAGAACGTCGGCCGGTCGCCGACCTCCCAGCCCCGCTGCGCGGCCAGCGGACCGCTGACGGCGACCGAGTCTGCTGCCAACCGCGCCAGGTCGCCCGCCGTGACGCCGAGGTCCAGCGCCCGTTCGCCGGCCAGCCGCAACCCTTGCGCCGGGTAGTCCTCCGGCTTGCCCTCCTGGTCGACCACGACCTTCGTGCCCACGGTGAGGGCCGACCCGGTCACCGCCGGCAGCGCGACGACCCGCTCGGCGATGGCGAGCGGCAGGCCGGGCGCGTTCGTCGCGGCCACCTGGACGGTGGCCGGCGCGGTGCGCGCGGCCTGCTGGCCAGCGGTCACCTCGGCGGTGATGTCGCCGTTGACCAGCATGGTGGCGTTGATCGCGAACATCAGCGTCAACGGGATCGCGACGCCGACGACGCGGCGGCTCTCGGCCCGGGTCATCGCACCCGCGACCCGGCCGAGCACGCCGGTCGACCCGACCAGCCGCGACACGACCGCCGTCACACCCCCGACCAGGATCGGGCCCAGCGCGGCGGCGGCGCACAGCAGCAGCGCGCACGACACGAAACCCATCCCCATGCCGAGCGGCCCGCCCAACGGCACCAGGCCGAGCACCGCCACCGCACCCGCGGCCGGCACCGCCGCGCCCACGACCCGCGGCACCCGACTGCCCCGAGCGGCGGTGACCGTCTCCCGCAACGCCTGGGTCGGCGAGATCCGCACCGCCCGCCGTGCCGCCACCGACGTGGCCGAGCGCGTCACGAGCAGCCCCAGCACGGCCGCCGCGATCAGCACCACCGGGTCGACCGCCACCGCGAACTGCGCCGGCACCGCGCCCAGCTCGCGGAACCGACCGGCGACCACGTGCGCCACGACGACGCCGAAGGGCAGGGCGGGCACCGTGGCCACGACCGTGACCAGCGTGATCTCCGTGCCCAACAGGCGGCGGAGCTGACGGGGCGTCGCACCCGCCGTGCGCAGCAGGGCCAGTTCCCGCAGCCGTTGCCGGACCGCCAGCGACACCGTGCCGGTGAGCACGAACACCGCCGCGAAGCCGGTGATGCCCAGGACGAACCCGAAGATGGAGATGGCGCCGACGTAGTCCGGCACCGCGCCCGGCAGGTCGCCGTTCACCTTGTCCGCGCCGGTGTGCACCCGCGCGCTGTCGAGCGTGGCGAGTTCGTCGAGCGCGGCGACGACCTGGCGCCGATCCGCACCCGGCGCCAACCCGACCGCGATGGCGGTGGGGCCGGTCAGCCCGGAGAGGTCGGTGACCTGCCGGTCGGCCACGAACACCGCAGCCTGGCCCGGCACGCCGCCGGTCACCACACCCGCCACCCGGACCTCACGCGCACCGGTCTTGGTGGTCAGCCGCACGGCCTGCCCGACCGCCAGGCCGAGCTCCGCGCCCACCGCGACCTCGCCGGCCGCGGGCGCGACCCCGTCACGCAGGACGTACGGGGTCAACGACGCCGAGGACCAACCGTGCGCCACCACGGACGCGCGCTCCGGCGCACGCACCGGCGTGCCGTCGACGTCCAGCGCGACCGGGAACGCCACGTCCGCCACCGCCGTGCCGACCCCCGGTGTCGCCGCGACGACCCCGACCAGCTCGGCGGGCAACGCGCCGGCGCCGGTCAGCCGTTCGGTCTTGGTCTTCACCTTGACCTCGTCGCCCTTGTCCCGCGTGGTGGTCAGCTCGACCGAGCGGTCCGCCGCGACCACGAGGTCGACCGCGGCGAACCGGTCACCACCGGGACCGGCGGTGAGCACGGAGTGCAGCAGCAGCCCGCTGCCCGAGATCAACGCGACGGCCAGGAACGCGGTCAGGAAGGTGCCCGCGAACGCGCCCGGGCGTCGCCGCACGCTCGCCACCCCGAGCTTGAGCATCATCGGGTCAGCTCCGTCATCCGGGCCGCGACCCGCTCGGCCGTCGGCGCGACCAGGTCACCGGCGAGCCTGCCGTCGGCCAGGAACACCACGCGGTCCGCCCACGCCGCCGCGGCGGGGTCGTGCGTCACCATCACCACGGTCGCGGCGGAGGTGTCCACGAACCCGCGCAGCAACGCCAGCACCTCGCGCCCGGTGGACAGGTCGAGCGCGCCGGTCGGCTCGTCACCGAAGATCACCTCGGGGCGTCCGGCCAGCGCCCGCGCCAACGCCACCCGCTGCTGCTGCCCGCCGGACAGCTCACCGGGCCGCGACCGCTCCCGCCCGCCGAGCCCGACCCGCGCCAGCACCTCGCGCGCCCACGCCTTGTCCGGCCGCGTGCCCGCGAACCGCTGCGGCAGCAGCACGTTGTCCCACACCGACAGGGCGTCCACGAGGTTGAACGACTGGAACACGAACCCGACGTGCCGACGCCGCACGGCGGTCAGCTTCGGCTCGCGCAGCGCGCCGACGTCCTGCCCGGCCAGCACCACCCGCCCGCCGGTCGGCAGGTCCAACCCCGCCGCGCAGTGCAGCAGCGTCGACTTGCCCGACCCGGACGGCCCCATGACCGCCGTGAACGACCCGCGGGCGAACCCGACCGTCACGCCGTCCAGCGCCCGCACGCGCCCCGAGTACACCTTCGTCACGTCGGTCAACGAGACGACATCCGCCGCCGCGACCCGTGAACCCCGCACCAGAACCATGCCGAGGACTCTTCCGCCCGGCCGCGCCCGGACCCACCGTGCGGGCTTTGATCTCCGGGGTATGGCTGTCCCTACCGCTCGCCCCGCCTCGCCTCGCCCGTGCCGCCCCGCCCGTGCCGGACCGCCCCGCTGTGCCGAACCGCCCCGCCGTGCCGAACCGCCCGCCCGTGCCGAACCGCCCGCCCGTGCCCGACCGTCCGACCCCCTATCGCGCGAGGCCGTGCTCGTAGGCGTAGATCACCGCGTGCACGCGGGTGCGCAGGCCCAGCTTGGCGAGGATGCGGGCCACGTGCGTCTTCACCGTGCCCTCCTCGATGGTCAGGGCGGCGGCGATCTCGCCGTTGCTCAGGCCGCGCACGACGTGGGCCAGCACCTCGTGCTCACGCGGCGTGAGCCGGTCGAGCGGGCGGGGCGCGGGGCGGGGTGACAGCTGCGCGAAGCGGGCGATGAGCCGCCCGGTGACCTTCGGGTCGATCAGGCCCCGACCCTCGTGCAGGCCGCGCACCGCGTCCAGGAGCAGGGCCGGGTCGCTGTCCTTGAGGAGGAAACCTGCGGCGCCCGCGGCCAGCGCGCCGAACAGGTACTCGTCCAGGTCGAACGTGGTCAGCGCGAGGATCTTGGGCGCGGGCTCGGTGGCGGTGAGGCGGGTGATCGCGGCGATGCCGTCACCGTGCGGCATCCGCAGGTCCATCACGACGACGTCGGGCCGGCGGGCCAGTGCCAGGTGGACGGCGTCCGCGCCGTTGGCCGCCTCCGCGACCACCTCGATGTCCGGTTCGCCGTCGAGGACCATCCGCAGCGCTTCCCGCACCGGTTCCTGGTCGTCGGCGACGAGCACCCGAATCGCCACTCACCCCGTCCTCTCCGTCGGCAGTTCGGCCAGTACCCGCCACCCGTGCGGCGGTCTCGGCCCGATCGCGAGGGTGCCGCCGACCAGCCGCACCCGTTCCCTCATGCCCCGGATGCCCTGCCCCTCCAGGTGCGGCGGGGCCACGGCTCGCCCGTTGTCGACGACCGCGACGACCAGCCGGTCCCGCTCCCGGCGCAGCGCGACGTCCACCTCGGTGGCGGTCGAGTGCCGGGCGGCGTTGGTCAACGCCTCCTGCACCACCCGGTACGCGGTGTGGTCGACGGCGGGCGGCAGCGGTGCGGGCAGGCCGGACCGCCGCACCGTGATGCGGCGGTCCGGGGCGGAGAGCCGCCCGGCCAGGTGGTCGAGCTCCGCCAATCCGAGGCCGGAGGGGGCGTCCTGCAACGTGCCCAGCAGCTCGCGCACCTCGTCCAGCGCGGACGACGACAGCTCGGCGATCGTGCCCAACGCGCGGTCGGCGAGCGGTGGGGCGCCGTCCAGCGCGCGCCGGGTGGCGGTGGCCTGCATCCGGATCGCGGTGAGGTGGTGGCCGACGCTGTCGTGCACCTCGCGGGCGAGCTGCGCCCGCTCCTCGGCCAGCACCCGGTCCGCGTCCGCGCGGTGCAGCCGCAGCGTCTGGTCCGCCCGTTCCCGGTGCAGCCGCAACGCGTAGCCGGTCGCCACCGGCGCGACGCCCATGACGAGCAGGTCGGTGACCGTGAAGACCTGGACCGGGCTGCCCGCGATCACGGCGCTGACCAGCACCCAGCCACCGCACACCGCCAGCACCAGCCCCGGACCGCGGTCGCGGTGGTAGACGGCCGCGCAGAACGCGCCCATCGTCACCAGCATCCCCGGCCACGTGGGCAGGAAACCCAGGCCACCGAGCCCCACCACCGCGGACAGCACCGCCGCCGTCAACGGCAGCACGCGCCGCAGCAGCAGCGGCAGGCTGACGCACAGGCTGGTCGCGCACAGGACCGGCAGCGGTTGCGGCGCGTGCCCCCGTCCCTCCCAGATCGACAGGAGCACCAGCAGCGCCGTGACGCCCACGACGAGCAGGCCTTCCCGGGCGTATCGCATGACCACCATCGTCTACGCGGCGCCGCAGGCCGTGCCCTCGGGTGGCAGCGCACCGGTGGTGAGGTAGCGGTGGACGTGCTCCCGGACGCACGGGTGGCCGCTGAGGTAGAGCGCGTGACCGCCCTTCACCGGCAGGTAGCGGGCGTGGCCGAGCTGTGCCGCGACGCGTCGCGCGTCCCGCGGTGGGGTCGTGCCGTCGTACTCGCCACTGGCCACCAGCACGGGCGGGAGGTCCCGGACGTGCAGGCGTCGCGGCGGGTAGGTCCCGGTGCCGGGCAGCCCGGCGCAGTGGTAGGCCATCGGCCAGGTCGCGACCCACCCGATGTGGGGCGTGATCGCGCGCAGCTCGGCCTCCCACGACTTGAGCACCCGGTGGTCGGACGGGTAGGGGAAGTCGGCGCAGAACATGATCCGGGACAGGTCGGGGTCGCGGCCGCCGACCGGCTGCTCGGCGAACCGGGTGGCGTCGCCCGCGTGCGCCTCGGCGACGGACCGGGCCAGCTCCGGCCACTCCTGCTCGAACGCGGGATTCGTGCGCGACACGATCCGGGAGGCGTTGACGGTCGTGCCGGCGCCGGGCGCGGGGATCGGTTCGCGCGCGGCCCGGGCGAGCACTTCGTCCCAGACGGCGAGCACGTCACGGCCGTGCAGCGCGCACGTCGGCTCGCCGGCGCACCACTCGGCGAACCGCACCATGTTGCGCTCCATGGTCTGCGCGCGGGGCACGAGCCAGTCGGTCCAGGAGCGGGTGGTGTGGTCCAGCACGCTGTCCAGGTACATCCGGCCGATCCGGTGGGGGAAGTGCCGCGCGTAGGCCTGGGCGAAGACCGTGCCGTAGGAGTTGCCGTAGTAGTGGAGCCTCGCCTGGCCCAGCGCCGCCCGGATCGCGTCCATGTCCCGGGCCACCTGCCCGGAGTCGAGGTGGCCCGCCAGCGGCCCGGCCGCCCGGCCGCAGTCGACCCCGAACCGGTGGTTCGCCGCGCGGTACCGCTCGTAGGTGTCCTGGTCCGGCGAGGCCCACTCCAGGTTCTCCGGCAACGGTGCCGGGTAGGGGCACTCGATCCCCGTGCTGGCCTCGAACCCGCGCGGGTCGGAGACCACGACGTCGAACCACTGCGTCAGGTCGGTGAACGCGCTCTTGGCGATGCGCAGCACCGAGATCTGCTGCGCCGGCCCGCCCAGGTTGACCAGCAGCACGCCCTTCTTCGTGGCCTGGTCGCGCGCGGGCAGCCGGGCCAGGCCGAGTTCGACGCGCGGGCCGCCCGGGTCGCCCCAGTCCGCAGGCACGGTGATCGCACCGCAGTGCAACCCGTCGCCGCAGTCCACCCACGACAGCGCGCCACCGGTGGCCTGTGCGGCGCCCGGCGCGACGATGAGCGCGGCGAGCAGGGATACCGCCCCCACCGCGCCGGTGATCGTTTTCCTCATCGGCCCAGCGTGCTCGCCCGGCGCATGGCCGCGCGTCCCTCTTCGGACAGATCTTCCCGGGAACGTCGCCGGGCCTACCGCGCCGTCGGGTACTCCGAGACCTGCGGCAGGTCGTGGCCCAGCCGGTCGCGTTTCGCGGTCAGGTAGCCGATGTTGTGCGGGTTGGGCCGAACCAGGTGCGGCACGCGGGCCACCGCGATGCCGTTGTCCTCCAACGCCCGGATCTTGTCCGGGTTGTTGGACATCAACCGCACCGAACCGACGCGCAGGTGTCTCAGGACCCGCGCGGCCGGCGTGTAGTCCCGGACGTCGACCGGGAGGCCGAGTGTGGTCGCGGAGTCGAGCGTGTCCATGCCCTGCTCGTCCTGGAGCACGTGCGTGCGCACCTTGGCCACCAGCCCGATGCCGCGCCCCTCGTGGCCGCGCAGGTAGACCAGCACGCCGCTGCCCTCGGCGACGATCCGGTCCAGGGCCGCCTCCAGCTGGTCGCCGCACTCGCAGCGCATCGCGCCGAATATGTCACCGGTCATGCACTCGGAGTGCACGCGCACGAGCACGTTGTCGCGCAACGCCGTCCGCCCGTAGACGAGCGCCATGTGCTCGTGCCCGTCGGCCCGGAACGCGACCGCGCGGAACGTGCCGCGGCGCGTGACCAGATCGGACTCCGCGACGTCCTGCTCGTTGAAGGCTTCGTGCTGCATCCGGCTCCCCTGTCACCCCGACACCGGCCGGGCGCTTCACTACGCTCGACCGGACCTGCACCGTAACTCGCGCACTCGCCGGAGGTCACCCTGTTCAGCATCACCGTTCGCGACCACGTGATGGTCGCCCACAGCTTCCGCGGCGACGTCTTCGGCCCGGCGCAACGCCTGCACGGGGCAACGTTCGTGGTGGACGCGAGGTTCAAACGGGACGATCTCGACGCCGACAACATCGTGGTCGACATCGGACTGGCGACCGAGCGGCTACGCGCCGTGCTCGGCGAGCTCAACTACCGCAACCTCGACGACGAGCCCGCGTTCGCCGGGATCAACACCTCGACCGAGTTCCTGGCCAAGCACATCGCGGACCGGCTCGCGGACGATGTGCACGCGGGCGAGCTCGGCGAAGGCGCCCGGGGCCTGACCGCGATCGAGGTCACGCTGCACGAGTCGCACGTCGCCTGGGCGAGCTACGAACGACCGCTGTGACCCTCCACTTCGTCCTGCCGGGCGGCGTGGACGACCCGACCTCGCCCAGCGGCGGCAACGTCTACGACCGCCGGGCGGTCGAAGGCCTGCGCGCGCTGGGCGGACAGGTGCGCGAGATCGCCGTGCCCGGCGCGTGGCCGCAACCGGGGGAGGGCGCCCGGCGGGAGTTGGGCCGGGCGCTGGCCGGGATCGGCGACGGCGCGGTCGTGCTGCTCGACGGGCTGGTGGCGTGCGGTGTGCCGGAGGTCGTCGTGCCGCACGCCCGCCGGCTGCGCCTGGTGGTCCTGGTGCACCTGCCGCTGGCCGACGAGACGGGCCTGGCACCCGCCGACGCGGCCAGGCTGGACGCCGCCGAACGGGAGTGCCTGCGCGCCGCGAGCGCCGTCGTGGCCACGAGCCCGGCCGCGGCACGGCGGCTGGCCGAGCACCACGGGCTGGCCGCGGTCCACGTGGTCACGCCCGGCACCGACCCCGCGCCGCCCGCCACCGGCACGGACGGCGCGTCGCGGCTGCTGTGCGTCGCCTCGGTGACCCCGCGCAAGGGCCACGACGTGCTGGTGGAGGCACTGGCGGAGGTCGCGGACCTGCCGTGGACGTGCGCGTTCGTCGGGCCGGTGCGGTGGCCGGTCGGCGAGCTGGTCGACCGGCACGGGCTCGGCGACCGGATCGAGCTGACCGGCCCCCTCGGCGGTGAGGCGCTGGCGCGCGCGTACGCGACGGCCGACCTGTTCGTGCTGCCGTCGCGGGCCGAGACGTACGGCATGGTCGTGACCGAGGCGTTGGCCCGCGGTGTGCCGGTGCTGGCCAGTTCCGTGCCGGACGCCCTCGGCACGGGCGGCCTGCTCCTGCCGGCGGGTGACGTGCCGGCGTTGGCGCGGGCGCTGCGGCGCTGGTTCACCGACGGGCAGTGGCGCCGTGAGCTGCGCGGCCGTGCGCTGGCACGCCGTCGTGAGCTGTCCACATGGGACGAAACAGCGGCCCGGTTGGCGGAGGTGCCGGCTAGTCTGCGGCCATGAGCACCTTCGCACCGGAATGGCTGTCACTGCGCGAGAGGGCCGACGCGGAGGCCCGCGCGCTCGACCTGGTCGACCGGCTCGACAAGATCGATCTGAACCGGACACCCCTCGTGGTGCGTGATCTCGGGTGTGGAACGGGATCGTTGGGACGATGGCTCTCCGGGCGGCTGGGCGGTCCGCAGCACTGGGTGCTGCACGACCGCGACCCCCGGTTGCTCAGCATCGCGGCGGCGACCATGAGCGGCGTGACGATCGAGACGCACGAGAGCGACGTCACCGCGCTCACCGCCGCCGACCTCGCCGGCACGTCGCTGGTCACCGCGTCGGCGCTGCTCGACCTGTTGACCCGGGACGAGCTGGACGACGTGGCCGGGGCGTGCGTCGAGGCGGGCTGCCCGGTGCTGTTCACGCTGTCCGTGGCGGGTCGGGTGGAGTTCGACCCGGCCGAGCCGCGGGACGCCGAGTTCGAGGCCGCCTTCAACGCGCACCAGCGGCGGGTGGTCGACGGGCGTCGGCTGCTCGGCCCGGACGCCGTGGAGGTCGCGGTGGAGGCGTTCGCCCGGCGGGGCGCCGAGGTGACCACGAGCCCGAGCCCGTGGCGGCTGGGCCCGGACCAGGCCGCGTTGGCGGGGGAGTGGCTGCGCGGGTGGGTGGGCGCGGCGGTGGAGCAGGAACCCCGCCTGGCCGCCGAAGCACCCGGCTACCTGCGGCGCAAGCTCGACCACGGGCCGCGGGTCGTGGTGCACCACACCGACCTGCTGGCGGTGCCGTGACGCGGCGGTGGTGGCCCTGGCTGAGGCTGGTCGGCGCGGTCGCGATCCTGGGCGCGCTGGGGTGGCGGTTGGGCGCCGACGCGTTCGTGGCCGGGCTGCGCGCCGTCGACGGGTGGTCGGTCGCCGCCGCGGTCGGCATCGGGCTGCTGACCACCCTGGCCTGCGCACGGCGGTGGTGCCTGATCGCGCGTCGCCTCGGTCTGCCGCTCACCCTGGGCGCGGCCGTGTCGACCTACTACCGGGCGCTGCTGCTCAACGCCGTGCTGCCCGCGGGCGTGCTCGGGGACGTGCACCGGGCGGTGAGCCACGGTCGGCGGGCCGGTGACGTCGGGCGCGGTGTGCGGGCGGTGGTGTTCGAGCGGGTCGCGGGGCAGGTGGTGCTGGTCGCGCTCGGTGTCGTGGTGCTGTCGGCCGGCTCCTCGTCGGTCGAGGTCCCGGGCGTGCTCGGCGTGGCGCTGGTGGCGCTGGTGGTCGTGGTGGCGGTGGTCGCCGGCCGTTCGGCGAAGGTGCGCCGGGCGTTGCGCACGACGTGGGCGGACGCCCGCACGGGCCTGGTGAACCGCGAGGTCCTGCCGGAGGTCGTCCTGCTGTCGGCGGTCGCGTTGGCCGGGCACGTGGCGCTGTTCGTGGTCGCGGCCGGGGCAGCGGGTGTCGAGGCGCCGATCGGCGGGCTCGTCCCGTTGGCCGTGCTGGCGCTGCTGGTGATGGCCGTGCCGGTGAACGTCGGCGGCTTCGGGCCGCGCGAGGCGTTCCTGGCGGTGGCGTTCGGCACGGCCGGTCTCGGCGCCGCCCAAGGGCTCACGACGGGGGTCGTCTACGGCGTGTTGGCGCTGATCGGCAGCCTGCCCGGGGTGCTCACCCTGTTCCGCTCAGAACACCGCCAGGTACGGCCCGAACGACTCGACCAGCGCGGCCAGCACGTCCCGGCCCTTGTCGGCTGACGCCAGCGACGGCCGTCCCACCACGCCCGAGGACGTGTACGGCGCGAGCCCGAGGGTGAGCATGTGCGGCCGGTCGTCGGCCAGGTGGTCGCTCGTGTCGTAACCGCGCTTCACCAGCTCCGGGTGGGCGTGCAGGAGGATCGACGTCTCCAGCTCGCCCGCGTGCATGTCGCTGCGGGACGAGGTCTCGATGCCGGCCGCGTCGCGTGCCGCGGCCCAGTCGCCGCCGCCGGGGAACAACGCCATCCCCTCGGCCTCCTGCACGACGTTGGCCAGCACGTAGTTGCCGCCGTGCCCGCTGACCAGCACCAGGTTCGGCACGCCCGACCGGCGCAACGAGTCCGCGACGTCCCGCACCACCGAGTACAGGGTGCGCGCCGAGATGCTCACCGTGCCCGGCCAGGCGGCGTGCTCCTGCGAGCACGAGATCGTGATCGGCGGCAGCAGCTGGACCGGGTGCGCGTCGGCGATCGCCCGCGCGATCGTGCAGGCCACGACCGTGTCCGTGGCCAGTGGCAGGTAGGGGCCGTGCTGCTCGTGGCTGCCGACGGGCAGCACCGCCACGGTCGCCGCACGCGCCCGCACGTCCTCTGTGGTGTCAGGCAGGTACATGCCCGGCACCGTAGCCAACGCGGTGGCACAGGGCCGGTAGCGCGCCGCTCGCCAGCGCCGGCAGCACGGACGGCAGGTCGTCGAACGGGCTCTCGCCCGTGATCAGCGCGTCGAACGCGGGGTCGGCGAGCAGGTCGAGCGCGAGGGCCATCCGCTCGGCGTAGGTGCGGTCGGGCCGGGCGAGGACGCCGACCTGGCTGCCGATCAGCCGCAGCCGGCGGGAGTGGAAGAACTCGCCGAGCGGCAGCGCGACCCGGCGGTCGCCGTACCAGCTCAGCTCCACCACCCGGCCTTCCGCCGCGAGCAGCGCCAACGACCTGGTCAGCCCCGCCTCGGTCGCGCTCGCGTGCACGACCAGGTCGCGGTCGCCCTCCGCGTCCTCGGGTGAGGCGAACTCCACGCCGAGCGCGGCGGCCACCGACGCGCGGCCGGGGTCGGCGTCGACCAGTTGCAGCCGCACGCCGGGGAACCGGGCCAGCACGGCGGCTACGGCGCACCCCACCATCCCGCCGCCGACGACCGCGATCCGGTCGCCCACCAACGGCTTGGCGTCCCACAGCGCGTTGACCGCCGTCTCCACCGTCCCGGCCAGCACGGCCCGCGCGGCGGGCACCCGGTCCGGCACGGGCGTCACCGCGTCGGCGGGCACCACGTAGTGCGTCTGGTGCGGGTACAGGCAGAACACCGTGCGGCCGAGCAGCGGACCGCGCTCCACCACACCGACGTTGAGGTAGCCGTACTTGACCGGCCACGGGAAGTCACCCTCCTGGAACGGCGCGCGCATCACCTCGCGCTGGCTCTCCGGCACGCCACCGCGCAGGACCAGGCTCTCCGTGCCCCGGCTGACGCCCGAGTAGAGCGTCCGCACCAGCACGTCGCCGGGCCCGGGCTCGGCCAGTTCGACCTCCCGGATCTCACTTTTTCCCGCCGAGGTGAACCACAGGGCCCTCGCGAAGCGTGTCATGTGTACAACCTCCGAACCGGCACGAGGGGCAAGATGACCACACTCCAGCACACCCCCGCGCTCACCGCGCGCATGGTCGCAACCGACCTGCCCCCGTCCCGCGAGGTCGCGTCGGTCGTTCTGCCCCCGTCCCGCGAGGTCGCGTCGGTCGTTCGCGCCTCATTCCCCGGCGATCACGCTTTTCGATCGTCGGGGCTGGGCCACCGGCACCAGCCTGCGCTCGCGCACCAGCCGGTTGAGCAGCTGCGTGT
>NZ_JBFAQZ010000023.1:0-115547 GCF_040673975.1 Actinosynnema sp. NPDC050801 | reverse complement strand
GCGCATCTGTCTCAGGCTTGACCTGCCCAGGCCGTGGCATCCAGCACCTCCAGGACGCACAACCTACCCGATCAACCATTAAGTCACTGGTATTGGGCCTAGGCTGGCTGTGTGTCGCCTCCCGATCCAGGTGGTGCCCGCACGCTCGACGGGATCGCAGAACGCCTGCGGTCGTTGAAGTCGTGGGCGGGAGATCCCTCGTACGAGGTCATCACGAGCCGGATCAACGCCGCGTGGACGGAGGCCGGTCTCCCGGCCGGCGAACTGGCCAGGAGGGGGACCGTCGTCGACTGCTTCCGAGCGGGCAGGCGGAGGATCAACACCGACCTGGTCGTGGCGGTCGTGCAGGCGTTGCACCCGGACGTGGGTTACGTCGCGCAGTGGCGACAGGCGTTGCGGGTGGCCCTCGGCGAGACGCACGCGGCGGCGCAGGTCCGGGTCCAGGACGAGTTGCCGCGGGACCTGGCCGGGTTCACCGGTCGCACCGCCGAACTCGACCGGCTGGTGGAGGCGCTGTCGCCCGGCGCCCGGCGGCCCGCACCCGTGGTGGTCACCGCGATCGAAGGCATGGCGGGGGTCGGCAAGACCGGGCTCGCCGTCCACGCCGGGCACCTGGTCGCCCGCCGGGACCCGTTCGACCGGGTGCTGTTCGTCAACCTGCGCGGCCCGCACCCCGACCCGGCCCAACCCCCGGTCGACCCGGCCGCGGTGCTGGACGGGTTCCTGCGGTTGCTCGGGACGTCCGGCCACCTGATCCCTCGCGACCTGCGCGCCCGCACCGCCGCCTACCGCAACCGGCTCGCGGGCACCCGGACCCTGGTGGTGCTCGACAACGCCGCCTCCGCCGACCAGGTCCGCCCCCTGCTCCCGGACGTCCCCGGATGTCCCGTGGTGGTGACCAGCAGGCGGCGTCTCACCGGCCTCCGCTCGGCGACGCACCTCGTGGTGGACGTCTTCGCTCCCGACGAGGGCGAACGGTTCCTCGCCGAGGCCACGCCCGGAGTGCCGATCGGCCCGGACCCGGACGCGGCGGCGCGGATCGCACGGCGCTGCGGCCACCTGCCGCTCGCTCTCGGCCTGGTCACCGCGCACATCCGCGCCACACCCGGCTGGACCCTCACCGACCACGCCGACCGGCTCGACGAACGCCACCGCGACCGGCGTCTGGACACGGGGGTCGAACTCGCGCTCGACCTGTCCTACCGGCACCTGCCCGCCGACCGGCGACGAGTGCTGCGCCTGCTGGCGCTGCACCCCGGTCAGGACTTCGACACCGACGCGGCGGCGGCACTGGCCGACGCGGACGCCGCGACCGTCCGATTACTCCTGGACGATTTGTGCGCCGACCACCTGCTGCAACAGAGCGGTCCAGGCCGGTACTCCTACCATGACCTGGTCCGCGACTTCGCCGCGTCCCAGGCCGTCGACGAGGATCGCCCACCCGAACGCCGCGCCGCCCAGACCCGGTTGTTCGACCACTACCTGGCCACCGCCACGGCCGCGATGGACCGCCGCTTCCCCGCCCGGGTCCACCGCCACGCGGCCGGACCTCCGGCGATCGGAGTCCCGGCCCTGGACGATCCGGCCACCGCGTTGGCGTGGCTGGACACCGAACGCCCGACCCTCGTCGCCGTCGCCGCGCACACCGCCGCCCACGGCTGGACCACGCACGCCACCCGGCTGTCGACCACGCTGTTCCGCTACCTCTCCTGCGACCACCCCACCGAGGCGCTGGCGATCCACGGCCACGCCCGGGACGCCGCCCGACAAGCGGATGACGTGGACGCGGAGGCCCACGTGCTGATCGGTCTCGGTGGGGCCCACGCACAGCTGGGTCACCACCCGACGGCCACCGAACACTTCCAGCACGCCCTGCTCCTGTTCAGGCAGACCGGCGACCTGGTCGGCCAAGCCCGTGCGCACGCCAACCTCGGCGTGATCGAAGGACGCTCGGGCCGCTACCGGGCAGCCGCCGAGCACTGCGCCCATGCCCTGATCGTCGCGCGGCAGTCCGGCAACAGGACCGTCGAGGTCAACACGCTGAACAACCTCGGCGTGGCCGAAGGACATCTGGGTCACTACGACGCGGCCGCAGAGCACCACCAGCGGGCGCTGACCCTGTCACGCCGGACCGGCAACCGCGATGCCGAAGCCATCGCACTCAACCACCTCGGCGTCATCGAGGCGCGACTCGGTCGCTACGAATCGGCCTCTGACCACCTGCACGAGGCGCTGGCCCGATACCGCCGGATCGGCAACCTCGACGGCGAAGCCGGAGCGCTGCACCACCTCGGCGCCCTCCAGAACCGCCTCGGCAGGCCCGCTCAGGCCGTCGACCGCTACCGAGAGGCCCTCGCCATCGCCCGCAGGATCGGCAACCGGCACGCCGAGGCCTGGGTGCTCAACGGCCTCGGCGACGCCGCCCGCACCGCCGGCCGACCGGGTGACGCCGCTGGCCACTACCGGGAGGCGCTCGCCATCGCTGTCGAGATCGGTGCGCGGGACACCCAGGCCAACGCCCACGCCGGACTCGGCCACGCGCACCGCGCCCTCGGTGACACCGCCCAGGCCCGCCGGCACCACCAGCAGGCCGTCGCCCTGTACACCGAGCTCGACCTGCCGGAAGCCGACGACCTGCGCGGCCACCTCACCACCAGCGGCCACCTCACCACCGGCGACGACCGCGCCTCCTGAACCGCCCGCTAGTCGAGCCACCAGTTGAGCGGGGTGGTGTCGTCGGCCGGGTCGTAGACGTTGACGTAGTACCACTCACCGGCGGGGACGGCGGACCGGTAGCGGGTCAGGGCGGCCTCGACGGAGGCGAAGCCCGCCTTGAACGGGATGGTGAACACGGTCAGGGAACTGGACTTGTCCCGGGTCCAGCCGACCCCGTCGGACCAGCCGCCCAGTGATTCCAGCTCGGCCTTGAGCCGGGCGAGGTCGGCGTCGGCGGACGCGGGTGCGCTCACGTGCACCGCGATGTTGCGGCCCCGCTCGACCACCTCGAAGGAGTGGTCCGGCCCGACGCGCAGCAGGTCGCCCGCGGCGGCGCCCATGGCCAGCCCGGGCGACGCGGACAGTCGCCACCCGGCGCCCTCCCGGACGGCCGGCACGTCCTCGTGCACCGGCCGGCCGGAAGGGCCGATCTGGACCAGCAGTCGTACGGTCGCCACGCGCCCGATCCTAGTCTGTTCGTCCGTACGGGGCGCCACAACTTCCCCGCTCCGCGCACGACATGCCGGGTCTCGGCGCGCCCCTGTTGCCCGCGCTGAGGTTGCACGCCGCGCCCTCCAGGCACACGTTGGCCCTGGACAGGTTCCCGCCCTGCGAGGTCGGCACGTTGCGGTGTCCCAAGTGGACGTTGGACGGGTTGGTCGTGGTCTGGCCGCAGCGCCAGCAGCGGTAGATCCCGCCAGCCTGGTCCGCCTCGTCTATCAGGGCGTCGCGGACCGCTTGCTGGCCGGCTCGGGAACCACCGGTCGGTCCGCCGGCGCTGGCCGCGACCTCGGCCGCGGTGGCGCCCTGACCGTCCCGCAAGACCGTGCCGGCGCCGCCGGTCGGTTGCTGCGTGGCGGGGCGGACGGTCGGTGTGGTCGCCGGGGGAGCGGCCGCGGGTGGTGTACCGCGGACCGAGCGGATGATGGCGCCGCCACCCTTGACGACACCGAAGGTGACGCCGGAGATGACCGCGTCGGTCGCGACCGCCCCGACGGTCTGCTCCTCACCGCTGATCGCCCGGGAGGTCGCACCGGCGACCACGCCCGCACCCACCGCGGCGGTGCCCTGTGCGGCGAGGGTCAGGCCCATGGTCGCACCGGCGACGGCACCGGAGATCACGCCCGCGGCGGCGGCGCCGGCGAGGCGGCCACCGTTGAACTCACCCTTGACCGCCTGGCGGACGCCCTCGACCCCGACCCCGATCAGCAGGCCCACACCGGCACCGATCGCGATGTTGACCCACCGCCCGTCCGGGTCCACGAGCCGGATGGGGTTGTGCTGGCCGTAGGTGTACAGCCCGAGGTTCGCCGGGGCGTAGACCCCGCCGTTCGGCGCACCGTCCAGGTAGGAGTCCAGGGCGGGGTCCGGGCTCTGCCAGAGCTGCGTGCGCGGGTCGTAGTACCGGGCGCCGAAGTAGTACAGGCCGGTTTCGGGATCGATCTCCTTGCCGGTGTACTGGTGCGGCACCGGCTGTGCGGGGTGCTCGCTGACCCAGGACTCGCCGGCGGCGAAGTACTGGGCGTGCTCGGTGAGCCCGCCGGCGTTGTCGGTGACGAAGCTGGTCGAGCTCAGGTGGTCGCCGTGCGAGTAGTACTGGCGGTCCTCGAACCGGTGGTCCGGCTCGACCGCCTTGGTGATCAGCTTGGTCGGCCCCACGTAGACGTGCTTGAACTCGTGGTTGCCGCGGGTGGAGTAGTTCTGGTTGGGGTAGACGTGGAAGTTCGCGCCGTCCTTGATGACGCGGTTGCCCTCGTCGTCGTAGCGGTGCCGCGCACGGTTCGCCGTGCCGCCCGCGTTGTCGCACGACGCCGGGGTCTGCGGCAGGGTGTGCGACTGCACGTTCTCGTGCGTGCACGCCAGCCGGTTCTCCTCGTCCCAGATGAGCTGGCGGCGCGGCCTGGGCTGCTCCGACTTGCTGATCTGGTTGCCGTTGGCGTCGTAGCCGACGGTGAACGGCCCGATGCCGGTCGGCGCGTGCGGCTGGTCGCCGCCGTAGGTGTAGCCGTAGTTGTACGTGGTCTTCTTCTGCACGACGGCGTTGCCGTCGCTCACCATCTCGTGCCGCTGGTTCTTGTTGGTGATGTTGTGGATGGTGTCGTACGCCAGGTCCACGGAGTACCGGTCGGTCCGCGGGGTCCGCGGCTGGTACGTGCCCTCGGCGTGGGTGAGCCGGTACAGGTCGTCGTAGCCGAACGTCTGCGTGCTCGGACCGCCGACCTGGCGGCCGACCTCCGGTCCGCTCGGCGCCACCACGTCGTTGGCGATCGTGGTGACGTTCCCGACCGCGTCGTAGGAGTAGTCCTGGTTCTGGAAGACGTGGCTGCCGTGCTGGTCGTTGAGCTCGGCGCGCATGTTGGCGAGCCTGCGGTTGACCGAGTCGTAGGTGTACTGGGTCCGCGTGCCGTTCCCGATCTCCTGGAGCACGCGCTGCTCGAACTTGTCGTAGTCCAACCGGGTCAGGTACTCGTAGGTGGAGCCGGCCTTGACGCCGGTCGCGGCCTCGACCTGGCCACCGCTGTTGTACCGGTAGGTGAGCTCCTCACCGTCCGGGTAGGTCAACGCCAGCATCCGGTTCCACGTGTCGTAGCGGTACCGCGTGGTGTAGGAGCGGGTCTGGTTGCCCTGGACCGAGACGGTGCGGGACTCGCTGGTGATCTCGCCCAGCGGCCCGTACTCCCGGGCGGCGGAGCCCGCGCCGTCGGTGATCGCGGTGATCCGGCCCGCGCCGTTGTTCGGTGCGCCGGGTCCGCCGTAGGTGTACGTGACGTTGTTGGCGGCGAAGACCGGGTACCGGATCTTGACCAGCCGGTTCTGGTCGTAGTCGTACTCGACCGCCTGACCGGTGGCGGCGAGCTTGGCGGTGACCCGGCGGACCGGGTTGTCGGTCAGGTCGTACACGGTCTCCGTGCGCCCGGAGTCGGGGCTGTCCACCACCGTGCGCCGGCCGAAGTCGTCGTACGCCGACGCGGTGACGTTGCCGTGGTCGTCGGTGGCCGAGGTGAGCTGCGCGAGCGGGTCGTGGGCGTAGCTGGTCCAGATGACCGGCTGGCCGCCTGCGGCGTTGAACTCCTTGACCGCCGTGGTCAGCTCGCGGACGTCGCTGTAGGTGTGCTTGGACTTGCCGTTCGCGTCGGTGGCCACCAGCTCGAACTGGGTGGCACCGGCCCGGTCGGGACCGAACCCGTACCTGTTGGTGGTCTCGGTGCCGTCCGGCAGCACGGTCCTGACGGCGCGGTCCTGGACGTCGTAGGACAGCCTGGTCGGGGTGACCGGGTCGACCGCCGGGTTGAACGTGGTGTTGGCCGGTCCCTTCGGCTCGGTCACCGGGAAGCGCGTCTCCACCACGCGTCCGACGAAGTCGAAGACCGTCCGGCCGGACACGGTCATCACGTCCTGCGCCGGCTGGTCCGGTGCGACGTGCACCGCGGCGTCCTTCTTGGTCTGGATGACCCGCTTGAGCCCGTCGGCGAAGGCGATCGTGTCGATGGTGTCGGCCCGGACCGCGCCGCCCGCCTCCCGGTCGACGTGCCGGGTGACCGCGTACGGCACCGGCGCCTCGGGGTGGTACTCGAAGTCGATCGTGACCCGGTTCTCCGGCGCCTCGTGCGGACCGGTGACGGTGTCCACCCGGCCGAGGGTGTCGTAGGTGTTGCGCACGACCTGGTTGTTGACGTCGGTCGTGGTCTCCACCAGGCCGAACTTCAGGTTGTGCGTGGACCGGGTTTGCAGGCCGAAGCTGTCGGTGACGCTTTCGAGGTGCACCCCGACCACCTGGTCGTAGGTGTAGTCGAGCCGGTAGCGCTGGCCGGTCGCGTTGGGCGGCTTGATCACCGACCGGAGGTTGCCGTTGGGCAGGTACTCCATGTCGGTGACGGCCTCGGCGCCGCCGGCCAGCCGCGCCCGCACCTGGCGGACGTCACCCGTCGCGCAGTCCACGACGGACTCGCGGTGCCGCATGGGCGTGCCGTTGCCGGACACGTCGATGACCTTCGGGGTGCCGATGATGTGACCGGGGGCGCAGGCGGCGTCCTCGACCGTGTACCGCACCCTCGTGTCGACGTCGTCGCCCGGCCCGGTGTCGGCGGCGTCGAACCGCCGGGTCATGTTGCCGGACGCGTCGTAGTCCATCTCGATGAACGTCGACTTGCCCGGGTTCGGCTGCCCCTCGAAGAACCGGCGGTCGGTCCGGGCCAACGTGGGGAAGATCGTCGCCGTGGTGCTCTTGGCGTCGGCCTGGGCACCCGGGGTGAGCACGTCCCGCAGCGCGTAGCTGTGCTGGGTCTCCACGAACGGGTTGCCGGCCGCGTCGGTGGTCAGCTCACGGCGTTGCAGGCCGCGGGTGTAGTGGCTGTCGTTGTGGAACTCGCGGATCACGTTGCGGTACACGGCGTCGCCCGCGCCGGGGTCGCGGTGCCGCTCGACCACCGTGGCGTAGCCGTAGAAGTCCCGCTCCAGCCGGTCGAAGGAGCCGTTCTGGTACTCGTAGGTGACCAGCTGGTCGTCCTGCCCGTCACCGGGCTGCCCGTCGTGCACCGAGACCCGGTTCAGCACCCAGCGCGACTGCGGCTGACCGTAGGTGTTGCCGTCGCGGCTGTAGTCGAACGCCATCCGCGCGCCCATCGGGCGGGTCACGCCGCGCAGCAGGTTGGTGCGGCCGGTGCGGTTGCGGGCGACCGACAGCTCGTCGTCCTCGGTGGACGCGAGGTGGTCGGCGTTGCCGTCGCCGTCGATGTCGCGCAGGGACTGCTCGGTGCGGCTCGACCCGGTGGAGATGTCGGCGCCCGGGTTGATGACGACGCACACCGCGGTGAAGCAGATGCCGAACGTGAAGTAGACACCGCCGCCGAGCTTGGCGTTCTGGTCGCCGTTGATGCCGGCCAGGCTGCCGTGGAACGGGGTCTCGGCCTCGAACCCGTTGCCGGTGTTGAGCGCGACCTTGATCGGCGTGCCCGCGCGGACCCGGTCGAGCAGCCCGTCGCCGTTCATGTCCATCAGCGTGCTGGAGGTGGAGCTGCTGCCCTCGCTGTACGAGGCCCCACCGGCGAACCCGTAGAAGTCGGTGTTGAACCCGATGTTCACGCCGGCGTTCTCACCGCTGCCGTCGTTGAGCGGGGCGGGGTTGCGCCACGGCTCGGGCTGGCCGAACCGGTAGCCCAGGTTCAACGCCACCCGGCCGTCGGCGTACACCCGGTCCGGCAGGTCGTCACCGTTGACGTCCAGCAGGTCGAACCTGCTGTCGGAGGTGCTGCCGCCCAGGTTCGCGCCGACACCCAGCGGCGGCATGTCGTTGCCGGACTGCGAGGTGTTCGCGGCGGCGTGTCCCGGCGGGGTCGCGTGGCCGCGCCCGGTGCCGATCGTGCGCGCCGCACTGCCCGCGCTGGCGTTGCCGGAGACGTTCTCGCTGCGCCGCACGGCGCCGTCGGGCAGCGAGCCCTTGGTGGCGCCCAGACCGCCGACCATGTCGGAGTACTGGATGCCGCCCGAGCCGACCACGTCCGGGAACTGGTCGCCGTTCATGTCGATGAAGTCGACCTCGCCGCTGCTGTCACCTGTCGCGATGCTGCCGCCGATGGAGCCGACGCCGCCACCGACGCCGCCGGTGAGGGAGATCTGCTCGGACCGGGACAGTCGCGGCACCGCCGAGGCGTCCGCGAAGTCCGACGGCTTCGGCAGGCTGATCGACTCGATGCCCAGCCGGGAGCTGCTCACGCCGGACTTGGCCACCCAGCTGTGCTCGCCCGCGCCCCAGCGCTTCGACTTCGGCGACGGCGAGAACGGCGCCACCTTCGGCGGGTCGATGCGGGGGTTCGCCGCGAACTCGTCCTTCTGCGCCTGCGGGTCGACGCTGTCCGGCAGCTGGTCGCCGAAGTTCTCGTCGATCACGAGGTCGCCCTGGACGACCGGTTGGTCGGCCCTGGCCCGGTTGCCGTTGTAGCCGATGGCCGCCCAGCCGCGGTACGGCTGGCTGAACGCGCCCTCCTCGGCGGGGCCGCGGAACACGCTCTGCGGCGTCGCCGAGCCTCCCTGGCCGAACGTGACGGAGACCGACTGCCCGGTCAGGAACCCGCGCAGCTTCGGGTCGGTGGTGCTGAAGTCGAAGAACAGCTCGTCGTCCGCGCCCGCGTCGACGGTGAACGCAGCCGGGGCGGTCACCTGCCCGTCGACCACCTCGAAGAACCGCTTGGCGAGCAGCTCACCACGCCGTTTGACGGTGAACGCGACGCGCGCGGTCGGCTGCTCGGCGCCGAACGCGAACGACAGGCTCGGGGTGACGGTGAGCTGGTCGTCCTGCGGCACGTCCAGGAAGCCCTGGGGTCCGACGAGGCCGTCGACCGGGTAGATGTCGAGGTCGTACGGCGGGTGCACGTCGATGAGGAACTCGCCGTTCGGCCCGGTGACCCGGTCCACGCCCTCGGCCGCCGTGTAGTAGGCCCGCGGGGTCCACTCGACCTGGTCGACGTCGATCGGCGAGTCCACCCGCACCCGCCACTTCAGCACCTGCCCCTGCTGCACCGGGACGTCGAGGTCCACCGGGATGGTGCCGGTCGACCCGGCGGCCAGGGTCTGCTCGAACACCGGCGTGCCGTCACGGGTGACGACCACCGTGACGTCGTCGGTCGTGGCGGCGCGCTTGAGCAGGTCACCGGACAGGTGCATGGTGCCGGTGAGCGGCACCTTCACCTGCGACGCGCGCCCGCCGAGCGTGAAGTCGCGCGACGCCTGGAACCGGTGCTGCGGCAGCCCGTTGACGTCCGTCGTGTCCGGTACGTCGAGGTAGCTGATCGTCGGGTCCCAGGACACCTGGTCCAGGCCGCCGTCGAACGCGGACTGCACGCGGAAGTAGAGCCGCTGACCGCGGGTGACCGTGATCGAGTCGACGCCGGACGGCGCGTGCTCGGCGTTGTCGCTCGCCTCGATCCGCCGGGACCACAGCTCGGCGTCCTCGTGCTGGATCGCCACGCGCACGCCGTCGGCGGTGTTCGAGTCCGCCCGTCGTGCCGCGGTCTCGTCGGCGAGCTTCACCGCGCCGTCGATCCGCACCCGGCCGTCGAACGGGGCGACCCACCGCCGGAGGCTGTCCAGCAGCGGGAACGAGTCGACCATGCGCTCCTGGTCGGCGGCGTAGTCGGGCAGCAGACCGGTGGTGTCGACCTGACCCGCGCCGACCGGCACGGGGGTGTCACCGCTGACGCCGTACACCGGCGTGCCGTTCGGTCCGACCCGGCCGAACAGCACGGCCGTGCCGTTCACCAGGTCGCTGATGCCGTCGCCGTTGACGTCGCTGAAGTACTGCGTGGTCTTGGAGAACGTGTTGACGTAGTCGAGCTGGGCGGCGACGGCGCCGGCGTAGCCCTCGATGCCGAGGGTGAGGGAGTTGCTGCTCTCGCCCTGGATGCCGGGCAGGTTGAGCGGCGTCGCCGACTCGGCGAACCGGGGCTGACCGGTCGGGCCGGACAGATTCCTGCGGTACTTCACCGTCCCGCCGTCGGTGAAGACCTTGTCCGGCAGGGAGTCGCCGTCCACGTCGATGAGCGCGAGCAGCCCGTTGTCCTCGGCGTGGTTGAAGCCGACCTTGACGCCGACCGAGCCGGACTTGCTGGGCGACGTGCCGACGCCGACGTAGACGTGGCCGCCGCCACCGACGCTGGTGTTCGCGTTGAGCGCGCTGGCCTTGCCCGCCTCGTCCGGGGTGAGGTTCAGCAGGTCGTTGCCGAGATCGTCGTCGGGCGAGGTCCAGCCGACGGAGTCGAACGCCTGGTACTGGCCCTGCGCGTCGCGGATGTCGTCGAAGTACTCGAACTGGTGGGAGTTGAACGGCGCGCCGTCGGCGCCGAGCTGGGACACCGAGCGCAGCAGGGTCTTGAAGAACGCGCCGGTGGTGTAGTCGAACCGGTACCGGCGGATCAGCTCGCCGTCGAGCGTGACGTCGACCTGGCGCAGCAGGTCGGCCGCCACCCGCTTGAACCCGCCCCGCGCGTCGATCGTCTTGTCCTGCCGCGGCGACTCGCCGAGCTGGCGGTCGCGCAGGAACGTGACCGCGTAGCGGCCCTCGGCGTCACCGTGGCCGGTGTAGGTGATCCGGTCCGGGTAGAGGTTGCGGCCGGGCTCGGCGCCGCCCTCGATCCCGCCGTCCTCGACCAGGGTGTGGTGGTACCGCATGAGGTTGTCGTTGGCGTCGCGCACCTCGCGCAGCGCCCACACGTAGACGTTGCCGGCGCCGTCGGCCAGGGTGGTGTTCGCGTCGGGTGCGGACGCGCCCTCGCCGGCGCCGTAGAACCAGCGGGTACCGGTCTTGTCGGTGATCTCCCAGCGGTAGTTCCGCGGGTTGTCGCCGTGCCGCACGATCCGGTCGAACTTGCCCTCGACCCTGGCGTGGAACACCTTCTCCGCCACGCGCGACTGGAGCTCGCCGCGGTTGGCGACCGGCGTGAGCTGTTCGCCGTTGAGCAGGTAGGTCTCGGTCTCCAGACCGGCGTCGTAGCGCGGCACGCCCCAGCGGGTGTCGATCGTGATGGCGGGTGTGCCGACGTCCCAGCCGACGCCCAGCCAGCCGTTGCCGCCCGCGGAGTTGTAGCGCACGTCCAGCTTGGGCTCCAGGCCCTCGCGACCCCTGGGCACCTCGATCGGGTAGCTGAGCCGGTTGTCGCCCTGGTTGTTCGCGCCCGGCGGCAGGATCAGGTTCACCCCGGCGCCCGGGTCGGCCGCCTCGATGTCCTTGATCTGGTTGGGGTTGAAGGACGTGCCCTCGGCGTGCTCGGGGACCGTCACGGTGGCGTTGACCATGGTGGTGAAGTGGTTCGTCGTCGAGACGATCACGTGGTTGGTCTCGTCCACCGACACCCGCGGCAGTGGCTTCCAGCACCCGCCGAGTTCGTCGTAGAAGAACGTGAACACGTCGTTGGCGGTGAAGTCCGCGCTGAGCAGCGTCGGGTCGTACGGCAGGCTGACGGTGATGTCGTCGGAGAACGTGTGCGGGGTCGGCGTGAACTCGTAGCCGCGCCGCGGCCCGGTGGTCACGTTGGTCATGCCCGGGTCCAGGTCCGGCACGCGGCCCGCGCCCAGCGGGGTGATCCCGACGCCGATGGGTAACTTGACCGCGCTCGGGCGGATCTCCAGCTTGGCCCCGTCGTGCTCCACCACCGCGGGCGCCTTCCCGCCGGGTCGCACGATCGTCTGGTGCCCCGGCAGGTCGGCGGCACGCGCCGCGGACACCGGGCGGGCCTGCGCGGAGCTGACGTCGCACTGCCCGGTCAGCGCGGCCTCCTGGCCGGTGCCGGTGCCGGTGCCGACGGCGGTGGACCGGCTCGTGGTCCCGGGCTGTGACGCCGAGACCCCGGCGACCGCCAAGGCGACCATGGCGCCCAGCGCCAGGCCCTTCAGCAGTTTCGTTCTCCGACTGAAGGGCAGGTGGCCAGCGAAGATCCGGCTCATTGATCCACTCCTGGGGGTGGCGGTGCGCAGAGCGAGCAGACGTTGCATCGCGGCCGTGCGGCGTCCCGTTGCACCGCTTCACCGGGATGGCCCATCCGCGGCACCGTGGTGGCCTAAGATCGACCACCCCGATGTGGGGAACACCTCGTGTGAGTGGTCGTGCCCGCGGAGCCGGGTCGTCGTGGTCCGGCGGTCACCCCGCGCGGTAGCGGGCCAGGACGTCCTCGCGGAGCAGCGCGCCGAAGCCGGCCCCCTGGAGGCGCAGGCCCAACTGCTGCTCGGTGAGGCCCAGCGCGGTCGCGGTGGTCGCGAGGTGCCAGTCGTGGGCCGCCAGGGTGGTCAGCAGGTGGCCTCGGCGGGTCTGGCCCTCCGAGAGGCGGAAGGTCTTCAGGTACGCCGTGCGGCCATCACGGTCGGTGATCAGCTCGCCGATGTGGTTCTCCTGCTTGAGGCGGAACGTCGGCAGGAAGCGTGACAGCGTGTAGTCGCCCATCCGGTACACGCGGCTCATCGCGTAGCTCTCGCCCAGCAGCCCGTCCGCCATCGTCGTGTCGTGGAAGCGGGCCCACTCCGCCTGCTCCCGGACCGCCGCCGCACGCAGGTCGGCCAACGACGCCACGTCGTCGGGCAGCCGCACGTCGAACCGCGGCGCGGGCGTCGTGAGGGTCGCGTAGTGATGGACCAGTTCGCCGTACATGTCCTGCACGAGGGTGGTGTGCAGCGCACGGTAGTCGTCCGGGTGGGGCACGACGAACGCCGCGGCCAACGCGTCGGCCACGTACACCAGCACACCGCACTGGCCCGGGTGCACCTCGAAGTGCTTCAGCGCGTCCGCCAGGCCCGCGACCTCGGCGCCCGAGTACGCCTCCTCCACGCGCGGCGACAGGCCCCGGCGGATGGCGCGCTGCGACCACTCCTCCCACACGACCTCCGGGCCGCCGAAGTGCAGCGCCAGGTACCCCTCGACCGCCACGTGCAGGGGCAGGAAGCGCAGGCGGTTGCGCTCGACCCGGCGCGCCATCCGGCGGTGGAAGCGCAACCTCATGCCGTGCGCGGGCGCCTCGTCGGCGGCGCCCCGCTCCATCTGCGTGCCGTACGCCGCGACCGGGGTGTCGTCGTCGGTCCACGTCGCCACGAAACCGTGCGGGATGTAGGACACGTAGTGCGTGCGGCGGCCCACCTCGACCAGGCCCGGCTCGTCCCCGTAGGCGCGGGCGTGCAGCCGCAGCCCGGTGATCGGCTCGTCGCGCGTCAGCGGCACGAGCCGGACACCGCCCCACACCTGCGCCGCACGCGTGGTCAGCCCGGTCAGGTCGAGCTCCACCGTCACCCCTCCTCCAGGAACCTGGCCACGCGATCGTCGAAGTGCGCCCGCAGGCCGGCGAACCCGGTCGTGCCCTCGGTGAACCGGGCGAACTCGACCAGGGCGGGCACGTCCTCCGCGTCGCGCACGCCGACGGTCGGCACCGCCCGCGCGAGCCGCTTCACGTCGAAGTCGACCGCGTCGTACACCGGGTTGAGGTGCACCGCGACCACCCGGCGCGCCGGGTCGAGCCTCGCCCGCCACACCCGCAGCACCTCCGACGCGAGCCCGTACGGCGCGTTGTCCCAGCCGTCGGACACGATCAGCAGCCGGTCCGGCGCGTGCTCCAGCGCGTCGAGCACCCGCTCGCCCAGCGGCGTCATCCCGTACGGGCGGGCCAGCAGGGCGTCGGTGCGCCCCGACGTCCACAGCGGTACGTACTCGGCCGCCAACTCCGCCAGCAGGTAGTGGCAGGCCAGCGCGACCGCCAACGGCCGACGGCGCTTCTGCGCGGACCCGGACGCCGAGAAGCTGTCGTCCAGCACCGCCGCGACCCGACCCCACCCGCCCGCGGCCCGCCCGGCGGCACGGACCGCCGCCGCGCGCAGCGCGCCGGTCAGCTCAGCCCGCCGTTCGACCCGCTCGGGCACCGGCAGGGCCAGGACGTAGGAGGCCAGGCGCGTCAGCGGCACCGACCCGAGGTCGACCGCCACCGCGGCCTTGTCCCGACGCGCGGACTGCTGCACCCGGAGCCGTTCCAGCCTGGTCATCCGGGGCTCGATGCGCTTGAGGAACGTCGACCGGTCGATCCCGTGCTTGGCGGCGAACCCCTCGGCCACCGTGTACGGCAGCCCGTACACCGACGCCTGCTCGTAGTGCGCGCGCCGCCAGGTCTCCAGCAGCGGGGTGTCGTACCGGCGGTGGTCGCCGGGCGTGAACAGGAACGGGCCCAGTTCGCCGTGCGGCGCGACGTGCGCGTGCCGCAGGGCGAGCTTCAGCCCGGTGCGGTACTTCACCGCGTCGAACGCCGGGTCGGGTCGACCCGCGACCCACTCGCGGATGATCGCGCGGGTGCGCCGGTTGTTCACCCGTGCCCGGCGCAACGCGCGGAACAGGTCGTACACGCGCTGCGGCGGCAGCACCCGCAGCCGCCGGGCGATCAGCCCGCCCTCGACCCGCCGCTGGTCGGTGGTCGCGTCACCGGTGGTCTCCAGCAGCTTGCGGACGATCAGCGCGGCGTTGTGGTCGTTGATGTCCAGCGCGAGCGCGGCCGCGTACAGGTCCCGGTAGTTGCCGATCACGTAGTCGTGCAGGAAGTCCAGCGACAGCCGCTGGTCCTCGGCCCCGCCGTGGAACTCGCGTTGCGAGGTGGACGTCGTCGCCGCGTTGATGAACATCAACATGTCGTCGGCGGTGAGGGCGTCCATGCGTCCACGCTCCGGGAGTGGTGTCGGGGCCGGCCGGGGAGTGGGGGCACGATCAGCGAATCATCGCTTCACAGGCGGGTTCCGGAAGTCGCACCGAAGTCCCGCGGCCGGCCGGCGAACTCTAGCAACCGGCCGCCCGGATCCGCCCGGGCATTTCGGCAGCGGCCCGCGCCCCCGGTGCCGAGCAGGGGCTCGGCACCGGGGGCGCGAAGGTCGTGCCGCGGGTCCGCGGTCACGTCGGGACGACCGTCAGACGGCCGTGCGCGACCACTGCTGGTTGGTACCCGTGTTGCAGGTGTACTGCTTGAGGACCACGCCGTCCGCGGTGGACGCGGCCGGCACGTCCACGCACTTGCCGCTGTGCCGCGCCCGGAGCTGGAAGTAGCTGCCGTTGGCGACCATCTGGAACTGCTGGTTGGTGCCGCTGCCGCAGGTGTACTGGACGATGTCGGCGCCGTCGGCCGTCGAGGCGGTCACCACGTCGAGGCACTTGCCGCTGTGCCTGCTGACGATGCGCCAGTAGCCGCTGCCGGCGTCCTGGAACTGCCACTGCTGCCACGCGTTGCCGCCGTAGGTGTACTGGCCGGCGCGGGCGCCGTTGTCGGCGGTCGCCTGGGCCAGACCCATGGTCTTGCCGCTGTGGCGCACGTCGACGCGGTAGGAGGTCGGCGGCGGGTTGGTGGTGCCGTCACCCCACGCGTACCGGAGCCGGTCGGCGCCGGAGGTGTTGCGGATGGTCAGGTTGAGATCGGTGCCGCTGCCGCTGAGGGCGTACATCGAGTACCAGTCGTAACCGAGGTTGTCCTTGTACTTGCCACCGAGCGCGGGCCAGTAGGTGCCGCCCATGTTGTTGTCACGCATGACCTGTGCGATGGCACGGATGTAGCGCACGAAGTTGTCGGTGCTGTTGGCGTCGGCGTAGTTCAGGCCGGTGGACATCGGGGCGCCGAACTCGGTGGCGACCGCGCGGGAGGCGCAGTTGCCCAGGCGCGTCTGGATGTGGCTGCGGAACTGGTCGTAGGTCATCGCGCCGTAGAAGAAGGCGTAGTGGTGGAAGGACAGCAGCGTCGAGTTGAAGCGGCTGTCGTTGCAGACGTCGCGCAGGTCCTGGCTGAAGCCGGTGCCGCCGATGAGCACCCGGCCGGGCACCGCGGAGGTGTGGTAGGAGAGCCAGTTGGCCGCGACGTTGCGCCAGTCCGCCGAGCTGTAGCCGTGCGGCTCGTTCATCGGCTCGAAGTAGACGTTGGCGTTCGAGCCGTAGGTGTTGGTCACGCTGGACCACATCGTGTTCCAGGCGGCGAGGTTGGTGATCCGGCCGCCGGAGGCGGCGCCGTCCTCCCAGTAGGCGAGGATGACCTTGAAGCCGCGTTCGGTGGCGGCGTCGATGGCGCCGCGGTAGGCGTTCCACCAGGTCGTGTTGGCCACGGTGTGGGTGTTGATGGGCAGGCGGACGGTGTTGACGCCCAGGGTGGCGGCCATGTCGTCGTAGAGGGCGTTGGCCTTGGCCCGCACCGTCGCGTTGCTGTCGGACTGGCTCAGGCCCTGCACGACGAGCGTGCCGGTGCTGAAGTTGTCACCCATCACGGCCCAGTTCATGCCGCGGAACTGACTGGTGGCGGCACTGGCCGGTGGCGTGGAGACGGCGAGTCCCGCCGCGGTGAGCGCGGTCACCGCGAGGGCGACCAGCGCCCGGCGCAACGGCCGGGTGCGCCGCGGTGGTCCTGATGGATGACCACCAGACGCCATGATCAGTGTCATGAGATGTCCAATCGCTCGATCGGGGTCGGGGAGGGAAGCGCTTGCCGGTCAGGCTCAGACCTGGTCGCGGCTCCACTGCTGGTTGGTGCCGCTGCCGCAGGTGTACTGCTGGATGTCGGCGCCGTCGCCGGTGCCGGAGTTGACGACGTCGAGGCACTTGCCGCTGTGCCGTGCGACGAGCCGGAAGTGGGCACCGGTGGCCTGCCACTGCCACTGCTGGTTGGTGCCGGCGCCGCAGGTGTACTGGATGATGTTGGCGCCGTCGGCGGTGGAGCCGTTGGCCACGTCCAGGCACAGGCCGCTGTTCTGGTTGACGACGCGGGAGTAGCCGCCGCCGGCGTCCTGGAACCGCCACTTCTGGTTGGCGCCGCCGTTCCAGGTCCACTGCTTGATCTCGGCGTTGTTCGCGGTGGAGGCCGACACGACGTCCATCACCTTGCCGCTGTTGCGGTTGGTCACGCGGTGCGCCGGCGCGGAACCGGGCACGTCGGCCACCGGCAGGATCGTGCCGTGGCGGCAACCGGGGCACATGATCTGGCTAAGGCCGGACCAGGAGTCCAGGTTCGAGCTGGTGGCCGTCCAGATGCCGCCGTTGGTGTACTTGTCGACCCAGATCCGCCAGGAGCCGTCGCTCATCCGCAGCACGGCCGGTCCCTCGTAGCCCGAGCTCCACAGCCGACCGCGGTTGCCCCACCCGCCGGTGAGGCTCGTGCTGGTCCAGTGCTCGATGTACTTGGTGGTCTCGTTCTTGGTGAAGGCGTGGTAGGTGCTGCCCGACTTCACCACGTAGGTGTCGATGTAGTTGTAGCCGAGGCCACCCATCTGCACCGGCCCGCTCCAGGAGGTCAGGGAGCTGTTCTGGGCGGTGAAGAGGTAGGGCCGGAAGCAGTTGGAGCACGTCGTCTGGGCGATGCTCACGATGATCCGGACGGTGCCGCCCTCGACGTAGAACTCGGGCGCCCAGGTGAACCGCGTGTCGGCGACGCCGGAGCCGACGCTCGCCACGTGCGTCCAGTTGACCAGGTCGGGGCTGGAGGCGATGTTGAAGTGCGTCGAGTTCGTGGTCCACGACTGGACGGTGTGGGCGATGTAGTAGAGCCCGTTGTGCTGGATGACGCTGGGGTCCCGCAGCACGCCGGAGGGGCCGCGGTAGTCGGTGTCGGCCAGCACGCCGAAGTTCGTGCCGTTGGCCGACGAGTAGACCCAGAGCTCCTGGTCGGCGGCGGCGTCGCCCTTGAACGTCGTGTAGACGTAGCCGGGGGCGGCTTGGGCGGGTGACACGACCGCCACCGCGGTGCCGGCGACGGTGAGCGCCACGAGGCCGAGCCGGGCCAGCCAGCGGCTGACCTTCGGCAGTCCGTTCACGGATGATCTCCTAGGTCGGTGGGACGGGTCCGCGCTGCGCAGCTGCGACCGACGTCGAAGCCGTGTGGTGTGAGCGTGAACATGGCTCACGTCGACAGGTGCGCTGTCCGATCTGGACGGACAGGTGGCACTCGCTAGTCGGCGGCGTGGCCGTCCCGCGGACCGGCCCGGTCCGGGCGCCCGGAGTGGTTCGTGGCGGCGTTCGCGGCTGGTGTGGTCACGCGATCGCGGCGGGAGGGTGAAGAGTTCATCGTTGATCTCCTCGGGAATGTTCGACGACTGCCGGACGGTCGACCGGGCCGGGGAATCGGCCGGGGTCGGTGGAACGCCGACGGCTCATCGGGAATTGCCCATAATGTTTGCGCTAACATCAAAAGCCGTCATAGTGTGCGAGCAAAGTCCTTAAGGTGTCAAGAGCGCAATGGTCGGCCACTTCCTGCCACTCCGCGGGCCGCTCCACCGTCGGGGTGGGTCGCACCGCCGTGCCGTGCCGCAGGTCAACGGTGTCCGAAACCGGGAGAAAGGGCTGGTGGCGGCCCTGTCGATGTCCGTCGGGCACGCCGCGGTCGCCGCTCGGCACCGCCTTCGTCCCCGGCCGTCGACGCGTTCACCGATCACGGCCGACCGAGGGCGTCCTTCGGGCGCACCTCGCGGCGGTGGTCGAATGAGATCGCCGGTTATCGGATTTCTTCGACTGTATTCGAAGCTGAGCACATCTTTGCGGCGTTTATCGCCTTCGCCCCGGCCGTCGTGACGGCTCCGGCCGAGGGATCGGGCCGAGGGATCCGGCTGAGGCGTCAGCCGAGGAAGTCGATGATCGCGGCGTGGAAGTCGGGGTTGCCGCCTGTGCTGCCGTGGTCGCCGGGCACCAGGAGGAGCCGGGCGCCGGGGATGGCGTCGGCCAGCACGTGCGGGCGTTCGGCGAGCGGGTCGTCGTGGCCGGCGATGACGAGGGTCGGGGCGGTGATGGCGGCGAGGTCGATGGCGCCTTGGTGCACCGCGCGGGCCTGTGCGGCCAGGGAGGGCAGGTCGGCCGCCGACGTCTCGGCGAACGCGCGCATCGCCGCGACCTCGGGTGGCACGGTGCGGGGGTCCGCGGCGAGGAGCGCCTCGGCGAGGACGTCGTTGGGCAGCACCCGGGTGTCGACGCCGCCGAGCTCGACGACCCCCGCGCCGACGCCGCCGACGACCAGCCGGCGCACGGCGCGTTCCTCGACCGCGGTGAGCAGGGCGATGACGGCGCCCATCGAGTAGCCGACCAGGTCCACGGCCGGGACGTCGAGGGTGGCGAGGACGGCGCGCAGGTCGCGCGCCATGCGTCGTTCGCCGTAACGGGTGGTGTCGATGGACTTCCCGGACATGCCGTGGCCTCTGGCGTCGACGCCCACGACGCCGCGCCCGGCGGCGGTGAGGGCGGCGACCGCGCCGCGACCGGCCCACTCGACCAGGGTGTCGGCGGCGAAGCCGTGCAGGAGCACCACCGGGACGGGGTCCGGGTCGGTGCCGGGGGCGGGGTCCCAGTGGTGGTGGACGATCTCGGTGCCGTCGTCGACGACGAGCGTGGCGGTCCGCGGTGGGGCGACGAGCCCGGCTTCCGGTCGGGCCTCGGCCGCGGTGAGGTCGTCGGTCATGTTGCGTCTCCCGGAGGGGTCCGTGGCGGTACGGGTGTGCGGGTGCGGGCCCGTCGAACGGTACGGCGGGTCGGCGGCACCCACTCCGGGTGGGCACGGCCGAGCGCCGTTCGCCCGGTCAAGTGAACTTCGGCTGACCTCCACCAGTGCGTTCATCATGTGGGAGGCGGACGTTCCGCGTTGACCCGGTAGCCCTGTGCTGTTGGAGTGGTGGCGTGCAGCGACCGACCGTGTTGACCAGGCGCCGCCACGTGGACTTCGTCCGCGTGGGCGCCCAGGGCTGTTGCCCCCGTTAGGCCACGACACCGTCCACGCCCTGTCCTGTCCGGACAGTTCCGCCGCTCGCCCAACCCACAGCTTGGAGTTCCACCGTGCCCGAGAACCGGGAGCGGGAGCCGCTGAAGTTCGCCTACTGGGTGCCGAACGTCAGCGGTGGCCTCGTCGTCAGCAAGATCGAGCAACGCACCGATTGGTCCTACGACTACAACCGCGAGCTGGCCGTGCTCGCGGAGGACAACGGCTTCGAGTACGCCCTCAGCCAGGTCCGCTACATGGCCGGCTACGGCGCGGCCTACCAGCACGAGTCGACCAGCTTCAGCCTCGCGCTGCTGCTGGCCACGCAGCGGTTGAAGGTGATCGCGGCGGTGCACCCGGGCCTGTGGCACCCGGCGGTGCTGGCCAAGTTCGTCGCCACGGCGGACCACCTCTCTGGTGGTCGTGCCGCGGTGAACGTGGTCAGCGGGTGGTTCAAGGCCGAGTTCACCGCTCTGGGTGAACCGTGGCTGGAGCACGACGAGCGCTACCGCCGGGCCGAGGAGTTCATCCGCGTGCTGCGCAAGAGCTGGACCGAGGAACCGGCCGAGTTCACCGGCGACTTCTACCGGCTGCACGGCTACGACCTCATGCCGAAACCCCTGGAGGTGCCCGGACGCGTGCACCCGGAGGTCTTCCAGGGCGGCAACTCCACCGCCGCACGGGCGATGGCCGGACGGGTGTCGGACTGGTACTTCAGCAACGGTAAGGACTTCGACGGCATCACCGAGCAGATCCAGGAGGTCAACAGCACCGCCGCCGTCCACGGCCGCACGGTGAAGTTCGGGCTCAACGGCTTCCTCATCGCCCGCGACACCGAAGCCGAGGCGCGGGAGACGCTGCGCGAGATCGTCGCCAAGGCCGACACCGAAGCGGTGCACGGGTTCCGCGACGCCGTGCGGCAGGCCGGCAGCTCCACCGGTGACAAGAAGGGCATGTGGTCGGACTCGGCGTTCGACGACCTGGTGCAGTACAACGACGGGTTCCGCTCCAAGCTCATCGGCACGCCCGAGCAGATCGCCCACCGGATCGTGGAGTACAAGCGGCGCGGCGTGGACCTGCTGCTGCTCGGTTTCCTGCACTACAAGGAAGAAGTCGCCTACTTCGGCAAGCACGTGCTGCCGATCGTCCGCGAGCTCGAAGCGTCCCTCGACCCCTCCGCCGCCACCCCCGAACCGATCGGAGCCCGCCCGTGACCACGTCCGCCCAGCACACCTGGACCACCGCGCCCAGCACCTCCGACGAGTGGATCTCCCGCGCGCGCGAGGTCGCCACCCTGCTGGCCACCGACGCGGTGGCGCGCGACCGCGCTGGGGCCACCCCGCACGCGGAAGTCGCCCTGCTCAAGGACTCCGGCCTGGTCACCCTCCTCGGCCCGGTCGAGCACGGCGGCGGCGGGCAGGACTGGACCACCGCCTACCGGGTGATCCGCGAGGTCGCCGCGGGCGACGGGTCGATCGGGCAGCTCATCGGCTACCACTACCTGTGGTTCTGGGCGGCCCGGCTGGTCGCCACCCCCGAGCAGGTGGCGGCCGTGGAGGAGCAGGCCACCCGCGAGCGGTGGTTCTTCGGCGGCGCGGTCAACCCGCGCGACAACGACCTCGTCATCACCGACCACGGCGACGAGATCGAGTTCACCGGCCGCAAGTCGTTCTCCACCGGTGGCAAGGTCTCCGACGTCACCGTGCTGGAAGGGGTGCTGGAGGGCACCGACAAGCACATCTTCGCCATCGTGCCGTCGCACCAGGACGCCATCGTCTTCAACGACGACTGGGACAACGTGGGCCAGCGCCTCACCGAGAGCGGCAGCGTGGAGATCAACGGCGTGCGGGTGCCGTGGGCGCAGGCCGCCGGTTACGTCGACAAGGAGTTCCAGCCCCGCACCTACAACACCCTCAACGTGCCGCTGATCCAGTTGGTGTTCACCAACTTCTACCTCGGCATCGCCCAGGGCGCGCTGACCACCGCCACCTCCTACACCAGGGACAAGACCCGGCCCTGGCCCTACGGCGGCGACAACAAGGACTCGGCCACCGAGGAGTTCCACGTCCTGGAGACCTACGGCGACCTCCAGGCCAAGCTGTGGGCGGCGGAGGCGCTGGCCGAGCGGGCCGCGGGGCTGATCGAGCGGATCAACTCCCACCCCGACGAGGTCACCGCGCGCGAACGGGGCGAGGCGGCGGTGGTCATCGCGGCGGCCAAGCAACGCGCCGTCGACACCGGTCTGGAGATCGGCACGCGCATCTTCGAGGTCACCGGCGCGCGGGCGACCGCCGCCTCGGTCGGGCTCGACGTCTTCTGGCGCAACCTGCGCACCCACAGCCTGCACGACCCGATCGCCTACAAGCGCGCCGAGGTCGGGCGCTACGCGCTGCTGGGAGAGGTGCCGGAGCCCACGTGGTACACGTGATCGCCGACGACGCGGAAGCCGTCCGGACAGCCGCCGAGCTGTCCGGGCGCTTCGCCAAGGGCGCCGCCGAGCGCGACGCGCTGCGCCGGCTGCCGCGGGCGGAGCTGGACGAGCTGTCGGCGTCGGGCCTGCTCGGCATCACCGTCCCCGCCGAGCACGGCGGGCCGGACCTGTCGTGGACGACGGTGCTGGAGGTGTTCCGGCTGCTCGCGGTGGGCGACCCGAACATCGCCCAGGTGCCGCAGAACCACTTCGTCTACGTCAACGTGCTGCGGCAGCGGGGCAGCGCCGGGCAGCAGGCGTTCTTCTTCGGCGAGGTGCTCGCGGGCAGGCGCTTCGGCAACGCCCAGTCCGAGGCGGGCACCAGGCACGTGCAGGACTACCGGACCCGGTTGCTGCCCCACCCCGACGGCGGCTTCGTGCTCGACGGCACCAAGCACTACTGCACCGGAGCGTTGTTCGCGCACTGGATCCCGGTGCTGGCCAAGGACGGCGACGACCGGGTGGTGGTGGCGTACGTGCCGGCCGACGCGCCGGGCGTGGAGGTGGTGGACGACTGGGAGGGCATGGGCCAGCGGACCACCGCCAGCGGCACGGTCCACCTGCGGCAGGTGCGGGTGCCCGCCGAGCACGTCGTGCCGCACCACCTGACGTTCACCGGCCCGCAGCTGCACGGCGCGCGGGCGCAGGCGCTGCACGCCGCGATCGAGGTCGGCCTGGCCCGCTCGGCCCTGTCGGAGGCGGCGGACTTCGTGCGCACCAAAAGCAGGCCGTGGTTCGAGGCGGGCGTGGAGCGCGCCGCCGACGACCCGCTGACCGTCCAGCGCTTCGGCGAGCTGGAGGTGCGGGTCCGGGCCGCCGAGGCGTTGCTCGTCGCCGCGGGCGCGGCGCTGGACTCGGCCGGGGCCGCGTTGGACGACCGGAGCGCGGCGGCCGCGTCGATCGCGGTGGCCGCGGCGAAGGCGTTCGCCGAACCGGTGGCGCTGGAGACGAGCAGCGCGCTGTTCGAGGTGTCGGGCACGCGCTCGGTGCTGGACGGGCTGAACCTGCACCGGCACTGGCGCAACGCCCGCACGCACACCCTGCACGACCCGGTGCGCTGGAAGGTCCAGCACATCGGCCGCTACGCGCTCGACGGCACACCGCCGCCGCGCCACGGCCTGATCTGACGGAGGTGGACGATGTCCTCGATCCTGGTGCTGTCCGGGAGCCCTTCCCCGACCTCGCGCACCGCGGCCCTCGCCGAGCACGTCGCCGACCGGCTGCGCGGTGACGGCCACGCCGTGCGCACGGTCCGCGTCCGGGACCTGCCCGCCGAGGCGCTGCTGAGCGCCGACGCGGGCGACCCGGCCATCGCCGAGGTCGTCGCGGCGCTGGCGGAGGCGGACGGCGTGCTGGTGGCCTCACCGGTCTACAAGGCGGCCTACAGCGGGGTGCTGAAGGCGCTGCTGGACCTGCTGCCGCAGTTCGCGCTGGCCGACAAGGTGGTGCTGCCGGTGCTCACCGGGGGCAGCCCGGCGCACGTCCTGGCCGTCGACTACGCGTTGCGGCCGGTCCTGTCCTCGCTGGGGGCGCACCACGTCGTGCAGGGGTGGTTCGTGCTGGACAAGCACATCACCACCACCGGTGACGCACCCGCGCTCGCCGCCGAGGCGCAGCGGCCGCTGCACGACGTGGTGGACGGCTTCTCCGCCGCACTGCACTCCCGCCGTCCCCTGCTGGCCGCGCCCTGACGGTCCGACACCCGGCCCGACACCCGACGTCCCGACACCGACGTCGGCGAGGAGCACCGGCCCGACACCCGACGTCCGACACCCGATGCCTGACGAGGACTCCATGTCACTGACGTTCCACTGGTTCCTGCCCACCTACGGCGACAGCCGCTACCTCGTCGGCGGTGGTCACGGGGTCGCCACGACGGTGGCCGGTGGCGACCGGCCCGCGACCCTGGCCTACCTGGGGCAGATCGCCCGCACCGCCGAGCAGCTGGGTTTCGCCGGCGCGCTCACCCCCACGGGCGCGTGGTGCGAGGACGCCTGGCTCACCACCGCGATGCTGGTCGCGACCACCGAGCGGTTGAAGTTCCTCGTCGCCTTCCGCCCCGGCCTGGTCAGCCCCACGCTGGCGGCGCAGATGGCGGCCACCTTCCAGCGCCACTCCGGCAGCCGGCTGCTGCTCAACGTGGTGACCGGCGGGGAGGACCACGAGCAGCGGGCCTACGGGGACTTCCTGGACAAGGAGGCCAGGTACGCGCGCACCGACGAGTTCCTGACCGTCGTGCGGGCGTTGTGGCGCGGCGAGCGGGTCGACTTCGACGGCGAGCACCTCGCCGTCGCGGACGCCGAGCTGGCCCGCACCCCCGACCCGGTGCCGGAGGTCTACTTCGGCGGTTCCTCGCCCGCCGCCGGCCGGGTGGCCGCCCGGCACGCCGACGTCTACCTCACCTGGGGCGAGCCGCCCGCCCAGGTCGCGGAGAAGATCGACTGGATCCGGCGCGAGGCGGCCGCACTGGGCCGGGAGCCCCGGTTCGGCGTGCGGCTGCACGTGATCAGCCGCGACCGCGCCGACCAGGCGTGGGCCGAGGCGAAGAGGCTGCTCGACGCGCTCGACCCGGCCACCATCGCCCGCGTGCAGGAAGGCCTCGCCCGCAGCGGTTCGGAGGGGCAGCGGCGGATGATCGCCCTGCACGGCGGCAGCGGGGACGGCCTGGAGGTGTACCCGAACCTGTGGGCCGGCGTCGGCCTGGTGCGCGGCGGCGCGGGCACCGCCCTGGTCGGCAGCCACACGGAGGTCGCCGAGCGCATCGAGGAGTACCACGCGGCGGGCGTGACCGAGTTCGTCCTGTCGGGACACCCGCACCTGGAGGAGGCCTACTGGTTCGGCGAAGGCGTGCTGCCCCTGCTGCGGGACAAGGGGTTGTGGCGGCACCCCGTCGACGTGCCCGCCGAAACCGTGCGCGGCATCCCGTTCGCGTCGACGCGCTGACCCCGCCACCGGGCGGGATCGCGGCGAGGGCGCCGGTCACCCGGCGCACGACCTCGGCGGCGGGCGCGCGGACGGTCACGTCCTCGCCACGTCCTCGCCACGTCCTCGCCACGTCCTCGCTGCGGCGGCGCCGCACTGGGCACGGCGCTGCGGGAGCACCCCGGCGACCTCGAAGTCTCGCTCGACGTCCGGGAAGCCGGGCTGCGTCCCCTCATCACCAAGAACCAGCGCACCGCGGCTCAGGCAGCAGATGTCCGTCCCGTCCAGCCGCACGGCCGCGGTGCCCCGCTCGGTCGCCCTCGGTCCGCGTCGGGGACGCGGACCCGCGGACCGGTCAGACCAACGCGGCCTCGGCGTACCGGCCCGCCGGGCGGGGCAGGCCGTAGTGCTCGCGCAGCGTGCGGCCGGTGTACTCGGTGCGGAACAGGCCGCGGGCCCGCAGCAGCGGCACGACGTGGTCCACGAAGTCCTCCAGGCCGGACGGCAGCAGGGGTGCCATCACGTTGAAGCCGTCCGCCGCGCCCGTGGTGAACCACAGCTCGATGTGGTCGGCGATCTGCTCGGGCGTGCCGGCGACGACCTGGTGCCCCCGCCCGCCGCCGAGGCGGCCGAGCAGCCGGCGCAACGTCAGCCGCTCCCGCTGCGCCAGGTCGCGCACCAGCTCGAACCGGCTCTTCGCGCCGTTGACGTGGCTGACCGGCGGGAACTCCGGCAGCCGCTCGTCCAGCGGGTGGTCGGTCAGGTCGACGCCGATCAGCTCGGTCAGCTGCCGGACCGCCCGCACCGGGATGATCAACCCGTCCAGCTCGTCGGCCAGCGCCCGCGCCTCGGCCTCCGTGCCGCCGAGCACCGGGACGATCCCGGGCAGCACCTTGACGCCGTCGGCGTCACGTCCCCGGGCCGTGACCCGGCGCTTGAGGTCGGCGTAGAACGCGGTCGCGTCACCGTGCGCCTGGTGGGCGGTGAACACCGCCTCCGCCCACGCCGACGCGAACTCCCTGCCGTCCTCGCTCGACCCCGCCTGCACCAGCAGCGGGTGCCCCTGCGGGCTGCGCACCGCGTTCAGCGGCCCGCGCACCGAGAAGAACCTGCCCTTGTGGTTGATCTCGTGCACCTTGGCGTCCTCGGCGAACACACCGGACTCCTGGTCCACGACCAGCGCGTCGTCCTCCCACGAGTCCCACAGCGCGGTGACCACGTCGAGGAACTCGTCGGCACGCCGGTAGCGCTCGGCGTGCTCGGTGTTGACCTCGCGGTTGAAGTTCTGCGCCGACCGGTCGCCCGCCGTGGTCACGATGTTCCACCCGGCCCGACCGCCGCTGATGTGGTCGAGCGAGGAGAACAGCCGCGCCAGGTTGTACGGCTCGCTGAACCCGGTCGACGCGGTCGCGATCAGCCCGATGCGCTCGGTGGCCTGCGAGATCGCGGTCAGCAGCGTGATCGGCTCGAACCGGTTGGCCGCGGTGTGCCGCACGTCGCCCCAGATCTGCACACCGTCGGCGAGGAACACCGAGTCGAACGTCCCGCGCTCGGCGACCCGCGCCAGGTGCTGGAAGTGCGCGACCTCGTCGAGGGCACCGGGGTCGGTGCGGGGGTGCCGCCAGGCGGCTTCGTGGTGGCCGACGCCCATGAGGAACGCGTTGAGGTGGAGCTTGCGTGCGGACAACTTCAGACTCCCAATCGGATCGGGTTGCGGATGTCGAGCGGGTCGGCGTAGATCGCGTCCAGCTGCACGGACCCGGCCGCCACGCCGAGGACGTCCAGACCGAAGCTGCTCGGCAGCACGGCGGATGGCGACGGGCACACGCGCGAGGTCGCGGCCACCTCGGCGCGCAACGCGTCCGCGCACTCGCGCAGCCGGATGACGCCGAGCTCGGTGACCACGACGACGTCGGGGTTGACGATGTCGAACAACAGCGCCGCGGCGCGGCCCACGGTCCTGGCGCGCTCGACGAGCAGCGCGGTGGCCGCGGCGTTCCCGGCCACGGCGGCGTCGCCGAGGTCCGCGATCGACGGCCGGGGGATCACGCCCGCCTCGTGGGCGCGCCTCGCCCAGGCGAGGTCGGACACGGTGGCTTCCAGGCAGCCGTTGCGGCCGCACGGGCACTCGATCGCCGGGTCGCCCAGCGCCAGGTGCGCGACACCGCCCGCGGCCGACCGCGCACCCCGGTGCGTGCCGCCGCCGGTGATGATCGCCGCGTCCACCACGTTGCCGACGAACAGGTGCACCAGCGACCCGTGGTGACCCGCGGCGCCGAACAGCTGCTCCGCCCGCGCCAACGCCCGCGCGTGGCTGTCCACCAGCACCGGCAGCCCGGTCCGCGCCGCGAGCAGGTCGCCCACGGGCACGTCCCGCCAGCCCAGCGAGGCGTGCTCGACCAGCACGCCCGCCTCGGTGTCCACCCAACCGCCGGCGGCCACGCCCAGGCCGAGCGGCACGTGTCCCGGCAGGTGCTCGGCGTGCAACCGCACCAGGCGGTCGGCGGCGGTCGCCAGCACCTCCCGGTGGTCGTCCGGGTCGCGGTGCGGCACGCGCAGCCTGGCCCGGACGCGGCCGCGCAGGTCCAGCAACGCCAGCGTGCAGTACTCGTGGGCGATGTGGATCCCGGCCACCAGGTGGCGGCCGGTCTCCACGTCCACCGGCGAGTGCGGGCGGCCCATGCCCCGGTACGGCAGGGACCCGGCCACCTCGGTGAGCAGGCCCAGACCGGCGAGCGCCGCGCAGTTGCGGGTCACCGCCGCCGGGCTCAGGCCGGTCAGCCGGGCGATGGTGGTGCGCGCGACCGGTCCGTGCCGCAGCACGGCGCCCAGCACCGCCGCGGCGGCCGTGCCGCGACCCGCGACGCCGGGGTTCACGAGATCAGCGGCGGGCCGGACGGGGACAGCGCGGGGCCCACCGCCCGTGCCGCTCCCGGCGTGCGCCCGCGACCCCACCCGATGTCGCGGCGGTAGCTGCCGAGCAGCCCCGTCCGCCGCAGGTGCTCCTCGTCGTGCGCGGAGGACTCCGCCGGCAGCGGGTGGGTGTGGGGCGCCACGAACAACGCGTCGGTCGGGCAGTTCGCCTCGCACTGGAAGCAGGTCTGGCAGTCCTGCTGCCTGCTGATCACCGGCACGCCGTCCGCGCCGCGGTCGAACACGTTGGTGGGGCACACGGCGATGCACTTGTCGCAGGTGATGCACTGCCCGGCGGACACCAGCTCGATCACGCCGCCACCTCCTGCGGGCGGGCCCACACCTCGTCCAGGCCACCGGAGGTGATCCGGAAGTGCTGGGCGGGGTCCAGGTCGGGGAAGTCGAGCCGCTTGGCCATGCCCCGGCTCTCGTTGCGCACCAGCGCCGAGGTGTACATCCACCGTGCGTGCGCGACCATCGCCGCGGCCTGGCGCGCCCGCACCGCGTCCGGGCCCTCGGCGCGCAGACCGGAGCGCACCGCCGACCACGTGCCGTCGAGCTGCGTCAACGCCGCGCGCAGCACGTCACCGTGCCGCAGGTAGTTCTTGTCGTACGGCAGGACCTCGGCCTGCACGGCACCCACCACCTCCGCCGCCGAGACCGACGACGCCGATGACAGCGACGACGTCGTGCCGGTCGGGCGCAGCCCCGCACCACCGGCGGCGCGGACCCGGCGCCGAACGGCGGTCGGGCCGAGCGCGCGGGCGAACCGGGCCGCCGCCCGCCCCGACCACGACCCGGACGACATCGCCCACGCCGCGTTGTGGCTGCCGCCGCCGGTGAACCCGCCGCAGATCAACTCCCTGGTCGCCGCGTCACCGGCCGCGTACAGGCCCGGCACGGTGGTCGCGCACCCGTCGTCGACGATCCTGATGCCGCCAGTGCCGCGCACCGTGCCCTCGGCCAGCAGGGTCACCGCGAACGGCTGGGTGAACGGGTCGATGCCCAGCCGGTCGAAGGTCAGGAAGAAGTTCGGCTGGGCCAGCCGCATGGCCTTCCTGGCCGCCTCGTCGGCGCGGTCGAGCTTGCAGAACACCTTCTCCGAGGCCAGCAACGTCCGCGCGATCACCGACCGGCCGCGCTGGGAGCCCGCGCCGTCGAGCACCGAGCCGTCCGCCCGGTAGAACGTGGCGTAGTTGTAGAACGCGGTCTTGGTGACCGACGTGTGCTCGGGCGCGATCCCGTAGGCGTTGGAGAACTCCATGCCGGACAGCTCCGCACCGACCTCCGCGGCGAACAGCGCGCCGTCACCGGTGTTGACGTTGCACCCCAACGCCTTGCTGAGGAACGCGCAGCCGCCGGTCGCGAGCACCACCGCACCGGCCCGCACCCGGAACCCCTGGTCGGCCTGCCGCTGGTAGCCCGCCGCACCGGCCACCGCGCCGTCGTCCGTCGTGAGCAGCTCGGTGACGGGGCTGTGGTCGAGGATCCGCACCCCCGCCCGGCGCACCCGGATGCGCTGCCGGCGCATGTACTCGGGTCCTTGGAGGCCGTTGCGCAGCGGCCGGCCGTCCGGGCCGACCGGGAACGGGTAGCGGGCCACCTCGGCCAGCTCGTTGACCCGGTCGTAGGTCTCGTCCAGCACCCTGGCCATCCAGCGCCGGTCGGCCAGGTGGCCGCCCAGCGACTCCCGACTGGCCATGGCCCGTTCCCGCGCCTCGGGCTCCGGCGGCACGTACCACACGCCGGTGCCGCCGGACGCCGTCGCGCCGCTGGTGCCGCAGTACCCCTTGTCGGCCAGCACCACCGCGGCGCCGTCCTCGGCCGCCTTGAGCGCGGCCCACGTCGCGGCGGGACCACCGCCGACGACCAGCACGTCCGCGTCGAGTTCGAGCGTCATGCGATGCTCCTCCACTGCTCGGGGTGATCAGGAACCGACGGGGACCCGCCAGGACGTGAACCGGCGTTCCAGGGCGACCAGCAACTGGTTGAACACCACACCGATGGCCGAGATGGTGATGATGCCCGCGTACATCTGGGGGATGGCGAAGTTGAACTGCGACGCGTTGATCAGGTAGCCGAGCCCGGCCTTGGCGCCCACCATCTCCGCGGCCACCAGCACCAGGATCGACACCGCGCCGGCCAACCGGATGCCGGTGAACACCGTCGGCACGGCGGCGGGCAGGATCACCTTCTGGAAGAGCCGGAACCCGGAGAGGTCCACCGACCGGGCCAGCCGCAGCAGCGTCGGGTCGACACCGCGCACGGCGCTGATCGTGTTGAGCAGGATCGGCCAGGTGCAGGCGTAGAACACGATGGCGATCTTCGACGTCTCGCCGATGCCGAGCAGCAGCACGAACACCGGCAGCAACGCCAGCGCCGCGGTGTTGCGGAAGACCTCCAGCAGCGGCCCGAGCAGCGTCGCGACCGGCTTGTACCAGCCGATCAGCAGGCCGAGCGGCACGGCCACCGCCACCGCGAGGCCGAACCCGGACAGCGAACGGGCCAGGCTCGCCCCGGTGTTGTCCAGCAGTTGGCCGCCGGCGGCCAACTGCCACCACGCGTCGACCACCGTGGAGAACGGCGGCAGGAACGTGGCGTCGACCAGGCCGAGCCGGGGCGCGGTCTCCCACACCGCCAGCAGCAGCACGATCGCCGCGACCTTGCCGACCGACGTCACCAGCACGTCGACGACCCGGCGCAGGGCCGACGGCCCGCGCACCCGGTCCCCGCCGACGGGCCGCTCCTCGTCCACGGCCGGTCGTGACTCCAACAGCGCGGTCATACCGCCGCCACCTCCTTCTCCTGTTGCTGAGCGCGGGAGACCTCGTCGTGCAGCAGCTCCCAGATCCGGTGCCGATAACGCGCGAACTCCGTGCTGGAACGCAGGTCGACCTGGCCGGTGCGGTCACCGAGCTCGATCGGGACCACCTCCTTGACCCGGCCGGGCCGCGAGGTCAGCACCGCGACCCGCTGCCCCAGGTACACCGCCTCGTCGATGGAGTGCGTGATGAACACGACCGTCTTGCCGGTGCGCCGCCAGATGCGCAGCAGCTCGTCCTGCAACGACTCGCGGGTCTGCGCGTCCAAGGCCGCGAACGGCTCGTCCATCAGCAGCACGGTCGGGTCGTAGGCCAGGCTGCGGGCGATCGCGACGCGCTGCCGCATCCCGCCCGACAGCTGGTGCGGGTGCCGGTCCTCGAAGCCGGTCAGCCCCACCAGGTCCAGGAATTCACGGGCCCGCCCGCGCCGCTCCCGGCGCGGCACACCGGCCGCTTCCAGCCCGAACTCGACGTTGCCCAGCGCGGTGCGCCACGGCAGCAGCGCGTACTGCTGGAACACCACGCCGCGGTCCAGGCCCGGGCCGGTGATCGGGGCGCCGTCCAGCAGCACCCGGCCCTCGCTCGGCTCGGTCAGCCCGCCCAGCAGGTCCAGCAACGTGGACTTGCCGCAGCCGCTCGGTCCGACCAGGACCAGGAACTCGCCACGCTCCACGTCCAGGTCCACGCCCTGCACGGCGGTGAACTCGGTGCGCCGCCGGGACGCGCGGTCGCGGACCACGAACCGCTTGGTCACGTCGCGGAAGCTGATGTGGGTGCCCGTACCGCCGCTCATGCCGTCACCCCGTTGAACTCGTTGGTGTAGAGGTCGGTGAGCTTGACCTGGTCCTTGGTGATCTCGCCGCGTTCGGCGAGCCAGTCGACCCACAGCTCCAGCTCCTCGTCCACGATCCGGCCGCCCTTCTCGGCGACACCGGTGGACTTCCAGTACCGCAACGCGGCCGGGTCCTCGTTGCGCCCGCGCTTGGTGAGGATGTCGACCTTGCGCGCCACGACCTCCTCGCGCGGCGTCGTGCGGCTCCACTCGATCGCCTGCGCCACGCCGCTGACGAAGGTCCGCACGGTGTTCGGGTTGTCCTTGAGGAACTTCTCGAGGAACACGTACGTGCCCGCGGTGAACGCGCCCAGCAGGTCGAAGTCGGAGAACAGCTTGCGCAGGCCGCCCTTCTCCAACGCCTTGTCGCGCAGGATGCCGCCCAGCACGCCGACCTCGATCTGGTCCTGCCGCACGGACTGCTCGATGTTGACCGGCGGCACCGCGATCGGCTCCACCTTCTTGATCTCGTCGGGGGACAGGCCGTTGCGCTTGAGGTAGATGCCGAGCATCGCCTCGTGGTGCGCGCCCAGGGTGTTCATGCCGACCTTCTTGCCGATCAGGTCGCGCGCGGAGGAGATCGGGCTGTCCTCCAGCACGTAGAAGCCGCTGAAGGCCGCCTCGTCGGAGCCGTAGTAGCCGATCACCGACTTGATCGGGGCGCCGGCGGCCTTGAGCTTGACCACCGCGCCGTTGAACGCGCCGCCGAAGTCGACCTGGCCGGTGGCCGCCGACTGGATGTCCTGCGGGCCGCTGGTGGTGTTGCCGACCCACTCCAGCCGCACGTCGCCGAGGTAGCCGAGGTCGGCGGCCAGTTCGGGCAGGGTCACGTCGCCCGCCCAGCCCTGGTAGCGCAGGGTCTTGGTCTCGGCGCCGCCACCGGCGCCCGCGGTGGAGCAGCCGACGGTGGCCGCCGTCAGACCGAGGAGGGTGAGGCCGAGGAAGTTCCGTCGCGTGCTGATCACGGCGAATCCTTTGTTGGGGAAAGCGGGCAAGCCGAAATACCGGGTTTCGACACCCGAGTGGGGGGAGAAAAAGGAGGCGGGTTCAGCGACCGGCGCGACAGAGGGCGCCGGCTTGCCGTCGGAGATCGACGTGCCGGCGCGAGGTGAGGTTGACGGCTTGGCTCACGGGCCAGAGCCTCACACCCAGGTCACGCGGGGTCAACGGGCTCGGTGGCCGTCCCACATCATGGAGTCGGCCGTCCGGGCGGCTGGACACCGGCCACTTTTTTGTCCAGTGCAACGAAGTGCCGCGTCGTCGGCCGAGGCGGTCGCCGACGTCAACCGCGTCCGCGTGCTGGGACGACTTAATTCACCGCCGCGCAATGTTGTGCCCGTTCCGCCCGACTGCCCATCGTTGGGTCGGAACGCAATTCTCACGAGGGGACACCGGCGATGACCGCACAGCTTTCCGACACGATCACGGTCCACCGGCTCGGCGCGTGCATCGGCGCGCGGGTCGAGGGCGTCCGGCTGGGCGGCGACCTGTCCGAGGGCGCCGTCGCGACCGTCCGGGACGCGCTGCTGACCAACAAGGTGGTGTTCTTCCGCGGCCAGGAGCACCTGGACGACGCGGGCCAGCTCGCCTTCGCCCGGCTGCTCGGCGAGCCGACCCTGGCCCACCCGACCGTGAAGGGCCGCGAGCACGCCAACGTGCTGCCGATCGACTCCGACTACGGCAAGGCCAACAGCTGGCACACCGACGTGACGTTCGTCGACCGGGTGCCCGCGATCAGCATCCTGCGCGCGGTCGAGCTGCCGCCCTACGGCGGCAACACGGTGTGGGCCAACACGGTGCGCGCGTACGAGGAGCTGCCGCCCGCGCTGAAGGCGTTGGTGGACCGGCTGTGGGCGGTGCACAGCAACGTCTACGACTACGCCGGGCACGTGGACTCGACCCGCATCGGCGGGGTGGACGTGAAGGAGGAGTCCTACCGCGACGAGTTCCGGTCCCAGCGCTACGAGACCGAGCACCCCGTGGTGCGCGTGCACCCCGAGACCGGTGAGCGGGCGCTGCTGCTCGGCCACTTCGTCAAGCGGATCGTCGGGCTGACGAGCACCGAGTCGCACGCGATCTACCGCCTGCTCCAGGACCGGGTGACCCGGCTGGAGAACACCGTGCGCTGGCAGTGGGCCGACGGCGACGTGGCGATCTGGGACAACCGCGCCACCCAGCACTACGGCGTCGCCGACTACGACGACGCCCGTCGCCGGCTGCACCGCATCACCGTCGCGGGCGACGTCCCGGTCAGCGTGGACGGCGTCACCAGCACCACGGTCGTCGGCGACGCGGCCCACTTCTCCGCGCTCTGACGCCCCGCCGTCCCGCCTGGTGAAGGCGGGACGGCGGCTGCCGGAGCCCGATGTCGCCGCGGCAGGGGGTGGGCCGTCGGACTACCCGGTCGCCGCGTGGGTCCACCGCTGGTTGCTCTGACCGTTGCACGTCCACAGCCGCACGGGGGAGCCGTTGGCGGTACCCGCGTTGGCGACCTCCAGGCACAGCCCGGACTGCGTCCCGGTCACCGAGCCGTCCGCGTTGAGCCGCCACTTCTGGTTGACCCCGCCGTGGCAGGACCAGATGATCACGGCCGTGCCCGCCGTCGATCCACCGCCTTCGGCGTCCAGGCAGCGCGACGTGCTGCCCGAGTACACCGTCAGCTCACCCGCCGCGGTGGCGGTCCACTGCTGGTTCGGCCCTCCCCAGCAGTCCCAGATCTGGAGCCGGGTGCCGGCCGTGGTGGTCTGGCCGGGCACGTCGAGGCACTTGCCGGCGCTCACCGCGCGCAGCGTGCCGGTCTTGGCGCCACCGCCGCCGCCCGCGTCGAGGCCGAGGAACGAGATCGCGTACGCCAGCATCCCGGCCTGCGGCAGGGTGTGGCCCGTGTTCGAGATGCTGATGCCCTCGACCGTGGCCCGGGTGCTCGTGTCGCCGTAACGGGTGCGCGTCCAGTTCGTCTGCGGGCGGTCGGTGGACGACGGCGTCTGGCTCAGACCGTGCAGGTTGGTCCACTGCTCGATCGCCTCGCCGAAGTTGGGGTAGGCGAGGGTCGTGTCGGTGGTGCCGTGCCACAGTTGCATCCGCGGGTAGCGCCCGGTGTAGCCGCGGTACATCGAACGGGCCTGGTCACCCCACTCCTGGGCGGACTTGACGACGTTCCCGCCGGCGCACTGGCTGTTCCACAGCGAGCCGTTGGTCGTGGCGAAGCACCCGGCCGGCACGCCGGAGAAGGAGGATCCGGCGGCGAAGACGTCGGGGTACTGGGCGGCCAGGACGTTGGTCATCATGGCGCCGGAGGAGAAGCCGCTGACCACGATGCGGGCCGGGTCGACGTTGTAGCGCTGCCGGGCCCAGGAGACCATCGACATGATGCCGGTGGAGTCGCTGCCGCCGTTGCGGGTCAGCCCGGCCTGGGTGGACACGTCGAAGCAGCGTCCATCACGGGTGGCCTCGGGCACGACCACGACGTAGCCGTACCGGTCGGCCGCCGTGGCGAAGTCGCGGCCGTTGCCGTTGAAGATCGCGCCGGCCGATCCGCCGCAGTAGTGGACGAGGACCAGCAGCGCGGGCTGCGGTGCCACGTTGTCGGGCACGTAGGCGTACATGGCGAGGTTGGTGGGGTTCGCACCGAAGTCGGTGACCCTGGTCAACGTGGCGGCCGATGCCGGACCGGCCGTCACGAGCGCCGTGCCGACGATGAGCGGCAGCAGCAGCACCGCGGCCGCCAAGGCGCGCGACAGTCGTCTCATCGAGTACTCCCTGGTGGACGTGGGCATTGGTGCGCGGTGGTCGCCGGGCGGCCCGGCCGGGCGCCGACGTTCCCGCGGGCCGGGGGATCCGGGACGGTGGGCTCGCGGTCCCGGGTCACACCCAATCCCGTTCGCGGGCGATCACGCCCAGCTGGAAGCGCGAACGCACGCCCAGCAGGTTCTGCAGGCGCGTGATCCGGCGGTGCACGGTGCGGACGCTGACGCCCAGCTCCCGGGCGATGGCCTCGTCGATCGCCCCGGTGCGCATGAGCCGCAGCAGGTGCCGTGTCGCGTCCGTCGGCTCCAAGTCGACGTCGTCCACGTCCTCCGCGACGGGCGACATCGTCAGTTCCGCCGGCTCGAACTGCCGGCGGTCGCGTGGCGGTGGCGCGGGCGATCGGGGCGCGAGCCCTCGGGTCTTCACTGTCATGGACTGCTCCACTGCGTCGTGGCACCCACCGGGTGACGTCCGAGGGCGGATCCGGGGCGGGATGTGTCTGACTCTCCACGGGCGGTCCTGCGCCCGACTGCTCCTGGATCCGGCCGACGCCCCACGACCGCCTCCGACGCCAATGACAGCGGTCACACGCCGCTGAAGTCAAGAGAAGGGCCGGTCGGACTTGAGAATCTCCGGGCTCGACCGGCCGGCCGGAGGGGCGTCGGGGTCGCCGGCGGCCTGGTCGGGACGACCCGCCGCAGCCGGACAGAGTCATACTCATCCGGTCGTGCCGGGGCAGGACCCGGATCCGGGTGGGTCACCGGCGTCCGGATCGACCCGTCGGTGAATCCGCCGGTCGGCGGACCATTACACCACCGGTTCGGCAGTTCGCGGATCGCGCCGGGGGTGGCATCCAGTGCGGGCAATGGCCGCGTCCGACCCGGCGTTACGGGAAATGGACGAGTCCGTTCGAGCATTCCGGCGGTGGCCCGGTCGACGTCCGCGAAACTGTTGCGCCGCACGGCGGATCGACGGCTGCGCGGCTGCTCGGGCGGCGTACGCGTGCGCGGAGTGTCCAGTGGTGAAGCGGCGGAGTAAAGCCGCCAAATGCGCTAGTCGCGGTTTTCGGGCAGGTGGGGGATTGGCGAGTAGTGGACATGCCGCGGCCTTGACCCCCTGGAAAACGCGTCATTAGTTTGTTTACCCGACAGACGAATCCTGTGCTCGGCCGCGCGGCGCGCCGATCCGGTGGGAGGCCTCAATGACGAGCTCGTCCAGGCACGGCCGGAGACGGTGGTCGACAGTCGTGTTCGTGGCGGCGTTGGTGGGGTCGCTGGTCGCGTTGGCCGCACCGGCCCAAGCTCACCCCGGCCACGGTGACGAGACGTTCAAGGCCCTCGTCTTCAGCAAGACCGCCGGCTTCCGCCACCCGTCGATCCCCACGGGCATCGCCGCCATCGAGCAGCTCGGCGCCGACCACGGCTTCACCGTGGACTCCACCGAGGACGCCGCCGCGTTCACCGACACCAACCTCGCCCAGTACGAGGCCGTGGTCTTCCTCTCCACCACCGGCGACGTCCTCGACGACACCCAGCAGGCCGCCTTCGAGCGCTACATCCGGGCCGGTGGCGGGTACGCGGGCGTGCACGCCGCCTCCGACACCGAGTACGACTGGGCCTGGTACGGCGACCTGGTGGGCGCCTACTTCTCCGGGCACCCCGAACCGCAGAACGCCACCGTGAAAGTCACCGACCCGGCGCACCCGTCGACCGCGGACCTCCCGCAGGCGTGGCGGCGCTTCGACGAGTGGTACAACTTCCGCGCCGACCCCTCCGCGGACGTGCACGTCCTGGCCGAGCTGGACGAGACGAGCTACAGCGGCGGCACGATGGGGTCGAGCCACCCGATCTCCTGGTGCCAGGACTACGACGGCGGGCGCTCCTGGTACACGGGCCTGGGCCACACCGACGAGTCCTACGCCGAACCGGCGTTCCTCGACCACCTGCTCAAGGGCGTCCAGACCGCGGCCGGTGTCGCGGACGCCGACTGCTCGGCCACCCGGACCGACGCCTTCGAGAAGGTCACCCTCGACGACACCACCGCGAACCCGATGGAACTCACGATCGCCGACGACGGCCGCGTGTTCTACATCGACCGCAACGGCGCGGTGCGCATCGTCCGGCGTGACGGCGCGGTCGTCACCGCGGGCACCGTGAACGTCTACACCGGACAGGAGTTCGGCCTCCTCGGCATCGCGCTGGACCCGGACTTCGCCACCAACAACCACCTCTACCTGTACTACTCGCCCGCGGGCGCCGAGGCCGTCGACCGGGTCTCCCGGTTCACGCTGCAGGGCGACGCGATCGTGCCGGGCAGCGAGAAGGTCGTGCTGACCGTCACGACCCAGCGCGAGCAGTGCTGCCACGCCGGCGGCGCGCTGGAGTTCGACAACGACGGCAACCTCTACATCACCACCGGCGACAACACCAACCCGTTCGCCTCCGACGGCTACACGCCGCTCGACGAGACCGCCGGCCGTTCCGCCTGGGACTCCCAGCGCTCCTCGGCCAACAGCAACAACCTCAACGGCAAGATCCTGCGCATCACCCCGCAGGCCGACGGCACCTACACCGTCCCGGCGGGCAACATGTTCCCCGCCGGCACGGCCAAGACCCGGCCCGAGATCTACGCCATGGGCTTCCGCAACCCGTTCCGCATCGGCCTGGACCCGCTGACCAACAAGCTCCAGGTCGCCGACTACGGACCCGACGCGGGCCAGACCAACCCCCGGCGCGGTCCGGACGGCCGCGTCGAGTGGAACGTGGTGGACCGCCCGGGGTTCTACGGCTGGCCCTACTGCGTCGGCGACAACACCCCGTACGTCGACTACGACTTCGCCACCGGCGCGTCCGGCGAGCAGTTCGACTGCGCCAACCCGGTGAACAACTCGCCGAACAACACCGGGATCACCGAGCTGCCCGCCGCGATCGGCACGAAGATCTGGCAGGGCAAGACCAGCACCGGCAACCCCGAGATCGGTGGCAGCGGCGCGCCGATGGCCGGCGGCACCTACCGGTACGACCCGGAGCTCGCCTCCGCGCGCAAGTGGCCCGCGTACTGGGACGGCAAGGCGATGTGGGGTGACTGGAACGACGGCAGGCTGTTCTCGCTCCAGCTGACCGCGGACGGCACGGGCGTGTTCGACATCAGCCGGATGCTGCCCGGCATGGCGTTCAACCGGGTGCACGCCATGCAGTTCGGCCCGGACGGCGCGCTGTACGTGATCGAGTGGGGCTCCGGCTTCGGCGGCAACAACGCCGACAGCGGCGTCTACCGCATCGACTACGTGCGCGGCGACCGGAGCCCGGTCGCGGTCGCGAAGGCCGACAAGACCTCCGGGCACGCGCCGCTGACCGTGCGGTTCGACTCGGCCGGGTCACGCGACCCCGACGGCGACCAGTTGACCTTCGCGTGGGACTTCGACGGCAACGGCACCACCGACAGCACGGACGCCGCGCCCAGCCACACCTACACCGCGAACGGCGACTACACCGCCCGGCTCACCGTCACCGACCAGGGCGGCCGGTCCGCGGTCGCCCAGGTGCGCATCGTCGTCGGCAACACGCCACCGGTGGTCACGCTGACCGCGCCGGCCGACGGCGGCTTCATCGACTTCGGCGACCAGGTCTCCTACCGCGTCACGGTCACCGACGCCGAGGACGGCACGGTCGACTGCCAGGACGTCGTCGTGCAGCCCGGCCTGGGCCACGACGAGCACTCCCACGGCTACGAGCAGTACCGCGGCTGCGAGGGCCTGGCGCTGATGTCCGGCGACGAGGGCCACGTGGGCGCGAACATCTTCGGCGTCCTCACCGCGAAGTACACCGACAAGGGCGGCGACGGCGCGTCACCGCTGACCGGCGAGTCGATCCTGGTGCTCCAGCCCAAGCACAAGGAAGCCGAGTACTACACCGGTACCGGCCGCACCGCGGACGGCGTCGGCGACGACACGGCGGGCGTGGAGAAGGAGACCACCACCGACACCGGCGGCGGCCAGAACATCGGGTTCATCACCGACGGCGACTGGTTCTCGCTGCGCCCGGCCACGCTCCAGGGCATCGACCAGGTGCGGTTCCGCGTGGCCTCGGGGTCCGAGGGTGGCCGGTTGGAGGTCCGCGTCGGCGCGCCGGACGGCCCGCTCGCGGGCACGGCGACCTTCGCCGCCACCGGCGGCTGGCAGAACTGGACCACCGCCACCGCCGACATCGCCGACGACGTGCCCGCCGGGTCCGAGCTGTACTTCGTCACCCGCAGGCCGGCGGGCAGCACGACGACCAGCTACCTGGCCAACGTGAACTGGCTGGAGTTCGCCGGTCGCGGCGTGACGCACAACCAGCGGCCCGCGGTCCAGGCCACGGCCACCACCACGACGGGCACCGCGCCGTTGAAGGTCGACTTCACCGCCTCGGCGACCGACCCGGACGGCGACACCCCCATCGCCTACACCTGGGTGTTCGGCGACGGCGGCACCGCCACGGGCCCGTCGGTCAGCCACACCTACACCGCACCGGGCACCTTCAACGCCAAGGTCACCGCGACCGACGCGCGCGGCGCGAGCGGGACGAAGACCATCCCGATCACCGTCCGCGCACCCGACGTGACCTGCTTCTCCGGCCGCTCGGACGACTTCCTGGGCACCACGCTCGACCGCGGCCGGTGGACCACCGTGGTGAGGGAGAACCAGGACCTCGCGGTGCGCGACGGCCACGTGGTGCTCCCGACCGCGCCGTCCGACATCTACGGCACCACCAACACCACGCCCAACATCGTGCTCCAAGACCTGCCGTCCGGGCCGTTCCAGGCCACGGCCAAGGTGCGCGTGCCCGTGCGGCGCGCCTACCAGCAGGCCGGTCTGGTGATCTACGGCGACGACGACAACTACGCCAAGATGGTGCTCCAAGGCCGGTCGGACACCGACGACGCGGCGAACCGGATCTTCCAGTTCATCCGCGAGGAGGCCGGCCAGCCCAACGAGGTCGGCGAGTCGAACACCGCGCCGCTGGGCGCCGGGTACCCCGACACCGTGTGGGTCCGGTTCACCAGCGACGGGCAGAACCTGACCGCGTCCTACAGCGCGGACGGGCAGGCGTTCACCGACATGCCGCAGACCAAGGCGCTGGCGGGCATGGTGAACCCGAAGATCGGCCTGCTCTCGCTCGTCGGCGGTGGCGGCGACCGCCCGGTGGTGGACGCCGAGTTCGACTGGTTCACCCTCACCCCGGACGACACGGCGACGGTGGCGCCGGACGACGACTTCGCCGGCACCGCGCTGGACGGGTGCCGCTGGAACGCCGTGGTCCGACCCGACCCGACCCGCTACGGCGTGTCCGACGGCAGCCTGCGCATCGACACCAGCGACGGTGACATCTACGGCGGCTCGGCCGACGACCCGGCCAACTTCATCCTCCAGCGCGCCCCCGAAGGGGACTGGGTGATCGAGACGGAGGTCGACGCGTCGGCGTTCGACGAGCGCTACCAGCAGGCCGGGCTGATCGCCTACGCGGACGACGCGAACTACGTGAAGTTCGACCACATCGCCACCAACGAGGCGGGCACGCCCGTCCAACGCGGCGTGGAGCTGCGGACCGAGAGCGGCGACGTGGTGGGCCAACCGCAGCCCGGCGTCAACGGCCTCACCGGGGGCGTGTGGCACCTGCGGCTGGCCAAGTCCGGCTCGACCTACACCGGCTCCTACAGCGCGGACGGGCAGGACTGGACGTCGTTGGAACCGGTGGTCAACGAGAACCTGGCCGGGGCGCGGATCGGCCTGTTCGCCATCGGCGGCGGTCAGACCGCGTCGAAGCCCGCCAAGTTCAACCACTTCCGGCTGGTCACCGACCGCACGGCCCCGGTGGTGTCGGTGGTCGCCGACCCCGCGTCGCCGGGTGCGGGCGGGTGGTGGACGGCTCCGGTGACCCTCACCGCGTCCGCGACCGACGACGGCACCGGGCCGGTGCGCGTCGAGTACCGGATCGGCACGGGCGAGTGGGCGGAGTACACGACACCGCTGTCGTTCGCCGACGACGGTGAGCGGGTGGTCGCGTTCCGCGCGACCGACGCCGCGGGCAACGTCTCCGAGGAGAAGTCGGTGACCGTCAAGGTCGACCGCACCGCACCGCGGCTCACCGTGAAGACGGACAACGCCCCGGGTCCGGAGGGTTGGTGGACGCGGCGGGCGCTGGTCTCGGCGACGGCCACCGACGAGACGTCCGGCGGCGCGGTGCTGGAGCACCGGCTCGACGGCGGCCCGTGGCGGCCCTACACCGGCGTGGTGTCCGTGGGCGACGGCACCCACCGGGTGGGGGTGCGGGCGACGGACGCGGCGGGCAACACCTCCGCCGAGCAGTCGATCACGGTGAAGGTGGACACCGCACCGCCGGTCACGAAGGCCAAGCGCGGCAGGTCCGCGTCCCGGGTCGAGCTCACCGCCACCGACGCCACCTCGGGCGTGGCCCGCACGGAGTACCGCATCTCCGGTGGCAAGTGGCAGGTCCACCGGGGCGAGGAGATCCGGATCCGGCCCGACGGCAGGCAGTACCTGGAGTACCGGTCGATCGACGTGGCGGGCAACGTCGAGGCCATCGGCCGGTACACGCCCAAGCCGGGGCGCGACGACGGCTGCCGGCAGCACGTCTGACGGTCGAGCGGGTGGGGCCCGCCCGGGTCCCACCCGCTCGACCGACCCCGCCGCCGGGGGTCGCAGCCCACGTCCACACGCCCGAAACCGAGGAGTGCCATGAGGTACAGGCCGACTCGCCCGCGCACGGGCGGATCGACCGCGGACCAGGCCACGGTCCGCCGGCACAACCTCTCCGTCGTGCTGTCCCACCTGCGCGACCACGGGCCGCGGTCACGGGCGCGGCTCGCCGGGGAGACGGGGCTGAACAAGGCCACCGTCTCCAGCCTGGTCGCCGAGCTCGTCGACCGCGGCCTGGTGGGGGAGGGGGAGACCGAGCGGGCCACCGTCGGGCGGCCCGGCCAGATCATCCGGCTCGACGGTGAGCACGTCGTCGCGGTCGGGGCCGAGGTGAACGTCGGCTACCTGTCGGTGCTCGTGCTCAACCTGCGCGGTCAGGTCGTGGCCCGGCAGCGGATCGCGCTGGACACCGCGGCGATGGAGCCGGCGCTGGTGCTGGCCCGGCTGGGGCGGCTGCTGGACTCGGCGCTGGTCGGTGTCGCGGTCCGCCCGGTCGGCGTCGCCATCGCCGTGCCCGGCCTGGTCGAGGCCGACACCGGGGTGGTGCGCGAGGCGCCCAACCTGGGGTGGACCGACATCCCGGTGGTCGCCGAGATCAGCAGGTTGCTCGGCGAGCCGCCGTACCCGGTGCTGCTGGACAACGAGGCCAACCTGGCCGCGCTGGCCGAGGTCGAGGCGCAGGGCCTGGACCGGGGCGGCGACCTCATCCTGCTCACCGGCGCGGCCGGCGTCGGCAGCGGCATCGTGGTGGGCGGGCGCCTGCTGCGCGGCGCGCAGGGGTTCGCGGGCGAGGTCGGGCACATGCGCGTCCGCGACGACGGACCGCCGTGCGCGTGCGGCCGCACGGGCTGCTGGGAGGCCGCCGTCGGCCTCAACGCGCTGCTCGCCGCCGCCCCGGAGCCCGAGCCGGCGGGCGCGTCGGTGCACGACCCGGAGCAGGACCCGTTGCCCGACCTGGAGCGCAGGCTGGCCGGGATCGGCGACCGGGCCGCGGCGGGCGACGCCCGGGTGCTGGCCGCCATCGCCGAGATCGACCGGTGGCTCACCGTCGGCGCGGGCATCCTGGTCAACGTCTTCAACCCGCACCTGCTGGTCCTCGGCGGCTACTTCGCCGCGTTGCGACCGTGGATCGCCGGTTCCCTGCGCCAGGATCTGCGCGGCCACGTCTTCGCCGGGGACGTCGGCAGCACGCGCGTCGCGTTCTCGGCCCTCGGCTTCTCCGGCTCCGTGCGCGGCGGGGCGTCGCAGATCCTCGACCGCGTCTTCCGGGACCCCGTGCTCGTCGAGCCGGTCGACAAGCCCCTCGCACAGGAGGAAACCGTATGACGACCACGACAGCGCCACTGCTGTCCGTCCGGGGTGTGGTGAAGCGCTTCCCCGGCGTGACGGCCCTGGGCGGGGTCGACTTCGACGTGCGCGCCGGCGAGGTGCACTGCCTGCTCGGCCAGAACGGCGCGGGCAAGTCGACGTTGATCAAGGTGCTGTCCGGGGCGCACCGCCCGGACGACGGCGAGATCCGGTGGCAGGGCGAGGTGGTGTCGTTCGACAACCCGACCGCCGCGATGCGCAGCGGTGTGGCCGCCATCTACCAGGAACTCGACCTGGTGGCCGGGCTGTCCGTGGCCGACAACGTCTTCCTCGGCCACGAGCTGTCCACGGCCGGCTTCACCCGCCGCGCCGAGGTCCACCGCCGCACCAGGGCACTGCTCGACCGGCTCGGCCACCCGGACATCCCGCCGGACCGCGACGTCGGCCGGCTGTCCGCGGCGAACCAGCAGATCGTGAGCATGGCGCGCGCCCTGTCCCGCGACGGGCGGCTGCTGATCATGGACGAGCCGTCGGCGGTGCTGGACCAGGACGAGGTGCGGACGCTGTTCCGGGTCATCCGGGAGCTGACCGCCCAGGGCGTGGCGATCGTCTACATCTCGCATCGGATGGAGGAGATCCGCGAGATCGGCGACCGGGTGACCGTGCTGAAGGACGGCCGCACGGTGGCCACCGGCCTGCCCGCCCGCGAGACCCGCACCGCCGACCTGATCAGGCTCATGACCGGGCGCGACGTGGCGTACGACTTCCCGCCCCGCGAGCCGTTCGACCCGACCGCGCCCGAGGTGCTTGTGGTGCGCGGACTGGCCGCGGGCGGCCGGTTCTCCGGTGTCGACCTCACCGTCCGCGCGGGCGAGGTGGTCGGGCTCGCCGGTCTCGTCGGGTCGGGGCGGTCGGAGATCCTGGAAGCCGTCTACGGCGCGCGCAAGCCCACGGCGGGCACCGTCGAGGTGGACGGCAGGCGGCTGCGGCGGGGGAGCGTCGGCGCGGCCGTGCGGGCGGGTGTCGGGTTGTGCCCGGAGGAGCGCAAGAGCCAGGGGCTGCTGCTGGACCAGTCCGTGTACCGCAACATCACGGTGTCCACGCTGTCCGCGTTCTCCCGCTTCGGTTTCCTCGACAACGGCGCGGAGCGCGCGCGTTCGCGGGAGTTGACCACGGCGCTGGACGTCCGCCCGACGGGCGTGGACCGGGCCGTGCGCACCCTGTCGGGCGGCAACCAGCAGAAGGTCGTGCTGGCGCGGTGGCTGCTGCGCGAGTGCCGGGTGCTGCTGCTCGACGAGCCGACCCGGGGCGTGGACGTCGGTGCGCGCAGCGAGATCTACGAGCTGATCCGCGACCTGTCCGCCCGGGGCGTGGCGGTGGTGGTCGTGTCCAGCGAGGTGGAGGAGGTCCTCGGCCTGGCCGACCGGGTGCTGGTGGTGCGCGAAGGCCGGGTCGTCCACGAGGGACCGGCCCAAGAACTGGACGAGCACCGGGTCCTCGACCTGGTCATGGAAGGAACCGCCGCATGAGCGAGCTCGCGCGTGAAACGTCCGACACACTGCTTCGTGCCCTTGCCACGCCGAGCGCCGGCGAGGTGTGCTCATGAGCGAGAAGACCGCCGCGACCACCACGGCCGGCCCACCGACGGTGAACCGCGCGAATCGCGGCGTGAGCGCGCTGCTCGGGTCCGCGGCGGGCCGCAACACCGGTCTCGTCGTCGCCCTGGTGCTGCTGTGCGTGGTCGGTGTGGCCACCGCGGGCGACCGGTTCGCCGACGTCGACAACGTGCTCACCATCCTGCGCCTGGCGTCGGTGATCGGCGTGGTCAGCGTCGGCATGACGTTCGTGATCACCGGCGGCGGCATCGACCTGTCCGTCGGCGCGATCGTCGCGCTGTCCTCGGTCTGGGCCACGACCCTGGCCACGCAGGCCATGGCCAACGACGCCCACTGGCTCGTCATCGTGTTCGCCGCGCTCGCCGTGGGCGCAGGCTGCGGCGTGGTCAACGGCCTGCTCATCGCCTACGGGCGGATCGTGGCGTTCATCGCGACGCTGGCGATGCTCGCCGCCGCCCGCGGCCTGGCCGAGATCATCTCCAACCGCAAGACCCAGATCGTGAACGTGCCGGGCTTCACCGCGTTCTTCGACGCGTCGGTGCTCGGCGTGCCGGTGCTGGTGGTGATCTTCGCGTTGGTCGCGGTCGTGGGGTGGGTGGTGCTCAACCGCACCACGTTCGGACGGCGGACCTTCGCCGTGGGCGGCAACCCCGAGGCCGCCCGGCTGGCCGGCATCGACGTGCGGCGGCACACCGTGCTGCTGTACACGCTGCTCGGCGTGTGCTGCGGGATCGCCGCGATCATGCTCGTCGCCCGCACCACCACCGGCAGCTCCACCCACGGTGGGCTGTACGAGCTCGACGCCATCGCGGCGGTGGTGATCGGCGGCACCCTGCTGTCCGGCGGTCGCGGCACGATCGCGGGCACCGTGTTCGGCGTCCTGATCTTCACGACGCTGTCGAACGTGTTCACCCTCAACAACCTCTCCATCTCCGCCCAGGCCGTCGCGAAGGGCGCGATCATCGTGGTCGCCGTGCTGCTCCAGCAGCGGTTGGCCCGCCGCAGCGGTGCTTGAACCCCGACACACACGCCGCCATCCCGAGGAGCAATCCCATGTCACGCAAGGCAACAACCCGTCTCGTCGCCGCCCTCTCGGTCGGCCTCGCCCTCACCGCCTGCACGGGCAACACCCCGGCGCCCCCGGCCGGCAGCGGCGACCAGGGCGGCGCCCGGGTCGCCAACGACGAGCCCGGCGACAAGGTCGTCATCGGCTTCTCCGCGCCCGCCGCCGACCACGGCTGGATGGCCGCGATCACCAACGCCGCCAAGGCGGAGGCGGAGAAGTACTCCGACGTGGAGCTGAAGGTGGTGGAGGGCACCAACGACGTCAACCTCCAGATCAGCCAGGTCGAGACGTTCATCAACGACAAGGTGGACGCGATCGTGCTGCTGCCGTTCGACGGCGCGGCGCTGACCCCGGTGGCGCTCAAGGCGATGAAGGCCGGCATCACGGTGATCAACGTCGACCGCGAGTTCGGCAGCCCGTTCGCCGCGCGCTCGACCGTGCTGGGCGACAACTACGGCATGGGCGTGTCCGCCGGCACCTACATCTGCGAGGAGCTCGCCGGCAAGTCCGGTGCGGTCGTGGCCGAGATCGCCGGCATCGACTCCCTGCCCCTGACGCAGGACCGCAGCAAGGGCTTCGCCGACGCCCTCGGCGACTGCGGGTTGAAGGTGAACAACCGCGTCGCCGCCGAGTTCACCGTGGAGAGCGGCGAGCGGGCCGCCGCGAACCTGCTCCAGGCCGCGCCGCGCATCGACGCGCTGTGGAACCACGACGACGACCAGGGCGTCGGCGTCACCGCGGCGATCAAGAACTCCGGCCGCAGCGACTTCTTCATGGTCGGCGGTGCGGGCTCGGCCAACGTCATGCGGGAGATCAAGGCCGGCAACGGCCTGCACAAGGCGACCGTGGTCTACCCCTCCACCCAGGGCGCGGACGGCATCCGCCTGGCGCGGCTGGCCGTGCAGAACAAGAGCCTGGGCGACCTGGTCGAGGTCGAGGTGCCGCGCCAGATCGAGCTGTTCGCCCCGGTCGTCACCAAGGACAACGTCGACCGCTACCTGCCCACCGCCTTCGAGTCCTAGGAGATCACCGCCTTGACGACAGCGACGCTGGGTATCGCGATGATCGGCCACGCCTTCATGGGAGCCGCGCACTCCCAGGCGTGGCGCGTCGCGCCGCGCTTCTTCGACCTGCCGGTGCGCCCGGTCATGGCCGTGGTGTGCGGCCGGGACCGGGCCCGCACCGAGGCCGCCGCCGCGCGATTGGGCTGGGCGGAGGTCGAGACCGACTGGAAGGCCGTGCTGGACCGGGACGACGTGCAGGTGGTCGACATCTGCACGCCCGGTGACACGCACGCCGAGATCGCCGTCGCGGCCCTGGCCGCGGGCAAGCACGTGCTGTGCGAGAAGCCGCTGGCCAACACCGTCGCCGAAGCCGAGGCGATGACGGCTGCGGCGGCCCGTGCCGTCGCGGAGGGGGTGCGCGCCATGGTCGGGTTCACCTACCGGCGCGTGCCCGCGCTCTCCCTCGCCCGCGACCTCGTGGCGCAGGGCCGGCTGGGGCGCGTCCACCACGTGCGCGCCCAGTACCTCCAGGACTGGATCGTCGACCCGGCCGCACCGCTGTCGTGGCGGTTGCAGAAGGAGAAGGCCGGATCGGGCGCGCTGGGCGACATCGGCGCGCACATCGTCGACGCCACCCAGTTCATCCTCGGCGACACCATCAGCGAGGTGTCCGGGATGCTGGAGACGTTCGTGTCCGAGCGCCCCCTGGCGTCCGACCACTCCGGGCTGTCCGGCACCGCCGTCGCGGACCGGACCGGGCCGGTCACGGTGGACGACGCCGCGCTGTTCCTGGCCCGGTTCGCCGGCGGCGCGCTCGGCACGTTCGAGGCCACCCGGTTCGCCAACGGCCGCAAGAACGCCATCCGCATCGAGATCAACGGCTCCGCGGGCAGCCTGGCGTTCGACTTCGAGGACATGAACGTCCTGCACTACTACGACGGCGCGGAGGACGCCGCGGTCGCCGGTTTCCGCCGCATCGTCGTCACCGAGCCGCAGCACCCCTACGTCGACGCCTGGTGGCCCGCCGGCCACGGCCTGGGCTACGAGCACGCGTTCACGCACCAGGCCGTCGACTTCGTCCGCGCCGTGGCCGCCGGCACCGACCCCGCCCCGTCGTTCGCCGACGGGCTCCAGGTGCAGCGCGTCCTGGCCGCCGTCGAGGCCAGCGCGGCGTCCCGCTCCTGGCGACACGTCTGAGAGGAGAACGAGAATGGCGCGTCCGATCACGTTGTTCACCGGCCAGTGGGCCGACCTGCCGTTCGAGGAGGTCGCCCGGCTGGCCGCCGAGTGGGGCTACGACGGCCTGGAGATCGCCTGCTGGGGCGACCACCTCGACCCCTGGCGCGCGGCCGAGGACGACGACTACGTGCGCGATCGGCTCGACGTGCTGGCCAAGCACGACCTGAAGGTGTGGACGATCTCCAACCACCTCACCGGTCAGGCCGTGTGCGACGACCCGATCGACGAGCGGCACAAGGGGATCCTGTCCTCCCGCATCTGGGGTGACGGCGACCCCGAAGGCGTGCGGCGCCGTGCGGCCGAGGAGATGAAGGTGACCGCGAGGGCCGCCGCGAAGCTCGGCGCGTCGACCGTGGTGGGGTTCACCGGTTCCTCGATCTGGAAGACCGTCGCGATGTTCCCGCCCGTGCCGCCGTCGATGATCGACGCCGGGTACGCCGACTTCGCCGACCGCTGGAACCCGATCCTCGACGTGTTCGACGAGGTCGGCGTCCGGTTCGCGCACGAGGTGCACCCGTCCGAGATCGCCTACGACTACTGGACCACCGTGCGGACGCTGGAGGCGATCGGGCGCCGTCCCGCGTTCGGCCTCAACTGGGACCCGTCGCACTTCGTGTGGCAGGACCTCGACCCGGTCGGCTTCCTGTGGGACTTCCGCGACCGGATCTACCACGTCGACTGCAAGGACGCCCGGCGCCAGGTCGGGGACGGGCGCAACGGCCGGCTCGGCTCGCACCTGCCGTGGTCCGACCCCCGGCGTGGCTGGGACTTCGTCTCCACCGGCCGCGGTGACGTGCCGTGGGAGCGCTCCTTCCGGATGCTCAACAGCATCGGCTACGACGGCCCGATCAGCGTCGAGTGGGAGGACGCCGGGATGGATCGCCTCGTCGGCGCGCCCGAGGCCCTGGAGTTCGTGCGCCGCAACGCGTTCGACCCGCCGACGGCCTCGTTCGACGCCGCGTTCTCGACGGGCGGGTGAGCCCGCCGCACCGGATCGGCACCAACGAAACACTTTCGCTCACCAACCTGGCAGTCGATCGCAAGAATAAGCCCGCTTATCCTTGACGTCGAGTGACCCTGCTGCTCTTATTGACTACCGGGTCGGTCGTCGAGATTCCGTCTGTACCAAGGCAAACAGCGACGCCCGCACGCCAGGTCACCTCGACGTGCGTGCGGGCCGGCCAGCTCGATGAGTAGTACACATCCTTCAGAGGTTCATCTGCCCGGCTCGACCGGCAGGTGCCGCGCAGGTGCCACAGCGAAGTGGAGTGCTCATGAAGGGCTGGATCCGCGCGTTCGGCAGGACGGCGCTGCGCCGGGATCGTGGAGAGCGCGTGCCCAGGCCCGCCGGCGGGGCCGGATCGCCGGGCCCGTCGGCGGGTGGGTAACGAGGACGGCCACCGACCGCGACGTCAGCCACGCCGCCGGCACCCGGACCCGTCCTGGCAGACCGACGGCGCGTGCGTCGGTACCTGGACCGTCCTGGCAGGCCGACGACGGCGCGTCCGCCAGCACCCGGACCGTTCTGGCAGACCGGCGGCGCGTGCGTCGGCATCCGGACCCGTCCCGGCAGATCGACGGCGCGTCCGCCGGCACCCGGATCCGTCCTGGCAGACCGACGACGGCGCGTTCGCCGGCACCCGGTTCCGCACCGCCGGTCTCGGCCGCCCTCCGCCTGCCGCCCTCCGCCTGCCGCCTTCGGCCTGCCGCCCGACGAGGGCGTTGCCGCACGCCGCGGCCCGACCACGCCGTACGCGCCGACCGCGCAGTGCGCGTCCCCGCCGCGACCGGACCGATCACCACCACGAGCCGCCGCCGACCGCACGGTCGGGCGTCCACCTGCCACGCCGCGACGGCGTGCGCGGTGAACGCGCCCACCCGGAACCAAGCGAAAGGGAAAAGAAGGTGAAACCAGCCACTACCGCCGCGAGATTGTCGGTGGCCCTCGCGGTGTTCGTGTCCGCTGCGCTGCTGCCGACCTTCGCGGACCTCGGTCGGGCCTCGGCCGCCACCCAGGCAACCTACTACGTGGCCCCCGACGGCAACGACGCCAACGCCGGGACGATCACGGCGCCGTTCAAGACGGTGCAGCGCGCGCGGGACGTCGTCCGCACGGTGAACGCGAACATGTCCGGCGACATCTACGTGTACCTGCGCGGCGGGAACTACCCGGTGACCAGCACCGTGGAGTTCGCGCCGGCCGACTCGGGCACGAACGGCCACCGCGTCGTGTACGCCGCGTACCAGAACGAGACGCCGGTGCTGAACGGCGGCGTCCAGGTGACCGGCTGGACGCCGCACAGCGGCAACATCTGGAAGGCGCCGCTCGATCGCGCCAACAAGCTGCGGGCGCTGTACGTGAACGACAAGCGCGCGCTCATGGCGTCCAAGACCATCAGCTCGCAGGGGTGCTACGGCACGTACAACATCACCGCCGGGCAGGCGCCCTGGGCGTGGGAATCGGGCTCGCAGTGCGACGGGGCCCGGTACAACACGGCCGACCTGCCCGCGATCGCCGGCAACCACGACGACATCGAGATCGAGACCGGGACGACCTGGACCACGGCCATCGTGGGAGTCCGCCAGGTCACCACGAGTTCCGACGGCGCGAGCCGGGTGGCGCTGTTCCAGCAGCCGGGCGCGGCCATCGCCCAGGGCGCCTTCAACGGCAACGCCCAGGTCGGCGGCAGCCAGAAGTTCATGAACGCCTACGAGTTCCTGGACGCGCCGGGCGAGTTCTACTTCGACAAGACCAGCCGGACCGTCTACTACTACAAGGCCGCCTCCGAGAACATGGCGACCGCGTCGGTGTTCGCGCCGAACAACGTGTCCACCGTGCTGCGGGTCGCGGGCACGTCCACCACCAGCCACGCGCGCAACATCACCTTCACCGGGCTCACGGTCCAGCACTCCGACTGGAACCTGTTCACCGTGGCCGGTTCCGTGCTCAAGCAGGCGCAGCAGGGCAACCTCGGCAACACCGCGTACGCGCGGGGCAACTTCCACGTCTACTACTACCGCAACGTCGACGTGACCCCCGGCATCATCCACATCCAGAACGCCGACGGGATCGTCCTGCAGCGCAACCGGGTCCAGCACACCGGTGCCGACGGGATCAACATGGTCAACGACGTGCAGGGCACGCAGTTGACCGGGAACCACACCAACGACATCGCGGGCTCCGCCATCACGGTGGGCCACCCCCAGCACGTCTACGTCGGAGACCACACGGCGACCAACCGCGAGAAGTACTCCGCCCAGGTCGAGGGCCTGCCCAAGAACATCGAGATCAAGAACAACTACCTCTACGACAGCGCCGTGCTGTTCAACGGCCACAGCCCCATCTCGGCGTACTTCGCCGACACCCTCACGATCCAGCGCAACCGGATCGAGAAGAGCCCGTGGTCGGGCATCACGCTCGGCTGGGGCTGGTGGAACTTCGACGGGTCGTCAGGCTCGATCGCGCCCAACCGGCCGACCACCACGGCGAAGAACAACACCATCAGCCACAACCACATCATCGACACGGTGCAGCGCCTCAGCGACACGGCCCCCATCTACACGCTGGGCAGCCAGCCGGGAACCACGATCACCAACAACTACCTCCAGGGCGTCCCGTCCGGTCACAAGTACGGGCTGCACCCGGACGAGGGCTCGGCGTTCATCACCTTCCGCGACAACGTCCTGAGCGTGGACCCGAACATCACCTGGCTCATCAACTCGGACGACTTCGGGCGCAAGCACGACCTGAGCATCACGCAGACCTACGGACCGGTCAACAAGGTCTCCAACAAGAACCTGCCGAACAGCACCATCCAGGACATCCTCGCCTACCCGGACTACGTCTGGCCGGCACCCGCCTACGGCGTCGCCGTGAACTCCGGGCTGGAGGACGCGTACCGCGACATCGTGCCGCAGGCCAACCTCTCCCTGCCGGATTACGCCCTGCCGGCCAGCACCTTCCTCGCCGCGGGGTCCACCTCCATCCCGATCCGGAGCACCGGCGATGCGACCAGGACGGTCTGGTTGGCCCCGCCGGGCACGACCAATTTCGTCGCCGGCCCCACGATGACCAGGGCGGGCGGCACCGCGGTGACCATCGACGTGCCGACCTCGTCCGGTGACTACCGGCTCTACGTCGTGGACGCGCAGGGGAACCGGTCGGCCGAGTCGAAGTCGCTCGTGCGGCGACAGGGCGGCGGTCAGCAGAACGGCACGATCGTCGGCGCCCAGTCCGGCCGGTGCGTCGACATCGCCGGGACGACACCGGCGAACGGTTCCCAAGCCCAGCTGTGGGACTGCCACGGCGGCACCAACCAGCGCTTCACCCACACGGCGGGCAAGCAGCTGCAGGTGTCCGGCACCAAGTGCCTGGACGCCTACAACCGGGGCACCACCAACGGCACCGCCGTGGTGACCTGGGACTGCAACGGCGGCACCAACCAGCAGTGGAACATCAACGCCAACGGCACCATCACCGGCGTGCAGTCCGGGTTGTGCCTGGACGCCTACGGCGCCGGCACGGCCAACGGGACCAGGCTCATCCTGTGGTCCTGCGGCAGCGGCGCCAACCAGCAGTGGAGCCTGCGCGGCTGAACCGACCCGGTGGTCGGGGCCGTGCGGAGGCCCCGGTCCGGCGAACGAGCCGGGTCGGGGCCTCCACGCGACGCATCGGCGTTGCACGATCGCGGAAGAGCTCCCCGAGGTTCGACGGTGGTCACAGCGGAGGATCGGGCACTTCGGTGGACGACTCGATCTCCACCCTCGTGGTGGTGCCGGCGTCGAGTTGCCGGTGCCGGGTGACGACGTGGTCGAGCTGCCGCGCCAGGCGCGGGATGGTGGTCGAGGTGAGGTAGCTGTCGGCCCCGGCGTCGAGCATGCGCCGGACCGGACCGTGGTAGCTGACACCGAGGCCGTCGTCCTCGACGTCGGTGACGATGACGCGGGCCCTCGGGAACATCGACCGGAGGCTCCCGATCAGCTGCGGGCTGCTCGGCGGCACCAGCAGCACGTCGGCCGTGGTCGGTGCGGAGTGCATGTCGAGCACGATGTAGTCCCCGCCGAGCGCGGCGGACAGCGACGCCCGGGCCGAACCCGACAGCTTCATCGCGGTGGCGACCACGGTCACGTCGTGCACCGACGGTTCCTGCTCGGCGTCCACGTGCCGTGCGCCGGTTCCGCCGCCGATGCCGGCGACCGCCGCGATCGGGGCGCCGTCCCTCGTGATGAACACGATCTCGCCGGGGCCGAGGGCGTCGACGAGCGCGACGACGTCCTCGGGCAGGTCTGTCACGTCGATGTGCCGTGCGCTCGACGCGGCGCGTTCGTCGGTCATGCCCTACAGGACGTTCGGGGCCCGTGCGGTGCCGGCCGATCCCACATGACGGACCGGTACATGACGGACCGGTACATGACGGACCGGTAGTGGACGAATTCCACCCGGGGGCTGGTGGAACCAGGCGCGAATCGGCTGTTCGACGCTGTTCACGGCACCTGTTCCGCACCGGGAGCGTGTGTGGTCGGGACACATGGACCTGCGGAAAGGTGCTCCCTACCGTTCTTCCCACCGTGCCCCGCCCGGTGCCGGCCTACCCGGGCGGGGTGCGGGGGACGAGGGCCGTCGATGTCGGAAATCACGGCCATTGGTGATCGGAGAACGGTTCGATGACGCGGTTCGGAATCGTCGGTGCGGGTCTCATGGGGCACGGGATCGCGGTCGACTTGGCGCGGGGCGGCCACCGGGTGGACGTCCACGACGCCGACGACCGGGTCATGGCGTCGTTCGCCGCGCGCGTGGCGGAGGCGTTGTCGGTCTGCGGGCTGACCGGTGCGGAGATCGCCGCCGTCAGGTCGCGGATCACGGCGGTGTTCGACGTGGCGACCGCCGTGGGCGAGGCGGACGTCGTGGTGGAGGCGGTGCCGGAGCGGATGGAGGTCAAGCACGCGGTGCTGGCCGCCGTGGAGGCCGTGGCCGCGCCGGACGTCGCGATCTGGTCCAACACGTCCGTGCTGTCCGTCACCGAGGTGGCCGGGTCGATGATCCGGCCGGGGCGGCTGGTCGGTGTGCACTGGTGGAACCCGCCGTACGTGGTGCCGCTGGTCGAGGTCGCCCCCGGCGCCCGGACGGACGAGGGGTACGTCCGGGCGGCCGACGAGCTGTTGACGGCGCTGGGCAAGACGACGGTGCGGTTGCGCCAGGACGTGCCCGGGTTCATCGGCAACCGGTTGCAGTTCGCGATGGTGCGGGAGGCGTTGCACCTGCTGGACGCGGGGGTGTGCGACCCGGCCACGATCGACGTGGTGGTGCGGTCGGGCTTCGGCCTGCGCCTGGCGGCGGTCGGGCCGATGGAGAACGCCGACTACATCGGGCTGGACCTGACCCGCTCGATCCTGCGCAGCCTGTCGCCGCACCTGTCGGCGGCCACGGACTCGTTCCCGGTCCTGGACGACCTGCTGGCCGGCGGCAGGGGCGGGAAGGTGGCCGGCGGCGGGCTGCTGGCGTGGCCGCCGGGCCGGGCCGAGGAGGTGGCGCGCCGGCTGGACTCGGGCATCCGGCGCAACCTGGCCGGCGCGACGGACGGGGAGCCGGTGGCGATTAGCCGCCCTGGCTGGACGGCGGACACCACCGGCGACGCCGGGGCCGGGTGCTAGGCGGCGGGTGCGACGCGCACGACACGCGGCGGGCGGTCGGGATCGCACCCGGGCGGTCGGCGGTGTCCCGGTCCCACAGCGGCGGGTCGTCACAGGCGTTCCGGGTTGCGGCGGCGACCGGGTGGCCATGCACTGTGTGGCCGGGGACTGTGTGGCCGGGGCACATGCGGGGCCGGGATGCCGCGGGTCCGCGCACATGGACGGTGCGGGTGGGAGGTGCCTACCGTGAGCCGCCGTGACTCGGTTGGGCACCGCGCCGGCCGAGCCCGACTCGACGACGGCGTCGACTGGGGGAGGAAGACCGTGACGGTGGCGACCGCGTCCTACCTGGAACTGCTGCTGGCCTCGGAGACCGGTGTCGGCGACTTCGACGACCCGCTGGTCCGGGCACGTGCGGAAGGCGCGCCACCGGACCGGTTGGCGGAGCTGGAACGGGAACGCGCGCTGGCGTTGCGGGTCCGCGAGATCCTCATCGGGCACCGGCGCCACCAGGCCGAGTTGCAGCTGCTCAACGACACGGCCCACGACCTGGCGGCGCTGCACGACCTGGACGCGATCCTGCAGGCCATCTCCGACCGGGCCCGCCGCCTGGTGGACTGCGACCTGGCCTACATCAGCCTCAGCGACCGGGACCGCGGCGACAGCTACATCAAGGCCGCGTCCGGCAACATCTCCGGGCAGCTGCGGGAGCTGCGGCTGCCCGGCGGTGCCGGGGTCGGCGGCATGGTGGCCCGCACCGGCGCGCCCTACAGCGTGCTGTCCTACCACGAGGACAAGTCGATCATCCACACCGCGGAGATCGACCGGACCGTGTCCGCTGAGAAGATGTGCTCGCTGCTGGGGGTGCCGGTCGTGCTCGGCCGGCACGTGATCGGCGTGCTCCTGGCCGCGCACCGCGAACAGCGCACGTTCAGCGGGCGGGACGTCAACGCCCTGTCGATGCTGGCCGCGCACGCGGCGGTGGCGATCGACAACAGCCGACTGCTGGGCGAGGCGCGCGCGGCGGCCGACGACCTGCGCGTGGCCAACGCGACCATCCGCTCGCACGCCGACGACCTGGAACGCAGTGCGGCGGTGCACGAACGCCTCACCCGCCTGGTCCTGGACGGGAAGGGCGTCGAGGACGTGGTCGAGGCGGCCGCGCAGTCGGTCGGCGGAGGCGGGGTGGCGCTGGTGAACCGGGACGGCGCCGTGGTGACGTGCGCGGGTGACCGCACCGCCGTGGCGGGCCGCGACCTCGCCGAGGTCGCCCGTGCCGCGCGCGACGCCGGGCACACGGTCGTCCGCGGCACCACCTGCGCGGTGCCGATGATCACCGAGTCGGACCACCTGGGCACCATGATCCTCGTCGGCGCCACCGCGATCGGCGACATCGACCGGCGCACCCTGGAAGCGACGGCGCTGGTGGCCTCCCTGGTGCTGGTGACGCGGCAACGCATGGCCGAGACCGAGGCCCAGGTGCGCGGCGAACTGCTCGAAGACCTGCTCTCCCCCTCGCCGCCCCGGGAGGACCTGCTGCGCCACCGCGCCTCGCTGCTGGGCGTCGACCTCGACACCCGGCACGTCGTCGTGGTGGCCCGGGCCGACGGCCAGGGACGCGACCACCACCACGCCGCCGCTGCGGCGCTGGCCCGCCGTTGCGGTGGTCTGGCGACGTGGCGCAAGGACGAGGTCGTGTTCCTGCTGCCGGGCACCGATCCCGGGCGGCGGGCGCGGGCGGTGGTCCGCGACCTGTCGACCGCGGCACGACCGATCACCGCGGGCGCGGCGTCGACGGAGGGCTTCGACCGCGTCGCCGAGGCCTACCGGGAGGCGTCGGACTGCGCGCAGGCCATGCTCGCGCTGGGCCGCGCCGGCGAAGGCGCCGACGCCGCCGAGCTGGGCGCGGTGGGTGTGCTGTTCGGCAGCAAGCGCGACCTCGGTTCGTTCATCGACGCCGTGCTCGGCCGCCTGCTCGACTACGACCAGGAGCGCGGCGCGGACCTGGTGCGCACGCTCGGCGCCTTCTGCGCGACCGGCCAGAGCATCTCCAACACGGCCCAGGAACTGCACCTGCACGCCAACACCGTCGCCCAGCGGCTGAGCCGGATCGGGCACCTGATGGGCGAGTCCTGGCGCGAGCCCGACCGGCTGCTGGAGGTCCAGATCGCGTTGCGGCTGCTCCGGATCAGCCGGCCGGAGCTGCTGCGATGAGGACCGGCACGTGGACGACGTCGCCTTCCACCTGCTGACGCTGCTCGCCGGGGACGCCCGCGGCGATGAGCTGGCGCTGGTCGCCGTGGACGAACCCCGGGCCGGTCCGGCGGTCGAGCTGGCGCTGCGCGTCAACGCCACCCTGCGCGGCCACCGGCGGCGGGAGGCCGAGCTCGGCGCCCTGTTCGACACCGCCGGCGACCTGGCCCGGTTGCGCGACCCCGACGAGGTGCTGCGGTCCATCGTGCACCGGGCGCGCAGGCTCCTGGGCGTCGACCTGTCCTACCTCACGTTCAACGACCCGGCCACCGAGACCACCTGCATGCGGGTCGCCGACGGCTCGGTGTCCGAGCTGTTCCCCCGGGTCCGGATGAGGATGGGGGTGGGCCTGGGCGGGCTGGTCGCCCAGACCGGCCGCCCCTACGCCACCGCCGACTACTTCACCGACGAGCGGTTCCGGCACACCGCGCCCGTGGACGCGGCGGTGAAGGAGGAGGGGATGACCGCGCTGCTGGCCGTTCCGCTGACGGTGGGCGACGCGGTCATCGGCGTGCTGTACGCCGCGGAGCGCACGCCGCGCGAGTTCACGCCCGACGAGATCGCCCTGCTGTCCTCGTTGGCCGACCACGCCGCCGTCGCGTTGGACAACGCGAGGCTGCTGGCCGAGATCAGCGCCCACAGCCAGGCCGTGGAGCGCGCGGAGGAGGCCCACGACAAGCTGATGGACCTGGTGCTGCGCGGCGGGGACCTCTCCGCCGTCGCCGCCGCGGTCGCCGACGTGCTGGGTGGCGGCATCGGCGTGCACACCGCCGACGGCGCCGAACTGGCCCGCGCCGGTCCGCCCGTCAAAGCCCCGAACCCGCAGGCCGTGGCGCTCTCCCACCACTCCGGCCGCGCCGTGCCCACCCCGGACGGCTGGGTCTGCGCGGTGCAGGCCGGACCGGAACTGCTCGGCAGCATCGCACGCGGCGCCGGCAGCGGCTCGGGGGACCTCGTCGACGCCGACCGGCGCCTGTTCGAACGCGCCGCCGTCGTCACCGCCCTGCTGCTCCTGCTGCGCCGCTCGGTGGCCAGGGCCGAGGACGAGGTCCGCGGCGAACTGCTCACCGACCTGCTCACCGCGCCCGACCGCAACCCCGCCGCCCTGGTCGACCGCGCACGACGCCTCGGCGTGGACCTCACCGGACCCCACGCGGTGCTCATCGCCCACGCCCCCGCGGTCCCACGCCGCCGACTGGCGTCGGCCGCCGCCCGGTGCGCCGTCCTGAGCGGAATCCACGCCGAACAGGTGGTGCTGCTCATCCCGACCGAGACCGCCGGCGTGCCGGCCGACCGCGTCCGCGCGGCACTGGCCGCCACCGTCGGTTGCCCCGTCACCGTCGCCGCGGCCGGCCCGGCCCGCGGACCCGTCGAACTCGCCCGCGCCCACGCGGAAGCGGGCCGGTGCCTGCGCGCCCTGCTCCGCCTGGGCCGCGAGGGCACCGGTGCCTCGATGGCGGAACTGGGCTTCATCGGCACCCTGCTCGCCGACCACGCCGACCACGCCGGGTTCATCCGCCGCACCCTCGGCCCGGTCTTCGACTACGACCGCGAGCGCGGCACGGAACTCGTCCGCACCCTGGAGGCGTACTTCGCCAGCGGCGGCAACCCGCCGCGCGCCAAGGACCTGCTGCACGTCCACGTCAACACCGTCGCCCAGCGCCTGGACCGGATCGGCAAGCTGCTCGGCCCGGACTGGCAGTCCCCGAACCGGATGCTGGAGATCCAGCTCGCGCTGCGCCTGCACGCGTTGCAGGCGACGTAGACGGCCTCCACCGTGGCGACGATCAGATCAGACATCGATCGCCCTCCGGGAAAAGGCGCAGTCGAATACCGGGCACAGCGCGAAAAATCGACAGCCGGATCTTCCGAGAATAACGAAGAGCGCAGACGGCAGCTATGTCCGTGACCACACAGTCCGCTGGTCGAGGCTGTGCGGGGACCACTGCGGCGCGGCCTTTCGCAGACCGGGACCAGGTGTGTGGTTCACGACATGCGGAGGCGTCTCAAGTGTGTGCGCGGATCCATGGCGTCGCCGTTTTCGCATTCGTAGCATCGGCGAAACAGGGCGACCCGGATCACCTGTCGATTCCCTGCACCACTCCCTGTCCAGGAAGGCTGTCCGATGTCCACCATTTACGCACGCGCCGCTGTCCGCGTTCGCGCGGCGGCACTGCTCGCGGTGCTGGCCGCCGTCGCGGCCGCGCTGTCACTGATCGGGATCTCGCCCCAAGCGCGCGCAGACCTCGTCGCCGTCCAGGGCGCCGCGGCCGTCGAGCACGACCCGGTGATCATCATGCCGGGTATGACCGGCACGACCTCGCACATGGAGCCGATGAAGCGCAACTTCGTCAACGCGGGCTGGCGGTCCGACCGGGTCGACACCTGGACCGACAGCACGAGCATGACCGGTGACCTCACCCGGGCCGGGCAGGAGATCGGCCGGAAGGTCGACAGCGTGCTGTCCCGGACCGGCGCGGCCAAGGTCGTGCTGGTGACCTGGTCGGCCTCCACCCTGGCGGCCCGCTCCTACCTCAAGAACGTGCCCGGCGCGCAGGACAAGGTGTCGCTGTACTTCTCGATGGCCGGCCCGCACCACGGCACCACCACCGCGTCGATGTGCCAGTACACCTACGTGTCGTGCCGGCAGTTCGCCATCGGCTCGCCGTGGCTGGCCGCGCTCAACGCCGGCACCGAGGTCCCGGGCTCGCCCGCCGTCCGCTACACCACGCAGCGCTCCGCCTGCGACTGGAACGTCAACCCCAGCACGTCGGCGGAACTGTCCGGGGCGACCAACCTCCAGACGCCGACGTGCATCGGCCACGGGAGCTTCCCCGGCGACATCGGCGTGTTCAACCAGATCAAGAACACCATCGTCGAGTACGAGAACCAGAGGCCCACCACGACCACGACCGCGCCGACCACCACCAGCGACCCCACCACGACGAGCAGCCCCACCACGACCACCACCACGACCACCACCGCGCCGCCCACCTCGCCCTGCTCGTCGGTCGACGGCCGGTGGGCCGACGCCGGTCCGTTCGCCGTGACCTCCGCGTCCAACGGCCGCGGCACCACCGTCTTCCGGCCGGTGGCCCCGGGCACCCTGGGCTGCACGACCCACCCGGTCGTGCTGTGGAACAACGGCGCCCGCTCCGGGCTGGACCGGTACGTCCCGCTGCTCAACCACCTCGCCTCCCACGGCTTCATCGTCGCGGCGGCGGAGGGCAACGCGGGCACCGGCGGCCCGATGCTCCAGGGGCTGGACCACCTGACGACCGAGCACAACCGCGCCGGCAGCGTCCTGCAGGGCAAGGTCGACCTGTCCAACGTGGGCGCCACCGGCCACTCCTTCGGCGGCGGCGCCGCGGTCGACGCCGGAGCCGACCCCCGCGTGGACACCATCGCGCCGATCTACCCGCTCGCGTTCAGCAGCGCCGGCCGACTGCGAGGGCCCGCGCTGTTCATCGCCGGTCAGAACGACACCATCGTCACGCCCACCACCGTCCGCAACACCTACCGCCAGGCCACCCAGGTCCCCGCCATCTACGCCGAGCAACGCGGCGCCGACCACTACGGCATCCCCGCCCTCCACGGCACCGTCACCGCCTGGTTCCGCCTGCACCTCATGGCCGACGAACAGGCCCGCGGCCTGTACTTCGGCCCCGGCTGCACCTACTGCTCGTCCTCGTTCTGGTCGGTCTTCGAGCGCAACGCCAAGGCACAGGCCGTCGCGGGCCCCTGACCCACCCGCACCCGACCGCGGGGAGTCCGACGACCGGTCGGGCTCCCCGCCGGTGGGCGGGGCCCGGACGTCACCGTGCCCGGTGCGCGAGAGCGTCCGGACGGTCGTGCGGTGGCGTGAGCTCGCCGGAACCGCGTTGGACGAGGGTGGCCGGTACGACGGCGTGCGTCGGTGGGGACTGGTCGCCGGCGATGCGGGCGAAGATGAGCTCCGCGGCCCTGCGGCCGAGCGCGGGGACGTCCTGGCGCAGGACGGTGACACCGGGTTCGAGCATGTCGGCCAGGGGGAAGTCGTCGAAGCCGATCAGCGCGACCCGGTGGTGCAGGTCGCGGGCGCGCAGGACCCGCATCGCGCCGACGGTCACCAGGTTCTGCGCGGTGAACATCGCGGTCGGCGGTTCGTCCAGGTCGAACAGGGCCGCGGCGGCGGTCGCCGCGGCGTCGGGGCCGTGCAGGTCGGTGCGGACGAGTTCTTCGTGCAGCGTCAGGCCGGTGTGGGCGAGCCCTTCCAGGTAGCCGGTGTAGCGCTCCTGGCTGGTCCACAGCGTCTGCCGGTCGCCGAGGAACGCGATGCGCCGGTGACCGCGACCGGCCAGGTGGAGCACGGCTTCCCGTGAGCTGTCCCGGTTGGTGGTGGTGACGCTGTCGGTGCCGCCGAACGTCGGCGGTCGGTCGACCAGCACCATGGGCGTGCCGCGCTCGCGCTCCTGCTGGAGCGCGTCCTGGTGGCCGCCGACGGCCATGACGACCATGCCGTCGACGCGGCGGGTGGCCAGGGAGGTGAGCAGTTCGCGCTGGAGGCCGGGGTCGTCCTCGCTGCTGCCCGCCAGCACCAGCACGCCGTTCTGCCGCGCCCGGTCCTCCACCGCGCGCAGGAGGGCGGCGTCGAACGGGTTGGACAGGTCCTCGAACAGCACGCCGATGGTGGCGCTGCGCCGGTCGGAACGGCGCAGGCTGCTGGCGGTCAGGTTGGGGCGGTAGCCGAGGGTGCGCGCGGCGGCGCGGACCCGTTCGACGACCTCGGCGCCGGCGCCGGGCAGGTCGTTGATCACCCGTGACACCGTCTTCGTGCTGACCTGGGCGAGTGCGGCGACGTCCCTCATGGTCGGCTCGCGCCGTGCGCCCCGTGGGTCCATGGTCCTCTGCTCCATCCTGGGTAACGCTTGCGTAACGGCGGGTTGTCGCACCTCGGACCACGAAGCTAGCGTCAACGATGACTTAACAAAAGCCCCCATTCCTCCCGGTGTAGCTGTCGAGGGCGGACGTGTGGGACTTCTGCTCGCGATATCGCGTGACCAAGCCCGACGTGATCCGCTTCCTGCTCGATGGCTGGTTACGTCAACGTTGACGTTGGAGGAGACATGACCGGACGGTCGCGAATGGGCGTCAGGCTCACGGCGCTGGTGTCGGCGTCGTTGCTGGCACTGGTCACCGGGTGCGGGGACGGCGGCGACGCGGCCGGTGGCGGCACGCTCGTCGGGTTGGTGACCAAGACCGACACGAACCCGTTCTTCGTGAAGATGAAGGAGGGCGCGCAGCAGGCCGCGGGCACCGCCGGCGCGACGGTGCAGTCGTTCGCGGGCAAGCAGGACGGCGACAACCAGTCGCAGGTGGACGCGATCGAGAACCTGATCGGCGCGGGCGCCAAGGGCATCCTGATCACGCCCAACGACTCGAAGGCGATCGTGCCGTCGGTGGACAAGGCGCGCCAGGCCGGGCTGCTGGTCATCGCGCTGGACACCCAGCTGGAGCCGGCCGACGCCGCCGACGCGACCTTCGCCACCGACAACTACCAGGCCGGGAAGCTGATCGGGCAGTGGGCGAAGGCGAAGTTCGAGACCGAGGGCAAGCAGGCGAAGATCGCGCTGCTGGACCTCAACCCGAACCAGGTCTCCGTGGACGTGCAGCGTGACCAGGGCTTCCTGGAGGGCTTCGGCGTCGACGTGCGGGACAAGGACCGGATCGGCGACGAGAGCGACCCGCGGATCGTGGGCCACGACGTCACCGACGGCGCGCCCGAGGGCGGCCGGACGGCGATGGAGAACCTGCTCCAGAAGGACCCCGGCATCAACCTCGTCTACACGATCAACGAGCCGGCGGCGGCGGGCGCGTACGAGGCGTTGAAGGCGGCGGGCAAGGAGAAGGACGTCGTCATCGTCTCGGTGGACGGCGGCTGCCCCGGCGTGGAGAACATCAAGTCCGGCGTCATCGGCGCGACCGCGCAGCAGTACCCGTTGAAGATGGCGCAGCTCGGCGTCGAGGCGATCGCGAAGTTCGCCAAGGACGGCACCAAGCCGCAGAACACCGCGGGCAAGGACTTCGTCGACACCGGTGTCACGCTGATCACCGACCAGCCCGCGGCCGGGGTCGAGTCGAAGGACTCCGCCTGGGGCCTGCAGAACTGCTGGGGCTGAGCCATGTCGACCACGCTGTCGGACAAACTCGCGCCGGGCGGTGACCAGGACCGTCCGTCACCCCTGACCCGTCTCCAGCACCTGCTGCACTCGCAGGCCACCATCGGGCCCGCCGTGGTGCTGCTGGTCGCCATCGTCGTGTTCGCCGTGCTGTCGCCCCGCTTCCTCACGCCGGGCAACATCTCCCTGATCCTGCAGCAGGTCGCGGTCATCGGCACGCTCGCCGTCGGCCAGACCATCGTCATCCTCACCGCCGGCATCGACCTGTCCTGCGGCGCGATCATGGTGCTCACGTCGATCGTGATGGCGAAGGTGGCGGCGGACACCGGGCTGCCGGGCCTGCCCGCGCTGCTGCTCGGCTTCGTGGTGGGCACGCTGTGCGGCCTGCTCAACGGGCTGCTCGTCACGCGGCTGAAGCTGCCGCCGTTCATCGTCACCCTCGGCACGCTGAACGTGTTCTTCGCGCTGAACCTCTGGTACTCGGAGAGCGCCACCATCCGCGGTGCCGACATGCCGTCGCTGCTGCTGTGGACCGGCGAGACGGTGAACCTCGGCGGTACCCGCGTCACCTACGGCTCGATCATGATGGTGCTGCTGGTGGCCGCGATGGCGTTCGCGCTGAAGAACACCGCGTGGGGCCGGCACGTCTACGCCACCGGCGACGACCTCGAAGCGTCCCGCCTGTCCGGCATCCGCACCGCCCGCGTGCTGCTGAGCGTGTACGCGATAGCGGGCCTGGTGTACGCGCTGGCGGCCTGGGTGCTGATCGGCCGGATCGCCTCGGCGAGCCCGCAGGCCGGGCAGATGGACAACCTGGACTCGATCACGGCGGTCGTCATCGGCGGCACCAGCCTGTTCGGCGGTCGCGGCGCCATCGTCGGCTCGCTGATCGGCGCGTTGATCGTCGGCGTGTTCCGCAACGGCCTGGCGCTGGCCGGGGTGGACGTGCTGTGGCAGACCCTGGCGGTCGGCGTGCTGATCATCGTCGCGGTGTCGCTCGACCAGTGGATCCGGAAGGTGAAGCCATGACCACACCGGTGTTGCAGGCCCGCGGGCTGGTCAAGCGCTACGGCCGGGTGACCGCGCTGGCGGGTTCCGACCTGGAGCTGCTGCCGGGCGAGATCCTGGCCGTGATCGGCGACAACGGCGCCGGCAAGTCCAGCCTGATCAAGGCGTTGTCGGGCGCGGTCGTGCCGGACGAGGGCGAGATCCTGCTCGACGGCGAGCCGGTCTCGTTCACCTCGCCGATCGACGCGCGTGACGCGGGCATCGAGACGGTGCACCAGTCGTTGGCCGTCTCGCCGTCGTTGGACATCGCGAGCAACCTGTTCCTCGGCCGTGAGCGCCGCCGCAAGGGCGTCCTCGGCACGGTGTTCCGGATGCTCGACCGCAACGGGATGCGCGAGGAGGCCCGGCGGCAGCTCGACGCGCTGGGCATCATGACGATCCAGAACCCGGGCCAGGCGGTGGAGACGCTGTCCGGCGGGCAGCGGCAGGCGGTGGCGGTGGCGCGGGCCGCCGCGTTCGGCAGCCGGGTGGTGATCATGGACGAGCCGACGGCGGCCCTGGGCGTGCGCGAGTCCCGCGCCGTGCTCGACCTCGTCCTCCAGGTGCGGGACCGCGGCCTGCCGGTGATCCTGATCAGCCACAACATGCCCCACGTGTTCGAGGTCGCCGACCGCATCCACATCCAGCGCCTCGGTCGCCGCAAGGCCGTGGTCGACCCGAGGACCGTCTCGATGTCCGACGCCGTCGCGATCATGACCGGTGCCATGGAGCCACCGGACTAGGTTCACGCCGCCCGCTGTCGCCCCGGCCTGGCGCACCACGTGCGTCGGGCCGGGGCGAACGTGCGTGATGTGGCGATCCGCGGCAGGCGAGCTACGAAAATTTCTCGCTCCAGAGAGAACGTTGACCAGAGCGCTCCTGGTGGTTCACCATTCAGAGCCGAAGGCGCTCTTCTGGGAGCGCTCCCGGTCCGCAACACTGTCGTTCTGGATCGAGAACGTTTCGGTCAGGGTGGCGGCGTGATCCAAGGAGGATCTGTCCGTGCGCACTCATCACCAACTTCGTCGCGGGGTGGCGGTGGCGGCGGCTCTGGCGCTGGCCGCGGCCACCCTGGCCCCGTCCGCCGCACTGGCGGCTCCCGACGCCGGTCCTGCGGTCAAGGTCAACCAGGTGGCCTACGTGCCCGGTCTGCCGAAGCAGGCCACGGTGGTCAACGGCTCGGGCTCGCCCGCGGCGTGGTCGCTGCGCAACGCCTCCGGGGTGACCGTGGCCTCGGGCCAGACCAGCGTGCGGGGCGCGGACCCGTTGTCGGGCGACAACGTGCACGTCGTCGACTTCTCGTCGTTCGACACGCCCGGCGCCGGCTACGTGCTGTCGGTGGCGGGGGCGAACAGCAACCCGTTCGACATCTCGGCCGATCCGCTCAGGCGCCTGCGCTACGACGCCCTCGCGTTCTTCTACCACCAGCGCAGCGGCACACCGATCCTGGCCGAGCACGTCGGCGCGCGGTACGCGCGACCCGCCGGGCACGTCAACGTCTCCCCGAACCGGGGCGACGACGGGGTGCCGTGCCGGGTGTCGTGCGGCTACACCTCCGACGTGCGGGGCGGCTGGTACGACGCGGGCGACCACGGCAAGTACGGCGTGAACACCGGCATCGCCGCGTGGCAGCTGGTCAACGAGTACGAGCGCACCCTGTACGTGAGCGGCGCGGACCGGGCGGCCCTGGGCGACGGGAAGCTGGCGATCCCCGAGCGCGGCAACGGTGTGCCCGACATCCTCGACGAGGCCCGGTGGGGCATCGAGTTCCTGATGAAGATGCAGGTGCCGCAGGGGCGGGCGGACGCGGGCATGGTGCGGCACAAGGTCAGCGACGAGAACTGGACCGCCCTGCCGATGCGCCCCGACCAGGACCCGCAGCCGCGCCTGCTGTCGGCCGTGACGACCGCCGCCACGCTCAACCTGGCCGCCGTGGCCGCGCAGGCCGCACGGGTGTGGCGCGACGTCGACGCGGACTTCGCCTCCCGCGCCCTGACCGCCGCGCAGCGCGCCTACACCGCGGCCAAGGCCAACCCGACGCGCTACGCCGACTCCAACGACGGCAACGGCGGCGGCACGTACGTCGACAACAACGTGACCGACGAGTTCTTCTGGGCCGCGGCGGAGCTGTTCACCACCACCGGTTCCGCCACCTACCGCGGTGACGTGACCGGGTCGTCCTTCTTCCGGGGCAGGGGGTTCGAGCAGGGCGGGTTCGACTGGTGGTGGACCGCGGGACTGGGGGACACGACGTTGGCGCTGGTGCCCAACGGCCTGGCCGCCTCGGACGTGTCGGCCACCCGCGCGGCGTTCGCCTCCTACGGCGACCGGCTGCTCAACCAGGCGTCGACCCAGGGCTACCCGGCGCCGGCGAGCGGCTACTACTGGGGATCCAACGGCGTGGTCGCCAACGCGGCCAACGTGCTGGCGCTGGCGCACGACTTCACCGGCCAGGCCAAGTACCGGACGGGCGTCTACCAGGCGTTGGACTACCTGTTCGGGCGCAACCCGTTCAACCACTCCTACGTGACCGGCTACGGCGAGCGCGCCACCCGCAACTCCCACCACCGCTTCTGGGCCAACCAGCTGGACCCGTCGCTGCCGATCCCGCCCGCGGGGTTGCTGGCGGGCGGCCCCAACGTCGACCTCCAGGACCCGGTCGCGCAGCAGCAGTTGGCGGGCTGCAAGCCCCAGAAGTGCTACCTGGACGACATCAACGCCTGGTCGGTCAACGAGGTGGCGTTGAACTGGAACTCCGCGCTGGCGTGGCTGTCGGCGTGGGCGGCGGAGAAGGCGGGTTCCGACTCGCCCGCGGACACGACCGCACCCAGCACGCCGGCGGGCCTGACCGCGTCGGCCTCGGGCGGCTCGGTGTCGCTGGCGTGGGGAGCCTCGACCGACAACGTCGGCGTCACCGGCTACGACGTCCTGCGCGCCACCGGCTCGTCCGGCACGTTCACCCGGGTCGCCACCGCACCGGGCACGTCCCACACCGACAGCGGCCTGGCCGCGGGCACCTACCGCTACCAGGTACGGGCGCGGGACGCGGCGGGCAACACGTCCCCCGTGTCGGCGGAGGTCACGGTGACCGTGCCGGGCGGCGGGGCCGGCTGCACGGTCGTCGCCACGACCCAGAGCCAGTGGGGCACCGGCTACGTCGTGCAGCCGGTGCGGATCACCAACACCGGGGCGTCGACGATCACCTGGGCGGTCACGTTCACGCTGCCGTCCGGGCACTCGGTCACCGGGTCGTGGAACGCGGCGCTGACCACCGGCGGCCAGGTCGTGACCGCGCGGGCCGTCCGCTCGCTGGCACCCGGGGCGACGGCCGAGTTCGGCTTCCAGGCGGCACGTCCCAACGGCAGCACCGCACTGCCCTCGGACTACACCTGCGCGGGCTGACCGTCCGTCACGGCGGCGGCGCGGTGCTGCCCCGGACGACGAGCCTCGTCGGCAACTCGACGCGGTCGTCGTCCGGCTCACCGCCCGCCGCCAGGGTCAGCAGCATCCCGGCGGCCTCGGCGCCCATCCGCCGCAACGGCTGCCGCACGGTGGTCAGCGGGGGATCGGACCACTGGGTGAACGCCAGGTCGTCGAAGCCGACCACGCTCAGGTCGTGCGGGATGCGCAGCCCCGCCTCCCGCGCGGCGTCGTAGACGCCCAGGGCTTGCAGGTCGTTGGCGGCGAAGACGGCGGTGGGCCGGTCGGGCAGCCGCAGCAGCTCGCGCGCGGCGTCGCGGCCGCCGTCGTGGTAGAGGGGCGCGGTCCGCACCAGCTTGCGGTCCTGCGGCACGCCGGCCGCGTCGAGGGCCGCGCGGTAGCCGTCCAGGCGGGCGCGGCAGCACAGGAACTCCGACGGGCCGTTGACCATGGCGATGCGGCGGTGGCCGAGCCCGACCAGGTGACGGGTGGCGACCAGGCCGCCGTTCCAGTTCGTCGCGCCCACCGACGGGATCGGGTGGGTCGGCTCGCCGGTGGGGTCCAGCGCGACCAGCGGGATGGCCCGGCTGCCCAGCTGGGCCAGCTGGGCCTCGCTGAACTCGGCGGAGACCGCGATGACACCGACCGGCCGGCGGGCCAGCATCTGCCGCGCCCACGCGCTCTCGGGGGTGTGGCCGCCCTGCATCTCGGTCAGCGTCACCGCCAGGCCGTGCGGGCGGACCGCCTCCTCGACCCCGCGGATGATCTCCAGCGCCCACAGGCTGTCCAAGGACTGGAAGACCACCTCGACGATCGGGACCGGTTCGACCTTCTCGGTCTTCTGGAAGCCGTGCTCGCGGATCAACTCCTCGATGCGCCTGCGCGTCCCGTCGGACACACCCGGCCGCCCGTGGATCACCTTCGACACGGTCGAGGCGGACACCCCGGCCAGGTCCGCGATCCGGGAAACCCGCACCTCACCGCCCGCGCGCCCATCCACAGCCACGAACGGCAGCCTACGCGCCGCGGCGCGGTCACCCGATCATCACCCGACGGCCCCGCGGGGACGTGGAGGGGTCGCGAGCGAGCGCGCCGAGCGGGCTACCGTGCTGATCTCGTGGAGCAACGCGTGCGGGAATGGGTGTTGGGGTGGTCGCTGTGCCGCGACGCGCCGGAACCGGTCGAGGAGCCCGACGGGTTCCGGATCGACGTGGGCCTGCCGGGGCACCGGGTGCGGTTCGTGTTGGCCGGCACGGCGTCGGTGCGCGAGCGGGCGGTGGCGTCGACGGAGCCGGGCACGTGGCTGAAGATCTGCGGGAGGCGCGCGGACGTGGTGCCGCTGCTCGGTCCCGGTTGGGTCGTCGGCGCACCGGAGTTCCTGATGAGCACCACCCCCGGCGACGGTCCGGCGGTTCCCGCGCCGGACGGGTACCGCACCGAGGTCGTGCGGGAGCGCCGGTTCCACGAGGTGGTCGTGACCGCTCCGGACGGTGGCCGGGCCGCGCGCGGCCGGTTCGCGGTGCACGGCGGCGTGGCGGTGGTGGACCAGGTCGTGACGGAGCCCGCCCACCGGCGGCGCGGCCTGGGACGGTGCGTGATGGGCACGATCGGCGCGCACGCGCGGGACCGGGGCGCCGGCGTCGCGGTCCTGGTCGCCACGGTCGAGGGGCGCCACCTGTACGAGTCCCTCGGCTGGTGGGTCGACTCGGAGGTGGTCGCGGCGCACCGCCCGGACCCCGCGGCGCCGCACACCGCTTGAGCGTTCACCCGGGCAGGTGCCCGCCGCGTGATCGGGGCAGCCGGTCAGCGGGTGGGGCGGGCGCTCGCGCCGTGCGCAGTTGTACCGAGACCGGCTGAGAACGCCCTGAGCTGCGGTGAAGAGTGCGACCGGCAACCCCGAACGCCGCTTGTCGGCTGCCCGCACGTCGCCGATGATGACGACCATGGCCACTGCCCGACCACCTCGCGCGGCGCTCGACGACGACGTGAGCGGTCCGGGTGCCCCCATCCGGGCGACGGCTCGTGCCTTGGCGAAGGTCGACGGCGCGGCGGCCGTGGTGGTGGTCGAGGGCATCAGCGACCAGATCGCGGTGGAAGCGGCCGCGGTGGGTCTCGGGCGGGACCTGGAGGCCGAGCGGGTGGTGATCGTGCCGATCGGCGGTGCGCAGGCGATCGGCCGTGTCCTGGCGGGCTCGGGCCTGTCGGCCGGCGGGGTGCGCCTCGCCGGTCTGTGCGACCTGGGTGAGGTGGAGGTGTTCCGGCGCGGGCTGGTCGCGGCGGGTGTGGGCGCTCCCCGCACGCGTGCGGACCTGGAGCGCCTCGGCTTCCACGTCTGCGTCGACGACCTGGAGGACGAGCTCGTCCGCGCCGTGGGCCGGGCGGGGGTCGAGGCGCTCTTCGACTTGCAGGGCGACCTCGGGTCGTTCCGCTCGATGCAGAACCAACCCGCCTGGCGCGGCCGGCGGCCCGAGGCGCAGATGCGGCGGTTCCTGGGCAGCGGTTCCGGGCGCAAGCTGCGCTACGCCCGGCTGCTGGTGGCGGCGGCGGTCGACCGCGACGCCCTGCCCCGACCGCTCGACGCGCTGCTGACGGCCATCTGACCGGAGGACCAGGCGGCCCCGGGGACGGGGCCGCCTGCGCACGACGGGCTTCACGGCTTCCGCGCGGCCACCGGGGGTGGTAGGAGGTCGGGCGTGCCGCTCTCCAGGCTCTCCGGCAGCGAGGCGCGGTAGATCGGCATCGCGGCGGCGGTGGTCACGATCGCGACCGCGACGAGGATCGCGAACAGCTCCGGTGTCACCATGCCGTGCGCGAGGCCGATGTTGATGAAGATCAGGATCATCAGGCCGCGCGCGTTCATCAGCCCGCCGACCGCCGACGCGTAGCGCCACGAGAAACCCTGGGCCCGCACGACCGCCGCGCAGCCCAGGTACTTGCCGGCGAACGCCACCGCCATGATCACCGCGAGCGGCCACCACAGGCCACCGCCCGCGCCGAAGCCGGACACCTGCGTGTTGAGCCCGCTGAACGCGAAGAACACCGGAAGCAGCAGGATCGAGTTCAGGTCCGTGAGCCGCGTTTCCAGCTCCCGGCGCACGACCGACGACTGCGGCATCGCCAACCCGGTGATGAACCCGCCGAACACCGAGAACACGCCGATGTAGTCGGTGAACCACCCCGCCACCAGCACGACGAGCAGCACCAGCGCCATCACGTCGCGGCTCATCCGGCCCTCGCGCTCCACCCGCTCGCCCACCCGCCGGAACAGCCTGCGCCCCACCGTGAGCATGAGCACCGCGAACACCGCCGCACCCGCCACCGTGCCCACCGCGTCGAACGGGCTGCCCGCCGCCGCGACGGCGATGATGACCGCGAGGATCACCCACGCCGCCGCGTCGTCGATCGCCGCCGCGACCAGCGTGAGGCCGCCGATCGGCGTGTTCGCGATCCCGCGCTCCTGCAGGATCCGCGCCAGCATGGGGAACGCGGTGATCGACAGCGCGCCGCCGACGAACAGCATGAACTCCCAGCGGGTCGTGCCCTCCGGGCTCAGCGACCCGAAGAACAGCGCCGCCGCGCCCGCGCCCAACGCGAACGTCGGCACGATGCCCGACACCGCCAGCGCCGACGCCCGCCGCATGTTCCGCCCGGCGGCCAGCCCGTGGTCGAGCGACGACCCGACGAGGAACATGTAGAACGTCAAGCCGATCGTGCTGAGCACGTACAGCGTGTCCTTGACGTCCGCGGGGAACAGCTGGGCCTGCACGCCGGGGGCCACGGCGCCCAGCAGGGCCGGTCCGAGCAGGACGCCGGCGACCATCTCGCCGACGACCCTCGGCTGCTTGACCGCCATGGCGACGCGCCCGCACAGCGTCGTCGCCGCGAGCACGACCGCCAGCGCGGCGAACACCCGCAACGCGAACTGGATCTGGTTCACTCGGTGATCTCCTCGGTGGAAGGCGGCTGACGCCGCACCGGACGACCTTGGGTGTCGTGCGTGTCGAAGTAGCGCCCGGCCAGGCGCAGGCGGCGGGCGTGCAGGACCATGGCCGTGCCGAGCACCAGCTGCACCACGCTGCGCCACACGCCCTCCCAGCGGTCCCGCACGAGCAGGAACGCGCCGAGCACGGCCCGTCCGCGCGACGGCTCGCCCACGCGGACCAGCAGGCAGGGGCCCCGGCTCGGCAACGACCGGGTGTGCGTCACCGGGGAGTGCAGGGTCACGCGGCGCAGCACTTCGAAGGTCGCCGCGCGCAGCGCCAGCGGGGACAGCCGCCACGCCGGGCACGGGCGGTTGGCGGCGACGCCGAACGGGATGTGGTGCACCGTGCGGGCCTCGACGTGCTCCCAGCGGTCCGGGTCGAACACGTCCGGCCGCGCGTGCGCGGTGGCGTGGTAGGCGGGGTAGTCGAAGCACAGCACCGACCCCGCGGGCAGCGTGGTGCGCTCGTCCAACGCGATGTCGGCGGTGGTGATGCGGTGCGCGATGCCGAACAACGGGTACATCCGCATCGTCTCGTCCAGGACGTGGGCGAAGTAGCGCTCGTCGGCCTTGAGCCGCGCCGCGGCCTCCGGGTGCTGGGCCAGCGCCAGCAGCAGGTGCGCCATCGCCTCGGACATCTGCACCACGGCCGTGTTGAAGAACGTGCCCTGCAGGTAGTGCACCTGCTCGGCGGGCGACAGGCTCGACGGCAACGGCCGCCGCACGTCGCCCGCCGCGACCCGCCGGGCCAGGTAGCGGGTCAGCGCGGCCCGCCGGGCGGGGTGGCGCAGGCCGGTGCACTTCAGCGACGTCACCACGTCGTCGGCGTGCCCCACGATCAGGTCACGAGCCTCGCGCGGGCACGGCTCGCCGAACACCAGCTCGTGGAAGTACGCCGCCCACACCGGCATCATCAGGTCGCGCAGCCGCACCAGCGTGACCGGTCCGGTGACGACCTCGTCGAGCACCTCCGCGGTGCAGCGGGTCGCCGCCTCCGACAGCACGTCGCCCGGCCCGGACAGCAGCGCACGCGTCGTGCGCGCCACGTCGTCGTAACGCGGCCCGGCCTCCAGGTGCTCCTGGTGCACCTCGGGGCCGGGGGAGAGCCAGTACCAGAACAGGTCCGACAGGCCGGCGCCCCGGCTGCGGCCGTCGGCCGCGGGGTGCCCGTAGAGCTCCCGGAACCGGTCCGGCCCGACCTCGGCGTTCGGGAACGTGATCGCGTCGTCCCCGTTGACCTTCTCGAACACCTTGGCGCGCAGCGCCACCACCCGCGCCGGCAGCCACCGCGGCGCGGTCAGCACCACCGCGGCGGCGAGCAACCCGGTCACCCACACCGCGCGGACACCCCCGCCCCGCGCGCGACGACCAGGTCGCGGGTGAGGTCGGCCGGGTCACGCCCGCCGCACAGCGCGAGGACGTGGTCGAACTCGTCGCGCAGCACGTCGAGCACCCGCGCCACCCCTGCCTCGCCGTGCGCGGCCAGACCCCACAGCACCGGCCGGCCGACACCGACCGCCGCCGCACCCAGCGCGAGCGCCACGGCGACGTCACCGCCGCCGCGCACACCGCCGTCCAGCACCACCGGCACCCGGCCCGCGACCGCGTCGACCACCGCGGGCAACGCCTCCACCGCCGCCGGGGCCAGGTCGGACTGGCGGCCACCGTGGTTGGACACCACGATCCCGGCCACCCCGTGCTCCACCGCCAGCACCGCGTCACGCGGGTGGAGCACCCCCTTGAGCCACAACGGCAGCGGCGTCAGCTCCCGCAGCCGGTCCAGGTGCTCCCACGACACCGACGGCGACATCACGATGTCCAGCACACCTCCCGGCGGCCCACCGGGCAGGTCGCGCATGTTCTCCGCCGCCAACCCGGCCGGCAGGTCGTGGAAGCCGTGCTCGGCGTCGCGGCGGTGCCTGCCGAACACCGGCGAGTCGGCCGTGACGACCAGCGCCGTGCAGCCCGCCCGTTCCGCCCGCTCCACCAGGCACCGCGTCACGTCCTCGTCGGGTTGCGGGTAGAGCTGGAACCACACGGACGCGTCCGCGTCGACCGACCGTGCCGCCGCCACCACCTCGCCGATCGCCACCGTGGAGGCCACACCGGACACGAGCACCGTCCGCGCCGCCGCCGCGGCACGTGCCGTCGCCAGCTCGCCCTCGGGGTGGGCGAGCCGGTGGAAGGCGGTCGGCGCGATGAGCACCGGCACGTCCAGGCGGCCGCCGGGCAGGTCGACCCCGAGGTCGCGGGTCACCCGGCCGCGCAACACCCTCGGCAACAGGGCCAGGCGCCGGAACGCGGCCTCGTTCTCCCCGAGCACGACCTCGTCGCCGACCCCGCCCGCGTAGTAGTCGTAGTGCACGGCATCGAGCACCGCGCGGGCCTCGTCGTGCAGCTCGGCGAGCCCCGTGCTCACGCCGACCCCACGGCGGTCGGGGCCAGCCGGGCCTTCAGGAACGCCAGCAGCGGCGCCCGGTGCACGTGCTCGCTGTCCCACTCGTTCTCGAGGTTCTCGGTGAGGTGGTGCTCGCCGAGCAGTGTCCCGGCGCGGAAGTGCCGGACCACCGGGTGCAGGTAGCGGCCGTCGAGCCCGCTGGTGTCCTCCTGCGACACCCGGCCCGCGGTGATGTCGAACGGGTTGACCTTGTCGTGGTCCGCGCCGTACTCCAGCGTCACGGTCAGGTAGGACTCGACGTCGCCGAAGTCGCCCCGGCCGACCGCCTCGTGCAGGTGCGCGACCGGCACCTCCTCGGCGTAGCGGAGGGAGCCGTCCGGCCCGACCAGCACGGCGTCCGCCATGAACGCGAACAGCTGCCACAACGCCGACGTGCGGTTCACCCGGTCGAGGACGGCGTCGGCCACGTCCGCGCGGGCGACGTCGCGGCTGGGCCATGGCACGCCGTGGTAGCGGTGCTCCAGGATGTGGTGCAGCGCCCGCGCCCCGTACCGGAAGCCGTGGATGAACCCGCTGGTCGACTTCTTGAAGTCCCTGGCCTGCGTGATGGTGCCGGCGAAGAACAGGTCGGGCACGGTCGTCGACTCCCAGGCGGCGGTCTGGTCCGGGAACCGGTCGTTGATCGTCAACCGCGGCCGGCACCCGGGCGCGAAGATCGACGCGTCGAACCGGAACCCCGTCGCGAGGATGACCCGGTCGTAGCGGATCTCCTTCACCCGTTCCGCGACCCGCGCGAAGCTCACCCGCACCAGGTACCCGTCGTCGTCCCGCCGGATGTCCAGCACCCGACCGTCCAGCAGCGCGTTCTGCGACTTGAGCTGGTAGGTGTCGAGGAAGTTGTTATTCACCGCGCGCAGGTGGCCGACGAAGTGCGTCTGCCACGCCAGCTTCAGCGAGCCGGGCCCGGCGACGTGGATGACCGACGCGGTCTCGATCAGGTTGTCGGCGGTCTCGAACGCCGAGTTGCCGCGTCCGACGATCAGCACCTTCTGCCCGGTGAAGTCGGCCGGGTCCACCGACACCTCGTCGTACCGCTCGGCGAGCTCCACGCCGTCGATCGGCGGCACGTAGAGCTTGGACACCCCGGTCGCCACGATGAGCCGACGCGCCCGGTAGGTGCCGCCGTGCTGGTCGCGCACCACGAAGTCGTCCGGCCGGGTCACCTCCACCACCGACGTGCCGTAGCGGACCGGCAGGTCGTGCTTCGCGGCGAAGTCGCCGAGGTAGCGGACCAGGTCGTCGGCGTGCGGGAAGTAGCGGGGCGTGTAGCCGGTGAACAGCAGCGACGGGTCGTCGGACAGCAGCGAGTTCCAGTCGGTGCGCAGGTTCAGCTCGGGGTCGTCCCACCCGGTGTTCGGCTTGTTGATGGAGATCAGCGTGCGGTGCCGGGGGAAGCGGGTGAAGAACGTGCCGGGGGCGTCACCGGCCTCCAGCACGAGGTGGTCCCGCCCGGCGCGGGCGAGCAGGTACGACACCTGGAGCCCCGCCGGGCCGGCGCCGATCACGAGACACTCCGTGGAAACCTCGCTGGACACGACTTTCTCCTCACGTCAGGGAGCGGACAGCAGGCGCTTGTCCGGTTTGCCGCTCGGTGCGAGCGGCGGTTCTTCGATCGCGGTCACGCGCACCGGCGCGCAGGCGGCGCCCAACCGGGCGGTCACCCACTCGCGCAGGGCCGCGAGTTCGGGCGCCCGGTCACCGGAGGGCACGACGAACGCGTGCACCGCCTCGCCGGTGTCCTCGTCGGGCACGGCGACCACGTACGCCTCGGCGACGTCCGGGTGCTCGGCGAGCACCCGCTCGATCGGGCCCGCGTAGTGCAGGTTCGCGTTGACGATGACCACGTCGCGGGCCCGGCCGGTCAGGAGCAGGTGGCCGGCGGCGTCGAAGTGGCCGAGGTCGCGGGTGCGGACCCAGCCGTCCGCGAACACCTCGGCCGACCGCGCGGGGTCCGCCCAGTACCCGTCGGCCTGCGCCGGCGTGCGGACGAACAGCTCGCCGTCGACACCCGGCGGGACCGGCCCGCCGTCCGGGCCGCGGACCTCGACGCGCACGGCGGCGGGCGGCGTCCCCACCGTTCCGGGCGGGTCGGCCGGGGTCGCCATCGAGATCATGCTCGTCTCGGTCTGGCCGTAGCCGTGGAACAGGACCGGTCCGAGCACGTCCAGCGCCTCGCGGTGCCGGTCGGCCGTCAGCGGTGACCCGGACACCATCAGCGCCCGCAACGACGACAGGTCGGCCGGATCCCGGCGCTGCGCGGCGACGAGCTTCGCCAGCCGCGGCACCGTGATCACGCTCGCCGAGGCGCGGTGGCGGGTGATCGCGTCGGGGAACCCCGGCTGGTCGGCGACGACCGCGGTGCCACCGGCGGCGATCGTCACGACCGCGTACTCGAACATGACCTGGCTCGACAGCGACCCGAACACCAGGAAGCGGTCCAGCCGGGACGCCAGCTCGCGGATCGCGGGCGGCCACGCGTCCGGTCGTGCGGCCCACGCGCCCGTCATCGCGGCGTAGGTCTGCGCACAGGCCTTGGGCGCGCCCGTGCTGCCGCTGGTGTGGATCAGCCGTGCGACGTCCGCGGGCCTGCCCGCGCAGCGGGGCCGGCCGTCGGCACGGGCCCCGCGCAACGAGTCGACGGTCAGCACGCGGGTGCGGTCCGGGTCGACGGTCGCCGCGCGGGCCACGTCCGGGTCGGTGACCACGGCGGCGATGTCGAGGCCGAGGAGGTGGCGCACCTGGTCGTCGGGCAGTCCCGGCCGCACCCCCAGCACCCGCGCGCCCACGGTGTGCGCGGCGAGGATCATGGCGAACGCCTCCGGGTCGACGCCGAGCAGGAGCGCGACGCCGTCACCCGGACCCAGCCCCTCCCGCCGCAACCCGGCCGCGATCCGCGCGACCAGGTCGAGCAGCTCCGCGCCGGTCACCACGCGCGAGCCGTGTTCGAACACCGGCCGGTCCCCGGCGGTCTCCAGCGCGTCGAGCACCGCGGCGGGGAACGGCTCGGCGTCACGCGCCGGCAAGGCATTCCTTCACGAACAGGGCCAGCGGCTGCTGGTGCACCGCCGCCAGGTCCCAGTGGTTCTCCAAGTTCTCGGCCAGGTGGTGGGTCGCGACGAGCGCGCCGTCGCGGTAGTAGCGCACGACGGGGTGCAGGTAGCTCGCGTCGTGGGCGTTGGCCGCGTCGTTCTCGGCCACGCGCCGGACGGTGGTGTCGAACGGGTCCACGGTGTCGTGGTCGGGCCCGTACTCCAGCGTCGCGACGAACCGGTGCCCGGCCGGGCCGAGGCCGCCGTCGGCGACGTACGCGACCGGCACCTCCTCCTCGTACCGCGCGGTGTCGCCGGAGACCGTCACCACGTCGCCCATCACCGCGAACTGCTGCCACAGCGCGGACGACCGGTTCACCCCGGCCACCAGCGCGTCGCTGATCGCCTCCGGCGACGGGGCCAGCTCCGTCGACGGCCACGGCGTGCCGTGGTGGCGGGCGGCGAGGATGCGGTGCAGGGCGCGGGCGCCGTAGCGGAAGCCGTGGATGAACCCGCTGGTCGACCTCTTGAAGTCGCGCTGCTGGGTGAGGGTGCCCGCGAAGTACAGGCCCGGCACGCTGGTCGACTCGTAGGCGGGCGTCTGCTCCGGGAACCGGTCGTCGATCACCAGCGCCGGGCGGCAGCCGTCGTCGAAGATCGAGGCGTCGAACCGGAAACCGGTGCACGCCACGATCCGGTCGTACTCCAGCTCCCGGGACGACTCCGCCGAGCGCGCGTAGCGGAACCGGACCCGGAAGCCGCCACCGGGCCGCGGCTCGATGAGCTCGACCGTGCCGTCGAGGACGGCGTTCTCCGACTTGAGCTGGTAGGTGTCGAGGAAGTTGTTGTTCACCGCGCGCAGGTGGCCGACGTAGTGCGTCCGCCACGCGAGCCGCACCGGGTGCGGCCCGGCCACGTGGATGACCGCCGCGTGCTCCACCAGGGCGTCGGCGGTCTCGAACCCCGAGTTGCCCTTGCCGAGCACCAGCACCCGCTGGTCGGTGAACGCCTCCGGGTCGGTGTCGAAGGTGTCGTAGCGCTCGACGTGCTCGATGCCCGGGATCGGCGGCACGTGGAGTTGCGAGACCCCGGTCGCCACCACCACCCGCGCGGCCCGCCACGTCCGTCCACCGCGGTCGAGCACGGCGAACCCCTCGTCGTCGCGGGAGATCCGCGCGACCTCGGTGTCGTAGTGGACCCGGACGCCGGTGGCCGCGGCGAAGTCGGCCAGGTAGCGGACCAGGTCGTCGGCGTCCGGGAAGTACTTGCGGCTGTAGCGGGTGAACAGCAGCTCCGGGTCGTCGGACAACAACGAGTTCCAGTCCATCCGCAGCCGTCGTTCCGGGTCGGGGTACCCGGTGTGGACCTTGTTGATGGAGATGAGCGTCCGGTGCCGCGGGTAGCGGGTGAAGAAGGTGCCCGGCCCGGTGCCGCGTTCCAGGACGGCGTAATCGCGACCGTCGCGCTCCAGCAGGGCGGCGAGCTGCAAACCGGCCGGTCCCGCCCCGATGATCAGGTAGTCGTGCGCCATGGGCCAGGAAGCTACGCACCGGATCTCAGAACTCTCTGAGATCGCACGCCTACCGTCGGTGCCGTGACGACGACCGTGACCGATGCTCCCGTCGACCTCGGCGCACCGCTGACCGGCGACCACCTCAGCCGCGCGGCGGCACCGCTCCCCGTGCTGGTCAGCGCCTCCGTGCGCGAGCGGGTCGACCGGGGCCGCGAGTACCTGCGCACCGTGCTGGCCGACGACGAACGGCCCGTGTACGGCGCGAAGACCGGGTTCGGCGCCCTCATCGGCTTCGCGGGCCGTGACGACGAGGCCGACCAGTGCGACAACACCCTCGCACACCTGGGCGCGGGCCAAGGACCGGACCTGCCCGCCGACATCGCCCGCGCCGCGCTGCTCGTGCGGACGTGGTCGCTCGCCCAGGGCTTCTCGGGGGTCTCCACGCGCGTCGTGGACGGGCTGGCGGCGATGTTCGCGACCACGTTCGTCCCGGCGATCCCGCGGTACGGCTCGGTCGGCGCGAGCGGCGACCTCATCCCGTTGGCCTACGCGACCCAGGCGCTGCGCGGCCGCGGCCACGCCTACGTGGACGGTGAGCGGATGCCGGCGGACGACGCGCTGCGCCGTGCCGGCCTCACGCCGCTCACCCTCGACGGGCGCGACGCGTTGGCGCTGGTCAACGGCACGTCGGTGACGACGGCCGCCACCGCGCTGGCGTTGGCGGGCGTGCGCGCCTCACACCGTGCCATCCAGGACCTGACGTGCCTGCTCGTGGACGTCCTCGGCGCCGATCCCGGGTTCCTCGAACCGAGGCTGATCTCGGCGTACGGCCACCCCGGTGCGGTCGTCGTCGGCGACCACATGCGGGCGACCCTCGTCGGCACCGTCCCGAGCGGGCAGCGCGCCCTCCAGGAGCCGTACAGCATCCGGTGCTCGCCGCAGCTGCTCGGTGCGGCCGAGGACGCGTTGCGCTACGTCGAGGGCGTCGTCGCGGCCGACCTCGGCGGTGTCAGCGACAACCCGCTGTTCTTCCCCGGTGACGACCTCGTGGCGCACGGCGGCAACTTCTTCGGCCAGCCGGCCGCGTTCGCCGCGGACGTGCTCGCCATGGTCACGGCGTCGTTGGGCAACCTCGCGGAACGGCAGCTGGACCTGCTGGTCGACCCGGTCCGCAACACCGGCCTGCCCCCGATGCTCGCCGCGGGTCCCGGGCGTCAGCACGGGTTGCAGGGCGTGCAGCTGGCCACGACCGCGTTCGTCGCCGAGATCCGTCGTGCGGTCCTGCCCGCGAGCACGCAGAGCCTGCCGACCAACCTGCACAACCAGGACGTCGTGCCGTTCGGCACCCAGGCCGCGCTGCGCGCCCACGACCTCGCCGAACTGCTGCGGCTGCTGTGCGGCTCACTGGCGCTCGGCCTGCGGCAGGCGGTCCACGTGGGCGGCAGACGGCCCACCGCACCCCGTTGCGCCGCGCTGCTCGACGCCCTGGCCGACGCGATCGCCCCGGTCGACCCCGACCGACCGCTGGACGTCGACGTCCGGGTCGCGGCCGACCTGGTCATCGCGGGCCGGTACTGATCGCCTCGCCGGCGGTCGGGTCGGCCGCGGGGTCGGCCGCGGCCGCGGGGTTGGATGCGGCGGCGGGGTCGGCCGCGGCGGCGGGGTCGGCTGCGGGCAGCCGCAGCACGAACCGGGCGCCCCGGCCCGGGTGGCCGACCGCCTCCACCGTGCCGCCGTGGCCGGTCACGACCTCCCGCAACAACGCGAGCCCCAGGCCGAACCGCCGCTCCGGACCGCCCGGTCCCCGGTGGAACCGGTCGAAGAGGCGGTCCGCCTCAATCGGGTCGAACCCCTCGCCCGTGTCCTCGACCGTCAGCTCGACCTGCCCGTCCCGCCGCCCGAGGCGCACGTCGATCCGGCCGCCGTCCGGCGTGTGGCGCACGGCGTTCGCCAGCAGCTCGTCCACCGCCCGCCGCAGCGCGGTCTCGACGCCGATCACGACCAGCGGGCCCGCCGGGCGTTCGACGCTCAGCGCGATCCGCCGCTCGCCCGCCCGGTCCTGCTCCGCCTCCACCGCCGCGTCGGCCACCGCGGCCAGGTCCACCGGCCGGCCGTCCGGACCCTCGGACGGCCGGCTCAACCGTGCCGACAGCAGCAGGTCGTCCACCACGTCACCGAGCCCGCGGATCGTGGTGGCGAGCTTGTCGAGGCTGTCGCGGTGGTCGTCGGGGAGGTCCGCCGCCTCGGCCCGGCGCGCCAGCAACTGCGCCCGCGTGTACGCCCGCGCGATCGGCGCCCGCAGCTCGTGGCTCGCGTCCGTGACGAACCGCCGCTGCCTGGCCAGGGCCTCGGCCAGCGGCGCGAGCGTGCCGCGACCCACGCCCAACCCCATCAGGGCCGCCGCGAGCAGGCCGCCCAGCTCCGCGATCACCAAGGCCAGCAACAGGTGCCGCCGGTCGGCGAGCTGGTAGCGCGTGTCGAACACGGCCTGGACGGTGCTGTCGCCCGCGCCGCGCTGGGTCCGCACCAGGTACTCGGTGCCGTTCAGGTCGAGGTCGCGCTCGATGGTCCCGCCCGACGCCCGCACCGCCTCCATGTCCTCGTGCAGCGGGAAACCCGGCGGCACCTTCAGCAGGCCGTCGTCCAGCACGCCGTCGTCGAGGATGAACAGCCACGTGCACCCCGGAGGCGTCGACGGGGCGCCGAACGTGGCGTTGTACCACAGCTCGCGCTTCACCTGCGCTTCCTGCGCGTGCACCATCACGGCGTAGGCGATGCCGCCGACGAACGCGACCAGCACCGTGATCGCCATGGCCACCAGCACGCTGATCCGCAGGCGCGCCCGCCCGACGACCGCGCGTTCCGCCTCGACCCACGAACGACTCACAGCGCCCCCAACCGGTAGCCGAGTCCCTGCACCGTGTGCACCACCGAACGGTCGATCTTGGTCCGCAGGTAGTACACGTAAGTGTCCACAATGGATGTCGCGGAGGCGTCCGGGAACACCACCCGCCGCAACGACGCCCGCGTGTGCACGGTGTCCGGGTGGCCGGCGAGCACCCGCAGGAGCGTGAACTCCCGAGTGGTCAACGGCACCCGCCCGCCGTCGGGCAGCACCACTTCCCGCTGCCCGACGTCCAGGTGCCCGGCGCCGATCCGCAGCACGTCCGCCAGTTCCACCGAACGCCGGCACAGCGCCCGCAGCCGGGCGCTCAACTCGTCCAGGTCGAACGGCTTCGCCAGGTAGTCGTCCGCGCCCGCGTCGAGCCCGTCGATCCGGTCGTGCACGGCGCCCAGCGCGGTCAGGATCAACGCCCGCGCCCGCACCGACCTCGCGCGCAGCCGCACCAGCAGGTCGAGCCCGTCGAGCGCGGGCAGGCCGCGGTCGATGACCACCACGTCGTACGGGCGGGTGAGGGCCAGGTGCAGTCCTCGTTGTCCGTCCAACGCGACGTCGACCGCGTAACCCTCTTCGCGCAACGCGGCGGCGAGCAACTCCACGAGCTCGCGGTCGTCCTCCACCAGCAACAACCGGAAGCAGTTGGCCGGCCAGGATCTGGAGTTGCCCTGCACGCGACCAGAATCCCACTTCGGGGTGTTCGGTCAACGTGACGAGAGCACCGTGGCTACGGCCGCGCCACCCTCCGGCGGATCGGCGGTATGCCCGGCGGCGGGTCGGGTTGGACCGAAGGGCCGCTCATCCGTCTCGAAAGGAGGGCACTCCCGGTCAGCGGCGCCCCGGCAGGGCGGTGAGGACGAAGGTGAACTCGGCGGGTCGGACTTCGAGCCGGTACTCGGGCAACACGCCCGGCCCCACCGCACCGGAGCCGAGGCCCTGCACGGCGTGGTCGGTGTACAGGTGGATCCTCGGTTCGGCGGTCAGGTCGGTCTGGTGCCGTGCCGCGGCCAGGTGCCGGTCGCTCCACCGCCGGGCGGCCAGGTTGAACACCGGATCGCCCTCGACGCGGATCCCCGAGCCCTCCGGGTCGGCCACCTCGGCCCAGCGCACGTCCAGCCGGTTGCCGTTCTCCTGCGGTCGTACGTAGGGGGTCTGCAGCTGCTCGACCGTGCTGCGGAAGCGGCCGATGCGCGCCGCCTGCCGGGAGTCGGGGTAGGCCTCTCCGGGTCCGGCGCCGAGCCACTGGACGTGGGACCACTCCTCGGGCACCGTCCACCGCAGGCCGATGCGGGCCAGGGAGGGTGCCTTGTCCCGTCGGACGAGTTCCTCGTACCGCTCGGGCGGCAGGTCGGCGTCGACCATCGCCTCGGCGAAGCGGTCGTCCCGCTCCGGCCAGTGGCCGACCGGTTCGGTGTGCACGCGCAGGCGGAGTCGCTCGCCGTCGGCGTCCCAGCGGTAGGTGGTGAGGTAACCGCACGTCACCGCCGCGGCCGCGCTGCGCACCACGACGGTCAGGCCGTCACGGTCCGGGCTGACCGACACCGTCCGGTGGCGCAGCCGGTGCAGGCCGCGTGCCTCCCAGTACCGCGCGTCGCCCTGCGTCCACGAGAGGTCGTTGTCGGTCGGTGCGCGCCACAACGCCAGCCGAGGACCGAGCAGGTGCTGCCCGCCGAGGCTGACCAGCGTCCCGGTGTGCCGGTCGAAGCGCGCCGGGCCGAGAACGACGTGCGCGTCGACGGGTTGCGCGGGGACGGGCGGACCGCTCAGCGTGACGGTGCGGACGTGGCCGGCGGTCGGCAGCGGGATCTGGCCCCACGCGACCACATGCCCCCGAGGCGCCCAAGCGGTGGGCTCCGCCGTCTCCGCCTCGACGGTCAGCCACCGTTCGCCGTCGCCGTCGCCGCCGGGCGAGGCGGTCGAGGGGAGGGGCAGTTCGGTCCGCTCGCCGGGGCCGAGTCGCGGCGTGGGGAGGACGCCGTCGGCGATCAGGGTGCCGTCGCGGAAGAGCGACCAGGTGAACCTCAGGTGGGACAGGTCGAGGAAGTCGTAGCGGTTGTGCACGCGGATGCCGTCGGCGCCGTCGCCCGCCTCGATGCGCACCGGCTCGATGACCTTCCGGTACTCCAGCAGCCCCGGTGACGGCGTCCGGTCGGGGAACACCAGCCCGTCGCAGATGAAGTTCCCGTCGTGCAGGTCCTCGCCGAAGTCGCCGCCGTAGGCGAAGAACCCGCGCCCGTCGGCGTCGGTGGTGCGCAGGCCCTGGTCGATCCACTCCCACACGAACCCGCCCTGCACCCGCGGGTACCGCTCGCACTGCGCGTCGTACTCGGCCAGGCCGCCGGGGCCGTTGCCCATCGCGTGGGCGAACTCGGTCAGCAGGAACGGCATGCGGTTGCGCGGTTCGTCCGCGGGGTCGCCCTCGCCGTCGTCGGCCGGGTAGTGGTTCTCGCCCGGCCGCAGCAGGCCGCGACCGATCCGGCCGACGTCGGCGGGCGTGCGGTACATGACCGCGTGGATGTCCACGTAGCGGGCCATCCGGTCGCCCTCGTAGTGGATCGGCCGGGACGGGTCGCGCTCGCGCACCCACGCGGCCATCGCCTCCAGGTTCTCCCCGTCGCCCGCCTCGTTGCCCAGTGACCAGGAGATGACGCTGGGGTGGTTCTTGTCCCGCTCCACGGTCCGCTCGACGCGGTCGAGGTACGCCGGGCGCCAGCGCGGGTCACCGGAGGGGTTGCCCGACCAGTACCCGGGCCCGCTGTACTCGAACCCGTGCGTCTCCAGGTCGCATTCGAGCATGACCCACAGGCCCAGTTCGTCGCACAGGTCGAGGAACCTCGGGTCCGGCGGGTAGTGCGAGGTGCGCACGGCGTTGATGTTGTGCCGCTTCATCATCTCGACGTCCCGGCGCATGGTCCCGACGGTGACCGCCCGCCCGCGCTCCGGGTCGAACTCGTGCCGGTTGACGCCCCGCAGCACCACGCGGCGGCCGTTGACCGTGAGCACGCCGGACCCGTTGATCGCGACTGTGCGGAACCCGAGCCGCAGGCGCACCCGCTCGCTCCCGGTGGCCAGCACGGCGTCGTAGAGGAAGGGGTCCTCCGCGCTCCACGGCCGCACGGCGTCGAAGTCGAACACCCGGTCGACCGGCGCGTCGGCCACCCCCAGCCGGGGGATGGTGATCCCCGCGAGGGCGTCCGCGTCCACGTCGACCCGCAACCGCCCGCCGCCGGTGGCCGCGTCGTAGTCGGCGTGGACGAACATGTCGCGGATGCCGCCGGCGGGCCGTGCCAGCAGGGTGACGTGCCGGAAGATCCCGGACATGCGCCAGGTGTCCTGATCCTCCAGGTACGTGCCCGAGGAGTACTGGTGCACCCTGACCGCGAGGACGTTGCGCCCCGGCCGCAGCGCCGCCGAGGCGTCGAACTCCGTCGGCAGGCGGCTGCCGAAGGTCACGCCAAGCTCGACGCCGTTGAGGAAGACCCGGGCGCACGAGTCCACGCCCTCGAAGCGCACCACGGCCGGCGTGCCCGCCCAGGACGGCGGGAGGTCGAAGACGCGCCGGTAGTCGCCGGTCTGGTTCTCGTCGGGGACGAACGGCGGGTCGACCGGGATCGGGTACGCGATGTTCACGTACACCGGGTGGCCGTAGCCGTGCAGCTGCCAGTGCGACGGGACCGGGAGTCGATCCCACCCGGTGTCGTCGAAGTCGGGCAGTTCGAAGCCGTCCGGCTCGTCGAGCCCCGTCGTCGAGAACCGGAAGGCCCAGTCGCCGTCCAGGTCCAACCTCGGGGCGTCCGAGTCCAGCGCGGCGCGCGGTGCGACCTTGCCGTAGCCGGGCGAGAAGGCCTCGAAGTAGCGTGCGGACATCCCGTCACCTCCTCGCCGCCCCGGGCTGTCGAAGCGGTTCGATAGCCTAGTGATGCGGTCAGGAGGCGGTCAACGGGCTTCAGACCCACCCGACGGTGGCGAGTTCGGCCAGGATCACCTCAAGCGCCTCGGGGGCCAGTTCGACCAGGACGTCGACGGAGAGCTGCCAGTCCGGGAGTCTCAACACGTCGACCACCAGGTGTTCCCGGCGTGGGGCCGAACGATTCCGCGCCAACGCCACCAGCGCTTCCGTCCGGTGCGAACGATCCGCCGTGATGGCTCGGGCCATCCGCTCGGCCCGGTCGACGTCCCCGGTCTCGGCCACCGCGCTCGCCACCCGCGTCAGGGCGTCGGCCTGCGAAAAGGGGTGGGTGATCGCGTGGGCGACCTGCTCGGCCTCGTTGAGCAGACGCGTGGCACGTCGGCGATCACCGACCTTGGCGACCGCTTCGGCCACCCACACCAGCACGCTCACCCGGTTGTGCGGTTGAGTGATGCTGCGGGCGACGCGCTCGGCGTCGTCGAGGAGACGTGCGGTGCGGCCGGGTTCACCGGCCTCCGCGACCGCGCCGGCCACCCTCGCCAGTGCCTTCGCCAGCCAATAGCGGTCGGTCATGGAGCGGACGATGTGCTCAGCCCGGTCGAAGTAGCCGACCCCGGCAGTCGCGGCCGCTACCCGCGTCAGTGCCTCGGCGTCCCGGTGGGGGGCGGCACGGGCGATCTGCTCGGCCCGGTCGACATCACCGGTCCCCGCGACTGCCTCCGCCAGCCGTGCCAGGACGTTCACCGGCGAACTGCCGTGGTCGACGGTGCCGGCGATCTGCTCGGCCCGGTCGACGTCGCCCGCCTCGGCGACCGCCCCGGCCACCCGCGCCACCGCCTCCGCCTTCCAGTAGGGGTCGACGTCGGTGATGGTGCGGGCGATCCGCTCGGCCCGGTCGACATGACCGGCTTCCGCGACCGCCCCGGCTATCCGCGCCAGCGCTGTCGCCCGCCAGTGGGAAATGGTGATGGTGCCGGCGATGCGTTCGGCCCGCTCGAAGTCGCCGTCTTCCGCGATCATCCCGGCCACCCTCGCCAGCGTCTCCACCGGCGCCCGGCGGGGAGTGGTGGTGCGCGCGACCTGCTCGGCGTCGTGGAGGAGCCGTGTGGCACGTTCCGCGTCACCGGCTTCCGCGACCACTCCGGCCACCCGTGCCAGTGCCTCCGCCTTCGCATAGGGGTCGTGGACGGTGATGCTGTGGGCGATCTGCTCGGCCCGGTCGACCTGGCCGGCCGCCGCGACCGCGTCGGCCAACCGGGCCAGGGCCTTCGTCTGGTAGGGCTGGTAGGTGATGGTGCGGGCGATCTGCTCGGCTCCGTCGAGATCACCGGCCTGCACCAGCGCCTCGGCCACCCGCTCCAGCGCGTTCGCCTGGTTGTGCGGTTCCCTGATGGAGTCGGCGAGCTGCTCGGCCTCGTGGATGAGGCGTGTGGCACGTCCCGCGTCACCGGCTTCCGCGGCCGCTGCGGCCACGCGCGCCAGCGCATCCGCACGCGCGTGCGGGTCGGGGGAATCGGTGATGGCCTGGGCGATCCGCTCGGCCCGCTCCACCTCCCCGGTGTGGGCAACCGCCCCGGCAATTCGAGCCATGGCCTTCGCCCGCCAGTAGCGGTCGTCGGAGAGGGTGTGCGCGATCCGCTCGGCCCGCTCGACATCGCCGGCCTCCGCGACCGCTCCGGCGATCTGCGCCAGCGTCGTCGGGTGACGGTGCGGGAGGTGTCCGACGGTGTGGGCGATGTGCTCGGCCCGCTCGGCGTCGCCGGCCCTTGCGGCGGCTCCGGCCATCCGCACCAGCGCGTTCGCGTATGCGTGGGGGTGGTCGGCAATGCTCTGGGCGATGTGCTCGGCACGAGCGGGATCGCCGGTCTCCGCAGCCGCCCCGGCGACCCGTGCCAGCGCCTCCGCGTGCGAGTTCGCACCATCCGTCATGGTGTGGGCGAGCTGCTCCGCCTGATCGAGGAGGCGCCCGGCACGGTCACGATCACCCCACTCCGCGGTCGCGGTGGCCACCGCCGTCAACGCGTCCAAGCGTTTCGTGGGGTCGACGATCGAGTAGGCGATGGATTCGGCTCGGTCGACGTGGCCGAGCCCGACCCAGACCGCGGGCAGTGCGGTCGGGATGTTGCTGTTGCGGTTGGTGACGTGGTCGAGGTGTATGGCGAGGCGGACCATCGCGCACAGGTCGGGGCGATTCCCGGTCGCGATGACCTCTTGCGTGGCGGTGATCTCCGACAACCCGCCGACATCGCCGCCGGACAGGTCGAGCATCCGGTCCCGACGGTGCGGGTCCGTCGCGCAGGCGAGCATGTGCGACGTGAGGCCGTTGGCCCTCACCATCGCGAAGTACCCGCGGAGCAGGTATTCCGGCGTCTCGGCCGGCCAGCGCAGGTCACGGTAGCGCTCGGCCCAGTCGTGCAGGCGCTGCCGGTACCGGCCGAGCAGGGGTTCGCCCAGTTCCTCGGTCGCGATGGCGTGGAGGTCTTCGTGGCCCAGCAGGTAGACCTCGGTGTCGGGGTGCCAGTGCCCACCCCTGGTGTCGAGGGTTCGCGCGGTGACCCCGCGCAGCAGGCGCCGCACGTCCGCCGCCGGCCGCTCGGTCAGCTCGGCGAGGTCGTGGGTGGTCAGGCCGCCCCGTGCGGCGGTCACCAGGCCCAGCAGGTCACGTTCCAGGGGACCGGCGTGCAGCAGTCGATCCAGCTCCAGCAGCATCTGGTCCTTGGCGACCTCGGCGTGCGGCGAAGGGGCCAGGGGTCGCGTCACCGCGGGGACCTTCAGCGGGTGGTCCGGCGGGACGTCGATGGGCAGTTCGGGGCTGGGGCGCCCGGACACCACGATCCGCACCCCCGCCGGGGGGTGCGCGGGCAGGGCGGCGGCGATGCTCGTGCCGTGCACTGGTTGGTCGTGCGGGGTGCCGCGGTCCTCGTCGAGGCCGTCGACCAGCAGCACCAACCGTTCGCCTCGCCCGCGGCACGCCCGGGCGGTGCGGTCGAGCAGCCCGTTCAGGTAGCTGTCGCTCACGTGCCGGGGGAGGGTGGTCGGGCTGGGCTCGCCCAGGATCTCGGCCAGTTGGTCGCCGACGACGTCGACGAACGCCGCGCGGGTATCGTTGCCGGCCAGGCGGGCGGTGACGAAGAAGGCCACGATCCGCACGTCCGGCGGCGGCTGTAACGCGAAGTGGGCCATCAGGAGCGTCTTGCCCGACCACTTCGGCGCCCGCCACCACCGGTACGCCGGCGCGTCCTCGCCGGGGTCGGTGCAGAACGCGGCCAGCTCGGCGAGCTCCGCCTCCCGGTCGCGCAGCGGCGTCCTGGCGATCTGGGCGATCCGATCCCGGTAGTCGGAGCGCGCCGGGGGAGCACCGCTCAGCTGCACCGTGCCGACCCCGCTGATCGCGACCGCGCCCGGCGCGCTCGCGATCGCGTCCCCGGTCCTGGAGACCCTGACCTCGTCCACCCGCCGCCGTTCCGTCGAGGCCCGCTCGACCTGTCGCCGTGCCGTCAGAGAGTCGGATCACGCCCTCGCCGTGCCACACCCTCAACATCGCACATCGCCGCCCCGAAGCGTCACCCCATCCGCAACGACCCACCCGACCAGACCCGTCGTGGACGTCGTGGTCCTCCCGGGATCGGCGATGCATCCGCGCATCGATCGCCGGTCAGCTGCTACGTCATGTGCCGACGGACCGCTTCTGCGTCGGGGTGGTGGAGCGATTCCAAGATCTCCAATGCCTGTGCCCGCAACAGGCGCACCTCCTCTTGCTCATCGAGCAGGTAATACACATCTGCTAGTCCGTTCAACGCACGTGCTTCCCAGTATGCGTCTCCCAAGATCCGGTCCAGCTCGACAGATCGCTCGTAACTGGCGATTGCCTCTCCATGGTGGCCGAGCTGTTGTTGGGCAAGGCCGATCGTCGACAAGATGCTGGCTTCCCCTTCGAGTTGGCCCAGCCGGATGTAGAACTCACGGGCACGGGTGCCGAAGGACAGCGCCTTCTCGGCCTCGCCGAGCAAGCACAGCTGCCTGCTCACCGCGGTCAGGCCGTCTGCTTGGGCGAGGAGGTCCTTGTCGCGTGCCAGGTGGAGAGCGCGCAACGCATGCTGCAGCGCGTCTTCGAATGTTCGCTCGCCTTCGAGGAGGCGCACGAAAGACAGATGAGCTTGACGACAAGCGTCGTCATCGCCGAGGTTGATGGACTCCGCCAACGACGTGTGCAGCAGGTCGAGCGCATCGTCCCGCTGGCCGGTACGTGCGAGGGCGTCTGCCAGCAGTCGGAGTTCGTTCGCGTATGAACGCCGGTCGCCTGCTTGCAACGCGGCGTCCACGCCCGTGCGGTGCACCGCCACCCGGTCTGCACGTCGCCCCGAACGCCGCAGGAAGACGGTGCAGGCATGTGCCAACCGCCAGGCGTGTGATTCGAAACCGCTGGTGGCCGCCAGCGCAATGGCGGCCCGCAGAACGGGGAACGTGCTCGTGAACCACGACATCGCGTCGCTGTAGTGGGAAGGCAACGCGTCCGGGACGGGTGCCGTTGATCGCACGGTCGCGCCACCTGGTTGGATCTGCTGGTCTGCGGCGTTCGCCGCGTCCAAGTAGTGGTCGAGTATTCGGCGGGTGACGGCACGGCGCTCATCGGTGTCGTGCTCATCGGCCAGTTCTTCGGCGTAGCCTCGGATCAAGTCGTGCATGCCGAAGCGGCCAGGACTGCGCTCTACCACGAGGTTGGCTTTGACCAATGCGCTCAATTCCTGGCGAGGAGCAGTGCTGACGCCCAGCAGAGCGGTACACGCGTCCTCGTCCGCGTCGGGACCGGGATGTGTCCCGAGCAGCCGGAACAGGCGGGCGCCATCAGGCGGGAGCGCCGCGTACGACCAGTGGAATACCGACCGCAGGTCGACGTCAGGATCGTCTGACCCGAGGAAGTCCAACCGGGCGCGTACGTCGCCCAACTCGGTGACGAGCGCCGCCATCGATTGTGTTGGGCGGCTCGCGACACGTGCGGCGGCGATACCGAGGGCCAGCGGTAGAGCTGCGCACAACTCGACCAGGTCATCGGCCGCCCGCGAGGACTCCTCCACCCTCTCGACGCCCAGGAGCCCGGTGAGGACGGCGCGCGCCTCCTCCTTCGACATCACGTCCAGCAGCACCCGACGGGCACCCTCCCGGACGACCAGACCGTCCATCCTGTTCCTGCTGGTGATCACTACCAGGCACGAGGGCGCGGCTGGCAGCAACGGGCGGACCTGGTGATCGGAACGGGCGTTGTCCAGCAGGAGGAGAACTCGCCGATCGGCCAGCAATGTCCGCAGCAAGGCGGACATCGCGTCCTGTTCCCCGGGGATGGCATCAGACGCCACGCCGAGTGATACCAGGAAGCCGTGGAGCGCCTCTGTAGTAGCCATCAGCGCACGCGAGTCGAACCCTCTCAAGTTCACGTAGAGCTGCCCGTCGGGGTAATGCTCGGCGACCTGGTGCGCCCACCGCACGGCGAGCGATGTCTTACCCACACCGGGCGTCCCGTCGATGGCGGTGATGACCACCGTGCCGGCAGCGGTGCTCGCCTCGTCGAGCAGTTTGTCGAGCACGGCGAGTTCGTACCGGCGCCCGACGAAGTTGTCGGTCACCGACGGCAGTTGCTGCGGTATCGATGTCGAACGGCCGGTACCGCGCTTCGCCCGACCTGTGGACCTGTGTCGTCGGAGTCGCTGGCTCAGCTCGGCGGACTCCCGCAACGAACTCAGCCGCCCCAACTCGGACCCACTGGCCCCCAGCGCGGTGATCAAACGCTCGAACAGGGGAGACCGCGGCACCGTGGTGCCTTTGAGGTAGGCGTACAGGCTGCCGACCGAGATGTTCAGCCTGCGGGCCAGATCAGCCCGGTCCACGCTGCGTCCGCTTCGCCGTTCCGCCCGCAGGACGAGCTTGGTGAGTTCCTGGGACAACCCGCTCGCGGGGTCGTCGTTCGGATCGACCTCGGGCATGGCACCTCCGGTGGGTACTCGGCCCTGACCGGCCAGTGCAGCGTATTTCAGCGTTCTGCAGACCGGAAGTACCTGTGACACCCCGCGTGGTGTCGTACCTGCGATGCGGCGGTCGATGCGTTCGCCGCCCGGTGGTGGAGGAGGTGCTTGTGGGAACGACAGCGGAGACCAGCGCGGCGCGGCCGTCGGCGGGGATCGCTCCCGAGGTAGTAGCGTTCAGCCGCGCCGCGTTCGGGGTCGACCCACCGTGGCGGGTGCGGGGATGGGACGGCGAGTGCGCAGGACCCACGACCGTCCCGACCGTGGTGATCCGGAGTCCGCGAGCTGTCCGGCACGTACTGCGCAGCCCTGGCGAGCTGGGCCTCGCTCGCGCATTCGTATCGGGCGACCTGGATGTCGAGGGTGACCTGCGCGATGCGTTGCGGATGGGCTTGGCATACGTGGCTCGGACCAGGACGGGCCGACGAGTGCCGATGAGTTGCTGGCCCCGCCTGTTGTCCCTGGTCGTGAGATTGGGTGCGATCGGGCCGTTTCCCAGGAGACCCGCCGAGGAGTCCCGGCCCCGTGGACAGCGGAATACCGTGGCGCGCGCTCGTACTACGATCGCCCACCACTACGACCTCGGCAACGACTTCTATCGCGCCCTGCTCGGTCCCACCATGGCGTACTCGTGCGGTTACTGGCGGGACGACGGGCCGGGTACGACGCTCGATTCCGCGCAGCTCGCGAAGCTCGACCTCGTCTGCCGAAAGCTCGCGCTGCGACAGGGTGACACCTTGCTGGACGTGGGCTGTGGTTGGGGGTCGCTGCTCCTGTACGCCGCCGAGCATTACGGGGTTCGGGCCACCGGCGTGACGTTGTCGGCGCAGCAGTACGAGTACGTTCGGTCGCAAGTCGTGGATCGGCGCTTGGAGCACTTGGTCGAGGTACGACTGGAGCACTACCGAGACATCAAAGGCTCGTTCGCCGCGGTTGCCTCCATCGAAATGGGGGAGCACGTAGGTAACGACAACTACGCGTCCTACTGCGAGGCGATGCGTTCGGTTCTCCGCCCGGGTGGACGCCTGCTGCTCCAGCAAATGTCGCGTAGCCGCTCGGCTCCCGGTGGCGGGCCGTTCATCGAGTCCTACATAGCCCGTGACATGGTCATGCGTCCCCTGCACCGGACCTTGGAGTACCTCGAAGCTGCGGGTTTCGAGGTCCGCACCGTCGACTGCCTGCGTGAGGACTACATCCGCACCATCGACGCGTGGGCCGGGCGACTGGAGACGGATCGGGACGAGATCCACTACCGCTTCGGCAGCCGCAGGGCACGCATCTGGCGGCTGTACCTCGCCGGTGCGTCGCTCGCATTCGAGGCGAACCGGATGAGCGTGCACCAGGTCGTCGCCAAGGTCGGTGACCGTCATGCGGAAGGGCCATCGGGATGAGGGTGTGCGTTGTGGGCTCGGGTATCTCCGGCCTCACCACTGCCTTGAAGTTGTCCGACCACGTCGGTGTGCGCGTGGTCGTGCACGAACAGGCTGACCACTTCGGTGGCCGTGCGGGCACCGACGAGAACGGCGAGCACTGCCCGCGGTTCTTCATGGACGACTACTCGGAGCTCCTCGCCATTCTTCGGACTATCCGCGGCTACTCCGGACGCAGCGTCTTCGACGACTTGGAGGTCGTGCGCAGGCTCTCCCGCACGGCGGCCTCCGGGTGGGTCGAGATATCTCACTTGTACCGCTTCCTCGCCAAGGAGATCCCGTGGTCGGAACGGGTGCGCCTCGCTCGGACGTGGCGCCGAACCCCGCTGGTGGCTGAGCAGGGCGGCAACCGCTACGGCTCGTTGCGCAACTACTCACCTGGAGGGCTGGCGCGGATGGGCGCCAACCTCCTGAGGTCGAAGACCGGGTACGTGCTGCCCGGCCCCACGGACGACTACCTCGTGAAGCCGTGGCTGGGCGCGCTCCGAGCACGAGGTGTCGTGTTGCGCACCGGCTCGCGGGTCACCGCGCTCGCGCCGGGCGAAGATGGGGTGGTCGTCACGGCAGGCAGGGGTACCGAGCGATTCGACGCAGTCGTGGTGACGGCCTTCGTCCCGGACTTGGTCAACCTCCTGAACGCTTCCCGTCTCGACCACACCGTGGTCGAGACCGAGCACACGCATTGCGTGGCGTACACCATCGACCTCGACCGCCGGGAGAAGGTGCTCGCCGAGGAGCGACCACGCCTGTACAGCCACAGCGGCATCAACGTGCTGGTACAGCCTCGACACCACCGGTGCGTCGTGCTGTGCACGCTTTCACCGCGCACTGCTCGACAGCACGTGGTGGCCGAGATCACTGAGTTCCTGCAACTGGAACGGGATCCCGTCACGGTGAAGTGCCGCCCCAACCAGCGTCCCGGTGAAGCGGTCTTCGTGGGTGACTACTTGCATCCCGAAAAATTGCTCCGCCGTGCCGTCCACGCCGTCTACTTCGCGGGATCCGCGATGCGCAACTCCTACCCGCTCGATTCGGCGGAGGGTGCGGTGCGCAGCGCCCTCACGGCTGTGGACGCAATCCGCCACGACTTCAACCTTGGACCAGTTAACACCGGGATGGTCGCCACACGCGACCGGCCGAGAACGTCGGAGCAATCATGAGCCGTCGAAAAGCCGCCGTGATCGGCAGCGGCGTTTCTGGTCTGACCGCGGCACACGTCCTGCGGCACAAGTACGACGTGACCCTGTTCGAGGCCGGCGACAAGTTGGGAGGCCACGCCGACACGCACGACGTCATCACCCCGGACGGCAGTTCCGTGGCGGTGGACACGGGGTTCCTCGTGCACAACGCCGTCACGTACCCGACGTTGACCAGGCTCTTCCGCGAACTGGGGGTGTCCACCCGTGAAACCGAGATGTCGATGAGCATCCGGTGCCTGGGATGCGGTTTGGAGTACGCCGGTGGCAAGGGCGGTCTCGGGATGGTGCCGAGCGGTGGCAGCCCGTTGCGCGAGTACGCTCGGATGCTCGCCGACGTGCCGCGTTTCTACCGTGCCGCCCGCACGTTCGAGTTCAGTGAGGATGGTGGCCCGAGCTTCGGTCAATTCCTCACAGCGGGCAGGTTTTCGCGCTACTTCACGGAACACTTCGCGCTGCCGCTGGTGTCGGCGGTGTGGTCGACCGGGGAACACCACAGCCTCACGTATCCGGCCACCCACCTGTTCGCGTTCCTCCGCAACCACGGCATGTTGAGTCCGGTCGGCTCGCTGCCCTGGCGGACGGTGATCGGCGGGTCGCGCACCTATGTGGACAAGATCGGTGCGGCTCACGCGGTCCGCACCGGCACTAGGGTGGAAGTGGTTCGCAGGCACGTAGACGATGTCGAACTGATCGACGCCGCGGGCCATGCCCAGGTGTTCGACTGCGTGGTGCTCGCGACGCACGCAGACCAGGCCCTTGCTCTCCTGGCCGATGCGACCGCGCTGGAGAAGCAGGTTCTCGGAGCTTTCACCTACAGCCGCAACGAGGCGCGGTTGCACTCGGACGCCGCTCTGCTGCCCACTCGTGCTCGGGTTCACGCGGCCTGGAACTACCTCAAACCCGCGTGTGAGGGCCGTGATCGGGTACTGGTGAGCTACGACCTGAACCGGCTGATGCGGCTGAGCGAGCCGGTCCCCCACGTGCTCAGCCTCAACGCTGGCGACCGGGTCGACGCGTCCCGGGTCATCAAGGAGTTGGTCTACCGGCACCCGGTGTACACCGCAGAGGCGGTGGCCGCGCAACGGAGGCTGCCGGAGCTGAACTCGCCGAGACTTGCGTTCGCCGGTGCCTACCACGGATGGGGCTTCCACGAGGACGGGTGCGTCGCAGGCGTGCGTGCCGCGTTGGCGTTGGGGGTGCGCTGGTGACGACGTTGCCCGCCATCTACCGCGGTCACTTGGTGCACATCCGTCGCGGTTCGAAGTTGAGGGTGTTCCGCCACCGACTGGACCTGTGGTGCGTCGACTTGGACAACCTGCCGAAACTGCCCGGCTGGCTGCACGCCTTCGCGAAGTTCGACGCCGCCGACCACTTGGGGGCACCACACCGGTCAATACGGGCCAACGTCGATCACTGGCTGGCCGAGCGGGACATCGACCTGGAGAGTGGCCGGATCACGATGCTCACGTCACCCCGCGTGCTCGGCTACGTGTTCAACCCCCTCACCGTGTATTGGTGCCACCGACCGGACGGCTCGCTGGCGTGCGTCATCGCGGAGGTGACCAACACGTACGCGCAGCGCCATTGTTACCTGCTCACTGTTCCCGAGGCGCCTTTCGCCGAAGTGGAGAAGGAGTTCTACGTCTCGCCGTTCTTCGAGGTTGCCGGGCAGTACCGGATGCGCCTTCCCGAACCGGGGGAACGCTTGTCGTTGACCGTGTCCCTCGTTCAGAACGGCCGCGTGGCGTTCACCGGTGTCATGACCGCGCACCGCCACGACGCACGAGCGCGGGATGTGGCGCGTTTTGCGCTCACCGCACCACTGATGCCGCAACGGGTGAGCACGCTGATCCGCTGGCACGGCGTGCTCATGTGGGCACAGGGCATGCGCGTAGTTCCGCGTGACTTCCACTCCTGATGAGAGGACACCACATGCTGGTCACGACTCCCGTTCCCGCATGGTCATCGCTCGTCCCGCCAGCGGCGCCGATGCGCGAGTGGCTGATGGAACGGTTCTTCCGTGCCTTCGTCTCGGCGGCGCCAGTGCGTGTCGCGTTTCCAGGCGGCGAGGTGATCGGTCGCGGTGGCCCTAGTTCACCGATCATGCGAGTGATCAGACCCTCACACCTCTTCCGGCGCCTTGCCGTCGTCGGACCGATCGGCCTGGGCGAGGCGTACATGGCAGGTGACTGGACGAGCACCGATCCGGCCGGTCTTCTGACGCCCTTCGCGGCACGCCTGAAGCGTCCGCCCTCACGCATGGTGGCGTTGCTTCGTCGGCGGCTCGGTCAAGCACGGCCGGATACGGACCTGGGCACGCCCGACGGCGCCAGGTCCAATGCCCGAAAGCACTACGACCTGTCGAACGACCTCTTCGCCCTGTTCCTGGACGAGTCGATGACGTACTCGGCCGCGTTGTTCGGCCCCGACGACGACCTGCACTCCGCCCAGCTGCGCAAGATCGATGCGGTGCTCGACGACGCCCGAGTGGGCAAGGGCACCAGGCTGCTCGAGATCGGCTCGGGTTGGGGCGAGTTGGCTCTCCGCGCGGCGCGACGGGGCGCGTCAGTGATTACCGTGACCCTGTCTTCGGAACAGCAGCGCTTCGTGCGGGAGCGCTTGGACGTGGAAGGGCTCAGTGATTCCGTGCGCGTGGTGCTCCAAGACTACCGCGAAATCGAGGGCAGTTACGACGCTGTGGTGTCCGTCGAGATGATCGAAGCGGTCGGTTCCCGGTACTGGCCCGACTACTTCGCCGTTCTTGACAGGGTGCTCGCTCCAGGTGGGGCGCTTGCGCTCCAGGCGATCACGATGCCCCACGAGCGGATGTCGGCGATGCGGGGAGTACACACGTGGATCGGGAAGCACATCTTCCCGGGAGGTCAGCTTCCGTCCATGCGCGTGGTCGAGGAGGGTTTGAGGATCCAGGGACTCCGCATCGCGGAGCGACGAAGCCTGGGACAGCACTACGCCCGAACCCTCGATGAGTGGCGTAACCGATTCCTGGCGCATCGCGAGCAGGTGGCGTCGGCCGGATTCGACGACGGGTTCCAGCGGATGTGGGACTTCTACCTCGCGTACTCCGAGGCCGGCTTCCGCTCAGGGTTCTTGAACGTGTGGCAGCTACGGGTTACCCGATGACGACCGATCGGCACCGAACACCACTCAAATGATCTTAGCGGCCTCCTGCACCAGTTTCACCAGGGCCGCCAGCCCGGGCAACAACGACAGCAGGTTCAAGGTCTTCTGGTCCGACGGATACCTCGGCGTGTTGGCCAGTTCGTTGGCCAGGACGAGCTGGTAGGCGTCGTACCCGCCGCGACGCGGACGGGCGCGCGGTTCGTCGACACCGGGAACGACGTCTGCGAGCCGTGCGTTGACCACCGCCAATTCTTCGGCAACCGAGGCTCGGAACTTCTTCTTGATCTGGAAGATCAGCGAGAACAGGAAGAGGCTCGTCGCCCCCACGCCCAGGAGGACGATGATCGCGATGATCACGTTCGTCGTCGAGCCGCGTTCCGCACTGCTCAGCATGTAGATGATCGCGGTCAACGACACTGCGAAGTTGATCGCTCCGAAGTATGTCGCGGTGACGATCGATTTACCCGCACCCCATCCGTAGTGACGGTTCAGCCTCTTCGGGACGTAGCGTGCCGGGAGGATTCTCCTGACCTTGAATATGAACAACCCGACCACCACGTACAGGTAGCCTTGCAGGATTGTGCAGTATGTTCCGAGCGCGCCGATCACGATCCAAAGCGCGGCCAAGGCGAAGTGATTCTCGTAGTTTGCCCACCACGATCGACGGAGATCCTCCTCCCGTACAGGGTCACCATTCGCAGATGAATAGATACCGGCCAGGTCGCGGAAGATCTCACCGTTGTTCAAGGTCCACAAGTAGAGGAGGAAGCCTAGACCCAGGGAGACGACGAAGATCGGCAGGCGCTGCTTCTTGCTATAGTTGATGTTCTTGCGCAGGCTGGCGAGCGCATCTCCCACTGCGCCGTGTTCGAGGTCTTCTTTATGGAACAGTCCGACGGAAACCACCTTCTCCTGCAACGAGCGGAGTCGGGTGACGAACACCCAGAACAGCCCGAGAGCGAAGGACGAGGTGAGGCACAACGTCAAGCTGGGAATGTCCCCCCACAGCGGTACCGAACGGCACAGCAATTTGCCGCCGTCCTGGGAGAACACGAGTTGGCCGATCAGCTGTCGGAAGGTGCATCCCGGTTGGGTGGCGACGCCGGAGGCGAACCCGACGATGACGACCATGCCCAGGATCAGGACCGGTGTCAGGATGAGCGTGGCCACCTGACCCTTGGTATTGTTGATCCACTTCTTCTGGCGGTGGCGCGCAGGCGCGGTGAACGCGTTCACGCGACCGCGCAGACCGGCCACGTCGGCGTCGTTCGAGCTCAATCATGCTCCAATGAGATTGCGGTGGAGGCTTTATAGTGCCAGCGCGTGAAGGACTTCGCCAGGCCTCTCGATGTGCAGGAAGTGCGAGGCGTCCGGCACGAGGCTGACCTGCGCGGACGGCAGGACGTCCTTGAGCCTCTCCATGTCCCTGACGGGAACCAATTTGTCATCGGCACCGAAAACTGCGATGACGGGCGCCGTGATGTGTCCCCACTTGATCGCGGCGTCGTAGTCCACCCCGTTGGAGGCGGCGTAGCGGAACGAAGCCCCCCTGGCGTCATCCGCCAAGGCGATGAAGACGTCGCGTGGCATCTCGTTCGGGTGTGCGACCAACCCGCGGAGCATGTGCTTCAGGATGCCGATTCGTTCCAGTTCGCGCAGAAGTGCGGGGGAGCGGTGAGACAGGGAAAGCGCGTACTGCCCCCAGAACAGGACGGCGGCTGACGGGGACGTGAACATCGCGGCCATCGGCGACTGCACGGCCCTCAGTACCGAGAAGTAGGCGCCGGCCACGATGTGGACGGAGGAGGTGATCTCCGGGATGGTGGTGGCCATGTCCAGTGCGAGGAACCCTCCCATGGAGTGGCCGACCAGCCTCAACCGGCTGTAGCCCAGTCCCTGCACCAGCGATCGCAGTGTGCGTGCCACCACGCCGGCATCGAGGTGCGACAGTCGGTTCTCGGACTCGCCGAATCCCGGGAGGTCCACCAGGACCACGTCGGATTCCAGGTGATCGCGCTCCTGCGCGCTGCGCAGCAAGGGGGTCCACGTGGTCCACCTCGCGCCTACACCGTGCAGGAACAGCGTGGCGACGTCACTGGTCCGGCGGTCGCTCGTGAAGTAGCGCAACGATCCGAAATCGGAATCGAACCAGCCGTCGCGAAGGCCGAACGCCTTCGGGTCATCCACCAAACCGCGCGGACAGTAGAGCGGTCGAGTGGACATCTTACGTCCTTTCCGCCACTGCTTCGCGAAGGCGCCGTGCGAGCTATTGTCGCAGTGTACTTCGGTCAAGATGGCATGTCGATGTCGGTCGAACGGGTGAACCCTTGTTGTGCCCATTCGTGTCGGCTCCGGCTGTGGATCTGTTCCATAGCCGAGGTAAATTCGCATAGCGCGAGGACGGGCGGGCTGGGCCGTGTGGGTCAAGCACCCGCATGGTGGTAGGCCGCCCAGGTCGCAGGGGACTCGCGGTAGCGCTCGCGCAGGTACAGAGCAGCCTCGTGCGCGGCGGACACCGTCGTGCGCCCGGACTGGCGGAGCACCGAGTAGAACCTGCGCGACGCATGTGCCGCGACGGCATCCGGGATTCGCCACAACGTCCCGACGACGTGCGGGAAGCCTGCCAACTGGAACGCCGCCGTCAGGTGGATGGCCTCGTCCGCCAGCGCGACGGTGGTCAGGGTGGTTTCGCAGGCGGACAGGTAGGCGAGTCCCGCCCCCTCCACTCGGAGCGCGGCTATCTCGGACATCGAGAGGCTGTGCGTCCCGAGGCGCAGTCTGCTGCGTGACGGGTCGGTCGCGTCGGAGATGGCGTGCAATGCGACATGCAGGTCGGAGGCGGTGCCGATGCGCTGCACGAGGAACGGTTTGTCGAGGACCGCGGCGTCGAGCACCTTCACCCCGTATCCGACCGCCACGTCGTGCGCCTCGTCGATTGCGGAGCGCAGCACCCTGGTCCGCTCGTCCGTGTGGGTGGAGATCACGACGACCGGTGCCGCAGTCCTGTGGCTCGTCAGCCGGCGCCGGGCGTGGCGCAGTGCGGTGACGGTCGGCGCGTACGACGAGGTGATGCGGTCCAGGACCGAGCCGCTGCCGTCGGCGGCGGTCGCTGCGTGCAGAGGCAGCAGAGCTGCCGCCCCGGTCGGCACCCACCAGACCACCTCGGTGTCCTCCGGTAGGGCATCCAGTACCGGCTTGGTCACCACCCGCCACAACCAGTCGAGCGCGGTCGCCACCCGTTCTTCGGCCGCTTCTCGCTCAGCGGCTGTGGTCGTGTAGTCGCCTGCCTCCACCACGTCGTGGTGGAATCGCGCGGCACGCTGCCGCATCTCGTCGGCGACCAGGTTGTCCAGTCTGACGACGCGGGCGCCGTCAATGGTCAGCACGATCGCATCCGATCGCCACCGGCTCACGTTGATCACGGCGACCGGGCCGTCGGCCGCTGCCTCCAGCAGCTCGGCGAACGGCGGCGGCCGCAGGAACCCGGCGTGACCGGGCAGGGCACGGATTCGCTCGACCACCTCGGTGAACTCCCGGACGATAGTCCTGCGGTGTTCGCGGTGCCGTCCGGCCGCCGAGCGCGCCCGCGCGTCGACGGAACGTTCGGGAAGAGGGTGTACGTCGACCGATATCGCGTCTTGTAAGTCCAGGTGGTCCAACTGGTCGCGCAGGCGCTCGAACGCCGCGGCGAGGTGGTCGTCGGCGCCCCGGAGAGCGGCCGTGTCGTCGCGGATGTGCAGCGTCCTGTTGAGCAGCACGCCGCGTCCCAGTTCCAACAGGGCCACAGCACGTTCCACTTGTGCGTTTTCCAAGCACAGCGCGGCGGCGTCAGGAGCCAGACCGGCCAAGTCCGCCAACCGGCGCTGCGCGTCAGTGCGGTTGAGCCGTTGCGGCGACACCAGGGGCAGCGCTTCGACAGCGAGTCCCATCGCCGAGGCCGCCGTGATCGTGTCACCTCGCTCGACCTCCAGCGACGCCCACGAGGACGCCGCGCGCAGGCGCACGTCAGGGGCCGAGGGATCCGAGGTGGCGGCTTCCCGCAACGAAGACACCGCGCGGCTCAGGTCATGCGGATGGCCGAGCCGGCGGAACCTGCTGTGCAGGAATGCCGCCAGGTTGACCAGGTTCTCGGCGCGGTCCGGGTGGACTTCGGGTGAGTGCTGAAGCGCGGACTCCGCGTGGTGGACGGCGCGGTCGAGGTCACCGGCACCGCCACGCCCGCGCAAGGCGTGTGCGAGGTTCGTGAGCAGGCCCGAGAGGTGCGGGTGGTCACCGGGCAGCGTCGAGACGACCAGCTCGCCCGCTGTGATGGTCGCGTCCACGGTGGCCGGGTCGACCTCGGTCCCGCCGGAGAGCATGGACAGCAGATTGCTCAACCGCCGCGGTAGGTCGGGGTCCCGGTCCTGCTCCAGGACCACGACCGACGACAACTGCTCGACTGCCTGCCGGTGCCACAGCCGATCTCCGGTCGATTCACCCATGGTGTGCAGGGCTGTCGCGTATGCGTCCACGATGGTGCGCCGGTCACGCGTCCGCAGGTCTTCAGCCAACGCGTCGCGCAGTGCCGCGACCGCCTCCTCCAGGTCGTCGGCAGTGTCGAGACGGCTGTACCGCAGCCTCAGGGCAGTGGCGAGGTTGGACAGCAGGCCGGGAAAGAACGGGTGCCCGGCCCGCACGCACCGGATGGCCTCGCGCAGCAGGTCGACGTCCTCGTCGAGGTCGTCGAGGTTACCGAAGCGCGCATGCCGGTGGTAGAGGGCATTGCCCAGGTTACTCAGGTGCTGCGCGCGATCAGGGCCAGTCTCGTCCCCTGCGAGCGCTTCACGTCCGAACCGCACGGCCTCCTCAAGGTCGCGAGGATTGCCGGTCAACTGGAATCGATGACAGAGCGCGACGCCGAGGTTGTTCCGATAGCGTGCGAAGTCGTGGTGCCCGTCAGGCAGGGCCGCGACCGCCCTGCGGTCTGCGTCGACCGCGAGATCGAGGTCCTGCGGATCGGACAGGGCCAGGAATCGGTCGAGCAACGAGATCCCGAGGTTGCCCAGCCTCCCGGCGTGGTCGTCCTGAGCGCCCTCGGACGACTCGGCGGCCAAGGTGCCCAGCGCTATCGCTTCGTCCAGCAAGGAGACGTCGCCACCCAGGCCGAAGCGGCCCTGCAGCACCCGGGCGAGGAGGTCGTGCGCGTCCGCGGACTCAGCCTCGTCACCGCTCGCGGCGACTGCGGCTCGCGCGGCGGCCTCTGCTTCTTCCAACAGGGTGGTGTCCTGCCGGTACTCGGCCCAGTCGGTCAAGGCAGCGGCCGCCGTGTAACAGGTGGCGTAGTCGGGTTCGTCGTCTCCGGGAAGCATCGACATCCGCACCTGGGTGAGCGCCTCGGTCACATCGCTCGACGGGTCGACCCTCCACAGGTCGACCAGCGCACCCGCGAACGAGGCCCGACGTGCGCGGTCTTCGCCGTCGCCCGGTTCACCCAGTTCCAGCGACCTGCGCCACGCCTCTGCGGCCCGAAGCGCGTAGTCCGCCGAACCGCCGACCTTGTGACGCAATCCGAGTACGTGGGCCAACTCGGAAAACTGCGCGGCGGTGGCCCGTCCGTGGGGCTCGTCCAGCTCCACTGCTCCGGTGAGAAACCGCTCGGCGTCGACCAGGTCGCCGACGTCACCGGCGACTTCGAAGCGCAGGCGGTACGCGGTGCCGAGGTTGTACAGACCCGTGCCACCGGCGGTGATCGCGGACAGTCCCACCTCGATCGCTTCGTCGAGCAGATCTTCCCGGTGCAAGTGCGCACCGGCTTCGGTCAGTTGGACCATCACCGCGTCGAGCAGGTCGACGCGGTGGGCATCGTCATCCCGTATCAGGCGGTACGCGCGCCGCGCCGCATCAGCCGCACCGATCGCAGCGTCCCGGCTGCCGAGAACCGCCAGCAGGTTGCCGTAGGCGGAACTCAGCCTCAAGTGGGTGATCGCGGCGTGCCGATGGTCGGCGGGGACCACGTCGGCTGCCTCGGTCGACCACCTCACCGCCTCCCAGAGATCAGCGACGTCACCTTCGCGCTCGGCGGCGTCCGTGTGCAAGATCGCCAGCCCTGTCAAGATCGACAACCGGTCCTCGGCCTGCGGGGCGTCAGTGAGGGCGCGGCGTAGCCATCTGATCACCCGTTCCGGTGTGTCGGCCGGTCGCCCCGTCTCCACTGCGCGCACCTGCCGCAACGCCGCCCATAACCGCAGGCGGCCGGCAGCGTTCACTTCGTCCGGTCAGATCGTTGATCGGCTTCATCAGCTGTCGTGAGCCGAGTGAGATCGACATCCAGTCGGCGCTGCAGATGGACCATTCGGTCCACCAGCGGCGGTGGCGCCTGCTGCTCCTTCTTGGGGTCGACGCGGTCGACCCGGTGGTCAGTCATGAGTTCAAGGCGCGCCGTAGCGGACACCACCGCTTTCGCGTCACCCGATCCGAGGGCGGTCTCCAGAGCGGCTACCGCGTCACCGATCGCCGCCCACTCATTCGCTGACCTGCTTGATTCCGACAGGGACACCAGGACGTTACCGGCGGTGCGCCGGGGTTCCGCGTCCAGCCACGAGCCGATTCGATCATAATGGGACGCCACACGAGGAATCGTAGCTGCGGTTACGGCCGGAGGGGGCGAACGCGGCATGACCGGTCCGGTGGTGGCCGAGCAGGAACTGGTCGCGCACTTCTACGCCGTTGGCGACGCGCAGGAGACCACCTTGCGAGCGATGTGGGCGCGGTGTGGTCGGCTGCTCGGGGCCGACGAGCCGATCCGGTCGACCGGACTGCCCGTGGAACTTCCCGATCTGAGGCTTCTGCCGTCCACTGTCGGTTCGGCACTGCTCGGGGCACGGCAAGATCACGAGCGCAACGTGCAGGCGCTGGTGCGGCGGGAGCACGAGGTCCTCAACCTGTCGGTCCTGTTGGCAGAGAGACCGGGTCATTCGTGGCGGGATTTCGACGGTCTGGTGGAAGCGCTATCCGACGATTTCCACGAGCCATTGATGGGAAGCGTGCGGCTTTACTTGGGTATAAGCGGCGAGGTAGTGGAGGAAAGCAGATCCCGTGCGGACCTCAGCGCGCTCCTGCCCCGCGCGGACCTCACACCGGGCTGGTGGCACGAGGGCGTCGCCGCAGGCCCGGGATTGGCACTGTGGGAGACCGGTTCGACCACCGACAGTCGGGCCGTACGCCGGTTCATGGTGTTGGCCGAACCGGCACGCCGGCCGTTCCTGAGCTCCTGGACGTGGTCTGATGCCGGTGCCGCGCATCTGCCACCATTCGCCCGCTACCTGATGCACGTGGCGAAGATTCGCGATCAACTGCGGGTTCGCAGGAATTACCCGGACACGGCCGAACTCTGTCGACGAGCGGAGGCCGTGCTCTCGGAGTACGACGCCGCCTCTGCGGTACCTGCCGCGACGCTCGTCGCGCTGATCAAGACATCGTCATTCTTGAGAATCATGCGCAAGTCGGTGGTGATCAGTTGGCAGAACGCGCGCACCGCGCTGGGCGGCGAGCTGCCGAGCAGTCGAGGACACACCGCATTCACCAGGGACGAGGCGTTGGCCACCTGGTTCGCGAACCAACTCGGCGACGATGCCGACTACCTGGACGGATATGAACAGGACATGAGACGCGTCAAGGAACTCCAAGGCGATCTCCCGGACGGGCACGGGCAGGGGCAGAGCCTGCCTCCGACTGCCACCTCCGCACCGGCCGAGCAGATCACGGTGCTCGCCGTCGCCGACGAGTGGTTCGCCCAGCACGGCGGGATCAGCACGTTGAACCGCTGGCTGTGTGCCGCATTGGTCGCGGCACACGCCCGGGTGTACTGCCTGGTACCGAAATCCTCACCGGAGGAACGCGCGGATGCCCGTCTGATCGGGGTCGAACTCGTCGACGCCGTTCGAGTACCGGGTCTGTCCGACCGCGAGTCGCTCCTGCGCAGGCCACGCCTGCCCGACGGAGTCGTCGTGGACGCGGTGATCGGCCACGGTCGGGTGACCGGCCACGTGGCCCGCGCCCTGAGCGCGGAGTTCTACCGGGCTGCGGCGTACCTGCACGTGGTGCACGTGTACCCCGACCAGGTCGAGTGGTACAAGCTGGACAGGGAGAACGACGCCGGAGTCGAGGCGGAACGGCGGTCGAAGATCGAACTGGAGCTGGCCGCGCTTGCCACCCGCGCGGTGCCAGTCGGACCGCGTCTGGACGAGTGGATCGGTCGGGAACTCGAACTCCGCGGCGCACCTCGACCGGTGCGTCTTGATCCGGGCTTCGACGTAACGGATGTCACCGATCGGACGGCCCCGTCCGGCGTGCCCCAGATCTTGTTGCTCGGCAGAGCGGAGGACGCCGACATCAAGGGGATCGATATCGCCGCGCGTGCGATCGGGACCGCCATGCGCCTGAGCCCGGCGCGCACCAGGTGGGAGTTGCTCATCCGAGGTGCGCCGGAGGGTCAGGCGGCAGCCCTTCGCACCAAGGCCCTTCAGTGGATCGATCATCCGTCGGTCGAGGTCACCGTCCGGAACTACTCGGCCGACCGCCAGGAGATCGATCGCGACTTGCGTCGTGCGTCCCTGGTGCTCATGCCGTCGAGGGTGGAAGGTTTCGGACTGGTCGGTCATGAGGCAATCGTGGCGGGCACCCCACTGTTGGTCAGTGATCGCAGTGGAGTAGGCGCTCTGCTGGAGACCCAACTCCCCGAAGACCTGGCGAACCGGGTCGTGTTGCCGCTCGCCAACAAGCTCTACCGGGACGCCGAACTGTGGGGCAACCGGATCGCCGGGGCCCTGCTGGACAGGCCGGCTGCCTTTCGCGCGGCCGGAGCGGTGCGCGGGACCATGGCGTTGAAACGCACCTGGCTCCAAGCGGCGGAACGACTGCTCGCCGTGGTGTCCGACCACCGAAATGGCAGGTCGAACCCTGGCGAGACCGGTTGACCCCCGGTCTGATTCCCGTGGTGCGGAGTCCTCCCACCGGCCGCCGACACGCGCGGATGTGCCGGAAGCGGCCGTGCGGTGAGAGGGCTCCGGGGGTCTCAGGCCTCGATGACCACGGGGATGACCACGGGACGACGGCGGTGCGTCCGGTACGCCCAGTTCTGCACCTCGCGCGCGAGCAGCCGTTCCAGTTCCTCGAAGTCGGTGACACCCCGCTCGTTCGCGCCGGCCAGGGCCTTCTCGATCGCGGGGATGGCCGGGGCGAAGGTCGAGGCGTCGTGCTCGAAGCCGTGGGCGATGAAGTCCGGGGGCTCGGCGAGCCGGCGCGAGTCGATGTCGACGATCGTGACGACGGTGATGACGCCCTCCTCACCGAGGGTGCGGCGCTGGGCCAGCGAGGCCTCGGTGACCCCGCCGACGGTCTGCCCGTCGACGTAGACGTTGTGGACCTCGACCTTGCCGGTGACGCGGGCCCGTCCTTCGTGGAGGTCGACGACGTGCCCGTTCGCGGCGATGGGCACCCGTTCGCGGTCCACGCCGGTCTTGATGGCGAGCTCGGCGTTGGCGCGCAGGTGCCGGGCCTCCCCGTGCACGGGCAGCACGTTGGCCGGCTGCACGATGTTGTAGCAGTAGACGAGCTCGCCGGCGCTGGCGTGGCCGGAGACGTGGACCTTGGCGTTGCCCTTGTGCACCACGTTCGCGCCGCGGTCGGTCAGGCCGTTGATGACCCGGTAGATGGCGTTCTCGTTGCCGGGGATCAGCGAGCTGGCCAGCAGGACGGTGTCGCCCTCCTCGACCTGGATCGAGTGGTCGCCGCTCGCCATGCGCGACAGCGCCGCCATCGGCTCACCCTGGGAGCCGGTGCAGACGAGGGTCACCTGGTGGGGTGGCAGCCGGTCCATCCGCTTGATGTCCACGACCAGCCCGTCGGGCACCTTGAGGTAGCCGAGCTCGGTGGCCACGCTCATGTTGCGGACCATGGAACGGCCGACGAAGGCGACCTTGCGGCCGTGGGCGTGGGCGGCGTCGAGGACCTGCTGGATGCGGTGCACGTGGCTGGCGAAGCTGGACACGATGACCCGGCGCGGCGTGGTGCGGAACACCTCGTCGATGGCGGGGGCCAGGTCGCGTTCGGCGGTGGTGAAACCGGGCACGTCGGCGTTGGTGGAGTCGACCAGGAACAGGTCGACGCCCTCCTCGCCGAGGCGGGCGAAACCACGCAGGTCGGTGATCCGACCGTCCAACGGGAACTGGTCCATCTTGAAGTCGCCGGTGTGCAGCACGAGGCCGGCGTCGGTGCGGATGGCGATGGCGAGACCGTCGGGAATGGAGTGGTTGACCGCCAGGAACTCCAGGTCGAACGGGCCGCGCGCGAGCCGCTGCCCCTCCTTGACCTCCACCGTGACGGGCGTGATGCGGTGCTCGACGAGCTTGGCGGCGAGCAGGCTCAGGGTCAGGCGCGAGCCGATGATGGGGATGTCGGCCCGTTCGCGCAGCAGGTAGGGCACCCCGCCGATGTGGTCCTCGTGGCCGTGGGTCAGCACGACCGCGACCACGTCCGACAGCCGGTCGCGCAAGCAGCTCCAGTCCGGCAGGATCACGTCCACGCCCGGCTGGTGCTCCTCGGGGAACAGCACCCCGCAGTCGACCACGAGCAGCTTGCCCTCGTGCTCGAACACGGTCATGTTCCGGCCGATCTCACCGAGCCCGCCCAGGGCGATGACCCGCAGGGCGTCGGGAGCGAGAGCTGGTGGAGGGGTGGAGGTTCGAGCCATGGTCACACCATCACGTTACGTGCGCGCGTGACGGAATCGAAATCGGCGCCCCGCGTCGCACCGGCCGACCTCGACCACCGGCCCCTGCCTCGCCCTCCGGGCGGCCCCCCACCCGACGACGGCGGGCCGTCAAACGGGTGATGACGACCGGAGGTGCTGCGATCGGCCGGCCGGGGTGCCATGTTGAGAGGTGACGAAGTGGCGTGCACTCTGGTGGGGGAGCGCGATGCGGCGGACAACGATCGTCCTGCTGTCGGTGGCGGGCCTGCTCGCGGGGTGCCTCGGCCAGTCCCGGGGAGCGGATCCGGCGCGCAACGCCGACGCCAAGGACGTCACGTTGACGATCACGGCCAACGCGGTGGCGGGCGGGAAGAACGCGCGCGGCGCGGACTGGATCACCAACTGGGTGATACCGAGGTTCACCGAGGCGCAGAAGGCCAAGGGCGTCAACGCCACCGTCCGCTTCGAGCAGAACGGCGCGGGCGACGAGGACTTCAAGACGAAGGTCGCGCTGGACTTCAAGACCGGCGGCGGCGGTGACATCGTCGAGTTGGACGGCATCTGGCTCGGCGAGTTCGCCCAGGCGGGCCAGGTCAAGCCGCTGGACGACGTCGTCGGCAAGGACGAGGTCGACGCGTGGGACGGCTGGCGGCAGATCCCGGACGCCGTGCAGGGCCTCGGCGAGTTCGACGGCAGGCGCTACGGCGTGCCGATGGGCACCGACGGCCGGGTGCTGTTCTACAACAAGAAGCTGTTCGCGCAGGTGGGCCTGCCCGCCGACTGGCAACCCCGCAGCTGGGACGACGTCCTGGACACCGCCGCGAAGCTCAAGGCGCTGCCCGGCGTCTCGCCGCTCCAGCTCAACGCCGGCACCGCGATGGGCGAGGCCACCACGATGCAGGGCGTGCTGCCCGCGTTGCTGGGCACCGGCACGACCGTGCACGAGAACGGCAAGTGGCAGGGCGCCACGGCGGGCGTGAAGGACGTCCTCTCGCTCTACCAGCGCGTCTACCGGGACGGGCTCGGCGACCCGATCCTCCAGCAGGAGGCGAAGGGCCGCGACCGGTCGTTCGCGATGTTCGCCGAGAACAGGATCGGCATCCTGCTGGAGAGCGACTACTTCTGGCGCTCGGTGGTCGAGCCCCGCGTCGGCGTCGCCAGGATGGCCGACCGGGACACGGCCGTCGGGTGGGCGCTGATCCCCGCACGCGTGCCGGGGGCCGGTGTCGGCGGGCAGGACTTCGTCAGCACGTCCGGTGGCGGCGTGCGGGTGGTCAACCCGAACACGCGGTACCCGCGGCAGGCGTGGGAGCTCATGGAGTTCCTCAACTCGGCCGAGGCGGTCAAGTCGGCGCTGGCGGGCGCCGCGCAGGTCACCCAGCGCACCGACGTGAACGACGAGGTGCTGGCGGGCGACCCGATGCTGGGCTTCATCGCCGAGCGGGTGCTGCCGATCACCCGGTACCGGCCCGGCCTGGCGGACTACCCGAAGGTGTCGGCGGCGTTGCAGCAGGCGACCGCCGACGTGGTGGCGGGCAGGAGCCCGGACGACGCCGCCCGGTCCTACCACGACGCGCTGGTCGAGGCGGTCGGCGAGGACGCCGTTGCGGGCGGCTGACGGCCGCGACCCGGCGGGGCTCGGCACGACGCGGGCGATCGGGTTCGTCGCGCCGGCGCTGCTGCTGATCGGCCTGTTCCTGGTGTTCCCCGCGCTGTGGACGCTCTACATCGGGATCACCGACTACCAGCTGACCGGACCGGCCGCGGCCGAGCCGAGCGTGGTCGGCCTGGACAACTTCGCCACCGCGCTGGCCGACCCGCTGTTCGCCAACTCGCTGTGGCTGACCGCGCTGTTCGTGCTCGGCTCCGCGGTCGTCGGGCAGAACGTGCTCGGCTTCGCGCTCGCCTGGGTCCTGCGCCGGGTGCGGCCAGGGCTGCGGCGCACCGTCGAGGGCTTCGTGCTGCTGGCGTGGATCCTGCCCGGTCCCGTCGTCGCCTACCTGTGGTTCGCCGTGCTGAGCCGGGACGGCGGCACGCTCGGCCTGCTCCTCGGCAGGCCGGCGACGGCGTGGCTGGTCGAGTACCCGATGGTGAGCCTGATCGTGTTCAACACCTGGCGGGGCACGGCGTTCTCGATGCTGCTGTACACCTCCGCGCTGGCCGCCGTGCCGCCGTCGCACCTGGAGACCGCCCGGCTGGCCGGCGCCGGCGGTTGGCAGACCGTGCGCGACGTGGTGTTCCCGCACATCCGAGGGCACGTGCTGACGAACACGCTGCTCATCAGCCTGTGGACGGCCAACGACTTCACGCCGTTCCTGCTCACGGCGGGCGGCCCGAACCACGAATCGGAGGTGCTGCCCGTGCTGATCTACCGGCAGGCGTTGGAGAGCGGCCGGCTCGGGTACGCGTCGGCGATGTCGTTGCTGCTGCTGGTCGGGAACCTGGCGGTGGCGCTGGTGTACCTGCGGCTGTTGCGCAGGCGCGCGTGACACCGGCGTGGGTGGTGCGCCGGATCGGCTTCTACGTGCTGATCGCGGTGGTGCTGGGGTTCTTCGCGGTGCCGATGCTGTGGCTGGCCGGCGCGCCGTTCGACGCGCGGCCGGGGTTCGGCCTCCGCTGGCCGGAGTGGACGTCGGCGAACGTGGCCGCCACCCTCCGCCACCCGTACGCGGTGCGGTCGCTGGTCAACTCGCTGGTGCTGTGCCTGGTCGCGACCTCGGTGACGACGGCGTTCGCCGCCCTGGCCGCCTACGCGCTGTCCCGCGTGCGCATCCCCGGCCGGGACGTGCTGCTGTACGTGCTGCTGCTGCTGTCGAGCGTGGTCACGGGCACCGCGGCCATGGTGCCGCTGTTCGTGCTGATGCTGCAGCTCGGGCTCATCGACTCGCGCTTCGGCACGGCCCTGGTGATCGCGGGCGGCATGCTGCCCGCCGCCATCTTCATCCTCAAGGACTTCATGGATTCCGTGCCGCGCTCGTACGAGGAGTCCGCACGGGTGTTCGGCGCCTCACCCCGCCAGGTGCTCGGGCACGTGGTGCTGCCGATCGCCAGACCGGGGTTGGCGATGATCCTGGTGTGGTCGTTCGTCAACGCGTGGGGCAACTTCCTGTTGCCGTTCCTGCTGCTGCGCGACGTCGGCAAGCAGCCCGCGGCGGTGCTGATGCGGACGTTGCAGGACGAGGGCGGCAGCGCCAACCTGACCGTGATCCCGGTGTTCTCGCTGCTGTACTCCATCCCGGTGGTCCTGCTGTACCTGGTCGTCAACAAGCGTTACGGGTTCCGATTCCACGGGGGCATCAAGAGCTGATGGCGGGCATCGACCTCACCGGCGTGTCCACTGTGTACCCGAACGGGGTACGCGCGGTGGACGCGCTCGACCTGCGCGTGGTGGACGGCGAGCTGTTCGCGCTGCTCGGCCCGTCCGGCTGTGGCAAGACCACGCTGCTGCGCACGATCGCGGGCCTGGAGCTGCCCTCGGCGGGCGCCGTCACGATCGGGTCGCGCGACGTGACGCGCCTGCCACCGGGCCGGCGCGGGGTGGCGATGGTGTTCCAGGACTACGCGCTGTTCCCGCACATGACGGTGGCGGAGAACATCGCCTACCCGCTGCGCGTGCGCCGCGCCCCCAAGACCCGGCAACGGGAAGCGGCCGCCGAGGTGGCCGAGGGCCTGAGCCTGTCCGCGCTGCTCGACCGCAGGCCGGGGCAGTTGTCCGGCGGTCAGCAGCAGCGCGCGGCACTGGGGCGTGCCGTCGCCGCGGGCGCCGACGTGCTGCTGCTGGACGAGCCGCTGTCCAACCTGGACGCGCGGCTGCGGCTGGAGGCCAGGACGTTCCTCAAGCGGTTGCAGCACGACCTGGCGCTCACCACCGTCTTCGTCACGCACGACCAGGCCGAGGCGTTGGCGCTGGCCGACCGGATCGCGGTGATGGAGGCAGGCCGGATCCGCCAGCTGGGCACGCCGCGCGAGGTGTTCCAACGGCCCGTCGACACGTTCGTCGCGAACTTCATCGGCTCGACCCCGATGAACCTGATCGACGCGCAGGCCCGCGACGGTCGCGTCGAGTGCGCCGGGGCCAGGCTGCCCGGCCCGCCGGGACTGGCCGACGGCACGCCCGTCGTGGTGGGCGTGCGGCCCGAGTACCTGGCGCCGGCCGGTGAGGGCATCACCGGCCGGGTGGCCGCGGTGGAGAACCTGGGCGTGTCGTCACTGGTGACCCTCGACTGCCCGGACGGCACGCTGATCAGCCTCACCGTGCCGGAGCAGGAGGAACCGGCCCTCGGCACGTCCCTCACCGTCGACGCCGCACCCGGCAGGCTGCTGTTCTACGGCGCGGACGACGGCCGGCTGCTCGGCGGCTGACTCCTCCGGCGAGGCTGTCGACCGTGACCGCGCGCTGGTGGACGCGGCCGCGCGCTCAGTCGGGCATCCCGGTCGTCACGGCGAGCAGCAACATCATCATCGAGCCGCACACGAGGGTCGTGATGGCGCTCGCCGCGGTGAGCCCGATCCGTTGGCCGGTCGCCCCGGTGACCTTCCCGCCGACCGCGAGCTGCCACACGAGCGCGAGCAGGGCGGGGAACAGGACCGAGTGCGGTATGAGCAGGAGGTGGTAGGTGAGTTTCGTCGCCTCCCACGGCGCCACGACCAGCGTGACCGGCAGGTAGAAGGTCCAGTAGACGACGAACGTCACCAGCGTTCTCAGCACCCGGTGCCTCGCGGCCGGGCGGGGGTGGCGGGACCAGACCCACGCCAGCGCGCCGGCCGCGATCGTCATGGCCGCGAGCAGGCCGAGGGCGAACAGGAACCACGGGCCGTCGAAGAGCCACGACCACCACGGGTACGCGTCGCGGATCTCCTGGGCAGCGGGCTCCGGGACGACCAGCGAGTCCAGGTGCACCCGGTGGGAACCGGGGCCGTAGTCGAACGCACGTGTGCAGGCGGTGTCGAGCGAGTCGTACGTCGCCGTGCACGACAACTCCGTGACGGGGGTGGTGTCCAGCCGGACGTCGAGCACCTTCCCGTCGACGGTCGTGGTGCAGGTGGCCACCTGCTCGGCGTCCTTCACGCAGTCGATGTCGTGGTGGCTGATCGAGAACTGCGTGGTGGTGATCTTGTACAGGCCGTCGGTGGCCTTCGCCGGCGAGACCGGCGCGATGGCCAGCGCGACGAGGAACAGCAGTCCGGGCACCAGCAGCGGTAAGTAGCGCAGGGGTCCGGCGGTGGTGCGTGGGATGACGGTCGTCGTCACGGTGATCCCCCTCGGGTCGATTGCGGAATCGACCCGAGGGGGATCACCGTTAGCCGCCTCGCCCGAGACCTCCGGGTATCACCCGTTCGCCGGGAGGCTCAGCCCCGGCGTCGCGGCAGCGGTCGTACCTCCGCGGGCGTCGCCCCGCACCGTCACGGGCTGGTGCAGGAGAGGGGCGACGTGGGCGGTGAGCCGCCGCCGATGAAGCCGAACGTGGTCGACGCGGTGGCCGCGAGCGAGCCGTTGTACGCGGCGTTGCGCACCGATGCGGTCGACGCGTCGACGGTGAGCGTGCCGTTCCAGACCTGGCTGATCGTCTGGCCGCTGTCCAGCGCCCACCGGACGTTCCACCCGTTGATCGCCGAGTCGCCCGCTCGCACCGTGACCTCGCCCTGGTATCCGCCGGGCCACGAGTTGGTGGTGCGGTAGGCGGCGCTGCACGCTCCACCGGGCTGCGGCGTGGTGGTCGTGGTGCTCGTCGTGGTCGATGTCGTGGTGGTCGACGTGGTGGTCGATGTCGTGGTGGTGGTGGTCGTGGTGGTCGTCGGCACCGAGGGCACCAGCGGGCAGGTGCTCTGGTAGGTCCTGATGCCGTTGCGGTCCGCCAGCGGGCACAGGAACTGCGTGTAGCGGGTGTCGCTGTCGAGGAAGACCTTGATCCACGGGATGACGGTGCGCATCATCGTGGGGTTGTTCGAGGTGGGGAAGCCGTGGCCCGCGTTGGCGAGTTCCAGGTACGCCTTCTCGACGGCGGCCGGGATCCCGTTGTAGAGGGTCTGGATGCTGGCCGGGGTGGTCGTCGTGTCGTTCTGCCCGGCCAGGAGCATGGTCGGGACCCGCGTGTTCGTCAGGTTCTGCGACGGGCTGAACGGCGCGAGCCCGACCGCTGTCTTCAGCGAGGGGCGCTGGAGCGCCGCGTGCATGGCCCCGCCGCCGCCCATGGAGTGGCCCATGACGGCCGTCCGGCTCGCGTCGACCCGGTCACGCACGGGGCTGCGCTGGGTCAGGTAGTCCAGGGCGGCCAGCAGCTGGGTGCCGCGGGCGGTGTCGAAGTCGTTGCGGTTGTTGGTGTCGATCCCGATGACGACGAACCCGAACGACGCCAGCCAGTGCCCCATCCAGGCGCCCTCGGCGGCCCAGGTGGCCGTGTACCCGGGCACGACGGCGACCGCGCCGAAGGTTCCCTGGCTGGTGTCGGTGGGGTGGTAGATGACCCCGCCGCCGAAGCCGTTCCCGGCCGGTACGCCGACCTGGGCGGTGGCGAAGGTGCCCCGATTGGCGGAGACGCTGGCCGGTGTCGGGTCGGGTCCCCGCTGGTACGGGTTCTCGGCGCCCGACGCCGGGCTGACCGCCGCCGCGACCGTCAGCGTCCCGAACATGACCGCGGCCGCTGCCGCGGCGGCGCCGCGCTGCCACAGCCGACCTGTGGTGGGGCGCTTCGACCGACCGGGTGCGGGTCCCCCCGGTGTGAAGGGAGCGCCATTGCTTCCTAACACTGCATGTACCTCCTGCCGAAACGCGGCGGACAGACGTGTGTGCGGGCCTGGCTCGACCTGGGACCGGTGGTGTGAAGAGACCTCGAAGTCGCCGGCCGGGAAGTCGCCGGCCGGCCGCAGCGGCCGTGTGCGCGGCGAAGCGCGTTGCCGGCTCCCGGCATCCCGGCCGTGCAGAGGTGAGTGGGCCCCGCCACGGGCCAGGTCGGACTGACCGGCGGTACGTCGACCGGGAAGCCGAGCTCGGCCCGGTGCCGGCCTCACCGGCTCCCCGCAGAACCAAGGTGTGTCACACAGTGTGGCCAGGGCCACCTGAAGTGTCAACGATCGGGTCTCGATACGTGTGCCCGCTACAGTCGTCGCGGTCCTTGACCGGTCGATCCGCAACGGGAGTGCACCGTGATCAGCCCGTTCGACGTCGAAG
>NZ_JBFAQZ010000022.1:0-118099 GCF_040673975.1 Actinosynnema sp. NPDC050801 | reverse complement strand
CGTGACCATGTCGAACTCACGGTTGAGAATCCCGACGTAGGTGGAATCGCCGAGCTTGTTCGCGGCGACCGCGGTCCCGAAGTACCGCCCGCTCTCCGCGGCGGACGCGCCCAACGTGGTGCCGGCGCTGGCCACGCTCGGCAGCACGACGGCCAACGCGCCGAGCAACCCGACCGCACCGGCCAGGGCCGCGACGCGTCGCCGCCCCTCTCGTGCCACCGGCCTGCCGGCAGCGGTGACAGCAGTTCTGGACATCACTTCCTCCAAGGGTCGAACCGCGGGCAGCCGAACCGAAAGTTGCGATACAGCTGTTTGACGCTTTCGAAAACTAAGGTGGAAGATCGCGTGAGTCAAGGATTGAGATTCACCTATAGAGACGCATGAGTGCAGGTAGAGCCGCAGGCAGGGCTGATCACACTACTTCTGCGGCTTACGAAAGTATCGGAACCTGGGGCGGTGGACGCGGGTCAGGCGCCACTCGACCGGATGAAGACGCGGTCGAGTTGGTGGTCGATCAGGGCCACCGCTCGCTCGGCGGACCGCTGTCCGAGCAGGACGCTCGACTGGAGGCCTTCGGCGGTGGCGACCAGCAGCGCGGCCTCGGTCGGTGCGTCGAGGTCCGGTCGCGCCTGGCCGAGTTCCCGGGCGTGGGAGATCAGGTCCGTGACGAGCTGGTCGAGCGCGCGCGGGGCGTCGCGGGCTACGGCTGCGAGCGCGGGTTCGACGAGGAAGCGCACGAAGTACGCCGCGTAGACCAGGTGCCGGTTGCGCCGCTCCTCGTCGAGGGGGAGCAGTTCGAGCAGCACGCCGCGCACGATCGCGCGCAGGCCGGGCGTCTCGCCGAGCATCGCCAGGCGTTCCCGGGCGCGCTGCTCGGCCTGGGCGTTCAGGATCTCCAACGCCCCCAGCAGGAGTTGGTCGCGGGTGCCGAAGTAGTACTGGAGGAGGCGGGCGGACACCCCCGCCTCGGTGGCGACCTGCCGCAACGTCACGTCTTCCAGCCCGCCGCGGGTGGCCAGCCGCCACACGGCCTCCGCGATCTGACGGCGTCGCAGGTCGTGGTCCGCCTGTCTGGGCACCTCGACCACCCTTCGCGCCGCGACGCCGAGCGCATCGTTGTGGTGCGATCGTACCAAGACCTGTTATGGTGCGATCGCACCACAAAAATCGATCGAGGGGGTAGGCAGGCATGAAGTACGTGGCGGTTCAGGTCGTGGGCATGGTCCTGTTGGTGTTGGGGGCCCAGGGCGCCATCCGGCTGCTGCTCGACCACGACCGGTCGGGGCTGCTGGGGTGGGTGCCGGGCGGGTTCGCGGTGTGGCTGTCGTGCTACGTGGTGGGCGTCGTCGTCGGGGCGGTGCTGGCCGGGTGGGGCAACCGGAAGGCGAAGCGGGTCGGGGCGATCGGCGGCTGACGACCGGACGGGTGCCGGTCCACGAGGTGTGGCGGCACCACACACGGGCGCGGTGGGAAGAGTGGGGCGGTTCACCAGCGACGAAGGGTCGCCCGGGCTTTTAGCGTCGGCGTATCGCACGTGACCGCCATCACTCAACGTGGAGGATGCGCCCATGTCGGATCGTCGCTCTGCCGGGACCGTTCGCGGTCCCGTCGCGACACTCGTCGCCGTGCTGGCCGTGGTGGTGATCGCCGCGGTCCACCTGGTCTCCTCGCCGCTCCCGGCCGCCGCGGCGACCCTGCGGGAGGTCACCGGGTTCGGGTCGAACCCGGGCAACCTGCAGATGTTCCGCTACGTGCCCGACGGGTTGCCCGCCGGTCGCCCGGTCGTGGTCGCCCTGCACGGCTGCACGCAGAACGCCACCGGGTACGGCCCGGGCACCGGGTGGTTCCAGCTGGCCGACCGCTGGCGGTTCACCGTGGTGGTGCCGCAGCAGAAGTCGCAGAACAACGCCAACTCCTGCTTCAACTGGTTCGAACCGGGCGACACCCACCGCGGTTCCGGCGAGGCCCTGTCCATCAAGCAGATGGTGGACAAGGCCAAGTCGGACCACGGCGGTACGTCGGCCTACGTCAGCGGGTTGTCCGCGGGTGGTGCGATGGCCGCCGTCATGCTCGCCACCTACCCGGACGTGTTCTCCGGCGGCGGTGTGATCGCCGGGCTGCCCTACCAGTGCGCCACCACGGTGGCCGCCGCGTTCGGCTGCATGAACCCCGGCACCAACCTCACGCCCGCCCAGTGGGGCGACAAGGTCCGCGCGGCGCACTCCTACTCCGGTCCGCGGCCGAAGGTGTCCATCTGGCACGGTTCCGCCGACACCACCGTCCGGCCGCTCAACGGCACCGAACTGGTCGAGCAGTGGACCAACGTCAACGGCACCGACCAGGTCCCCGACGTGAGCGACACGGTCGCCGGTTACCCGCACCGGGTCTACGGCGGCACGGTCGAGCACTACTCGATCACCGGCATGAACCACGGCCAACCCGTCGACCCCGGCACCGGGACCACCCAGTGCGGCGCCACGGCCGCGTACATGCTCGACGTCGACATCTGCACCGCCTACCACCTGGCCCGCTTCTGGGGCCTCGACGGCGGCACCACCCCGACCACGACCAGTGGCGGCAACCCCACCACGACGACCCCTCGACCGCCCTACACCGAGACCGTCACCGGCACCGCCACGGACCACTACGTGGCCCAGCGGGTCGACGTCGGCGAGTACAACACCCTGGGCGCGCGCTACGGCTACAACACGCCCTTCCCGCTCTACCGGTGCGGTGCGGAGTGGACGGACAAGGCCGACTGCTCGGCGATCTGACCTCCGCCTGCCCGGTCGGGACGTCGGTGTCGCCCACCCGGGGCGGCCGATCGACCGGAGCGTGCTGCGGGCCGACCGGCTCAGGGCCTGATCGGGGTGGCGGGATCGCGGCCGACCCGTGCCGCGATCCCACCACCGCGGGGATCGCGACGACGCCCCCCTCGGAGCGTCGTCGCGGCCGTCACCAGCGGTCGGAGGTGGCGATCTGCACCAGCTGCTCGACGGTCAGCGGCGGCCGGTCGGCGAGCAGGGCGCCGCTGCCCTTCGGCGACTGCCGGTTGCTCACGTGCATGCCGAACACCAGGCCGTCGGGGCGGATGAGCTTGACCTCGTTGGTCACGCCCGAGCCCTCCAGCGCGACCTGGCTCGTGGCCAGGGACGAGCCGTCGGGCAGGTCGCGCACGGTGCAGCCGGGCTCCTCGGGCAGGTTGCACTGGGCCTTGTCGCCGACCCTGCCCGGGTACATCAGCAGGTCGAACCCGCCGGTCACACCGGTCGCGGTGAGCGTGCCGACGATCGCCGCGCCGACCCGCTTGCCCGGCTTGGGCCCGAGGTCGGTCGGCGCACCGGTGGGCGGTCCCGCGGGCAGGGTCATCACCGACGCGCCGGGGCCGCTCTCGGTCACGACGAACGTCGCCAGGTCGCCCAGCACGGCCCGGAACCGCTCCGCCAGCACCTCGGGGCTCTCGTGGGCGGGAGGCGGCGGCGTGGACGTGGTGGTGACTGGCGGCGCGGTCGAGGAGGCGCCGGGCTGCGCGGTCCGCGTCACGGGGCCGTCGTCGGGCACGAGCAGCACCGCGCCGGTCGCCACACCGGCCACCACGGCCGCCGCGAGGGCGATCGGCACGAGTCGGGTGCGCGACCGGGACGCGTCGGCACGCGTGCCCGGCGCGATGCCCGGCGGCAGGCCGGCGGTGGCCGCGTCCGCGCGCCGTTCCAACTCGTCGAACGCGTCGTGGAGCGTGCGCAGGTCGGTCATCTCGTCTCCTGGTAGCTGTGGGGGTTCGCGGTCAGGTCGACGCGGAGGGTCGCGAGCGCACGGGAGATCTGGCTGCGCACCGTCGTCACCCGGCAACCCAGCTCGACGGCGATCTCGGCGTCTGGCAGCCCGGCGTAGTAGCGCAGGACGACCGCCGCGCGCTGCCGCCGGGGCAGGCGTGCCAGGCGGCGGATCATCGCGTCCCGGCTCGCCCGTTCGTCGGCGCCGTCGCCGATCCGCGCCACGTCCGGCTCGACGTCGGCCCGTGGCGACGTGCGGGCCAGCCGCCGTCGCCAGGACAGGTACTCGTTGACGACCATCCGCCGCACGTAGGCGTGCGGCTCGGCCATCACCGAGATCCGGTCCCACCGCTCGAAGGCACGGCCGAGCACGTCGCTGACGATGTCCTCGGCCAGCCAGGTCCGGCAGGTCAGCACCGTGGCGAACCGCATCAGCGCCGGTCGCTGCCCGACCACGTACTCACCGAACTCCATCGGCTCTCTCCCGATCGGCCACTTGGCTTGTGATCACGCCCCTCAACGGGGAACCCGGCCGATCTGTTGCACGCCGCCGGGAAAAAGTCGCCGGCGGACCCTCCCCGGCACGTCCGGCGAGCATCCCCGCGCGGCCGGCGGTGCGTCCGCCGAACGGGCGATAACCACTCCCCGCAGTGGATCTTGCACGTACGGTGGGTGATTATGGGCCCGCACACGTGCGACGTGTCGCACCCCGAGGCGGCCTGACGCCCTGGCACGAACGGCGAGCCACCATGACCTTTGTCGCGAGCAACCTGCTGCCGCCGTCGACCGGCTCGGCGGTGGTCACCGGCTCGGGGGTGGTCACCGACGTCCCGCTCGGCTCGGCCGCCGAGGACCTGGTGCCGGTGGCCGACCTCGGCGCCGGTCGCGGGCCGCGGTGGCTCGACGAGTGGCTGGCCGCGAACCTCACGCTGGTGATGTCGTGGCGGCGCACCCTGCACGCGAACCCCGAGCCGATGCGCCGGGAGTTCCGCACCACGGCGATGATCGTGGAGATCCTGGAGTCGCTCGGCCTGCGACCACGCGTGCTGCCCTCCGGGACGGGTGTGATCTGCGAGGTGGGCAGCGGGCCGCGCGGGGTGGCCCTGCGCGCCGACATCGACGCGCTGGCCGTGGCCGAGGGCACCGGCGAGTCGTTCGCGTCCCGCGTGCCGGGCGTCTCCCACGCGTGCGGCCACGACGTGCACACCGCGATCCTGCTCGGCGCGGCCGCGGCGCTGGCCTCCGCGCCGGACCTGCCGGGCCGGGTGCGGCTGCTGTTCCAGCCCGCGGAGGAGGAGCCGGGCGGCGCGCACGACGTGATCGAGGCGGGCGGGGTCGAGGGCGTGGAGCGTGTCTACGGCCTGCACTGCGACCCGAAGGTGCTCGTCGGCCGGGTCGGGACCAGGGTCGGACCCGTCACGTCGGCGTGCGACATGCTCGAACTGCGCGTGACGGGGTGCGGTCCGGGCAGGCGCAACGAGCTCAGCGCCGACGTGGTGCACGCGCTCGGCGTGGTGGCGACCGGGCTGCCCGCGATGCTGGCCCGCCGCGTCGACCCCCGCTCCGGGACGGTGCTGGCGTGGGGCCTGATGGACGCGCCGGAAACGCCGTGCGGCACGCCCCGCGAAGGCCTCCTGCGCGGCACCCTGCGCACCGGCGACCCGGTGGTCAACGGCCAGTTGCCCGCGCTGGTCGAGGAGATCGTCGGCTCGTTGCTGCGACCGACGGGCGTGCGGTTCGAACTCGACCACGTCCCCGCGGTGCCGGTGGTCGACAACGACCCGGACAGCACCGCCGTGCTCCAGACCGCGATCACCACCGCCCTCGGGCCGCAAGCCGTCACGTCGACCACCCAGTCCACCGGTGGCGAGGACTTCGGCTGGTACCTGCGGCACGTCCCCGGCTCGTACGCGCGCCTGGGCGTCTGGTCGGGCGAGGGACCCCAGGGCGACCTGCACCAGCCGACGTTCCACGTCGACGAACGCGCGCTGGCGGTGGGGGTGCGCACGATGGCGCAGGTGGCGCTCGGCGCGCTGACGTCGCCCGCCCCGTCCCTCACCAGCGCGCCGTGAACCCGTACCAGGGGCCGTCGATCGGTTCGAACGTGTAACCCTCGCCGCCGGCGACGACGTCCACCGGTGCCCGGTCCGGGCAGTGGGCGTATCCCGTCGCGTCGAGGAAGCCCGCGTCGGCGACCTTGAGCACCGTGCACCCGGTGGACCCGTCGACGTTCGCCCACGAGACCGTGAACAACCCGACCCGGCGGTCCCGCACCGACCGGTCCGGTGCCGCACCCACCTCCGCGACCAGGGCTTCGAGCGCGGACCGGTGTGCGGCGAACGCGGCGCGCGGTACCACGCCGGTGTCGACCACCACCTCCGTCGTCACCATCAACGCGGGCACCAACAGGTACGGCCACAACCGGGCCAGGTGGCGCGGCCGCGGGGGTGGCAGCACCACCACCGCGGCCACGCCCGTGAACAACCACACGGAACCCACCGCGACCCAGCACAGGAGCGCGACGACGGACGTGGTGAAGTAGCCGCCGGGCGGCGTGTGCGACCACAGCGTGAGCACCACCGGCACGGCCGCCGCGATCACGGTCCACCACGGAGACCACCGGCGCGTCACGCGTTCGAGCATCGAACCCCCCTCGTCCGCTCAGGGGGACGTTCCGCGCAGGCCTCCGGTTCCACTGTCGAGGTAGTCCTTGAACTGCACGGTCACCGCGTGCGCGTCCGACGGCCAGTTCGGCACCGCGATCGTGCGCGTCCGGCCGTCCGTGCCGCGCGCGGTCTGGGTGACGCGGATCGTGCCGGTACCGTCGGCCCGGGCGGGCAGGTAGCTGTCGACCGCGGTCAGGAACGGCAACGTGGTGAAGGGCGGCAGCACGACGCCCGGCGTGGACGTCAGGTCGCAGTGGTCGTCGAACGCGAACGCGGCGAGGACCTGGCGCGCCTTCGGCGAGACGGCCGGTTCGAGGACGTTGACGCCGTTGAGCTCCAGCCGGTCGCCGTCGGGTTGGTCCGACCACCACTCGCGGTTGCGGACCACGGTGAGCGCGGTGTGGGTCGGGCACCGGTCGATGTTGTCGGTGATCCCGCCGGGGCGCGACACCTGCAGCCGCACGAAGCGGTCGCCGCGCTCGAACGGTTCGAAGTACGAGTGGTGGGGGAGCTGACCGTCGCGCAGCACCACCAGCTCGTAGTGGTTGCGGCCGTTGACGGGCAGCGGGCCGAACGCGCCGTCCGCGCCGGTCCGGACGCTGTGCCTGGGTCCGCCGACCCGCGCGCCGGTGCGGCTGTCGAGCTCCCACACCTGCACCACGCCCTCCACGCCCGCGTTCTGCGGGTAGTACGTCGCCCGGCCCGCGATCCGGACCAGGGCGGGCGGCTCGGGCACCACGCGGGTGGTCCACGCGGGCCTGCCGCGCAGGAACCGGTGCATGTGCGCGAAGCCGTCGGCCGACGTGGTGGTTTCGGTGTGCCCCAACGTGGTGAGGTAGACGTTGGTCGCGCCGGTGATGGAGCCGTTGGGTTGCAGGCCGCCCCACAGGGCGAGCGTCGGCACGCCGCCGGGTGGTGCGGCGCTGGACCGCCCGTCGACGTTGACGTACTTGCGGACCGACGCGGCGCGGTCGGGTGAGGCCAGGTAGGCGTGCATGACGGTCGTGCCGCGCGAGTGGGCGATGACGTCCACTCGAGACGCACCGGTGCGGGCCTTGACGGTGGAGATGAAGGCTTCCAGGCCGGCGATGGCGTGGTCGTTGGTGGGGATGCTGGTGTCGTACTCGTAGGCGTGCAGCGAGGCGTCGGGGTAGCCGTTGGTGGAGAACCGCTTGGCGTTGGACTGCCACTGCTGCGCCGAGCCCTGCTGGCCGTGCACGAAGACGACCGGGGTGGGGAGGTCGGCCTGGGCGGGTGCCGCCACGACCGTCGACACCAGTGCGGCGATCAACGCCACCAGGGGGATCCTCATCGCGTGCCTCCGATGGCGTCCGCCAGGTTCTGCCGCGCGTCGGCGGGGAGCAGGTAGCCGGCGTGCACGTTGGCGACGTCGGTGGTGACCACCCGGTGCACGTGGTCGCCGCGCCGCGGGTACAGGCGGGCCAACGTCGCCGCGTCGAACGGCACGTGCGTGCCGAACAGCCGGCAGAACGTCTCGCCGGAGTTGTCGCCGGTGTTCAGCGCCCGCGGCGCGGCGACCTGTGACAGTCGGATGCCGCCGAGGGCGAGACCCAGCTCGTCGCGCTTCTTGGTGACGCCGTCGGCCTCGAACTCCAGCGGTCGGGCGGTCGGCGGCGGTGTGCCGCGCTCGACCCACCGGCGCAGGTGGTCGTAGGACGCGGCGGTGACGTGGTGCATCGGGATCCGGCTGAACGGCGGCCGGTCGCAGTCGTAGTGCGGCGCGCCGCCGAGGTCGCGTTCGGAGATCGGCGCCCGGTAGACCTGGCCCTCGTGGCCGGAGTGCGCGGCGCCCGCGACCTCCCAGCGGCGGAACCGGTCGGTGTCGGCCGGGCGCTGCGCGGTCCGCACGTCGGTCTCCGACAGCACCTGGAAGACGGGTTCCGCGCCGACCCGCGTCGGCGCGGTGCCGACGATGAAGCCGTAGCCGTCGAACACGGGCTGTTGCTGCGGCAGGACGCGGTCGTACAGCACGGTCATCCGGGCGGCGGACTGGGACGCGCCGATGGCCAGCAACGTCCTGGTCCGCAGCCCGCCCGTGGCCGCGCCCGAGTCGATCGCGCGGCCCGCCTGGGTGAACACGTCGTAGGACAGCTCGTCGGCGGTGAACCGGCCGCCGCCGGTCACGTCCAGGGCGCCGTACCGGGCCGGGCTCCAGGTCTTGAGCTGGTCGACCCCGACCCGCTGCGCGGACACGCCGACCCACGCGTGACCGGCGCGGATGGCGGACTCCGCGTTCCACAGGGCGTCCAGGTCGTACCCGGCGGTGACGTTCTGCCACTCGACCAGCGTCGTGCCGGTGAACTCCCGGGCGTGCGCGGGGCGGCGCACGACGACCCGGGTCGTGTACGGCACGCCGGTGGCGACCTTCGTGCCGTCGAGGGCGAAGCCGTCGGCCGTGCCGGAGAGGTGGAACTCCTCTTCGACGTAGCCGGCGGCGGCGAGGTCGTCGGGCGTGGCGAAGAACGGGTAGGTGTCCTCGATCCGGTCGGCCAGCCGGTCGCCCGGCACGGTCCCGGGCAGCGGACCGACCACGCGCGGCACGGGTGCGGCGGAGACGGGTGCGGCGGAGGCGGGCGCGGACGTCGGGAGGAGCAGACCGAGCACGGCCGCGGCGAGGCCGAGGCGGTGCCAGGGGGAAGGGGACATACCGGCTCCCACAGCGATGGGGGATGGGGATCATCGCCGACCGTAGCCGGCCGCGCACGGCGCGCACCAGCACGCGGCCCGATCGTGAGACCGCTGTCGCAGCAAGGGCCGCGGGGTCGCGGCGGTCGGTGGACCGGCGGCCTCAGCGGTGCTGGAGCAGGACCGTTCGGGCGGCCGTCTCGGCCAGGTCGGGGTCCAGCGGCGCGCCGGTGAGGAGTTCCGCGTAGAGCGCCGACTCCACGATCCGCACGTACAGGAAGGCCACCTGGTCCAGGGCCGCGGTCGACCACTGCCCGCCGTCGACTTCGAGCAGGATCTCCTTCTGCGCCGACACCGCCCGCCGGTGCACCCCGCCGGACGCGTTGAACAGCACCCGCGCCGCCGTCTCCGGCTCACCGCGCAGGAACGCCCGGAACGGCCCGGCCGCGCGCAGCTCCGCCACGAACCGCCGCGTCACCTCCAGCACGCCCTCGACCCCGCCGTTCGTGCGTTCCTGCCGGGCGCGGGCCAACGACCGGTCGGCCAGCACCCACAGCACGTCGCCGAGCAGCCCGTCCCGGCTGTGCACGACCCGGTACAGCGTGGCCCGGCTGATGGCGAGGCTCGTCGCCAACGCGTCCATGTCCACCCGGCCGTGCCGCAGGAAGAACCGGCAGGCGCCGCGCAGCACCTGGTCCTGGCTCACGACCCGCCGGGTGCCGGTCGAACCCACCGCTCGCCCCCGCTCCCGCCGGCGCGCCCGTCCGGCTCACCCCGCATCATCGCGCCCACCCCGTCGGTCCGCGAGGGCCGTACCGGTGTGTGCGCCAGGTCACTAGCCGGCGACGCCGACGGCCTGGGGGCGGGCTGGTGGTGATCACGGTGGTGGCGGCGGTCGTCGTCCTCGCCGGCACGCTCCGGGCCCGGGGCTGGTGCCCTACTTCGCGGACGAGGCCGGTTCCTGGAACAGCACGGGCGGCGCGTCGCCGGCCGGACGCGGCGAGGTCGACTCCGGCCGGGGCGCCCACTCCTCGACGACGACCGGCGCCGGCTCGGACGTGACGTCCTCGACCACGACGGTCTCCACGACCGGTGCGGCGGTGGCCTGCACGGCCAGCTGCTGCTGGACCTGACCGATCCACATCAGCCACATGGCCTCGTCGCGGTGACCGCGGTACTCGGCCTTCAAGCCCGCCAACGCGCCGCGGACGCGGGCGGCGATGATGTTGTCCTCACGCACGGCGGACCAGACGGCGCGCGCGGCGGCGTCCCGGGCCTTGACCAGGAGGCGGACCTGGTCTGTCAACTCCGGTGCGGGCAGGCTTGCCCACGCCGCTGCGATTCTCTGTGCCTTGGTCACGGTGCCATCCTTGTCGAGCGGACGGCCCGCGGTGGCCGTGACGCGATGTTATCAACCTCTCGTTTTTCGAGGTCAGGCCCGGGCGCTCGGTGACGTTCGGCCACCGCGCGGCTACGTCCGGGGGTCGAGCGCGTCCCCACGTGGACCCGTGGGCCGCTCGGTGATCCACGGCACCGACCAGCAGCACGTCGAACGCGGCCCAGTCCTCAAGGTGCTCGCGCAGCCACCTCGCGACCTCGTCGGGCGCGTGTGGGCCGAGCTGGTCTTCGACGACTGAGCCCTACCGCCCGATCGTGACGCATAGGTCGCCACCCGATCGGGAAGACAGGCACGGTGGAACTCCTCGGCATCGACCCCGTGCGCGCCGCAGGCGGCATCGCCAAAGGGCTGGTCGGACTGGCCCTCGCACCGCTGGAGCAGACCGCCGTGCTGCGCCGCGACCGCCGCAAGGTGTGGTCCTGCCCGGGACGGCTGCACATCGAGGCCCACGGCGTGCACGGCCCGCGGGGCAGGCAGGTGGCCACCCGGATCGAACGCTCCCTCGAAAGCCACCCCGGGGTGCTCTGGGCCCGCGTCAACGCGCCGTCCGCCAGGGTGATCGTCGCCGTCGAAGAGCCCGCTCCACCGACGAAGGACCTGGTCGCGCTGGTGCGCCGGGCGGAGGCCGAACCCGCCACCGAGGACGAGCGCCTGGTCGAGGACGAGCTGCACCACCCGGCGGACGGCCTCAAGGGCACCCGACTGCTGCCGACCCTCGCCGCCGACGCCGCCGGCCTCGCGCTGGCCGCCCTCACGAAGATCGCGCCGTGGGCGCCGGTACCCGGTGAACTGGGCGCGTTGGTCGCCGCGGTCGACCTGCACCCGAAGCTGCGCGAACTGGCCGCCGGTCGGTTGCAGGGCCGGGAACGCGCCGACACCGCCACGTCGGTGGTCGGCGCGCTCGTGCACGGCCTGGCCTCGCGCAGCGAGGGCACGTTGCTCGACATCGCCCAACGCGTGCAGCAGTGGCGCGAGGTGCGGTCGCACGAGCAGGCCTGGTGCGAGGCCGAGTCCGAGCTGATCCACGGCCCGGACGACGCCGAGGCTGAGCCGATCGTGGTGGAACGGCCGCGCCCGTTCCCCGAAGGCCCGGTCGACCGCTACGCGCGGCAGGCGTTGGCGGCGGGTGCGGCGGCGGTGGTCGGCGCGATCCCGTTCACCGGACTCCGCCGGGCCGCCGCGCTGGGCGTGGCCAGCCTGCCGAAGGCGCCGACGGTCGGCCAGGCCGCGTTCGCCGCGCAGCTGGGCCGCGTGCTGGCCACCAGGAAGGCGCTGGTGATGGAGCGCTCGGCGCTGCGCCGCCTCGACGCGGTGGACGTCCTCGTGCTGGACGAGACCGCGCTCGGTTCGGGCCGGTCCGTGCTCGGCGACCTCGTGCCGCTGCCGGACACCGATCCCACCGAGGCCGCCGAGCGGGCGTTCGCCCTGTTCGACCCCGAGGACCCGACGGCGGTGCGCCAGGACGGCGACTGGGCCATCGGCCCGATCGACCGCCTCGCCCCGCAGGGGCGCAAGGGCGTGCGCGAACAACGCCGGTTGGCGGGCCACGCGGCGGTGCTCGGCCTGACCAGGGGCAGGCGGCTGCAGGCGGTGCTCGCGGTGGACGTCGAGACGCCGCCGGCGGTGGACGCCATCGCGGCGGCGGCACGGGAGGCCGGGCTGCGCGTGGTCGTGGCCACCGACCGCGACCACCTGCCGGTGCGGTTCGCCGACCGCCGCGTCCCGTCCGGCAAGGGCCTGGTGGGTGCGGTGCGCGAGCTCCAGGGCGACGGGCACGTGGTGATGCTCGTGTCCGACGACCGCCGGGCGCTGGGCTCGGCGGACTGCGGCGTCGGCGTGCACCGGGACGGCGGCCCGCCGCCGTGGGGCGCGCACGTCGTCGTCCGGGACCTCGACGTGGCCGTGCTGCTGGTGGAGGCGGTCCCGGCCGCACGGCGGGTCAACCGGGACGGGATCATGCTCGCCCAGGCGGCGAGCGGCATCGGCGCGGTCAGCGCGTTGAGCACGCGCGGCCCGGCACCGGCGCGAGGTGCGGCGCGCGCGGTCGACGGCGCGTCGGCCATCGCCTTCGTGGACGGCGTGTGGCGGGCGAAGCGGTTGCCGGGCAGCCGTGCCGCGGCGGTCGCGCCGGCCACCACCCAGCCGTGGCACCTGATGCCCGCGGCCACCGTGCTGGACCGGCTCGGCTCGGGCCGCGACGGGCTGGCCGAAGCCGAGGCGCAACGCAGGCAGCGCACGTCCACCGGGAGGCAGGCCGTCGGCACGAGCCTGGGCAGCGCGTTCCTGGCGGAGTTGGCCAACCCGCTGACACCGGTGCTCGCGGGCGGCGCGGCCGTGTCGGCGGCGGTGGGCTCACCGGTCGACGCGGCGCTGGTGGCCGGTGTGGTGGGCGTGTCGGCGCTGATCGGCAGCGTGCAGCAGGTCGTCACGGATCGGGCGCTGGCCACCCTGCTCGGCCGCTCGGCGGTGCGCGCCACCGTGGTCCGCGACGGCCGCGACCGCGAGGTGACGGCCGACGAGCTGGTGCGCGGCGACGTGGTGCGCCTGGCGGCGGGCGACGTGGTGCCCGCCGACTGCCGCCTGCTCGCCGGCGACGGGCTGGAAGCCGACGAGTCGTCGGTCACCGGCGAGTCCCTGCCGGTGACCAAGGACCCGGCGCCGGTGGTGGCCGCGGACCTGGCCGACCGGTCGTCCATGCTCTACGAGGGCACCACGATCGCGGCCGGTGAGGCGCTCGCCGTGGTCGTCGCGACCGGCGACGCCACGGAGGTCGGGCGCAGCATGGCCGCGGCCCGCCGCAACACGCCCACCACGGGTGTCGAGGCACGGCTGGCGGAGCTGACCCGCAAGACGCTGCCCGTCGCGCTGGGTTCGGCGGCGGCGGTCACCGGCGCGGGCCTGCTGCGCGGCGTGCCGCTGCGGCAGAGCATGGGCGCGGCGGTGAACCTCGCCGTCGCCTCGGTGCCCGAAGGGCTCCCGTTCCTGGTCAACGCCGCCCAGCTGGCCGCGGCACGCAGGCTGGCCGAGCACGGCGCGCTGGTGCGCAACCCCCGCACCATCGAGGCGCTGGGCCGGGTCGACGTGCTGTGCTTCGACAAGACCGGCACGCTGACCGAGGGCAGGCTGACCGTCAGCCGCGTCGACAACGGTCGCCGCGGCGCCGACCTCGACCAGCTCAACGACGAGCTGCGCCGCGTCCTGGCCGCCGCCGTCCGCGCCACACCCGCCGCCGACGACCCCCGCGACCTCGCCCACCAGACCGACCGGGCGGTGCTGGAGGGCGCCCGGCGAGCCCGCGTCGGCCCCACGACCGGCGCACGCGGCTGGACGCTGGTGGAGGCGTTGCCGTTCGAACCGTCCCGCGGCTACCACGCGACCGTCGGCCAGGTCGGCCGACGGCGGGTGCTGAGCGTCAAGGGCGCGCCGGAGACGGTGCTGCCGCGCTGCGACGTCGACCCGGGCGCGCTGCGGCGGCTGGAGGAGCGGGTGCGCCTGCTCGCCGGTCGTGGCCACCGGGTGCTGGCCGTCGCCGAACGCGCCGGGTTCGACGGCGACTCCGTGACCGACGACGACGTGCGCGGCATGTCGCTGCTGGGTTTCGTCGCGCTGGCCGACCCGGTGCGCGACGGCGCGCCACCGGCCGCGGCGAAGCTGCGCGAGGCGGGCGTGCGGATCGTGATGATCACCGGTGACCACCCGGCCACCGGTGAGGCGATCGCCTCCGAGGTCAACGGCGGCGACGACATGGCCGTGGTGACCGGATCGCGGCTCGACGAGCTGGGCGACGAGGAGCTGGACGCCCTGCTGCCGACGGTGGACGTGATCGCCCGCTGCACGCCCGCGCAGAAGGTGCGGATCATCGAGGCCTACCAGCGGCTGGGCCGGGTGGTCGCGATGACCGGCGACGGCGCGAACGACGCGCCCGCGATCCGGCTCGCCGACGTCGGCATCGCGCTGGGCAAGCGCGGCACGCCGGCCGCCCGTGCCGCCGCCGACCTGGTGGTCACCGACGACCGGCTGGAGACGATCATCGCGGCGCTGGTCGAGGGCCGCGCCATGTGGGCGTCCGTGCGGGAGGCGTTGGCGATCCTGCTCGGCGGCAACCTCGGCGAGATCGCGTTCAGCGTGCTCGGCTCGGCGATCACCGGCCGGTCGCCGCTGACCGCGCGGCAACTCCTGCTGGTCAACCTGCTGACCGACCTGGCGCCCGCGCTGGCCATCGCGCTGAGCCGGCCCGCCCGCGAGTCCGTGCCCGACCTGTTGCGCGAAGGCCCGACCTCGTCCCTGGGCAGCGCCCTGACCAAGGACATCACCGCCCGCGCGATCACCACCACGCTCGGCGCGACGGCGGCGTGGACGGTCGCGAGCCTCACCGGCCGCCCCCGCCGGGCGAGCACCGTGGCGCTGGCCGCGCTGGTCGGCACCCAGCTCGGTCAGACCCTGGTGACCGGCGGGCTGGACCGCTCGGTGCTCGCCGCGAGCCTCGGCTCGGCGGCGGCGCTCGGCGCGGTGATCCAGACACCGGGGGTCAGCCAGTTCTTCGGCTGCACACCGCTGGGCCCGGTCGGCTGGGGCATCGCCCTGTCCAGCGCCACCGCCGCGAACGTCCTGGGCCTGGTGCTGAACCCGCTGGTCACTCGACGTGCTGAGTGACGGTTCCGCGCACGAAGTGCCGTTGCGCCACCAGGAAGAGCAGCACCATCGGCACGGTCGCGACGGCGCTCGCGGCCAGCACCAGCTCCCACTGCTCCTCGCCGCCCTCACCGAACCGGTCCAGCACCGCCTTCAACCCGCGCGGCAACGTGTAGAGCTGCGGCTCGCGCAGGTAGATCAACGGCTTGACCAGGTCCGTCCACGCCGCCTTCAGCTCGAACACGAACACCACGACCAGCCCCGGCTTCGCCAGCGGCAGCGCCATCGAGGTGAACAGCCGCCACGCGCTCGCGCCGTCGACCTTCGCCGCGTCGAACACCTCGCGCGGCAGGCCGAGGAAGAACTGGCGCAGCAGGAAGATGTAGAACGCCGAGCCGAACAGGTTCTGCGCCCACAGCGGGATCTGCGTGGTCGCCAGGCCCAGCGCGTGCCACTCCAGGTACACCGGCACCATCGTCACCGCGCCGGGCAGCATCATGGTCGCCAGCACCACGCCGAACAGCAGGTCGCGGCCCGGGAAGCGGAACATCGCGAAGCCGAACGCCACCAGCGCGCTCGTCACCGTGGCCGCCGCGGCGGCCGCCAACCCCACCGCGACGCTGTTGCCGATCCACGTCAGCAGCGGTACCGCCTGCCACACCTCGACGTAGTTGCCCGGCGAGAACGGCCGGGGCAGCAGGGCGTTGTCGAACACGTGCGCCCGGTCCTTCAACGACGCGCTGACCAGCCACCAGAACGGGTAGCCGAACGCCAGCGTGACGACCAGCAGCGCCGCCCACAGCCCGACCCGCCTCACGACCGCTCTCCCTCGTAGTGCACGTACCGGCGCGACAACCGCACCTGCACGGCGGTGATGACCGCGATCACCGCGAACAGGCCCCACGCCAACGCCGACGCGTACCCCATCCGCAGCGACCCGAACGCCTCCTGGAACAGGTGGATCACGTAGAACAGCGCCGCGTCACCCTCGGCCGACGCCTTGGCCCGCGCGCCGAAGAACATCGCGTACGCCTCGGTGAACACCTGCAACGACGCGATCGTGTTCACCACGACGGTGAAGTACACCGTCCCGCTGATGCCCGGCAGCGTCACGTGCCAGAACTGCCGCCACGGGCTCGCGCCGTCCAGCCGCGCCGCCTCGTAGCGCTCCAGCGGCACCCTGGTCAACGCCGCCAGGTACAGCACCGCCGTGCTGCCGACCGTCCACAGCCCCATCACCACCAGGCCCGGTTTGATCCAGTCCGGGTCGGTGGTCCAGTTCGGCCCCTGGAACCCGAACCAGCCCAGGAACCCGTTCACCGCGCCGTGCTGACCGTTGAGCAGCAACAGGAACATGGCCGCCAGTGCCACCGGCGGCGTCATCACCGGCAGGTACAGCACGGTGCGGAAGAAGCCGCTGCCGCGCCCCGCCCGGCGCAGCAGGCTCGCCAGGCCCAGCGCCAGCACGATCTGCGCGGGCACGTGCAGCGCGGTGAAGAACACCGTGTTCCACAACGCCGTGCCGACCCGCTCGTCGCCCAACGCCTCGCGGTAGTTCTCCAGGCCGACGAACGCGGGCGGTTTGAGCATGTCGTAGTGCGTCAGCGACAGCCAGAGGCTGAACAGCATGGGCCCGGCGGTGAACGCCAGGAACCCGACCACCCACGGCAGCAGGAACAACCACCCCGCCCGCGACTCGCGTCGGCCGACCGTCACGGCACTACCTCCCGCCCACCCGCTTGAGCGCGCGTTCCGCCTCGCGCTGCGCCTGCTCCATCGCCTCCCGCGCGTCCTGCCGCCCGGTCAGCACGCGGTTCACCGCGCCCTCCCAGGCGCGCACCAGCTCGCTCGCGGCCGGGCTCGGCGGCAGCGCGAACGCGTCGTCCTGCAACGACAGCACCACCGGCACGCCCTGTTCGAGGATGCGGTTGCCCTTCGGGTCGAACACCTCGCGGAAGATCCGCTCGTCGGCCACCCGGTTGCCGGTGAACGTGCCGCCGTAGGGCCGCCCGGCCTTCGCCAACGCGTCCCGCCGCGCGGTGGCCGCCTTGACCCACGTCTCCGTGTCGCTCACCGTGACCAGGAAGCGGCAGGCCAGTTCCGGGTGCCGCGCGCCCTTCGGGATCGCCCACGCGTTCCCGCCCGACTCGGTCAACACCCGCCCGTCGCGGTCGGTGAACGGCGCGATCGTCACGTCGGCGTCGGGCGAGTTGGTCGCCAGCGTGTTGATGTACCAGGAGTCCATCGGCATCGCGGCCAGCTGACCGGTCACGTACTGGTTGTTCGCGCCGAACTGGTCGAACGTGTCGCGGAAGGCCTTGAACGACGCCCAGCCGCCCTGCCTGGCCACCAGGTCGGTGGTGTGGCGGACCGCCTCGACGACGCGCGGGTCGTCCAGCCGCGCGTCCGGGCCGATCAGCTCGGCGCCGTTCGCCTTGGCCCACAGCGGCAGGAACTCGGGCACCTTGGGGTCGAAGCCGATGCGCTCCACCCGCCCGTCGCCGACCCGGGCCAGCCGGTCCGCCAGCGCGGGCAACGCCGACCAGTCCGAAGTGGACAGTTGGGCGGGGTCGAGGCCGGCCGCCCGCACCACGGGGTTGTTGACGATCATCAGACGGACGCTGGAGAACTCCGGCAGCCCGTACACCCCGCCCTCGTAGGTGACCTGGCGCAGCGCGGCGTCCCGGAACCGGCCGAGGTCGACGCCGTGCTCCCTCAGGCAGCCGTCCAGGCTCTGCACCGCACCCCGGGCCGCGTACCCGCCGAGCTTGCGCCGCTCGGCGTAGACCAGGTCAGGCGGGTCGCCCGCGGCCACGGCGGACAGGAACTGCTGCTCGTCGAACGCGCCCTCGCTGATCCGCAGGTCCACGCCGGGGTTGGCCTCGCGGAACACCGCCACGCGTGCCGTCGCGTGCTCGTCGGGCAACCCGAAGCCCATGGTGACCAGCGCGTCGGGCGAACCCGACCCCAGCCCGCCGCACCCGGAGACGACCAGCGCCAGCGCCACCGCGACCAGGAGCCCCCGCATGCCCGCCTCCCCGTGCCCGACGTCGCCCGCCGATGACGTCACCGAGACGGTTCCCCGCCGCGACGGCCCGGCACACCAAGGTCGCCCGGTCGGCGCAAGGCCGGGTGGGTACCCACCGCCGACCCGGCTGGCCCGCTGCACCAGAATCGGCACGTCACGCCACACGTCACCGATCCCGGGAGGTCGGCCCACCCATGAGTCGCAGCGCACCACCCGTCGGCCGCTGGGTCCACACGTGGGTCAGCGCACCGCAGACGACGGAGCCGGACAACCTGCCGCCCGCGCCGTTCACCCGTAACGGCCTGGTGCTCGCCGACGCCACGCTCCGGCAGACCGCACGCGTCTCGATCGGCGGTGAACGGCTGCGGCTGCGGTTCTCCAACGCGTTCGGCGGTGCGGCACTGCCCATCACCGCCGTGTCCGTGGCGCGGCCCGTCGACGGCCGGGCCGGGGTCGGCGCGGTCGAGCCGGGATCGGCCCGCCCCGTCACGTTCCACGGCCGCACGGCCGTCGTGGTGCCGGTCGGGGCGCAGGTGGTGTCGGACCCGCTGGACTTCCCGGTCGCGCCGGAGTCGGACGTGACCGTGACGGTGTTCCTGGCCGACGGGCAGGCGTCCGAGCTGGTCACCTCGCACCCCGGCTCCCGGACGACCTCCCACCTGCTCGCGGGCGAGCACGTCGAGGCCGACGACCTGCCGGGCGCGTCGACCACCGACCACTGGTACTTCCTCAGCGGCATCGAGGTGTGGTCGCCACCCACCGCCTCGGCCGCGGTGGTGCTGGGCGACTCGCTGACCGACGGCCGGGGCTCCACCACCAACGGCAACGACCGCTGGCCGAACCGCCTGTCGGCCCGGCTGCGGGCGCACCCGGCCACCGCCGACGTGGCCGTGCTCAACCAGGGCACCGGCGGCAACCGCGTGCTCAGCGACGGGATCGGCCCGAGCGCGCTGGCCAGGCTGGACCGCGACGTGCTGGCGCAGTCCGGGGTGGCGTGGCTGGTGGTGTTCGAGGGCATCAACGACATCTGCACCGCCGACGCCACGCCCGTCGCGCAGAAGCAGGTGGTGGAGGACCTCTGCGCCGCCTACGAGCAGATCGTGGTGCGCGCCCACGCGCACGGCATCACGGTGTACGGGGCGACGCTCGCGCCGCTGGGCGGCAACGGCGCCTACGACGACGAGGGCGGTCACCGCGACGCCGCACGGCAGGCGGTCAACGAGTGGATCCGCACCAGCCGGGTGTTCGACGCGGTGCTCGACTTCGACGCGGCGGCACGTGACCCGCGGGAACACCGGCGACTGCGCGCGGCCTACGACGAGGGCGACCACCTGCACATGACCCCGGCCGGCTACCAGGCGCTCGCGGACGCCGTCCCGGTGGAGCTGTTCACCCGGCGCGCGTGAGGCGGCCCGGAGCGCCGAGGCGTTGCCACGCAAAAGTTTCGTAGCCGCCGCTGTCGAAAGTGGACGTACCCGACCGTCTCGTTTCCTTGCCCGGAAAGTGAACCCGACATAGGTTGGAGCTGTCACCGCGGCCGGACCGGAGGGAACCCGTTCATGATCGACGTGCACCCGGCGTGGCTGCCCTCCTCGGCGTTCCGGTCGATCGGCTCGCGGCGGGTCCGGGTCGTCGGCGCCGGACCGGTCGTCGCCACCGTCCGCGACGAGGTCGGGGCGGCAGTGGGCGAGCACGGCGGCGCTCTGGTCGACGACGGCCCGGTGGACCTGGAACTGGTGTGCGGGCCCGAGGACGGCGAGGCCGACCCCGAGGCGTTCCTGGTGGGACGCGCGGGCACGACCACCTCGGTCCGCGCGATCGACGGGGTCGGCCTGCTCTACGGCCTGCACCACGTGGTGCGCCTGGGCGAGGCGGCGTTCACCGGCGAGGCGGCGGCGCAGCGGCACGCGCCCAGGCAGCCGATCCGGATGCTCGACCACTGGGACAACGTCGACGTGCACCCGGTGATGGGCCAGGTCGAACGCGGGTACGCGGGCGGCTCGATCTTCTACGCCGACGGGGTCGTGCGCGCCGACCTGTCCCGGGCACGGGCCTACGCGCGGCTGCTCGGCTCGATCGGCGTCAACCGGGTGGGTCTCAACAACGTCAACGTGCACCGCACCGAAGCGCGGCTGCTGACCGACCTGCTGCCGGACGTGGTGCGGCTGGCCGAGGTGTTCCGCCCGCACGGGATCAGGGTGCACCTGTCGGTGAGCTTCGCCGCGCCGATGACGCTCGGGGGCCTGCCCACGGCCGACCCGCTCGACCCGGCCGTCCGGGACTGGTGGGCGCGCACCACGGCCGAGGTCTACGCCGCCATCCCCGACTTCGGCGGGTACGTCGTCAAGGCCGACTCGGAGGGCCAACCCGGCCCGTTCGCCTACGGCCGCAGCCACGCCGACGGGGCGAACGCGCTGGCCCGCGCCCTCGCGCCGTTCGGCGGCACGGTGTTCTGGCGCGCGTTCGTCTACGACCACCACCAGGACTGGCGTGACCGCTCGACCGACCGCGCACGTGCCGCGCACGACCACTTCGCCCCGCTGGACGGCTCGTTCGACCCGAACGTGGTGCTGCAGGTGAAGGCCGGACCGGTGGACTTCCAGGTGCGCGAACCGGTGTCCCCGGTGATCTCGTCGATGCCGCGCACGGCGCTCGCGGTCGAGTTGCAGGTGACCCAGGAGTACACCGGTCAGCAGAAGCACGTGTGCTACCTCAACCCGCTGTGGCGGGAGATGCTCGGCTTCCGACCGTGGGGCGGGGGCGGGGGCGGGCCGACGGTGGCGGACGTCGCCGCGGGCCGTGCGGACGCGCCCGCCGGCGGTGTGGTGGCGGTGTCCAACGTCGGCGACGACCCGTTCTGGACCGGGCACCCGTTGGCGCAGGCCAACCTGTTCGGCTTCGGCCGGCTCGCGTGGGACGAGCGGCTCGCGCCGGAGGCGGTGCTGGACGAGTGGATCGGCCTCACGTTCGGCGAGGGGTCGACCGCGCGCGAGGCGCTGCACGACATCATGGACGGCTCGTGGCTGACCTATGAGCGCTACACCGCGCCGCTCGGCGTCGGTTTCATGGTCAACCCGGGCGACCACTACGGGCCCGGGGTCGACGGCTACGAGTACTCGCCGTGGGGCACCTACCACTTCGCCGACCGCGACGGCATCGGCGTGGACCGCACGTGCGCCACGGGCACCGGTTACACCGGCCAGTACCCGGCGCCGTGGCGCGACCTCTACGAGTCCGTCGAGACGTGCCCGGACGAGCTGCTGCTGTTCTTCCACCACGTGCCCTACGGCCACGTCCTGCACTCGGGGACGACGGTCGTCCAGCACATCTACGACACGCACTTCGCCGGCCACGAAGAGGTGTCCCGGATGGTGGCGACGTGGGCGTCGCTGGACGGGCTCGTCCCCGACGCGGTCTTCGGCCGCGTCACCGAGCTGCTGGCCGAGCAGCTGCGGTGCGCGACCGAGTGGCGTGACCAGGTGAACACGTACTTCCGGCGCAAGTCCGGCGTGCCGGACGCCCGTGGCCGCCTGATCTACTGACGGATCACCAGCACCGCCGTCGGTGCCAGCTCCAGCGGCTCGCCGGCCCGCAGCACCCGCCCGTCCAGCAGGCTCGTCCCGTCGACCGGGCACTCCACCCGACGGGCGGGCCCGTGGTTGAGCACGAACAGGTGCCGCGCCCCGTCGGGTGAGACGCGTTCGGCGACCTCGACGTCCGGCACGTCGCCGAGCGGCCCGACCAACCCGTGCTCGTCCAACGCCGCACGCACCACGGCGGCCACCCCGGCGTCGTCGAGCAACGTCGCGACGTACCAGGCGCCGCCACGCCCCCGTGCCGCCCGGGTCACGGCGGGCGTGCCGGCGTAGAAGTCCGCGCCGTAGGTGCCGAGCACCTCCGCGTCGTCCGGCACGACCACCTCGAACACGTGCCGCGCGTCGTGCTCCGCGCCGAACAGCGCCACCGGGTTCACCACGTCGGGCTGCTGGGCGTCGGTCTCCTCGACCCGCAGCCCGAGCAGCGACGCGAACGGCCCCGGCACGTCGGTCGGGAACGCGTTGTCGTCCTCGTCCACCCGACCGGACAGCGCCGTGGTCACGAACGTGCCGCCACCCTCCACCAGCGCCGCCACGCGTTCGGCCAGGTCGCCCTTCACCATGTGCAGCAACGGCGCGACGACCACGTCGTACCCGGAGAGGTCGGCGGTCACCGGCACCACGTCCAGCGGGACGTTCGCCTGCCACAGCGCCCGGTGGCAGGCGGTCAGCACCTCCAGGTAGCGCACGTTGCGGTTCGGTCCGTCGGACATCTCCACGGCCCACCAGCTGTCCCAGTCGACGAGCAGCGCGACCCGCGCGGGCGTGCGACCGCCCAGCAACGCGCCACCGACCCGGGCGAACTCGGCGCCGACCTCGGCGACCTCCCGGAACACCCGCGTGTCCGTGCGGCCCGCGTGGTCGAGCACCGCGCCGTGGTACTTCTCGCACGCCCCGCGCGACTGCCGCAGCTGGAAGTACAGCACCGCGTCCGCGCCGTGCGCGACCGACTGCCACGACCACAGCCGCAGCACACCGGGCCGCTTGACCGGGTTCACGTCCCGGCTCGCGGTGACCGACGGGGTCTGCTCCATGACCCAGAACGGCTCGCCGCCACGCAGTCCGCGCATCACCCCGTGCGCCAACGCCATCCGCGCGGCCGTCCGCGACGACGAGCGGTCCTCCGGCGGGTAGTTGTCCCACGACGCGAAGTCCAGGTGCGGCGCCCACCGGTGGTAGTCGACCGGCTGGTACAGGCCCATCATGTTCGTCGTCACCGGCGTGTGCGGCGAGTGCTCGCGGATGGCCGCCTTCTCCGCCAGGAACCCGCCCAGCAGCGCGTCGGACGTGAACCTGCGGTAGTCCAGCGTGATGCCCTGGAACGCGGTGTGGTTCGGCCCGCGCCAGTGCTCGGACAGCGCGTTCGGCGGCTCGACCTCCGCCCACGCGGTGAACGTGTGCGACCAGAACGTGGTGTTCCACGCGGCGTTGAGCCGGTCGAGGTCGCCGTAGCGCCGGCGGAGCCACTCGCGGAACGCCTCGCCGCACGTCGGGCACCAGCACGCGCCGCCGTACTCGTTGCCGACGTGCCACGCCACGACCGCCGGGTTGTCCCCGTACCGCCGCGCCAGCCGCCCCGCGAGCTCCGCGGAGAGCCTGCGGAAGTCGGGCGAGGACGGGCAGGCGTTGTGCCGCTGCCCGTAGACGTGCCGCCGTCCCTCGAAGTCGACGCGGCACACGTCCGGGTACTTCCGCGCCAGCCACGGCGGCATCGCGCCGGTGGGGGTGGCCAGCACGATCCGCATGCCCTCGGCCGTCGCGCGTTCCACGATCGCGTCCAAGGTCGAGAAGTCGTAGCGGTCCTCGGCGGGTTGGAGGTGGGCCCACGCGAAGACGCCGACGGTCACCGTGTCGATCCCGGCCAGCGTGAACGCCGCGTAGTCGTCGTCCCAGACCTCGCGGGGCCACTGCTCGGGGTTGTAGTCGCCGCCGTAGCCGATGCCGGGCGCGGTCTGCCGGGTCACGCGGTGAACCTCTCGGTGGCGTCGCGCAGCACCGGGTCGGCGTTGCGCAGGAGCAGGAGGGTGAACGGCGAGGCGAGCAGCGCGAGCACCCAGTCCGAGGTCAGCACGACGAGCCCGCCCGCGGCGATGATCAGCGACAACGCGCCGAGCGCGCTCGCCGGCCGCGCGGCGAGGTAGTAGGACGCCAGGCGCGCGGTGTCACGGGTGCGCAGCGAGAGCGTGGACGACAGCACCAGCGCCTGGGTCGACCAGACCAGCACGGCCACCGCGACCACGACCAGCACCAGGCCGTACCCGGCGGGCACGCCGGCCAGGTCCAGGTTCGCCAGGCTGAAGCCGATCACGGTGAGCACCGCCAGCGCGGGCAGCCACCAGCGCAGCACGTCGAGCCAGTTGAGCCGGTAGCCGCGGCGGAAGTGCCGGGCGGGGGAGAGGTCGCGGTCGTGGAGGAACACCCGCCACGCGTAGACGGCGGCCGACAGCGCCGGGCCCACGGGGGCGAAGCACAGCCCGATGAGCGGCGCGTTGCCCGCGCTGCGGTCGAGGAACAGCAGCGCGAGGAACCCGGGCGCCGTCGTCAGCACGAGCATGACCTCGATGACGAGGAACCAGTACACGACGGACGCGATGCGCGACAGGATGCCCGCGCCGATCTCGGCGGCGGGATCACCCCGTCGTTCGGCGGACACCGTCACAGCCCCTCGTGCGGCGCCACGAGCCGGCCGTCGGACGCGCCGAGCAGCCGCCGGTCGTCCAGCCCCTCGTGCTCCTCGGCGTGCACCGGCGTGAGCTCTACGAACGTCACCTCGTGCCGCGCCAGCGCCAGGTCCAGCCCGACCCGCCCGTCCATTACCGCTTCCGACCGGTGTTCCACGGCCGGCCGCGCGCAGTCGCGCAGGACGTCGAGCGTGCGCAGGTCGGGGGAGCGGGGTCGGCCGAGCTCGCGCCACGCGCCGAACGCATTGCCGTCGTGCTCGTTGACCCGCTCACGGCGGACGAACGCGCGCGAACCGCTCATCGGGACCGAGAGCCGCACGTCGTGCCGCTCGGGCGCGTCCGGACCGTCGGTGCCGCCGACCGGCTGCCAGGCCAGCACGGTGACCCGGCCGTCGTCGGACGAGCACACCAGGTGGTCCTCGCCGCGCGCCAGCACGTGGGTGCCCATGCGGGCCATGAACGCGTAGAGGTGGTAGGTCGGCTTCGGCACCTGCCGGTGCGTGAGCAGGCCGAAACCGCCGTGGAACAACGACGTCGGCACGTCGACCTCCTCGAAGACGTCGCAGAACGTCCAGTAGGAGTACGAGTCCACCAGGTCAGTGCCTCCGGTGAGCACCGGGGCCAGGTAGGCGGCGTGGTAGGCGGTGTCGTGGATCGGGTTGTCCGGCCGGTAGGAGCTGTTGTACTCGGTGATGTGCACCGGCAGCCCGGCCAGCGCGGTGCCCGCCAGGTGCTTGCGCGGCGCGTCGAACTGGTCCAGCAGCCGCTGGGGCGCGGTGAGGGTCTGGTAGGTGCCGAACGGCACGGGTTGCGCCGGGCCGGACGAGTAGGCGTGCCTGCTGACGAAGTCGATCGGCACGTCGCGGCGGGTGACGAACTCGGCGAACGGCTCCCACCACTCGTCCGAGCCCGGTGAGATCGCCGGACCGCCGACCTGGAGCCCGGCGTCGACGTCCTTGACGGTCCGCGCGGTGACCTCGTACAGCCGGAAGTAGGCCTCCTGGTCGGCGTCCTTCCAGAAGTTGACCAGGTTCGGCTCGTTCCACACCTCGATCGGCCAGGTGCGGACCTCGTCGACGCCGTAGCGGTCCACGAGGTGGCGGACCACGGCGCGGACCAGCGCGGCCCACTCGTCCCAGTCCTTCGGCGGGGTGATGTTGCCCTTCCACCAGAACACCGTGTCGTCGCCCGAGGCGAGCGCGGTCGGCATGAACCCCAGCTCCACGAACGGCCGGATTCCCAGCTCCAGGAACCGGTCGAAGACCTGGTCCACGTAGGTGAACGAGTAGCGGGTCACCCCGTCCTCGGACCGCCGGTGCACGCCCATGTCGTCGGACAGCAGCCCGTGGCCGCGGATGTAGCGGAAGCCGATGTCGCGCTGCACGCGGGCCAGGGACTCCTGGTAGTCCGCGCGCAACGCGAGGTTGAGCCTGCCGGTACCCACGCAGTGCCGCCAGGACTCGGCGAGGCGGCCGATCGGCTCGCCGGGGACGGTGACGCGGTTCAAGTGCCCTCCCATGACCCCGTCGGGTCGAGTCGGTCGATGCGGCGGGTCCGGCCACGGCGCGACGCCGTGGCCGGACCGCTCGATCAGCCGTTCTTCTCCTTGTAGCGCTTGTGAGCGCCGTTGACCAGCTCGACGAGGTCGTTCGAGCCCTTGGCCTCCAGCTCCTTGACGTAGGCGTCCCACGTGGACAGGTCGCGCTGGCCGAGGATGAACTGCAAGGTCGACTGCGTGACGAAGTCCTTGAGCGGGCTCTCCAGCAGCGCGGCGCGCTCGCGCTCGTCCTCGTTCAGCGGCGCGGGCGGAGGCAGCGCCTCGACCTTCTTGTCGGCCATCGTCTTCTGGAAGGCGACCTCCTCCTCGGTGAACATCGACTGCAGCAGCTCGGTGGCGCCGCCGTAGTAGAAGACACCGCCCTGGAAGCCGAAGTCGCGCTGGAGGTTCTTCGGCGCGCCGACGTTCATGCCGCCGAACGCCACCTCGGGCTTGAGCGTCCGCTTACCCGACGAGTCCTTGTCGTAGGTCGTGCCCTTCACGCCCCACTTGGTGAACTCCTGCGCCTCGTCGGAGTACCAGAGCCAGTCGATGAACTGCATCGTCGCCACGAACTTGTCGCTCTCGACCGCCTTCGCCGACACCATCAGGCCGCTCTCCAGGCGCGAGCCGCGGATGACGTTGCCCTTGGGCCCGGCGGGCAGCGGGATCTTCGCCACCGTCGCGCCGGGGATCTTGGAGACGTTCGGCCGGTAGTCGTTGACGATGTTCTGCGCGTTGCTGCTGATCGCGAACGACTTGCCGCTGGCGAACTTCTGGATCGCCGCGTCGTCCTTCTGCGTGAAGCTCTCCGGGTCCATCAGACCTTCGGCGACGAGCTTGTGGAAGTACTCGATCAGCTCCTTGTACTCCGGGGTCGCGCCGGTGAACTCGTACTTCTGCGCGGACTCGTTCCAGATCGTGTTCCTGACGTAACCCCAACCGGCCTGCGTGCCGAAGGTCTGACCGGCGTAGTTGAGGATCGACTTGGCCTCGAAGCGGTCCGACAGCGGGTAGCTGTCCGGGTTCGCGGCCTTGATCGCCTTGAGTACGGTGTAGACCTCGTCCCAGTCCTTCGGCGCCTCCAGGTTCAGGCGCTTGAGCTCGTCGGTGCGGAACGCCAGCGTGTAGTCCTGCCACACCTTCTCGTGCATGCCGGGCAGCACGTAGAACTTGCCGTCCTCCTGGCGCAGGGTGTTCAGCTCGGGCTGGAGCTTCCACCTCTCGACCTTGTCCTTGAAGTGCGGCATCAGGTCGATGTAGTCGCTCACCGGGAGGATCGCGCCGGAGGAGACGAACTGCTCCTCCTGACCCGGGTAGGTCTTGGAGATGATCGTCGGGGCGTCACCCGAGCTGATCAGCAGACCGCGCTTCTGGTCGTAGTCGCTGTAGGGCACCACCGTCGGCTTGATCGTGACGTTGGTCCGCTGGGTGATCTCCTTCCACAGCAGCCAGTCGTCCTTGATCGGGTAGTGGGACTGGTCGAGGTAGAGCACGCCCACGTCGACCGGCTCGGTGGCCTTGAACTGCGCACCTGCCTTGTAGTCGGCCATCGACGCGGTCTTCTTGCCGTCGAGGTTGACGCCGCTGCCCGGGTCCGCGCCTTCCTCGCTGCACGCCGCCACGCTGACCACGAGGCTGCCGGCCACGAGAGTCAGAAGCGTGCGCTTCCATTTCGTTCGCATCGTGCTCTCTCCTCAGGTGTTGACACCGTCGTCGACTGAAGCGGACGCGCTACTGCTTGACCGCACCGAGCATCACGCCCGACACGAAGTAGCGCTGGATGAAGGGGTAGACAGCCACGATGGGCAGCACCGTGAGCACCATCGTCACAGCCTTGATGTTCGCCGAGATGGCCACCGCGTTGGTCTCGACGGCGCCGACCGAGGTCGCCGAGGTGGCGCCGGCGATCATGTTCCGCAGGTACACCGTCACCGGGAACAGGTCGGCCCGGTCGAGGTAGAGGAACGCCTGGAACCACGAGTTCCAGTTCGCCACCGCGTAGAACAGGATCATCGTCGCCAGCACGGCCTTCGACAGCGGCAGCACGATCCGCAGGAGGATGCCGTAGGTGTTCAGGCCGTCGATCGCGGCGGCCTCCTCCAGTTCCGCCGGCAGGCTCTCGAAGAACGCCTTCATCACCAGCAGGTTGAACACGCTGATCGCGTTCGGCAGCACGATCGCCCAGATCGTGTTGGTCATCCCGAGCCCGTTCACCAGCACGTAGTTCGGGATCAGACCGCCGTTGAAGAACATCGTGAACACCGCGATGCCGACGAGCAGGCCGCGGCCCTTGAGCCGGTGCTTGGACAGCACGTACGCGTAGATCGTGGTGAGCACGATCGAGATCGCGGTGGCCGTCACCGTGTAGACGACGGTGTTGAGGTAGCTGTTCCAGAACGCCGAGTCGGACGCCACGAGCTTGTAGGTGTCGAGGTTGAACCCGCGCGGCACCAGGTTGACCTGGCCGGTGCGGATGTAGAGCTCGCTGCTGAACGACTGCGCGACGATGTTGACGAACGGGTACAGCGTCACGGCCACCACGCCGAGCAGCACGACCACGTTGACCACGCGGAAGACCCGGTAGCCGCGCGAGTCGTCCAGCGAGGTGCGGCGGGCGCCGACGGGCTTGTCGATCCGCTCCATCAGGAGCGTCGGGTCGGTGGTCACCACAGGCTCGTCCCCACTGCTCGGCGCGAGATCGCGTTGGCGGACAGGACCAGCGTCAGCCCGATGATCGACTCGAACAGGCCGATCGCGGCGGCGTAGCTGAAGTTGTTGGACACCAGGCCGACCCGGTAGAGGTAGGTCGAGACGACGTCCGCGGTGGGGTAGGTCAGCGGGTTGTACAGCAGCAGGACCTTCTCGAACCCGACCGCCATGAAGGTGCCGATGTTGAGGATCATCAACGTCACCATCGTCGGGCGGATGCCGGGCAGCGTCACGTGCCAGGTCTGCTGCCACCGGTTCGCGCCGTCGATCCGGGCCGCCTCGTAGAGCTGCGAGTCGATCGTCGTCAACGCGGCCAGGTAGAGGATCGTGCCCCAGCCGACGGTCTGCCAGACCTCGGAGGAGACGTAGATCGAGCGGAACCAGCTCGGGTCCTGGATGAACGAGACCGCTTCGCCGCCGAACGCGCGCACGATCTGGTTGACCGTGCCCTCCAGCGAGACCAGCTGCATGACCATGCCGGCCACGATCACGATGGACAGGAAGTGCGGCAGGTAGGACACCGTCTGCACGAACCGCTTGAAGTAGCGCGAGCGGACCTCGTTGAGCAGCAGCGCGAGCAGGATCGGCAGCGGGAAGGTGAACAGCAGCGAAAGCGCGCCGAGCACCATCGTGTTGCCGAAGACCTCCCAGAAGTTCGGGTCGTTGATGAACAGCTTGACGTACCGCAGGCCGACCCACTGCTCGCCGTAGATGCTGCCGCCCGGCACGAACTTGCGGAACGCGATCACGTTGCCGAGCATCGGGGCGTAGCGGAAGACCAGGAAGAACAGCAGCGGGACGATGACGAGCGTGTAGAGCTGCCAATCCCGCTTCCACGCCTTGCGCCACGTGGTCCGGTACCGGGGCGACTTCGCCGCCTTCGGCGGTTTCCCGGGCCGGTCCGGCGCGGCTTCGGCCGCCGGTTCGCTGAGCTGGGTGGTCATGCCCGCTCCACCTCCTCGTGGGCCACCGACGCGGCGGTGAGCCAACGCCGCGTGTGGTCGACTTCTCGCGGCGGCCCGACGAGCCGCAGGTCCACCGCCTCGTGCACGTCCGCGCTCGACCGGGACACGCGCAGCTGCACGGCGCCCGGTTCCACCACCCGTCGCCCGGCCAGGCCGGTGAACGACGTGACGTCGGCCGGGACGCGGAACGTGACGCGTGCCGACGCGCCGCCGTCCAGCTCCACGCGCGCGTAGCCGACGAGCCGCACGACTGGGCGGGTCACCTGCGCGACCGGGTCGTGCAGGTAGAGCTGCACCACGTCCGCGCCGGGACGGGCGCCGGGGTTGCGCACGTCCAGTTCCAGCTCCACCTCGCCGTCGGTGGTCCACGGCTGTCCGCCGGACACCACCCGCACGGCCGACCAGGTGAACGTGTCGTAGCCCAGGCCGTGGCCGAACGGGAAGGCGTGCGTCGGGTCCACGTTGGACACTTCGGTGCGCAGGCCGAGGGGTGCGGACAGGTAGGTGCCGGGCTGGCCGGCCGGGTCGGCGGGGATGCCGACGGGCAGCCGACCCGAGGGCGCGACCGCGCCGGTCAGCACGTCCGCGACGGCCCGGCCGCCGAGCTGGCCCGGGAAGAAGGTCTGCACGACGGCCGTCGCGCCGTCGGCCAGGTCGCCGATCGCGTACGGCCGTCCCGTGATCAGCAGCAGCACGACCGGCGTGCCGGTGGCGAGGACCGCGCGGACCAGGTCCGCCTGCGCGCCCGGCAGGCGCAGGTCGGTCGCGTCGCACCCCTCGCCCGACGTGCCGCGCCCGAACAGGCCCGCCAGGTCGCCGACGGCGACCACGCAGACGTCCGCCGCGGTGGCCGCGGCCACCGCGGCCGCGATGTCGTCGGCGTCGGGCTCGGCGGAGACCTCGCAGCCCTTCGCGTGGGTCACCGTCCCGTCCACGGCGTCGCGCAGCGCGGAGAGCACGGTCGGGATCTCCAGGCCCAGCCCGGCGTCCGGGTGGTGCACGCCGATGTGCGCCGGGAACGAGTAGCAGCCCAGCATCGCCATCGGGTCGTCCGCCAGGGGGCCGACGACGGCGAGTTCCCAGCCCGGGCGCAACGGCAGCACGCCGTCGTTGGCCAGCAGCACCACGGACTCCCGTGCCAGGCGGAGCGCGACGTCCTGTGCCGCGGGCGAGTCCAACCGCAGGTCGTCGACGCGGTCGGGCAGCGGCGACCAGTCCGGGTCGAGCAGGCCGAGTTCGGCCTTCTGGCGGAGCACCCGGCGCAACGCCCGGTCGACCAGCGCCCCGTCGACGTCGCCGCGCTCGACCGCCTCGCGCAGCGGCGCGCCGTAGCAGCGGACGGTCGGCAGCTCCACGTCCACCCCGGCGGTCAGCGCCAGTGCGGCGGCGTGCGCCTCGTCCTCGGCGACTCCGTGCAGGGTCTGCAGGAACTTGATCGCGAAGTAGTCCGCGACCACCGTGCCGTCGAAGCCCCAGGTGTCGCGCAGCAGCGTGGTGAGCAGGCCGGCGTCCGCGGCGGACGGCACGCCGTCGATCTCGGTGTAGGACTGCATGACCGACCGCACGCCGCCGTCGCGGACGGCCATCTCGAACGGCGGCAGGACCACGTCGGCGAACTCGCGCGGTCCGATGGCCACCGGGGCGAGGTTGCGCCCGGCGCGGGAGGCCGAGTAGCCGGCGAAGTGCTTGAGCGTGGCGACGACCCCGGACCGCTCCAGGCCGCGCACGTACGCCGTGCCCACCGTGCCGACGAGGTACGGGTCTTCGCCGATGGTCTCTTCGGTGCGGCCCCAGCGGTAGTCGCGCGTGACGTCGAGGACCGGCGCCAACCCCTGGTGCACGCCCGCCGCGCGCATCGAACGGCCGATCAGACCGGACATCTCGGCGACCAGGTCCGGGTCGAACGACGCGCCCCAGGCCAGGGGCGCGGGGTAGGCGGTGGCCTGCCAGGCGGCGAAACCGGTGAGGCACTCCTCGTGCACCAGCGCCGGGATGCCGAACCGGTTGGCTTCGGCCACCTGGCGCTGCGACGCGGCGAGCGAACGGGCGCCCGCGACCGGGTCGACGGGCCTGGTGCCGAACGGGCGGGTGAGCTGGCCGAGGCCGGCGGAGATGACGTCGTCCCAGATCACCGGGTCGTCGGTCAGGTCGTGCTGGTGCGGTGCGACGCCCGCGCCGGAGGGGTCGGCGCCGACCCAGACACCGACGAGCTGGGCGAGCTTCTCCTCCAGCGTCATCGCGCCCACGAGCGCTTCGACCCGCTCCGCGACGGGCCGGGTGACGTCCCGCCACACCGCGCCCGGTCGGTCGGCGGCAGTCGGACCGGCATCGCCGACCGGCGTTGCCGCGACCTCCGTCGTCCTGTTCATCATCGACCAGGTACCCCCGCTCACGTCCTCGTGAAGGCCGAAACTATCGAAGTAACTTCCGACACGCCGATCCGGTGTGGAGACCGTAGGAGGATCTCCGCACGACGTCAACAGTCCGTGTCCTTCCTGTGTCTTCGCAGTTCACAGGTATGAACAGGGCCCGGAAAGCGGCCAGAAAACCGCAGAGATGAACGCTGTGAGCTGCCATGCTGGAGAAGGAAAGGTCGAACCTTTACGCTCGGCCGTCGAAACTTTAGATCGGTGTTCGGGGCACCTGCCGGACGCGAACAGGGGGCAGCATGAGTTCGTCGACCGAGCGGGACGCCGGCGCGGTGCCGGAGAAGACCGTGAAGGGCGCGGCGTCGATCTCGTCCATCGCGGCCGAGGCCGGCGTGTCGATCCCGACCGTCTCGAAGGTCCTCAACGGACGCCCGGACGTCGCCCCGGACACGCGCGCCCGCGTCGAGAGCATCATCGAGCAGCACCGGTACCGACGACGGCGGTCACGCCAGTCGTCCCGGCCCGCGCTCATCGACCTCGTCTTCCACGAGATGCACTCGGCGTGGTCGACCGAGATCATCCGCGGCGTGGAGCTGGCCGCGGCGAACGAGCGCGCCGCCGTGGTGCTGTCGGAACTCGGCGGGGAGCACCGGCCGCGCCGCGAGTGGTTCGACGACCTGCTGGCCCGCCGGCCGCTCGGGGTGATCCTGGTGCTGGCCGGGCTGGACGCCGAGCAGCGCCGTCAGCTCACCACGCGCAACATCCCGTTCGTGTTCGTGGACACCGCCGGCGAACCGCCGCCCGGCGTGCCGACGGTGGGTTCGGCGAACTGGGCGGGCGGCCTGGCCGCGACCCGGCACCTGCTCGCGCTCGGGCACCGCCGGATCGCCGTCATCTCGGGGCCGACGACCATGCTGTGCAGCCGGGCCCGGGTGGACGGCTACCGCAGTGCGCTGGAGGACGCGAACGTCGTCGTGGACCCCGACTTCGTGCGCTACGGCGACTTCTACGTCCAGGGCGGTTACGGCCACGGCATGGAGCTGCTCGGCCTGCCCGACCCGCCGACCGCGATCTTCGCCGGCTCCGACTTCCAGGCGCTGGGCGTCATGCGTGCCGCCCGTGAGCTCGGACTGTCCATTCCGGACGACCTGTCGATCGTCGGCTACGACGACCTCTCGGTCAGCGAGTGGATCGGTCCCCAACTGACCACCGTGCGCCAACCGCTGCGCGAGATGGCGACCACCGCGGCGCAGATGGTGTTCAGCCTGGCGCGCGGCGAGCGCCCGCCGAACGAGCGCATAGACCTCGCCACCGAACTGGTGGTGCGGGAAAGCACCTGCCCACCACGCTCGCCCTAGCTCACCGGCCGTCGCGGTCGGCCGCGGAGCCGACCGGTTGATCGCCCAGGCTGTTGGTGGTTCCTCGGCGTGCCGGTGGCCGGACGACGGGGCGGGTCGGCTCCGCGACAGAGGCGTCGCGAAGCCGACCCGCCGGGAAGTCCGTGGTCAGCAGCGCACGCCGCTGCCGCCGTCCTTCAGCAGGTCGTCACGGACCCAACCGGCGACATCGGTGCGGTCGTTGCGCAGGTAGGTCCAGGTGTAGTTGTCGTTGCCGTACGTGAAGCAGTGGTAGTCCAGCCGGTCGGAGGTCTGCACTGTGCCCAGGGCGGCGCACGACGTGGACGACCCGCTGCGCTGCTTGGCCGCGGTTCTCGCGGTGGCCAGCCACGGGCTGGAGTCCTTGTCGGGCGCGGTGGTCCCGCACGACGCATGTGCCGCGCCGACCTCGTTGCCGGGCTTGGCCGAAGCGGCCCCGGCCGGTAGCGCGAACATCGTCGCCAGGGCGGCGGCGGTACCGGTGACGGCGAGCAGGCGTGTTCGAGCAGACATGGTTGTGCCCCCTTGATCACAGAACCAGGAGCCGGCATGGGCGACGGACATCCGCGTTGAAAGTCGACGCGATGTGGACTCCCCCGAGTCCCCCCTGGTGACAGGAGAACATCTCCCGCACTACAAGCATTACACGAAAACTTCCCACCGATCGGTAGGTTTGCCCTGATCAGCATGGAAATGCCGTCTGATTGAGCCGATCGGACTGCTCGTCGTCGTATGTCCGGCGGCGTCTTCGGGGAGATTCCTCTCGACCTCGGACTGGCCGACTTGCCGCGGGTGAGACCACACCGCACACGGGGCCGTGAAGCCCGGCCCGGTGGTGGCGCGGGGAGTCCGTCGGCCTGAACGGACCGTTCGCCTACCTGACAACGGTCCCGGTGAGGTGCGGTCTCAGCGCAGCGGGGTGTGCGCCGGGTCCACCCGTTCGCCGTCGCGGACCGGGCCCGGTGGTGTGCCGTCGCCGAAGGGGCGACCGCCGAGCGCCTCCCGCCCGTGCGGGGTGACCCAGCCGGACAGGTCCGGCCCGGCGGGCACGATGCCGCTCGGGTTGATGTCCTTGTGCACGACGTAGTAGTGCTGCTTGATCTGGGTGAAGTCGACCGTGTCGCCGAACCCGGGCGTCTGGAACAGGTCGCGGGCGTAGGCCCACAACGCCGGCATCTCGGCCAGCTTGTTCCGGTTGCACTTGAAGTGGCCGTGGTAGACCGGGTCGAAGCGCACGAGCGTGGTGAACAGGCGCACGTCGGCCTCGGTGATGGTGTCGCCGACGAGGTAGCGCCGGTCGCGCAGGCGGTCCTCCAGCCAGTCGAGCGCGGTCCACAGGCGGGCGTACGCGTCGTCGTAGGCCTCCTGCTTGCCCGCGAACCCGCACCGGTAGACGCCGTTGTTGACCTCGGTGAAGACCCGTTCGTTCACCGCGTCGACCTCGTCGCGGTGCCGTTGCGGCCACAGGTCGGGCGCACCCTCCCGGTGGTGGTCGCGCCACTGCGTGGACAGGTCCAGCGTGATCTGTGCGAAGTCGTTGGTCACCACGGCGCCCGTGGTCGTGTCGACGATGGCCGGCACCGTGATGCCGCGCGGGTACTCGGGGTCGCGCTTGAAGTAGGCCTCCTGGATCCGCTCGATGCCCAGCACGGGATCCCGCCCGCCGGGGTCGAGGTCGAACGTCCAGGACCGCTCGTCGTGCGTGGGTCCGGGCAACCCGAGCGAGATCGCGTCCTCCAGCCCCAGCAACCGGCGCACGATGATCGACCGGTTGGCCCAGGGGCAGGCCCGGGCCGCCACCAACCGGTACCGGCCCGCCTCGACCGGGAACCCGTCCCGCCCGTCCACCGTGATCCGCGTGGTGATGTACCGCGTGTCGCGGGTGTACTCCTTGCCCTTCACCGAGTACATCCCGCCCCGTTGGTGCTCGGGGTTCCCACTGCCGACCGCGGCCGCCGAAGTCTCACTCACGCCCGTGAGCCTACGTCGCCCCACGCGCCGGGGCCTCTCGTCCGCGGAGCCGCCCGGACAGGGCGCGGGGCTTGTCACGGGGCGGGTGGCACGATCGGCGCGTGCGGTTCTGGCAGGCTGCCGCACAGGCGCCGCACGGCGCGACGCGGTGGAGGGATGGGGAGACGTGAGCGCTGGAGACCGCCGCTGGACCGATCGCGGTGAGGCCATCGGGCACGGAGTGACCTGGCTGGCGCGGTGGAGCACGCGCCTGGCGCTGGTCGCGGTCGGCTTCGTGCTGCTGTGGATGCTCATCGGCAGGCTGTGGGTCGTGGTCATGCCGGTGCTGCTGGGCCTGCTGATCACGACCGTGCTGTGGCCGCCCGCCCGCTGGCTGCGCCGGCGCGGTGTGCCCGCCGCCCTGGCCGCGACGACCGTGCTGCTGGTCGGGCTGGCCGTGCTCGGCGGCGTGCTGGCGCTGATCTCGTCCTCGATCGCCTCCGGCGTGCCCGAGATCGCCGACAGCGCCACCCGCGCCCTCCAGCAGGCCCGGGAGTGGATGGCGGGTCCGCCGCTCAACCTCGGCAAGAGCCAGCTCGACCAGCTGCTCCAGCAGGGCATCGACCAGCTCCAGTCCAGCGTCGGCTCGATCGCGAACGGTCTGATCACCGGGGTGGGCACGGTGACCTCGGGCATCGTCACCGGCATCGTGGCCCTGCTGCTGGCGTTCCTGTTCGTCAAGGACGGGCCGCGGTTCACGCCGTGGCTGCGCGGCGTGATCGGCGAGCGCGCCGGCGGCCACGTGACGATCGTGCTGGACCGGATCTGGACCACGCTGGGCGACTTCATCCGCACGCAGGCGGTCGTGAGCCTGGTGGACGCGGTGCTGATCGGCCTCGGCCTGGTCGTGCTGGGCGTGCCGCTGGCCGTCCCGCTGGCCGCGTTGACGTTCCTGGGTGGTTTCGTACCGATCGTCGGCGCGTTCATCGCGGGCGCCCTGGCCGTCCTCGTCGCCCTGGTGAGCAACGGCCCGACCACGGCGCTGATCATGCTGGTGATCGTGGTCGTGGTGCAGCAGGTCGAGGGCAACGTGCTCCAGCCGGTGCTCCAGTCGCGGAGCCTGCGCCTGCACGCCGCCGTCGTGCTGCTGGCCGTGACCGCGGGCAGCACCCTCTACGGCATCGCGGGCGCGTTCCTCGCCGTGCCGGTCGTCGCGGCCGCCGCGGTCGTGCTGCGGTACCTGGGCGAGGTCATCGACGAGCGGTCCGCGTCGCAACCCGCCGCACCGGACCACCCGGACGAACCGGATCGCACCACCGGCGACGAGGTCCGGTGAACCGAAGTGTCGCGTGGGGTGGTGTCCAGGAAGTGAGAGCGTTCCCAGAATGGGGGACGCCCGGGCCCACCCCACGTGATCAGCATCGCTGACCGCGACGCCCCGATCACGGCCGGCGATCGGATCACCGGATGAATCGGTTTCTTCACGAAACCCGTGGTTATCATGCGGAGATGCTCCGACGCACTTACGACGACCAGGTCTGCTCCGTCGCACGCACACTTGAGGTCGTCGGTGAGCGCTGGACGCTGCTGATCGTGCGGGACGCCCTCTCCGGCGTCACCCGGTTCGACGGGTTCCTCAACCGGATGCCGATCGCGCGCAACGTGCTCAGCGACCGCCTCAACGGCTTGGTCGAGTACGGCGTGCTGGAACGCGTGCCCTACCAGGACCGGCCCCCGCGCCACGAGTACCGGCTCACCGCCAGGGGGCGCGAGCTGACGCCGGTGATCCTGGCGCTCACGGCCTGGGGCGACCGCCACCTGCCGACGCCCACCGGTCCGCCGAGCGTGGCCGAGCACGCGGGCTGCGGCGGGACCGTGCGCACCCGGATGGTCTGCGACTGCTGCGAGCAGGAGGTCGCGCCCGGCACCGTGGTCAGGCGGTCAAACGACGCTGCCACCACACCAGGACAGGCCCGACGATGAGCTCGATGGCGAGCAGCACCAGCATCAACGGGTGCGGCTGACCGACGGTCAGCCACGACACGAGCCGCGCCAGCCCGCCGACGAACACGGCCGCGCCGACGAACCGCAGCACGGTGGTGGCCTCGCGGACGCGGGGCACCACCGACAGCAGCGCCACGCCGATCGCGAGCCACATCGCGGAGAAGAACCGGTAGTTGCTGTCCAGGGTGGGCCCGGGCTCGGGGCTGCCCGGCAGCAGCACGGACGGTCCGAGCACGACTTCGAGCAACCCGGTGACCGCGGCGAACAGCCCGAGCACCGCGACCACCGCTTGGAACGCCTTCACTGCGACCCCCGTCGTCCGAGCGCGCCGACCTCCGCCGATCCCAACCGGTCCGCCGGTGGCGGCGGACGTCGTGCGGCAGAAGGAGGTCCTGCGTCACGATCAAGCTCCCCGGCCCGACGGTACCACCGGGTAACTTCGGGGGGCTCGGCGTGGAGGCCGGTGCGGCTCAGCTCGCGGCCGGGGGAACCGAGGTCGGGGTCGGTTCGAAGGAGGCGAGCATCCGTTCCAGGGCGGCCTGGTCCGGGCCGACGAACGCGTCCGCCGAGGGTGCTTCGGAGAGCGTCCGCAGGAGCTCCTCCGTGCGGTCCACCGCCGGCGGCAGGTGGGCGCTGAGGATGAGTTCCGGGTTCAGGGCGTGCAGCGGGGCGATCGTGTCGAGGTAGCGGTTCCGGTCGACCGAGTGCACCCACGGGCTGTCCACCGCGGCCCACAGGAGCTGCCCGGCGCGGAGGTCGGCGGACGGGACGGCGGCGACGTCGTCGGCGAGGGCGCTCTCGACGGTGGCCACGGGGGCGCCGAAGCAGTCGGAGCTGAACAGGGCGCCGCTGCGGTCGTCGTGGAACCCGACGGTGGCGGGGCTGTCGTACAGCGGCGGGCGGAGCGCGGTCAGCCGCCGGTCGCCCACGTCGATGGACTGGCCCGGGTTGAGCAGGTACACGCGGTCGAGCGGCAGGGGGCGTTCGGTGGACATGATGCCCGCGCCGATGAAGGTCGTGATCACTCGTGCCCTGGGCGCGGCGGTGAGCAGGTCGAACAGGCCGCCGGTGTGGTCGCGGTCGGGGTGGGTGAGCCAGATCCACTCGACGTCGGCGGGATCGATGACGGCACTGATCGTGTCCACGAAACGGCGGTTCGGCAGGCTCAGGCCCGTGTCGACGACGACGGGTTGGCGCGCGTGCAGCACGAAGGCGTTGACGGTGAGGAACCCCATTCCGGGCACCTCGACCTGATCTGCGATGACGCTGATGTCGCGCCGGACTCTGTTGATGTTCATCGGGTGTCCAATCCCCGAGGTGCGGTGAGCCGTCGAGGATATGTCCGGGTCGTGCGGAGCGCCGGACGGGTCAGCGCACGCCGCGCGGGCGGAACTGGACGCTGATGCGCGGGCCGACGGCCCCGGTCGCCTTGGGCACGGCGTGCTCCCACGTCCGCTGGCACGACCCGCCCATCACGATCAGGTCGCCGTGGCCCAGCGCGTACCGCACGGTGGCGCCGCCACCACGCGGGCGCAAGGCCAACGCGCGCGGCGTGCCGACGGACACGATCGCCACCATCGTGTCCTCAGTGGAACCGCGCCCGATCGTGTCGCCGTGCCAGGCCACGGAGTCGCGCCCGTCGCGGTAGTAGCACAGGCCGGCGGTGCGGAACGGCTCGCCGAGCTCGTCGGCGTACCAGGCGCTCAGCTCGGCTCGCGCCAGCGTCAGCACGGGGTGGGGGAGTGGCACGTGCTCGTCGTAGAAGCAGAGCAGGCGCGGGACGTCGACCACGCGCTCGTACATCTGCCTGCGCTCGGCCCGCCAGGGCACCTCGTCGGCCAGGCCCCGGAACAGCGCGTCCGCGCCGGTCAACCAGCCGGGGAGGACGTCGACCCAGGCGCCGTCACCCAGCGCGGTCCGCCGCACACCGGTCAGCGTGCGCAGCCCCGGCGCCTCGGCACCGTCGTCGAACAGCGACACCTGCATGGCAGCAGCATAACGTGAGGTCGAACAAACGTTCGAACCCCAATGAGCTCTATAGCTTCAGTGTTAACTGAAAAATTTAGGCATCCGGTTCGGGCTTGCGACGCCGGCCACCGGTGCGAACCGGCTTGGAGGCGTCGTCGGCCGGCTCGGTCTGCTGCTTCCCGGCGGCCGCGTCCGCGGTGCCGGGGTGGTCGGCGAGCAGGATGGCGGCCAGCTCGTCGTAGATAGGTGTGCTGCTCATGGAAGATCCTCTACCCCGTTTGGACGGAAGTTACACGTGTGCTCTAGGACACTTACGGCCAGGGTTGCGAAAACGATCGATGTGCGACCGAATGGGTCCGATTCGTCCCGGTTCGCCACGCCGTGGTGACCCGGCGCACAACTCGCTAGTACTTCCGATAGACGGATGTCCTAGTAATCTGGAGGCAGTTCCACGCTGCCGAAGGAGCCAGTCGTGACCGCTGCCCCGCTGCACACCCCGCTGCACCCGGTCCGCTTCGTGACGGCGGCCAGCCTGTTCGACGGGCACGATGCCGCGATCAACATCATGCGCCGGATCCTGCAGTCCCAGGGCGCCGAGGTGGTGCACCTGGGCCACAACCGGTCGGTGCGCGAGGTCGTCGCCGCGGCCGTGCAGGAGGACGTGCAGGGCATCGCGATCAGCGCCTACCAGGGTGGGCACGTCGAGTACTTCAGCTACCTGGTCGAGCTGCTGGCCGAGCGCGGCGCGGAGCACATCAAGGTCTTCGGCGGCGGTGGCGGCGTCATCGTGCCCGAGGAGATCGAGCTGCTGCACTCGCGCGGCGTGGCCCGCATCTTCTCCCCGGCCGATGGCCAGGAGCTCGGCCTCGCCCGCATGATCAACACCATGGTGGAGGCGTGCGACCACCCGCTGGCCGAGCGCCCGCCGTCGTCCTGGGACGGCCTGTTCACCGGCAGCGAGGACGTGCTGGCCCGGGCGATCACGTTCATCGAGGCGGGTGCGCTGCCGGGGGACGTGCGCGACCGGATGGCGCGTGCGGCGGCGGAGCGCCCGGTGCCGGTGCTGGGCATCACGGGCACGGGCGGTTCGGGCAAGTCGTCGTTGACCGACGAGCTGGTGCGCCGGTTCCGGCTGGACCAGCAGGACAAGCTGCGGGTGGCGGTGCTGGCGGTCGACCCGACCCGCCGTCGTGGCGGCGGTGCGCTGCTCGGCGACCGGATCCGGATGAACTGCCTGGACGGCGACCGGGTGTTCTTCCGCTCGCTGGCGACCCGGCGGGCGGGTTCGGAGGTGCCCGACGGCCTGGCCGACGCGATCGTGGCGTGCAAGGCGGCCGGGTTCGACCTGATCGTGGTGGAGACGCCGGGCATCGGCCAGGGCGACGCGGCGATCGTGCCGTTCGTGGACCTCTCGCTGTACGTGATGACGCCGGAGTTCGGCGCCGCGTCGCAGCTGGAGAAGATCGACATGCTGGACTTCGCCGACGCGGTGGCGATCAACAAGTTCGAGCGCCGCGGCGCGGAGGACGCGCGTCGGGACGTGGCGCGGCAGCTGGTGCGCAACCGGGAGGCGTTCGGGGTGTCGTGGGAGGACATGCCGGTCTTCGGCACGTCCGCGGCGACGTTCAACGACGACGGCGTGACCGCGTTGTACCAGCACCTGCGCGGCGAGCTGGGGCAGCGGGGGCTGGACGTGGCCGAGGGCGCGTTGCCGGTCGTGTCGGGCAAGGTCTCCACGTCGGCGGCGACGGTGGTGCCCGCGACGCGGGTGCGGTACCTGGCCGAGATCGCCGAGACGGTGCGGGGCTACCACCGCGCCACCGAGACGCACGTGGACGCGGTGCGGCGGGTGGCGCACCTGGCCGCGGCGCGGGCGGAGCTGGAGGCGGCCGGGCACGACACGGCGGCGATCTCGGCGCTGCTGGAGTCGGCGCGCGGGCAGGTCGACGCGGTGTCGGCGGAGCTGCTGGCGTCGTGGCCGCGGGTGGTGGACGCCTACAGCGGTGACGAGATGGTCGTGCGGGTGCGGGACAAGGAGATCCACACCAAGCTGACCCGGGAGACGTTGTCCGGCAACAAGGTCCGGCGGGTGTCGTTGCCCCGCTACGAGGACGACGGCACGTTGTTGCGGTTCCTGCGCAAGGAGAACCTGCCCGGTCACTTCCCCTACACGGCGGGGGTGTTCCCGTTCAAGCGCGACGGTGAGGACCCGGCGCGGATGTTCGCGGGCGAGGGTGACGCGTTCCGCACGAACCGCCGGTTCAAGTACCTGTCGAAGGGGTCGGAGGCGACCCGGCTGTCGACCGCGTTCGACTCGGTGACGTTGTACGGGCGCGACCCGGACACCCCGCCGGACGTCTACGGCAAGATCGGCACGTCGGGTGTGTCGATCGCGTCGCTGGACGACATGAAGGCGCTCTACGCCGGGTTCGACCTGACCTCGCCGTCCACGTCGGTGTCGATGACGATCAACGGGCCGGCGCCGACGATCCTGGCGTTCTTCCTCAACACCGTGGTCGACCAGCAGGTCGACAAGTTCCGCGCCGAGCACGGGCGGGAGCCCTCCGGGCAGGAGGCGGCGGAACTGGAGGCGTGGGCGCTGTCGACGGTGCGCGGCACCGTGCAGGCGGACATCCTCAAGGAGGACCAGGGGCAGAACACCTGCATCTTCTCCACCGAGTTCTCGTTGCGGATGATGGCCGACATCCAGGAGTGGTTCATCCGGCGGAAGGTGCGCAACTTCTACTCGGTGTCCATCTCGGGCTACCACATCGCCGAGGCGGGGGCGAACCCGATCAGCCAGCTCGCGTTCACGCTGGCGAACGGGTTCACCTACGTGGAGTCGTACCTGGCGCGGGGCATGGCGGTCGACGACTTCGCGCCGAACCTGTCGTTCTTCTTCTCCAACGGGATGGACGCCGAGTACAGCGTGATCGGCCGGGTGGCGCGGCGGATCTGGGCGGTCGCGATGCGCGAGCGGTACGGGGCGAACGAGCGGTCGCAGAAGTTCAAGTACCACGTGCAGACGTCCGGTCGGTCGTTGCACGCGCAGGAGATGGACTTCAACGACATCCGGACGACGTTGCAGGCGCTGTGCGCGTTGTACGACAACACGAACTCGTTGCACACCAACGCCTACGACGAGGCGATCACGACACCGACGGAGTCGTCGGTGCGCCGGGCGATGGCGATCCAGCTGATCATCAACAAGGAGTGGGGCCTGTCGGCGAACGAGAACCCGTTGCAGGGCTCGTTCGTGATCGAGGAGCTGACCGACCTGGTCGAGGAGGCGGTGCTGGCGGAGTTCGACCGGCTCTCCGAGCGCGGCGGTGTGCTGGGTGCGATGGAGACCGGCTACCAGCGGGGCCGGATCCAGGACGAGTCGATGCTGTACGAGCAGCGCAAGCACGACGGTTCGCTGCCGTTGATCGGGGTGAACACGTTCCTGCCGGAGGACGGCGAGCGGGAGCACGTGACCATCGAGCTGGCGCGGGCGACGGAGGACGAGAAGCGGTCGCAGGTGGAGCGGACGCGGGCGTTCGCGGTGGCGCACGCGGACGAGGCGGAGCCCGCGCTGCGGCGGTTGAAGGAGGCGGCGGCGTCGGGTGAGAACGTGTTCGCGGTGCTGATGGACGCGGCGCGGGTGTGCACGCTGGGGCAGATCACCGAGGCGTTCTTCGAGGTGGGCGGCCAGTACCGGCGCAACGTCTGATCGGTCGGCCGGCCCGTCGGCCCGTTGCCGCGCGGCGGATTCGCGGTACTACCCTTTCGATCACAGATCGGGGAGGGGGAGCATGACGGATCCGCTCGCGCTCTCGGTGCTCGGCGCCGCGGCGCTGACCGAGGGCATCAAGTTCCTGTACGGCCAGGCGACGGAGCTGCTGAGGCGGCGCCGGGAGCGCCGGGACGAGGCGGCCGAGGCCGGTGCCGTGGAGGTCGAGCCGGTGGACGTGCCCGAGCTGGAGGGCGAGCTGCGGTTGCCGCTGCGCGCCGACGGCGCGGTGCTGGACCGGGTCGAGCCCGACCTGCGGGAGCTGCGTCGCAAGTTGCAGGACTACGCCGACGGGGTGGAGCCGATCGCCTCCGACGACCGGGACCTGCTGGAGTCGGCCGACGCGGTGCGCGGGCTGCTGGAGGCGGTCTACGGGCAGCGCATCACGTTCCGCGGCGAGCGGCGGGCGTCCTCCGGCCCGGTGGTCGAGGGCGAGATCGACGTGGACGTGGTGGCCGGGTACGCGGCGGCGGTCCGGGCGCGTGCGATCACGGGCGGCGCCACCGTGCGCGCGTCCGTGCGCGCCAACGAGGTGGCCGAGGGCGCCGAGGTCGTCGGTGTGGACGTGGATCGGATCGGCGGGTGACCGACCCGGCTTTACACCGCCTCACCGAGGCCGAGCTGCTCTTCGAGCACGTGGTCGAGGAGCACCTGGCGCGGGGTTTCGTCGAGCGCGCCTGGCTGCTCGACCGGATCGAGCGGCACTTCCGGGATCCGGGCTGCCGGTTCGTGCTGCTGCTGGGTGGGCCGGGCACGGGCAAGAGCACGGTCCTGGCGTGGCTCGCGCGGCGGTTCGGCGTGTCGCCCCGGTACTTCCTGGGCAAGTTGGGCGGCGGGTCGTCGGTGGGTGGCGACGCGAAGTCGTTGCTGATCCGGCTGGGCAACCAGCTCGCCGCGCTCCGGCCCGGAGTGATGGGCGCCGACCTGGACGTGCGGGTCGAGCAGACGGTGGGGGAGGTGCGGGGACGGGCGGTCGGCGTGCGCGTCGACGTGCTGCGGGTGTCGCCGTTCCGGCACACGGCGATGCAGGTCGCGCAGCGGGCCGACGTCGTGACGGGCGAGGTCGTCGGCGTCGAGGTGGGTCTGGTGGTGTCGGAGACCAGGCTGCTCCAGGTGCCCGACCTGCACGAGTTCGCGCTGCTCGAACCGGCCCGCCGGTTGGCCGAGGACGAGCCGGACGCCTTGGTCGTCGTGCTGGTCGACGCGTTGGACGAGCTGCGGTTCCGGGCGACCGGTGCGGACACCGCCGACGTGCTGGACTGGCTGGCCGAGGTGCCGGAACTGCCGGCCAACGTGCGGGTGGTGGCGTCCGCGCGGCCCGACGACCACCTGCTCGAACGGTTCCGGCACGGTCAGGGGAGCTGGATCCGCGAGGTGGCGATCGAGGCCGCGGCCGAGGAGGTCCGGCGGGACCTGTTCGAGCACGCCCGGGGACTGCTCGCGGATCCGGTGGTGGCGGGGCTGCCGGTGGTGCGCGCGACCGGTGTGGACCGGCTCGCCCGCCGCATCTCCGACCGGGCCGACGGGAACTTCCTGTACCTGGCGCTGTGGGGCGCGGCGCTGCGGGAGGCGGCCGAGGCGGGTGACGGTGCCAGGGCGGCCGCGTTGGCGGACTTCGAGGTGCTGCCCACCGGGCTGGACGGGTTCTACGAGTACCTGCTGGTGCTGGTCCTGCACGCGGTCGAGCGGCGTGAGGCGCCGGCCGGGCTGCGGTACTGGGACGAGGTGTGCCGGCCGCTCCTGGACGTGCTGGCGGTGGCCCGCGCCCCGCTGCCGCGCGCCGCGCTGTTCGCCCTCGCCGGGCTGTCGGGCCGCAAGCGGGAGGCGGTCCGGGCGGTGGACCACCTCGGGCAGCTGCTCACCGCGGACGCCGCCGGGCTGCGGCTGTGCCACCTGAGCTTCGCGGAGTTCCTGACTTCGGCCGAAGATCGACGGGTGGTGGATCATTGGCACGTGGACGCCGACGAGAACCACTACCTGATCGCGGAGCGGCTGATCGACCGCTGGGGGTCCGACTGGGCCGCCTGCACGGACGACTACGCCCTCGACCACACCGTGGCCCACCTGGTCTCCGGTATCCGGGCCGGCGGGTCGCCCGAGGTGCGGGCCGACTGCGTCCGGGCGCTGACCGCGCTGCTCGCGGCGCCGGACCACGGCCTGGCCAAGGCACGGCGGCGTGGCGTGGACCCGGTGCTCGACGACTACGTCGACGCCTACGCGGCGCTGGACGGTGCGGCCACACCGGCCGGTTCGGCGATCGCCGGCGGGCTGAGCGGCGTGGTGGCCCGACTGGTGGACGAAGGCGTGCCGGACCTGGCCGACGTGCTGCACGCGGTGCTCGGGTACCGGCCGGTCGCGGCCGGGCTGAACCGGGAGGTGCTGGCCAGGCTCACCGACCCGGAGTACCTGGCGGACGCGGTCGCGGACGAACCGCGCCGGTCGATCGCGCTGCTCGCGTTCTCCCACGGCCAGGCGACCAGGCTGCGCCGCACCGGCGTGCCCGCGGACCTCGAAGAAGCGCGACGACTGCTGCTCGACGCGGTGGCGGCGGTGGAGGACATCGACCGGATCACCTCGACGCGGCAGCGGGCGGTGCTCTACTACGAGCTGGGCTACCTCGAATTCCTGCACGGCGAGCACGAGCAGGCGGCGTCGTGGTTCGCGCGGTCCGTCGAGGCGGCGGAGCAGGCCGACGACAGGGTCGGCGCGGCCTTCACCCGGCTGGTCGCGATGCGGGTGGCGCTGCTCAGCGGCACCGTGGAGCCGGAGGGCTACCGCGCCGCGCACGAGGAGGCGCTGGCGTTGTTCTCCGGCGGTGAGGTGTCCAGCCCGCACCTGTCGCGCTGGACGACCTCGGCGCACGCGCAGCTGCTGGACCTGGCCCTGTTCACCGAGGACCGGGACGGGGTCGTCGAGCGGCTCGGCACGCTGGTCGAGGACCGGTGGTACCGCGACAGCGGTCGGTCCGACCTGCTGGACAGGTACCGCGCCCGTGCGGCGGTGGTGACGGGGGAGTGGCAGACCGCGGTGGAGCTGTTCGCCGAGGTGCTGGCGGACGAGTTGGGCGACCCGCCCGCGCACCGCGAGGAACTGGCCCGCGACCTGTTCTACTACGGCCGCGCGTTGGCCGGGCTCGGTGACCGCGACGGTGCGCGCCGGCTGTGGGAGCTGGCGTTGCGCTGCCCGGACAACGCGGCCAACTGGCCGTGGAAGCCGCGGGTGGAGGAGGTCCTGCGCCGGCTCGACGCCTGATCGGGTTGACCGGGCCGCGTGCGGGCACCCCGCCGCCGTGAACTCGCTGTTCTTCGTCGGCAACGCGACGACGGTGCTGCGGCTGGGACCGTTCACGCTGCTGACCGACCCCAACTTCCTGCACCGCGGGCAGTGGACGCACATCGGGCAGGGCGTCCTGGCCCGGCGGGTCAAGGACCCGGCCCTCGGGATCGGCGACCTGCCGCCGTTGGACGCGGTGGTGCTGTCGCACTTCCACGGCGACCACTTCGACCGCGTCGCCGCCCGCGGGCTGGACCGCGACCTGCCGATCCTGACCACCCCGCACGCCGCGCGCAGGCTGGCGCGGCGCGGGTTCCGCGAGCCGGTGGCGCTGTCCACGTGGGCCGACCTGAGCCTGGACAAGGCCGGCGCGAGGCTCACCGTGACGTCGCTGCCCGGTCGGCACGGGCGCGGGCGGGTGGCCCGGCTGCTGCCGCCGGTCATGGGCAGCATGGTCGAGTACCGGGCCACGCCCGCCGCCGAGCCCCTGCGCCTGTACGTCAGCGGCGACACGCTGGTGCACGACGACCTGCGTGAGATCCGCGAGCGGTACCCGTCGATCGACGTCGCGGTGCTGCACCTGGGTGGCACCAGGGTGCTCGGCGTGCTGCTCACCATGGACGCCGAGCAGGGCGTGGACCTGCTGGAACTGCTCCGGCCGCGGCAGGCCGTGCCGGTGCACTTCGACGACTACAGCGTGATGAAGTCGCCGCTGTCGGACTTCGTCGCCGCGGTCGGGCGCCGCGAGCCGCCGACCGCGGTCACCTACCTCGACCGCGGCCAGACGTTGACGCTGCCGGGGTGACGGTCAGCCGGCGACCGTGCGGACGAGCAGGAAGACGTTCAGCGCGGAGACGACGCCGACGCCCGCCGCGCCGAACAGCGTGGTGGCCCGCCGGTTCACCGCGCTGCCCATGATGTCCGCACGGCGTCCGAGCAGCAACAACGGCACCAGCGCGAACGGGATGCCGAACGACAGCACCACCTGGCTGAGCACGAGCGCGCGGGTCGGGTCCACGCCCAGCGCGAGCACCCCGAGCGCGGGCGCCATGGTCAGCAGCCGGCGCAGCGCCAACGGGATGCGGCGGCGCACGAAGCCCTCCATGACGACCTGCCCGGAGTAGGTGCCGACGCTGGACGCGGCCAGCCCGGAGGCCGGCAGGGCCAGGGCGAACGCCAGGGCGGCGCCGGGCCCGAGCACGTCGCCGAGGCCGGCGTGCACGTCCTCCAGCGACTCCCTCGGCACGCCGGCGCCGTGGAACGCGCCCGCCGCGACGACCAGCATGGCGGCGTTGACCAGCCCGGCGACCCCGAGCGCGATCATGATGTCGGCACGGCCGGCGCGCAGCGTCCGGCGCCGTGCCGCGGGATCGTCGGTGTGGTGGTGCTGGGTGAGGGCGGAGTGCAGGTAGATGACGTGCGGCATCACGGTCGCGCCGAGCATCCCGGTGGCCGGCAGCACGCTGTCCGCGCCCGCGAAACCGGGACCAGCCCGGCCGCCGCGCCGGTCGGGGGTCCGAGCTGCGCCGCCTGGTAGAGGAACCCGCCGAGCACGACCGCGAGCAGCCCGACGATCACCGACTCGAACCGCCGCCGGCGCAGCGGCGCGAGCGCCGGCACCCCGGCCGACACCACGGCGGTGATCAGCGCGGCGGGCAGCAGCGGCACCCCGAACAGGAGGTTCAACGCCACCGCCGCGCCGACGAACTCGGCCAGGTCGGTCGCCATCGCGACCAGTTCGGCCTGCACCCACAGCAGGCCGGTGACGGGGCGCGGGTAGTGCTCCCGGCACAGCTGCGGCAGGTTCCGGCCGGTCACCACGCCCAGCTTCGCCGACTGGTACTGGATGAACATCGCCAACGCGCTCGCGCCGACGATGACCCACAGCAGCAGGTAGCCGTGGGCCGCGCCGCCCGCCATGTTGGTGGCGAAGTTGCCGGGGTCGACGTAGGCGACCGCGACCACGAACGCCGGGCCCATGACCGCGGCGGCCGAGCGCAGGCGCGCCGCCACCGGAGGGATCGACGAGGTGCCGACCATGCCACCGTGCCCTTCGGATCGGCGTGGCGGCCACCCGCGGTGGGCGGCCGCCACGGCGGTGATCAGGTCAGCTTGCGGATCGCCCGCTCGATCAGGCCGAGGTTGGCCGGGCTGGTCGCGTACAGCAGCGGGTCCGGCTCGGGCGCGGAGGCCGTCCCGCCGAGCGGCCGCGGGTCCATCAGGTAGGAGAACTCGTGCGCGCCGTCCGGGGTGGTGCCGGACGCCCAGCGGCCCTCGGGTCCGGCCGGGGCCGTCGGAGGTGTGCCCGCGTGCTCCTGGTGCTCTTCCTCGAACAGCGCGTTCGGGCTGATCGGGCCCTCCAGCCCGTCCTCCTGCAACTCCTCGATGGCGGCCGGCCGCATGTTCTGGTGCGCGGTGTCGTGGGCGAGGTTGAACTTGAGCATGTCGCGCACGCCCGGGTCGTCGGTCATGTTGCACAGCCGCGCGGTCTGCAGCCTGCCCTGGGCCTCGGCCGCCACGTTGGCCCGGAAGTCGGCCATGAGGTTGCCGCTCGCCACGATGTACCGGCCGTTCCAGGGCACGCCGTTGCTGTCGGACAACGTCGGCCCGCCACCGCTCACGATGGCCTGCTGCACGTCCATGCCGCCGACCACGGCCGCGATCACCGGGTCCTGCACGGCCTTGGCCGTCACCTCCGACGGAGCGCCCTCCAGCAGCCTGGCCACCATCGTCGCCGGCATCTCGACGTGGCCGATCTCCTCGGTAGCCACGTCCATGATCAGGTCCTTGTACTTGCCCTCCACGCGACAGTTCCAGCCCTGGAACAGGTACTGCATGGTCACGGTCATCTCGCCGTACGCGCCGCCGATCAGCTCCTGGAGCTTGCGGGCGAACAGCGCGTCCGGCTGCATGGGCTTCGCCTCGAACTGCAACTTGCCGGTGTGCAAGAACATCGCGCCTCCTCGGTCGGCTCAGGGCGCCGACGCCAGGAGCGCCGCATGACTGCGGCGGCGCGGTCGGGGCACGGCGGCGTCACCGCTCCGTCACCGCCGCCGGTGGGGCGGTCGGAAAACTCGTGACCGGTGGTGTGCCGGGCGGATTCGCGGGCACCCGTGCGGCCTGGATGCCACGAAGTCGATGGGTAGTTGCCGATGTCAGTGACCCGCGCTCAACTCGTGCCCCGACCGACCATCCGCCTGCTCGACGGCTTCGCCCTGGTGTGCGGGCACGCGGAGGTGCACGTCATACCGGTCACCCGGAAGCTGCCGGCCCTGCTCGCCCTGCGGGACGCACCGGTCAGCCGCGTCGTCGTGGCCGCGTCGCTGTGGCCGGACGCGACGGCGCGCCGTGCGGCGGCGAGCCTGCGGTCCACGCTGTGGAGACCGGCCGCGCCGACCGGGCCGCTGGTGGAGTCCGCGGACGACACGCTGCGGCTCGTGCCGCAGGTGGAGGTCGACTTCCACCGCGCGTGCCGCCTCGCCGCCACGGTGGCCGCATCGGACCACGTGCCCGACCCGCAGGCCGTCGTCATGCTCAAGGCCGACCTGCTGCCGGGGTGGGAGCAGTCCTGGCTGCTCGCCGAACGGGACTGGTGGCGCCAGGCGAGGCTGCGCGCGTTGGAGGCGTTGAGCGAGCGGTTCCGGTCGACCGGGGACCGGCACCGCGCGCACCAGGCCGCGCCGGCGGCCGTGCAGACCGATCCGTTGCGGGAGAGCGCGCACCGCACGCTGGTGGAACTGCACCTGGCCGACGGCAACCCGGCGCAGGCCGTGCGGCAGTACACCAGCTTCCGGGTGCGGCTGCGGACCGAGTTGGGGTTGGAGCCGTCGCCGGAGATCCGCCGCCTCGTCGGACCGCTCCTGGGCGGCAGGCGGTGAGCGGCGGCGTCCTGGGCGCGGTGCTGCTGTGGACCGGGCTGCTGTGGACCGGGCTGCTGTGGACCGGGCTGGTGTGGCTGGGCGGCCTCGGCGTGTTCGCGTTGGCCTGCAAGGTGTCCGCGACCGAGCCGCGCGGGTGGCGTGAGGCCCGCCGCATCGCCGCGTGGCGGCGGGTGGGCCCGCACGTCCGGGCGGCGTGCTCGTTGCCGGCGGCGGTCGGCGCGGCCCTGCTGGTGGTCTACCCGCGGTGAGCCGTTCCCACGTGATCGGGATGACCCGCCGCGCCACGGGTACCCGCTGGCTTCCGACGAGAGGTGGAGCGATGAACACAACCATGAGAGCCATCGCCGTCACGGGTGTGGGCGCGGCGGTGGCGGTCGGCCGACGGATGACGGCCCGTCGGCGCGAGCTGCACCGCGACCGGTCCGACCACTGGCTCGCGGTGACCATCGACCGGTCGATGGACGCCGTGACGGGACCGGCGCGGCTGCCCGGGCCCATGGGCGAGCTGGGCGGGCGCGTCGAGGTGCGGTTCCGCCCGGCTCCCGGCGGCCGGGGGACCGAGGTGCTGGCCGCGCCCCAGGACGACGACGTGTCGAGGGAGGACCTGCGCGTGGCGTTGCGGAAGACGAAGTCGCTGCTGGAGACGGGCACGGTGATCCGGCCGGACACACCGCCGACGACCCACCCCGGACCGGCCGGGAAGGTGCTGCGCCTGGTGGTCGGCAAGTCGGCGCGGGAGGGGCGGCTGTGAGGGCGTTGTGCTGGGAAGGCGTCAACGACGTGCGGGTGCAGGACGTGCCCGACCCCCGGATCCTCAACGACGGCGACCTGATCCTGAAGGTGCGGCTGAGCACCGCGTGCGGCTCGGACCTGCACCTGCTCACCGGCCACATCCCGTTCATGCAGGCCGGTGACGTGATCGGGCACGAGTTCATGGGCGAGGTGGTCGAGGTCGGCCCCGACGTGACCCGCCACAAGCCCGGTGACCGGGTCGTGGTGGCGTCGTTCATCGGCTGCGGGCAGTGCTACTACTGCCGCAACGACCTGTGGTCGTTGTGCGACAACACCAACACCAACCCCGGCATCACGCAGGCGTTGTGGGGCGCCGACCCCGGCGGGATCTTCGGCTACTCGCACGCGATGGGCGGCTTCAAGGGCAGCCACGCCGAGTACGTGCGCGTGCCCTTCGCCGACCACAACGCCATCCCGATCCCGGACGCCGTGGACGACCTCAGCGCGGTGTTCGCCTCCGACTCGGCGCCCACCGGGTGGATGGGCGCGGACCTCGGCGGCGTGCGGCCCGGCGACGTGGTCGCGGTGTGGGGCAGCGGCGCGGTCGGGCAGATGGCCGCCCGCTCGGCCCAGCTCCTCGGCGCGGAACGCGTCGTCGTGGTCGACCGCTTCGACTACCGGCTGCGGCAGGCGGAGAACGTGTTCGGCGTGGAGACGTTGAACTACGAGCACGTCGACATCGGTGCGGCGCTGCGCGAGATGACCGGTGGCCGCGGACCGGACGTGTGCATCGAGGCGGTGGGCTGCGAGGCGCACAGCTACGGCCCGCAGCACGCCTACGACCAGGTCAAGAGCAAGCTCAAGCTGGAGACCGACCGGCCGATCGCGGTGCGCGAGGCGATCCACAACTGCCGCAAGGGCGGCACGGTGTTCGTGCTCGGCGTGTTCAGCGGCGTGGTCGACAAGTTCCCGCTCGGCGCGGTGATGAACAAGGGCCTCACGCTGCGCGCGGCGCAGCAGCACGGGCAGCGCTACATCCCGATGCTGCTCGACCGGATGGCCTCGGGCGAGCTCACCACCACCCACCTGGCCACGCACGTCCTGCCGCTGGAGGAGGGCGCGCGCGGCTACCAGCTGTTCAAGGACAAGCAGGACGACTGCGTGCGCGCGGTCTTCCGCCCCTGACATTGGGCCGCTCGTATCTGAGCCCCTGCTCCGAAACTCCTATTCAGTGAACCCGAAGGAGCAACAGGGGCGGTGAAGCCCGATGAAGTGGCTAACTGGAGGATCATTCGCAATTCTGGCGTGCGCGGTGGTGGCCGGCTGTGCCGAGGATCCCGGACGACCGGTGTCCGGGCAGGCCACCACCGTCCGGTCGGCGGCGCCGGGGGACGTGGGAACCGCACCCGCGGAGTCGGGGACGGTCGCGCCCCCCGCGCCGGGGGAGCCCACCACGCGCGACGCGCCCGGGACCGACAAGGACGACCTGCCGGGGGTGCCCGGCAGTCCGATCACCTACGACCCCACCAACCTGCAGGGCCTGCACCCCGAGCGCGTGCGCAGGGTGATCGAGGAACGGGTGGCGGCGGAGTTGCCGCCCCAGTGCCGGGCGACCCTGTGCGGGATCAAGTTCGCGTACTCGACGACGCAGGACGGCGAGAAGTGCTTCCGGTCGGCCTCGCCGACGACCGTGTACCCCGGCGGCACCATCACGTTGTCCGTCGGGCTCACGTGCGACCAGCCCGAGCGGGACGAACCCGTCACGGAGGAGCCCGCGTCCGACGAGCCCGCGCCCGGCGAACCCGAACCCGGGGAGCCCGAACCGGAAGAGCCGGCCGGACCGACCACCACCGTGACGACGGCCGGCGGTGGGGGATGAGCACCGTCGGCACCCGCCGGTCGGTCGCCGCACCCGCACCGCAGGCGGCGCCCGACCCGGCCGACCCGGGGACGGGACCGGGGCGGGCGCTGCGGATCGCGGCCTCGGTCGTGGCCAACACGACCCTGCTCACGGCACTGCTGTACTTCTTCGGCATGGCGGCCACGCAGGTGTTCTTCGCCCACTTCCGGGTGCACTACACCCTGCTCAGCCAGACCCCGGACGAGGTCCTGGCGCGTGGCGCGGACGGCCTGTTCCTGCCGCTGTCCGGTATCGCGATCGCCGTCCTGGCCGCCACGTTCCTCGCCCGGTACCTCAGGACGCGGCTGTCGGCACGGCGGTGGGCGGCGTTGCTGCGCGCGTGCACGCCGGTCGCCGCCGTGCTCGGGCTCGCCCTGCTCGCGGTGGCGGTGCCGATCACCGTCGACCCCGACCCGTTCCGCGAGTACCCGGGCCTGCCGGGGTTGGGCTTCGCGGTCGGTGTCGTGCTGCTGGCGTTCGCCTGGCGGCAGTGGGGCACCACCGCCGGCCGGGGACGCCGGGGCTCCGCGTTCGGCGTGGTGGAGTCGCTGGCCGCGTTCCTGCTGGTCAGCATCGGTCTGTTCTGGTCCGTCGGCGACTACTCGGCCTCGGTCGGCACGCGGCGCGGCGCCGAGACCGAGGTACGGTTGCCGGAGATGCCCGCCGTGGTCGTCTACAGCAAGCAGAGCCTGAACCTGGCCGGCGAGGGCGTGCGCCAGGTGTCGTGCGCGCAGTCCGACGCGGCCTACCAGTACCGCTACGACGGGCTGAAACTGCTGCTCCAGTCGGGTGGCCAGTACGTGTTCCTGCCCGCGACGTGGAGATCGTCGGCGGGCACCGCGTTCGTCGTGCCCCGCACCGACTCGCTGCGCCTGGAGTTCGGGCCGCCGGACAGCAGGCCGGCACCGTCGTGCTGACTCCCGCCGTCGTGCCGACCGCCGTCGTGCCGGCCCCGCCGTCGTGCTGACCCCGCCGTCGTGCTGACCGCCGGTCACCGGCTGGAGGCCCGCACCACCAGCCTGGTCGGCAGGAACGCGGGCGACGGCTTGTCGCCGCCGTGCACCATGGTCAGCACGGCCCGTGCGGCGGCCACCCCGATGCCCGCCTTGTCCTGCGCCAGCGTGGTCAGCGGCGGGTCGACCAGGGCGGCCAGCTCGATGTCGTCGAACCCCACCACGGCCAGCTCGTCCGGCACGCGCAGGCCCGCGTGGCGTGCGGCCAGCAACGCGCCCACCGCCATCTCGTCGCTCGCGCAGAACACCGCCGTCGGCGGCTCGGGCAGCGCTATCAGCGACCGCATCGCCGCCTGCCCGCTCGGCCGGTAGAAGTCGCCCTCCACCACGTACTCCGGCGGCACCGCCAGACCCGCCTCGCCCATCGCCGCGCGGAAGCCGTCCAGCCGGTCCGCGGCCGGGCGGTTGGCGCGCGGCCCGGTGATCGTGGCGATCCGGCGGTGGCCCGTGTCGACGAGGTGCCGCACCGCCATCGCCGCGCCGCCGGAGTTGTCCGACGTCACGTACGTCGCACGGGGACCGTCCACCTCCACGTCCACCGCCACGCACGGCAGCCCGGACTGGGCGAACGCGGCGAACGCCGGGGCGTCGGACCCGCTGTCGATGAGCACCAGCCCGCCGAGGTGGTGCCGCCTGGTCATGTTCACGTACGCCACCGGGTCGGCCAGCGACGCGCCGACCGCCCGCAGCGCGGCCGACCCGCTCGTGGCGAGCATCAGCAGGTGGTAGCCGTGCGCGCTCAGCGCCGACTTCAGCCCGATCAGCAGCTCCTGCAGGTACGGGTGCCGCCAGCCCGGCCTGCGGTGGTCGGTGTCCCACACCAGGCCGATCAACCCCGACCGCTTGGTGGCCAGCGCGCGGGCCGACTCGTTGGGCCGGTAGTCCAGCTCGCGGGCCACCCGCTCCACCACTTCGCGCTTTTCCTTGCTGACCGTCAGCGGCTGGTTGAAAACGCGCGAAACGGTCGCCACGGACACCCCGCAGAGCTGGGCGATCTCACGGATCGTGGTCATCTCCCGCCTTTCTTTGTAACCGCTTACAGACCCTCCATCAGGGCGTCCTGACCAGGGTGGACACCCTATCACCTGCGGAAACGTCGAAGCGCTCGAACGGGCATGTTATGCGTTCGTTACTTGACGGTATCGTGTGGACACGGCTGTCATGTAGACCACACCGGCCGGGCGCAGATCCCGGTCGAATTCGCCGGAAACCCCCGGAACCACCTGTGCGGGTCCGGCGTGCCCTGAAAAGGCCCGCTTTGTGATGGAGAGGGAGAGCCGCGATATGAGACGAACTCCGACCCTGGTCGGCGTCGGCCTGCTGGCCGCGAGCCTGCTCGCCGGCTGCGGCAGCGGCGCGGGCGACGGCAAGACCCGGATCACCATCGGGATGTTCGGCAACTTCGGCTACCAGCAGCTGTTCGAGGAGTACGAGAAGGCGCACCCGGACATCGACATCACCGACCGCACCGCCTCCTACTCCGACCACCACAAGAACCTCGCCGCCCACCTCGCCACCAACAACGGCGCCGCCGACGTCGAGGCCGTCGACGTCGGCTACATCAACCAGTTCAAGGCCAACCCCGGCCAGTTCGTCGAGCTGAAGTCCGACATCAAGGACCGCTGGCTGGACTGGAAGTGGGAGGCCTCGCTGTCCAAGGACGGCAAGCAGATCGGCTACGGCACCGACGTCGGCGGCCTGGCCATCTGCTACCGCCGCGACCTGTTCGAGGCCGCGGGCCTGCCCGCCGACCGCGACCAGGTCTCCGCGCTGTGGCCCACGTGGGAGCAGTTCATGGCCACCGGCAAGCAGTTCGCGGCCAAGGCGCCGGCCGGCGCGAAGTTCTTCGACGGCGGGCCGACCGTGCTCAACGCGATCGTCGGCCAGGCGCCCACCGGCTACTACGACAAGGACGACAAGATCGTCGTCGGCGACAACGCCGACATCAGGAAGGGCTGGAACCTCGTCGCCCAAGGCGTCGCCGACGGCCTGTCCGCCGGTCTGCTGCACAGCACCCCCGCCTGGAACACCGGCTTCAAGCAGGGCCAGTTCGCCACCCTCGCCTGCCCGGCCTGGATGATGGCCAAGATCAAGGACCAGGCGCCCGACACCGCCGGCAAGTGGGACCTCGCGGCCGTGCCCGGCGGCGGCGGCAACTGGGGCGGCTCTTACCTGACCGTGCCCAAGCAGGGCAAGAACGTCGACAAGGCCGTCGCGCTGGCCACCTGGCTCACCGCGCCCGAGCAGCAGGCCAAGGTCTTCGCCACCGCAGGCCTCCTGCCGTCCGCGCCCAAGCTCTACAGCGAGCAGTCGGTCGCGCAGAAGACCGACCCGTTCTTCAACAACGCGCCCACCGGCAAGGTGTTCACCGACGCCGCCCGCGCCCTGAAGCCGCAGTACCAGGGCCCCAAGGCCGGTGACGTGCAGACCGAGCTCGGCAACGCCATGCAGCGCGTCGAGCAGGGCAAGCAGAGCCCGGACGAGTCGTGGACGCAGTTCGTCGGCGACGTCAAGAGGCTCGAAGACTGATGAAGACGGACTGGCGCGAACGCCGCCACCGGTGGGACATCCGGTACGCGCCGTACGCCTACATCGCGCCGTACTTCCTGCTGTTCGCGGTGTTCGGCCTGTTCCCCCTGCTCTACACCGCGTGGGTGTCGATGCAGGACCGCAACCTGCTCGACGGCGACGCGGCCACGTTCATCGGCTTGGACAACTACGTCGAACTGCTCACCGCGGACCCGTACTTCTGGAACGCCATGGGCAACACGCTGAGCCTGTGGCTGCTCACCACCGTCCCGCAGATCCTGTTCGCGCTCGGCATCGCGCAGCTGCTCAACCGGCGGCTGCGCGGCCGGACGTTCTTCCGGATGGGCGTGCTGCTGCCCAACATCACCTCCGTCGCCGCAGTGACGATCATCTTCGCGCAGCTGTTCGGCCGCGACTTCGGCCTGATCAACTGGACGCTGGAGCTGTTCGACGCCGGCCGGATCGACTGGCAGGCGGGCACCGGCAGCTCCCACACCGCCATCGCCGCGATGGTGGTGTGGCGCTGGACCGGCTACCACGCACTGATCTTCCTGGCGTCCATGCAGGCCATCCCGACCAGCGTGTACGAGGCGGCCCGGTTGGACGGCGCGAGCTCGTGGCAGCAGTTCTGGCGGATCACCGTGCCGATGCTGCGCCCGCAGATCATCTTCTCCACCGTGATCGCCACCGCGGGCAACATGCGGCTGCTGGCCGAGCCGCTGCTGTTCAACCCCGGCGCGGGCGCGGCGACCGGCGGCTCGGACCGGCAGTTCCAGACCGCCGCGCTCTACCTCTACGAGCAGGGCTTCACGAAGTTCGACTTCGGCTACGCGTCGGCCATCGCCTGGCTGCTGCTCATCGCGACGGTCGTCATCACCGGGTTGAGCTACCTGGCCGCACGCCGCATCCGGACCGACTGAGAGGGCTGGACATGACCACCGTGCTCGAACCGCTGGTGCCGGCCACGCCCGCGCCGCACCGGCAGCGCCGGGCGATGCGGCTACCCGGACCGTGGACCTACGCGGCGTTGATCGCGGTGCTCGCCGGGTCGGCGTTCCCGGTGTACTGGTCGCTCGTCGTGTCGTCGCAGACGCCGGACAAGGTCGACAGCGTGCCGCCGGTCCTGGTACCCGGCGGCAACCTGTTCGCCAACATCTCGCGCGTGTTCGACCAGTCGGACTTCGCGCTGGCGATGATGAACTCGCTGATCGTGTCGGGGACGATCACCCTGTCGGTGGTGTTCTTCTCCACCCTGGCGGGCTTCGCCTTCGCCAAGCTGAGGTTCCGCGGCAGGTCGGCGCTCATGCTGCTCGTCGTCGCCACCCAGGCCGTGCCCACCGAACTCGGCGTGATCCCGCTGTACATGATGATGAGCGACTTCGGCTGGGCGGGGGAGATCCACGCGGTCATCGTGCCCGGCCTGGTCACCGCGTTCGGCGTGTTCTTCATGCGACAGTACTTCGAGCGGGCGGTGCCCGACGAGCTGTTGGAGGCGGGGCGGATGGACGGGTGCAGCTCCTTGCGCCTGTACTGGCACGTCGTGCTGCCCGCCGCCCGCCCTGCCGCCGCCGTGCTCGGCCTGTTCACGTTCATGCAGGCGTGGAACGACTTCTTCTGGCCACTGGTCGTGCTGACCCCGGAGAACCCCACCGTGCAGACCGCCCTGTCCACCCTGGCCAGCGGCTACACCACCGACTACACCCTCGTGCTCACCGCGGCGACCATCGGCACCGTGCCGGTGCTCGCGGTGTTCCTCCTGTTCGGCCGGCAGATCGTCGGCGGGATCATGCAGGGTGCGTTGAAGGGCTGATTCGAGAGCTCCTTGCTTGACGTCCACCCCGGCCGCGAAGCCGGGGTGCCGCCAGGCTCACGCCCGGCGGTTCCTGTTTCTTCCACCCATGAGAGGAGGATTGCGCCAGATGCCTCGCCGACTGACGTCGGGTCGGTCTTGCTCCGACTCCGCAGGCTGTGACCGCCCGCCCGGCGGCCAGGATGTTCTTCGCGGCGTTCACGTCGCGATCGTGTTCGGCGCCGCATCCGGGGCAGGTCCACTCCCGGACGTTCATCGGTATCCGGTCGAGCAGGTGCCCGCATCGCGAGCACGTCTTCGTGCTCGGGTACCAGCGGTCGACCACGACCAGTGCACGCCCGTACCACCGGGCTTTGTAGTCGAGCATCGACCGCAGTTGCGCCCAGGACGCGTCGCCGATGACGCGTGCCAGGTGCCGGTGACTCATCATGCCCCGCACGTTGAGGTCCTCGATCGCGACCGTTTGGTTTTCACGGACGAGCCGAGTGGACAACTTGTGCAGGAAGTCCCGGCGCCGGTCGGCAATCCCGGCGTGGACGCGTGCGACCCTCAGCCGGGCCTTGGTACGGTTGTCGGACCCGTTCTGCTTGCGGGACAACGCCCTTTGGGCGCGTGCCAGCCGGAGGTGGTCCCGTTCCCCGTGGCGGGGGTTGGCGATCTTCTCGCCGGTGGACAGGGTGACCAGGGCGGTCAGCCCGGCGTCCACCCCGACCTCGGTCGTGGTCGGTGGCAGGTGCTCGATCGTGGCCTCGACCAGGATCGACACGTGCCACCGGGCCGCTGTGTCCCGCGACACGGTGACCGTGGACGGTTCGGCGTGCTCCGGCAGAGGACGGGACCAGCGGATGTCCAGCGGTTCGGCCATTTTCGCGAGGGTGAGCCGGCCGTCGCGCCAGTGGAACGCCGAACGGGTGTACTCCGCCGATGCCCGACCACGCTTGCGGGACTTGAACTTCGGATACCGCGTCCGCTTCTCCCAGAAGGACGTGAACGCGCCTTGCAGGTGACGCAGGCACTGCTGGAGCGGCACGCTCGACACGTCGTTCAGGAAGACGAGGTCTTCGGTCTTCTTCCACGCGGTGAGCAGCGTGGAGGTCTCCCCGTAGCTCATTCGCCGCTGTTGCTCGTACCAGCCGACGGTCCGGGCTTCCAGTGCCTTGTTGTACACGAGTCGGACGCAGCCGAACGTGCGCAGCAGTTCCCGCTCCTGCGACGCGCTCGGGTAGAAGCGGTACTTGAACGCCCGCTTCACGCGGTTGCTCGCCACCTTCCCCACATTAACAGCGTGCCTAGGAGTTTCAGTTGACCGACTTCCCCCAAGGATTCCGCTGGGGCGTCGCCACTTCGGCCTACCAGATCGAAGGTGCGGTGGACGCAGACGGGAGAGGCCCGTCGATCTGGGACGCGTTCGGCGCGGTGCCGGGCGCGGTCGCCGGTGGCGACACCGGAGCCGTCGCGTGCGACCACTACCACCGGATGCCGGAGGACCTGGCGCTGCTCGGCGAGCTCGGCGTGGACGCGTACCGGTTCTCGGTGTCGTGGCCGCGGGTGCTGCCGACCGGCGCGGGCCGGGTCGAGCCGCGCGGGCTGGACTTCTACAGCCGGCTGGTCGACGGGCTGCTGGAACGCGGTATCGAGCCGTTCCTCACGCTGTACCACTGGGACCTGCCGCAGGCGTTGGAGGAGCTCGGCGGCTGGCGGTCGCGGGACACCGCGCAGCGGTTCGCCGAGTACGCGGTGGTCGTGCACGACGCCCTGGGCGACCGGGTGTCGAAGTGGACGACGTTCAACGAGCCGTACGTGTCCGCGATCGTCGGCTACGGCGAGGGCAGGCACGCGCCCGGCGCGCGGGAGGGCCACGGCTCCCTCGCCGCCGCGCACCACCTGATGGTGGCGCACGGGCTCGCGGTGCAGGCCATGCGCGGCACGGCGGGCCACGAGTTCGGCATCGTGCTCAACCAGTCGCCGTCGACCCCGGTCACCTCGTCGGAGGCCGACGTCGCCGCCGCGCGCCGGCACGACCTGCTGCTGCGCCGCCAGTTCACCGAACCGCTGTTCGCCGGCCGCTACCCGGACGACTACGAGGACACCTTCGCGGGAGTCACCGACCTGTCGTTCCGGCAGGACGGCGACCTGGAGCTGATCTCCACGCCGCTGGACTACGTGGGCATCAACTACTACTACCGGCAGCACGTGGCCGACGCGCCGCACCGCGACCCCGACCCGGCCACCCGCACGTCCATCGACGTCGGCATCGACACCACGCGCCTGCCGGACGTCCCGCGCACCGCGATGAATTGGCCGGTCGAGCCGGAAGGGCTCACCCAGACGTTGGTGGACCTGAGGGAGCGGTACCCGGACCTGCCGCCGGTGTACGTCACCGAGAACGGGTGCGTCTACCCGGACAACCCCGGGTTCGTCGACCAGGAGCGCATCGACTACCTGCGCACCCACCTCGCCGCGGCCCGGGACGCGATCACCGCCGGGGTCGACCTGCGCGGCTACTTCGTGTGGTCGTTCCTGGACAACTTCGAGTGGGCGCACGGCTACAAGCACCGGTTCGGCCTGGTGCACGTGGACTACGAGACGCTGGTCCGCACGCCGCGGGCGAGCTTCTACTGGTACCAGAGCCTGTTGGCCGCTGTGTAATTTGCCGCTGCTCCGCAGGCGGCGGCTCGGTCGCCGGGAAGTCGGTCGTTCGCGCCTGTGTTGGATAGCCGCTGCTCCGCAGACGGCGGGCGAGGTCGCCTGGAAGTCGGTCGTTCGCGCCCTGATTTCCCGACGATCGAAAAGCGTGATCGCCGGGAAATGAGGACGCGAACGACCGACGCGACCTCGCGGTGGGGTGGAGCCGGGTGGCGCGACCTCATGGGGTGGGTGAGGTGGCGCGAGCTCGTGGGTGGGGTGGGCGCGGCCTTGCGGTGGATGTGTTGGGGGCATGGACGATCGCCGCGGTGCGGTGATCGGCGAGGCCACCGTCGTGCGGAGGCGCGTCCGGGCGACGGTGGCCGTGGCGTCATGACCGGTTCGGGTGGTGGCGGCCGGCGTGCGGGACGGGCAGGGTCGGAGCGGGAGGCGACTGTGGTCGTGCCGCCGCGATACCTGCCCGATCCCGGGCCGCGGGCGTTGGCCGTGCGGTTGGGTGCGCTCGCGACGGCCGGGGTGCCGGTGCGGTGCCGGGTGTACGTCGGGCTGCACGAGCCGGGGGAGACCTCGCCGCCGCACGCCGTCGTCACCCACACCATCGCCCGGCACCTCGCGGCCGGCACCACGGCGGCGTTGCCCCGGTTCACCACAAGCTCGTCGCCGATGCAGCGCGTGTACGACGCCGCCTCGCTGGGACGGGTCGACGCGATCGGCGGCGACATGGCGGTGTTCCCCGCCGACCTGGCCTCCGACCTGTGGTCACGGGTCCGCGAGCGGTCGGTCGACCCGGACGACCGCGTGACGGCGGCCGACCTGCTGCTGCGCCTCGGCTACCAGCGGCACGCGGCGGACGTGCTCGGGATGGCGCAGGTCGACCCGCGCACCCACGTGTTCGACCCGACCACGGCCGTGAAGCAGCTCGCGGTGCTGTTCTGGCACCCCCACCGGCCCGCCGACCTGGAGGCCCTGGCCCTGCGGGGAGCCCGGGACGAACGCCTGCCGGCCGACGCGCGGCGCGCGATCGCGCTCTTCGTCGTGGTCCGCAACGGACGCCGGGGCGACGACACGCCCCCGCTGCACGAAGCCGCCGCACTCGCCCGGGCACTGCCGCCGGCGGACGGCCTGGCGAGGCAGTCGCTGCACCGCGCCCTGGCATTCGTCCCGTTCCTGCGCGGCGACGTGGTGGAGACGTTCCGGCTGCTGGACCTGGCGTCGCGGGCGCAGCTGGAGGTCCGGCCGACCACCGCGCTCGACCGGTTGGCCTGGGCCGACCACGCGTTCCCCCTGCACGAGACGATCGCCAGGACCCACCTGCGCACCGGTTCACCGGACCGCGCCGTCACCGCGTCCGACGAACTGGTGTCGCTCGCGCCGCACGACCACCGCACGTGGGCCGTGCGCGGAGACGCCCTGCTGGCCGCACGGCGGTGGCCGGAAGCCGTCGAGGCGTTCGACCGCGCCGTCGCGCTGGGCGGTCGGCCCGCGGCCCGCGCCGCGTTCCTGCGCGGCTGGGCGCTGGACCGACTCGGCCGCCGCGCGGACGCGACCGACTCCTACCGGCTCTCGCACCGGATCGACCCGACCGTCACGGCCACGGGTTCGGCCTGCACGACTTCCCGTCCGGGGTGACCACGACCCCCTGGTCGCTGCCCGTGGTGATCGAGGCCAGACCGTCGTTGTCGACGCTCAGCGTCTGCTGCATCATCACCGGCGCCGGCGCGCCGTCCTGGGGGCACACCACGTGGCCCAGGCCGAGGAAGTGCCCCACCTCGTGGTTGACCGCGTAGAGCCGGTAACGACGCAGGTCGTCGCCGTAGGTGTGCGCGCCGCGGAACCAGCGCGCGGTGCTCAGGTGCACGGCCGGCCCGATCCGGCACGACGTGTCGTAGGGCAGCTCGAACCCGCACAGCGACCGCGCGGTCCGCTGCGAGGTCAACCGGATCCGCAGCTCCGGTTCCACTTCGCCGCCCACCCGCCGGAACGCCTGCCGCGTGGACCACCCGCGCGGGTGCCGCAACGCGTAGTCGACCACCGCGGCGAACGAGTCGTCGCCGTTGGGCAGCACCACCCCGTCCTCGACCTCCACCGCGTAGGTGATGCCGGACGTGCCGCCGCCACCCGGTGGCGGCACGACGTGCCACGTGCCCGCGCCCTGCTCCGGGAACGCCGGACCGGGCGGCAGGTCCGCGCCGGAGCGCACCGCGTCGACCACCGGCGTGCTCCTCGTCGAGGCCTGCGGCGGGGCGGGTGGCACGACCCCGGCGGCGGGCCAGGCCACGGTCGTCGACCGCGCCGCCGCGCCGACGTCCAACGCCACCACGGTCGTCGCGGCCAGGCAGACGCCGGTCAGGTAGGGCAGGAGCGGGAACCACCTCATGCGGGCTCCAGGCCGGCCGATCCGTAGGTGCAGGCGGCGTTCCAGAGCAGGAACGACGGTGCGCCGGCCTCCCGGGTGGCCCGCACCTGCGCCTGGACCTCACCGGGGCCGTAGTGGTGGCCCAGCGAGAACGCCTGCAGCCAGGGGACCACCGTCGAGCCGGTGCCGCCGGTCATCCCGACGAAGTCCGCCACCGACGCCCGCACGATCTCGTACGGCTTGGCGTTCGGGTTGTCCACGCCGTACTCGCCGGGACCCCAGTGCGACGGGTAGACCATCGGCGCGACGTAGTCCACGTGCGCCGCGATGGCCGGGATGTCCTGCGCGACGTCCGTCGGGCTGTGCGCGGCGATGCCGAACACCGACGCGCCCAGGTAGGCGCCCTTCGGCCGCACGGCCGCCCGGTTGTCCTTCAGGAAGTCCACTATGGACTGCTCGGGGCTGGTGGCCAGGCCGGGGAACACCATCTGCCCGAGCGGGCCGTCCGGCCGCCGCACGTAGTCGTAGAGGATGTCGTCGAAGCCCAGGGACGCGGCCTCCTCGGCGATGGCGATGTTGTAGGCGCGGACCTCCGGGTTGGCGAAGTTCGTGAACGCGTACTCGCCGTAGTGCGCCGACCAGGGCGCGCCGGACGAGTTCTGCGCCACCCGGTCGCGCGCGCCCGATTCCCACGACGCCTTGCCCAGCACCGGGTCGCGGAACGCCACCAGCCTGCCGACCACCCGCAGCCCCATCTTGTGCAGCTCGTCGATCGCCGCGCGGGCGTCGTAGTAGTTGCGGTTCGCGCCGATCTGCCTGGCCAGCGGCACCTGCGAGTCGTAGCCGATCTCGCCGCTCTCGTCCTTGATGTCGAGCTGCACGGTGTCGATGCGGCCCTCGCGCGCCATCGCCAGCACCGGGTCGCGCAACGACGCGGTCGCCCAGGCGGCGGCGCTCATGTGCACGCCGCGCATCCCGGGGTGGGTGACCTTGACCGCGACGTCGTGCCGCTGCGCGTTGCCCGCGGCGTCGGTGGCCTCGACCCGGACGCTGGCGGGCACCTCCTTCAGCGACGCCTCGAACTTCCCGTCGCGCAACGGCACCTGCTGGTCGCCGACCTTCACCGAGTCCGCGCCGTCCGCGCTGCCCTTCAGGGTCACCGGACCGCGCGGCGACCCGGCCTCGGCCACGTCCACCGTCAACGCGGGCGGCGTGGCGTCGACGGTGAACTCGCGTTCCACCTCGACGTCGGGCATCCACGGCAGCGGGTTGGCCGCCCGGACCGACAGCGTGTGCCTGCCCTCGGCGAGCTTCACCCCGGTCAACGTCATGCGGCCGTCGGCACGTCGTGCCTCGACCGGCTGTCCGTCCACGTGCACGGTGACACGGTCGAGCCCACCGGCGTCGGCGGTGGTGATGGACACGCGCTCGACACCCGAAGGAGTGACAGCGGATCCCTCGCCCAGCTCCGCCACGGCGAGCCCGACGCCGCGGCCGTGCAGCATCGTCGTGACGACCCCCGCGATCAGCAACAGCACCACGACACCGACCGCTGGTATCAGCACGCGCTTGAACTTGCGGGGTGACTCCGACATCAGGCGACTCCGATCTCGACGTGGCTCGGCCACCTGCGGCTTAACCGGGGAGTCGACCGCCAAACCGAAGGTCATCCGATGGGGTGTACAGCGCTGTCAACCGGCTCCGGACGGGAAATCATGCGGGAGTGAACAGCATGTCGCCGAGGCCCGTCCGGACCGTTGTGGCGCTCGTCGCGGCCCTGTGCTGCGCGTGCGCCGCCCAACCGGCGGCCGGGCCGCCCGACGAGGCCGCAGCGCAACTGCCCGGCGCGTCCTCGTCCTCCCCGCCGTCGTCCCCGCCGTCGTCCTCGGCGGCACCGGACCCGGCGGCCGTGGGCGCCAACGAGCTCGGCCAGGTGCCGATCCTGATGTACCACCGGCTGGTCGAGCAGACGACGTCGGTCTACGACCGGACACCGGCGGCGTTCCGCGCCGAGCTCGAACGGCTGGCCCGCGAGGGGTACGTGCCGGTGACCACCGCGGAGTACGCGACCGGGCGCATCGACCTCCCGGCCGGCGCCCACCCGGTCGTGCTCACGTTCGACGACGGCGACGCGACCCAGTTCGCGCTCGGCCCCGACGGGCAGCCGGCGCCCGGTACGGCCATCGCGATCCTGCTGGACGTGGCCGCCCGGCACCCCGGCTTCCGACCGGTGGCCAGCATGTACGTCAACGCCGGGCCGTTCGGGTCACCCGACGGGGCCGCCCTGCGCTGGCTGCGCGACCACGGGTTCGAGATCGGCAACCACACGCGCGACCACACCAACCTCGCGATGGCCGGTGACCAGGGCGTGCAGGAGGCGATCGCGGCCGGGCAGCGGGAGATCCAGCAGGCCGTGCCCGAGTACCAGGTGTCGAGCCTCGCCCTGCCGTTCGGCGCGATCCCGTCGAACGGCGCGCTCGCCCTCCGCGGCGGCTCCGGCGGGACGTCGTACCAGTACGCGTGCGTGCTGATGGTGGGCGCGGGACCGGCGCCGTCGCCGTACGCGGCGGACTTCGACCCGCAGAACACCCCGCGCATCCGGTCGCAGGACCCGACGGGGGAGGACGCCCGCTACGGCTCCGCGGTGTGGCTCGACCAGCTGGCCGCCGCACCGTCGCAGCGCTACACCTCCGACGGCGTGCTCGACCGCATCTCCTACCCGGCGTCGGCCGGCGTCGCGCCCGCACCGCAGTTCGCCGACCGCGCGGCCGCTTACTGACCACACCCCGCCGGGGCCGCGAGGCCTCGCGCCGCTGCCGACGAGCGCCTCTGCGCCTATCGCCCTGCGCCTGGAACCCTGCGCCTATCGCCCTGCGCCTATCGCCCTGCGCCTATCGCCCTGCGCCTATCGCCCTGCGCGACCGCCTGTCTGCCGGGTCTCGGGTCGGTCAGGGGCGCTCAGGCCGTGGCGCGGGCGTGGTTGCGCAGGGCGACCGCGGCCCGTTCCAGGCTGCCCAGCACACCCGGCGGCAGTTCGTGGTGGCGCCCCACCACCTCCTGCGCCATGACCTGCATCGGCGCCGACTCCTCGGCCTCCACCACCGCCAGCACCTTGAACGCGGTGCCCGGCGCGAACACCACCCGCTCCTGGATCACGCTGCCGAACGAGTCGACCACCGACACCCGCCGCCCGGTCGCCGACCAGAGCAGGAACTCCACCCGCCCGTCGACCGGCACCGAAGGCCCGGCCACGGTGTTGAGCAGACCGTGTTCGACCAGCACGTCACCCGTGCGGAACCGGCGCGGCTCGCCCCAGCACACCGTCACGCCCTGGTGCGTCGGCAGCCGGCGCAGACCCGACACCACCGCCGCCGCGTACGGCCACAGCCGACCCAGCTTCCCGCTGCGCAACGCCTCGACCAGGATCTCCTCGTCGTGCCGCAGGCACGCCGACACCGCCGCGAGATCGGTCACCACCGCCTCGAACGCCTCCGGGTCGTCCGGCCGCTCCACGATGTGCCGGCACGCCACCGCCGCGTGCTCGCCGTAGCGCTCCCCGAGCATCCGGCGCAACGCGTCGCGCTCCGGCTCCGTGCTGCGGTGGTCGACCGGCACGACCTCCTCGCCCACCTGCTCGCCCCACACCGGCGCGGGGGAGTCCGCCAACGGGCCGTCCACGCTCAGCGGCACCGGCTCGTCGGCCGTCACGGGCAGCGGCGGCTCCTCGGCCACCGGCGGCCGCGGCATCGGCGCCGGGTCGCAGAACACGACCTTCAGCAGCCGCCGCACCTCCGGCTCCAGCCGCTCGACCAGCGACGCGCCCGCCACCGCGACCGCGCCCGCCGTCGTGCGACCGGGCGAGCCGACGGTCAGCCGGGCCCACTCCGGGTCCACCGGCAGGGACCGCACCTCGGGGCCGTTGTCCTCCGCGTCACGCACCCACAACCCGGACGGCACGACCTCCAGCACCACGCCACCGCCGAGGTCGAAGATGCCCGCGCCCCGCTCGACCAGGCCGGGCACCGGCACCCGGTAACCCGACACGATCGGCGGACCCGCCGGGGTGTGGCGGACCTCGGTCACGTACGGCCGCCACGTCTGCTGCCCGCGCGGGTTCACCGCCACCACCGCCGCACCGCTGCGCAGCGACCCCACCGGCAAACCCGTGTACAGCGAGATCGGCTCGCCGAGCTGGTCGGTCACCGCCTGCGCCTGGTGCTCGCCGCCGTACCAGACCAGCCGCACCCGCGACCGCGCCGCCGACGGCAGCCCGCCGAGCAGGCGGCACACCTCGTCGGTCGGGATGGGCGGCTGGCCCGGACCGCCGACCACGACGGTCAGCACGTTGTCCCGGCACGGCAGGCCCAGGACCGCCCGCGCGTCGGGCGCCTGGGGATCGAACTGCGCCCGTTGCGCGCGCAGCCACAGCCCGGCCGGGATGGGTTCGGAGATGCCGACGTCACCGGTCGGCCACGGCGTGTTCGGGTCCACCGCCTCCCAGTTCGGCACCGGGAACCGCCTGCCCATCGGCACCGGCGAGGCGCCCGGCAGGAACCGCAGCCAGCAGCCGTACCCGCCGTTGCCCGCGACGAACGCCGCGCCCGGCACCGTGGTGACCGCGCCGTCCGGCGCCACCACCTCGGCCTGCAACTGCTCGGTCAGCCACTGGGCGGGCGCGGTCGGCCGCATCGAGCCGGAGTGGGGCGTCATCAGCCGCACCGGCCCGCGGCCCTGCAACGCGGCGGCCACGGCGGGCCAGAACGAGGTCTCGTCGCCGTTGGGCGGGTCGATGACGACCACCGTGCGACCACGGTCGACCGGCAGGCCGCGAGCCAGCGCGACCGCGGCCGGACCGGCGCCGCCGGGCGGCCCGACCACCAGCGTCGCGCCCGCGAACGACGCCGAGAACTGGGCCGGCGCGGGTACGGGCGGCGCGGTCTGGACCACGGGTTCTCGCTCGACCACCGGCTCCACCTGCGGGGCACGCTCCTTCGGTGCGGCACGTCGGAACATCAAGGCGCCCGATCACCTCCAGGCACGACAGCGCGGGAACGCCAGCACTCTACGCGGATGACACCCGAACGGGGGTAGGCGCACTCCACCACGCCCGTCCACTGTGGACCGCAGAACGGCTCCCACCAGCGCACCGAACGCCACGTGGTCCGCCCACTGCGCCGCCCGCGGCAAGGCCCGGACCGCCGGGAACCGCCACCCGACCACCTCCAGGTCCACCAGCGCGACGACCGCACCGGCCACCGCGCCCGTGCGCGCGTCCAACGGCCACCGCCCGTCCACGGCCGCCAGCACGACGGTCCAGCAGGCCGACACGCCGAAGTGCGCGAGCGCGCCGCGGATCACACCCGTGCCTCCCAGCAGCGTCGCCGCCGCCCGCGTCGAACGCAGAACGTCACCACCGGTCGACACGGCGTGCACGGTCGACGGCACACCGCTCAACGCCGACGCCACCAGCCAGGCCCGCACCAGGCGTGGAACCGCAGCGCGACGGGTACGAACCCCGGAAGGTCGTCCGCACTCGTGGAGCCCCTGCTCCATTGTGATGCCATCCTTCGAACCTGTGTTCGAGCCCACTATGGCAAGATCGCGGATGACTTGCCGGAACACTTGTCCGACGGTAATCGGTGGGACCGGGAGGGACGCGGATCCCGCGCCACCCTCCTCGGTTACCGTGAACCGCTCGACGCACGCCACGACCTGGGGAGACCGACCCGGTGACCGCTGAGATCCTGTACGGGGCCGACGACCTGACCCACCTGGAGGGTCTGGAGGCGGTACGCAAGCGCCCCGGCATGTACATCGGGTCCACCGACAGCAGGGGCATCAACCACCTGTTCACCGAGGTGGTCGACAACTCCACCGACGAGGGCGTGGCCGGCCACGCCACCAAGATCGTCGTCACCCTGCACGCCGACGGCAGCGTCCAGGTCGACGACGACGGCCGCGGCATCCCCACCGGCACCCACGCCAAGTCCGGCCTGTCCGGCGTCGAACTCGTGCTCACCCGCCTGCACGCCGGCGGCAAGTTCGGCGGCTCCGGCTACAAGACCTCCGGCGGCCTGCACGGCGTCGGCGCCTCCGCCGTCAACGCCCTGTCGCACCGCTTCGACGTCGTCGTCCGGCGCGAGGGCAAGACCCACGAGATGTCGTTCGCGCACGGCGTCCCCGGCGTGTTCGACGGCCCCGGCCCCGACGCCGCCTTCACCCGCCAGTCGGGCCTGCGCGTCACCGGCCGCACCAAGCGCACCGGCACCTCCATCCGCTACTGGCACGACGCCCGCTACTTCGAGAACAGCGCCGCGCTCGACGTCGAGGCCGTCCGCACCAAGCTGCGCAACACCGCGTTCCTCGTCCCCGGCGTGACCTACGTGCTGCGCGTCGCCGCCGACGGCGGGATCGCCGAGGAGACGTTCCACTACCCCGGCGGCCTGGTCGACATGGTCGACCACCTCGCGCCCGCGAGCGAGAAACCGGTCTCCGGCACCCTGCTCATCACCGGCGACGGCATCTACCACGAGAACGCGGCCGACGAGAACGGCGTCATGCGGTCCAAGGTCGAACGCCAGGCCGAGGTCGAGATCGCGTTGCGCTGGGGCACCGGCTACGAGCGCACCGTCGAGTGCTTCACCAACACGATCCGCAACGTGCACGGCGGCACGCACCGCCGCGGCTTCGAGCGCGCCGTGCTCAAGGCGGTCCAAGACGCCATCGGCAAGACCAGGGGCCTGCTCAAGCCCAAGGAGGACCCGCCGACCCTGGACGACGTGCTGGAAGGCATGACCGCCGTCGTCCACGTCCGCATCCCCGAGCCGCAGTTCACCTCGCAGACCAAGGACGAGCTGTCCACCGCGGGCATCACCAAGGTCACGCTCGGCGTGGTCGAGAAGCACATCAAGGCCTGGACCGAGGACCGCCGCACCAAGTCCGAGGCCAAGGTCGTCCTGCAGAAGGTCGTCGACGCCGCCCGCGTCCGCCTCACCCAGAAGCACCAGAAGGACGCCGCGCGCCGCAAGACCGCCCTCGAAGGCGCCGCGATGCCCGCGAAGCTCGTCGACTGCCGAACCACCGGTGTTTCGCGAAGCGAACTTTTTCTCGTGGAAGGCGACAGCGCCCTCGGTTGTTTTACCGGCGACACCCTGGTGGCGCTGGCGTCGGGACGTGCGATGAGCTTCGCCGAACTCGCCGCCGATTGGGAACGCGGTGTCACGCACTTCGGCTACACGACCAACCGTGCCGGCCGGGTCGTGGTCGCACCGCTCGTGGAGCCCCGGCTGACCAAGCGGGACGCGCCGCTGGTGCGCGTGACGCTCGACAGCGGCGAATCGGTCCGCTGCACCCCGGACCACCTGTTCCGACTCCGCGACGGTTCCTACCGGCGGGCTGACCAGCTCCAGCCTGGTGACTCGCTGATGCCGCTGTACCGGTCGATCTCGGCCAAGGCCTCGGGCGACAAGCTCGACGGCTACGAGCGGGTCTGGATGAACGACCGCGAGGAGTGGGTCTACACGCACTACCTCGCCGACGCGCACAACCTCCGCCACGGCCACGACAGCGCCGACAACGGCACCGTCCGTCACCACGTGGACGTCGACAAGCGGAACAACGACCCGCGCAACCTCCGCCGGATGACGTGGGACGACCACGCCGCACTGCACGCCGCGATGATGGGGGAGCACGTCCACGCCGGCTACCGCGCCTGGCTCGCGGAAGGCGGGCTCGAGTTCAAGTCGGCGATGTTGTCGGCGCAGTGGAAGGACCCGGACTTCCGTCAGGCCTGCCTGGCCCGGCTCGCGGCGCTGAACGCCGACCCGGAATTCCGGCGGCGGATCGAGCAGGGCTTCCAGGACTGGTACGGGTCGCTGACCGAAGGCGGGCGGGCCGAGTACGCCGAGCGGATGCGCGAGCGCCAAGCGGCGTACTGGGCACATCCCGAACACCGCGCGGCCGCGGCCGAGCGGGTTCGGCTCTTCTTCGCCGAGCCGGGTCGTCGGGCGGAGTGGAGCGAGAGGTCCAAGCGGCAGTGGGACGACGAGAACCTGTTGGCGTGGCGCTCCCGCAAGACGGTCGAACAATTCTCCGACCCTGCCGAGCGGGAACGCCAGCGGACCGCGGTAATCGCTTGGCACCAGGAGCACCCCGAATTCGGGAAAAGGCACTCGCTGCGGATGAAGCTGCGGATGCTCGACCCGGACAACGACCACCTGGCCGCGGTCCAGGCCGGGCGGCCGCGTTACGTGGAGTCGGTGCCCCGGTCGGAGCGTGTCGCCAAGCAGCGGGAAGGCAGGCGCCTGGCCGCGCTCAAGCGGCTGCGGCCGTTGCTGACGCTGACCGACGCGGAGATCTCCTCGGCGTACGAGGCAGACCGCCTGGCCAATGCCCGCACCGGCCTGAAGTTCGAGCGCCTGCTGGAGGGCTTCGACGGTGACCTGGGTCGGCTCCGCGAGGCCGCTGCCCACGTCAACCACGCGGTCGCCTCGGTCGAGCCGCTCACCGAGACGGCGGACGTCTACGACCTGACGGTCGACGGCTATCACAACTTCGCGCTCGAAGCAGGCGTCTTCGTGCACAACAGCGCGCGCATGGCGCGCGTCTCGGAGTACCAGGCCCTGCTCCCGCTGCGCGGCAAGATCCTCAACGTGCAGAAGGCCAGCCTCGCCGACACGCTGCGCAACGCCGAGATCGCCAGCATCGTGCAGGTCCTCGGCGCCGGCACCGGCCGGACGTTCGACCTGACCACGATGCGCTACGGCCGGGTCATCCTGATGGCCGACGCGGACGTCGACGGCTCGCACATCCGGACCCTGCTGATCACCCTGTTCGCCAAGTACATGCGACCGGTGATCGAGGACGGCCGCCTCTACGCCGCCATGCCACCGCTGCACAAGGTCATGACCAAGGGCCGCAACGCCGAGACCCACTTCACCTTCAGCCAGCGCGAGATGGAGCAGAAGGTCGCCAGGCTGGAGAAGGCCGGCAAGACCGTGGTCAAGCCGGTACCCCGGTTCAAGGGCCTCGGCGAGATGGACGCGGACGAGCTGTGGGAGACCACGATGAACCCCGCCACCCGCTCCGTGCGCCGCATCACCATGCACGACGCGGAGGCCGCGGAAGCCGCGCTGGAACTGCTGATGGGCGAGAAGGTCGAGCCGCGCCGCGCGTGGCTCGTCGAGTCGTCCGCCCGCGTCGACCAGTCCGCCATCGACATCTGACACGCCTGACACACGAGGGAACGACCGACCATGGCACGCCGCAAGACCCCCACGACCAGGGTCGACCCGTCCGCCTTCGACCGCGCGGGCGCCCAGGTCTTCGACAACTCGCTGACCACCGAGATCGAGGACTCCTACCTGGAGTACGCGTACTCGGTGATCCACTCCCGCGCCCTGCCCGACGCGCGGGACGGCCTCAAGCCGGTGCACCGCCGGATCCTGTTCTCGATGAACGAGCAGGGCTACCGGCCCACCAGCGCCTACGTGAAGTCCTCCCGCGTGGTCGGCGACTGCTTCGTGCGCGGCGCGCTCGTCTCGACGCCGCGAGGCCTGCGGCCGATCGAGGACATCGAGGTCGGCGACCTCGTCCTGGACGGGCGGGGCGAGCCGGTCGAGGTGCGCGAGGTCTACCGGAACCCGGTGTCGGAACTCGTCCGCGTCACCTGGTCCGACGGCCACTCGATGCTCGTCACCCCGGGCCAGCGGTTCCGCACCGGCGTCGACCCGCACAGCTGGACCGACGCCGACTGGACCGCCGCACGCGACCTCACCGGCGCCCGCACGGTCGGCCTCGGCCCCGAACGGCACGCCAACCTGCTCGCCGACGGCGACGCGACCGGATTCGTGCTCGGCCTGCTCGCCGCCTCCGGTGACGTGCTCGCCGACGGCCGGGTGCGCCTGGAGCTGTCGGACGCCGAGGCCGTCGACACCGCGCACGGCTGGGCCATCGCGCACGACATCACCGCCTCCCGCGAGAAGGACGGCGACCGGCTCACCCTCACCTTCGCACGCCACCCCGGCCTCGAAGCCGCGGCGACCGGCCGGCTGGACGCCGTGCTGCGCGACCGGTCGACGTGGACGCCGTTCCTCGCGGGCCTGTTCACGGCCGCCGGTGGCGTGCGCGACGGTCGCGACGTCGTGCTGCCCGGCGGCGACGCCGAGTACGCCGTGCTCGCCGACGCCGGCATCCGCACCCGCCGTGACGCGACGACCCTGACCATCACCGGCCGTGACGCCGCCGCGCTCGCCGTGGCGCTGCTGCGCTGGACCGGCGTCGGCCCGCGCCAGGACGGCCTGGTCCAGGTGATCCGCGCCGCCAGGCACGCCGCCGACGAGCCGTTCCCACACGTCGTGTCCGTCGAACCGGCCGCACCGGACACCACCTACGACATCCAGGTCGCGAGCCCCGAGCACGCGTTCGTCGTCAGCGGTTTCGTGGTGCACAACTGCATGGGCAAGTACCACCCCCACGGCGACACCGCGATCTACGACGCGATGGTCCGCCTGGCCCAGGACTTCTCCCTCAACACCCCGCTGGTCGACGGGCACGGGAATTTTGGATCTCCGGACGACGGACCGGCAGCCTCGCGTTACACGGAAGCACGGATGTCGCCCGCCGCCATGTTGTTGGTCGGCGAGTTGGACGAGGACACGGTCGACTTCCGGCCCAACTACGACGGGTCGTTGCAGGAGCCGTCGGTGTTGCCGGCGGCGTTCCCGAACCTGCTGGTCAACGGCACGTCGGGGATCGCGGTCGGGATGGCGACGAACATGATCCCGCACAACCTGGGCGAGGTCGTGGCGGCGGCGCGGCACCTGGTGACGCACCCGGACGCGACGCTGGACGAGCTGATGGGGTTCATCCCGGGCCCGGACCTGCCGACCGGTGGTGTGCTGCTCGGGTTGGACGAGGTGCGCAAGGCCTACGAGACCGGGCGCGGCGTGGTGCGGATGCGGGCCAAGGTGGAGACCGGGTTGCTGGAGGGCAGCCGCGGTCGGCAGGCGATCACGGTCACCGAGCTGCCCTACGGCGTCGGGCCGGAGAAGATCATCGAGAAGATCACCGACGAGGTGACGAAGTCCAAGCGGTTGACCGGGATCTCCGACGTCAAGGACCTGACCGACCGCGAGAACGGCACCCGCGTGGTGATCGAGTGCAAGGTCGGGGTGAACCCGCAGGCGCTGCTGGCCGACCTGTACCGGCTCACGCCGATGGAGCAGTCGTTCGGCATCAACAACCTGGTGCTGGTGGAGGGCCAGCCGCGGACGTTGGGGCTCAAGGCGCTGCTGGAGGTGTTCCTCAAGCACCGCTACGAGGTGGTCACGCGGCGCACCCGGTACCGGCGGCGCAAGCGCGAGGACCGGCTGCACCTGGTCGAGGGCCTGCTCAAGGCACTGCTGGACATCGACAAGGTGATCAAGCTCATCCGGGGAAGCGAGAACGCCGCGGCCGCGAAGGAGGGCTTGATGGCGACGTTCAAGCTCTCCGAGATCCAGGCGACCTACATCCTGGACACGCCGTTGCGCCGGTTGACCCGCTACGACTCGTTGGAGCTGGAGGCGGAGCAGGAGAAGCTGCGCAACGAGATCGCCGAGCTGAGCAAGATCCTGGACGACCCGGCCGTGCTGAAGAAGGTCGTGTCCACCGAGCTGGGGAAGGTGGCCAAGGACCTCCAGCAGGAGCGCCGGACCGTGCTGCTCGACGGTGACCTGAAGGAGGTGCTGGCGGCGTCGAAGCCGGCCGGGCCGCTGGAGGTCGCCGACGACCCGTGCCAGGTGATCCTGTCCGCGACGGGGTTGGTGGCGCGGACGGCGGCCGAGTCGGAGGAGTCGTCGGAGGCGCGTCGGCGCAACGGTCGGATCAAGCACGACGCGGTGGCGGCGACCGTGCACACGACCGCGCGTGGTCAGGTGCTGCTGGTGACGAACCGGGGGCGGGCGTTCAAGACGGACGTGTTGCCGCTGCCGGTGTTGCCGGAGCAGAGCGGCACGGTGTCGTTGAGCGGTGGCATGGCGGCCGGTGAGCTGGTCGACCTGCAGGCGGGTGAGCGGGTCGTGGGCATCGCGCCGTTGACCGACACCGAGTCGCCGGGGCTGGCGCTGGGCACGAGGTCGGGCACGGTGAAGGTGTGCGCGCCGGAGTGGCCGGTGCGGTCGGACGAGTTCGAGGTGATCACCCTCAAGGAGGGTGACGAGGTGGTCGGTGCGACCTGGTTGGCAGATGCCGAGCAGACGCTGGTGTTCGTGACGTCGGACGCGTCGCTGTTGCGGTACTCGGCGTCGCTGGTGCGGCCGCAGGGTCTGCGCGGCGGTGGCATGGCGGGTATCAACGTGGGGTCGGACGCGCGGGTGGTGTTCTTCGCCGCGGTGCGCACGGACGATGACGAGCACGGTGAGCCGATGGTGGTCACGTCGACGGGGCAGAGCGTGAAGGTGACGCCGTTCTCCGCGTACCCGGCGAAGGGGCGGGCGACGGGTGGTGTGCGGGCGCACCGGTTCCTCAAGGGCGAGACGGCGTTGGCGTTGGCCTGGGTCGGGCCGCGGCCCGCGGGTGCGGCGGACAACGGTGCGCCGGTCGAGTTGCCCGCGCCGGACGAGCGCCGGGACGGTTCGGGTCACGCGCATCCCGGTCCGGACGTGGTGGGGCACCTGATCGAACGCGACTGACAATCGTTTTCGATAGGCTCGGTGGTGTGACGACACGACTGAGCTTCGCCGACGCCGAGGAACTGCGGCGCGGTTGGGATGTGCGGCAGGAACCGTTCCTGCCGCACCGGGACGAGGCGTTCGCCGTGCTGGCGGCCGTCGCCGGCGGACGTCGGGCGCTCGACCTGGCGGGCGGCACCGGGTCGATCGCGGCCCGGCTGGTCGACGCCGAGGTGACGGTGCTCGACGTCGACCCGGTGCTGCTGGCGATCGCCCGTGCCGCGCTGGGTGACCGGGTCGCCGTGGTGGCGGCCGACCTGGGCGCGCCGGGGTGGGGCGCCGGGATGGAGTTCGACGCCGTGGTGGCCGGGACCGCGCTGCACTGCTTCGGCCCGGACCGGCTGCGGGCGCTGTACGGGGAGGTCCACGACGTGCTCGCGCCGGGTGGCGTGTTCGCCAACGCCGACCGGATGCCCGAGGTGCGGCCGGTCGCGTCGGGTGGGGAGGGCATGGCGGGGTGGCACGAGTGGTGGGCAAGGGCGCTGGCGCACCCGGCGTTGGCCGAGGCCGCCCGGGACCGGGTGGACGGCGAGTCCGCCGACTTCTACCCGCCCGCGTCCTGGCACCTGGAAGCGCTGCGCGCGGCCGGGTTCGGTGACGTCGAGGTGCGGTGGCGGCGTGACGACACCGTGGTCGTGGTCGGGCGTCGGCTGGGTTGACCGGCGACCGGCAGTCACCACGGGCTTGACGTTGGTCCTGGGAGGCCTGCACACGAACCTCCACGCGTACCGCACCTTCCCCGATCCCGGCCCGTTGAGCGTGACCTCGACGTCCTGGCCGTACCTGGTCGCGGCGCTCGTCACGCTGCTGTTCGCCTGGTAGCCCGCGCCGGCGTCAGCGTTCCCGCCGTCCGCCCTGGAACACCGGGCCGTAGCGCTCCAGGTTGGCGTTGGGGTGCAGGATCGCGTGCAGGTTCAGCGCGTGCGCGTCCCGCTGGACGCGGTGCGACGCCGGTCCGATCCCGCCGAGGACGTCGACCGCGTCCCGGGCCCGCAGGCAGGCCTCGCCCAGGTCGCGGCGCACGCCGGCGCGGTCCTCCGGCGTCCACTCCTCGCCGCCGGCGGCCTTGAGGTCGACCACGGCGGCGGTGCGGCGGGCGTGGAACTCGGCCTCGTCGGCCAGCACCGTCGCCTCCCTGAGCGCGGCCGCCGACGCCGACCCGCGTGCCGCGTCCACCGCCGCCCGCGCCAGTCCGGCGGCGGGAGCGCTTACCGCGGCGCAGGCGGCGGGCATGAACGGCGCGCGGAACATCGGGGCGGCCGCGTCCGGGTGCGCCCGCAGCACGGGCGCCAGGCGCAGCACCCGCTCCGCCGGCACGAACAGGTCCTTCGCCACCGTGGTCACGCTGCCGGTCGCGCGCAGGCCGGTGGTGTGCCAGTCGTCCACGACCTCCAGGTCGACCGACGGGATGGCCAACGCCACCGGCACGCGGTCCGGTGTCAGGATCGCGGCGTTGGTGGTCCAGTGGCTCTGCGACGCGCCCGTGGTGAACGCCCACCGCCCGTTGACCAGCACGCCGCCGCCGACCGGCTCGGCCGTCGCGGTGGGGCTGAGGATGCCGGTGACCCGCACGTCCGGTTTGGCGAAGACGTCCTGCCGCACGCCGTCCGGGAACTGGCCGACCACCCACGTGGACGTCGCCCACACCGCCGCCGTCCAGGCCGCCGACCCGTCACCGCGGGCCAGTTCGGCGATCACCTCGACCACCGTGGCCAGATCCGCCTCGTGCCCCCCGTGCTCGGCGGGCACCCGCAGGCGCAGCACACCCGCGTGGGCCATCGCCTCCAGGACACCCTCGTGCAGCCTGCGATGCTCGTCACCCCAGGCCGCGTGGGCGCGCAGGACCGGGACGATCTCCGCGGCGCGCCGGACCAGCTCGTGCTGCACCCTGCCGTGCCTCCCCCATCGGTGACGCGTGCCACTCACCTTGGCGTGCTCCGCGCCACCGGACAACACCGGAATACCCGGTGATCCGGTACCGTTGTGCCGAGTAGTTGAAAGCGCAACTACCAGATCGAGGAGTGGCCATGCAGTTCGGTGTCTTCACCGTCGGCGACGTGACGCCCGACCCCACCACGGGGCGGACGCCGACCGAGGCCGAGCGCATCAAGGCCATGGTCGCCATCGCGCTCAAGGCCGAAGAGGTCGGCCTGGACGTGTTCGCGACCGGCGAGCACCACAACCCGCCGTTCGTGCCGTCGTCGCCGACGACCATGCTCGGCTACGTCGCGGCGCGCACCGAGCGGCTGATCCTGTCCACCGCCACCACGCTGATCACCACCAACGACCCGGTGAAGATCGCCGAGGACTACGCCATGCTCCAGCACCTGGCCGACGGCCGGGTCGACCTGATCATGGGCCGCGGCAACACCGGCCCGGTGTACCCGTGGTTCGGCAAGGACATCCGCGACGGCATCGACCTGGCCATCGAGAACTACGCCCTGCTGCACAAGCTGTGGCGGGAGGACGTGGTGGACTGGGAGGGCAAGCACCGCACGCCGCTGCAGTCGTTCACCTCCACCCCGCGCCCGCTCGACGACGTGCCGCCGTTCGTCTGGCACGGCTCGATCCGCAGCCCGCAGATCGCCGAGCAGGCCGCGTACTACGGCGACGGCTTCTTCGCCAACCACATCTTCTGGCCCAAGGAGCACTTCCAGCGGCTGATCGGCTTCTACCGCGAGCGCTTCGAGCACTACGGCCACGGCGCCGCGCACCAGGCGATCGTCGGGCTCGGCGGCCAGGTGTTCATGCGCCGCAACTCGCAGGACGCGGTCCGCGAGTTCCGGCCGTACTTCGACAACGCCCCGGTGTACGGGCACGGCCCGTCGCTGGAGGAGTTCACCGAGCAGACGCCGCTGACCGTCGGCAGCCCGCAGGAGGTCATCGACAAGACGCTGACCTTCCGCGAGCACTTCGGCGACTACCAGCGCCAGCTGTTCCTGATGGACCACGCGGGCCTGCCGCTGAAGACCGTGCTGGAGCAACTGGACCTCCTCGGCGAGATCGTGCCGACGCTGCGCCGCGAGTTCGCGGTCGGCCGCCCGGCCGACGTGCCCGACGCGCCCACCCACTCCTCGATGCTCAAGGCCGCCGCCGAAGGGGTGAACAGCCGATGACCGCGCTCGCGGTCGTGCAGGCCGGGCTCGGCACGCCGTCGTCGACCCAACTGCTGGCGACGCGGCTGGCCGAGGCCACCGAACGGCTCGTGCCCGGCCTGGAGGTGCGCACGGTGCACGTCCGGGACGTGGCGCGCGACGTCGCGGACAACCTCGTCACCGGGTTCCCGAGCGCGCGGCTGCGCGAGGTGGTGGAGTCGGTGGTCGGCGCGGACGCGGTGATCGCCGTGACGCCGACGTTCAACGCGTCCTACAGCGGGCTGTTCAAGTCGTTCGTGGACGTGCTGGAGCCGTCGTCGCTGGCGGGCAAGCCGGTGCTGATCGGTGCGACCGGCGGCACCGAGCGCCACTCGCTGGTCCTCGACCACGCGCTGCGCCCGCTGTTCGCCTACCTGCGGGCGGTCGTGGTGCCGACCGGCGTGTACGCCGCGTCGTCCGACTGGGGCGCGCAGGGGTTGCCCGGCCGCATCGACCGGGCCGCGGGCGAGCTGGCCGACCTGCTCGCCGGGCGGGCGCCGGCCGAGCGGGTCGACCACGGGTTCGTGCCGTTCGACCAGCTCCTCGCCGGCCGGTGAGCGACGGCGGAAATGGACCTGACCGGCGGTCGCACGCCGAATAGGGTTCGGTCCATGTCCGCCTCGCCGCAGCTCGCGGTGCGCAACGCCGCCGTCCTGACGACCGAGCTCGCCCGCGCCCGCGGGCACGACCTGATCACCCGCCCGGGGTTCCTCGCGATCAGCGGGCCGACCCTGCTGCGGGTGCTCGCGGTGCGCCCGGACCCGGACCCGGACGACTTCGCCGAACTGGAGCTGCTGGTCAAGCGCGCCGAGGCACGCGTGGTGGTCGAGGACTCGTTCGGCACGATCGACGGCGCGGCGCTCGGGCTCACCGCGCGGCACCTGCCCGTGATGATCCGGCCGCACGAGCCCGTGCCGCCGCCCGAGGTGCGGATCACGCCCGTGCGCACGACCGACGAGTGGGCGGTGGCCGAGCAGGTCGTGGTCGACGGCTTCCCGATGCCGGGCTTCCCGACCGGCAACGGGCTGCCCGTGGCGCTGATGGACCGGGACGGCTTCCGGATGCACAAGGCGTGGCTCGACGACTCGGTGGTCGGGGCCTGCCTGACCGTCGAGGACGCCGACTCGGTCGGCGTGTACTGGGTGACCACCCTGCCCGCGCACCGCTCACGGGGCGTCGGCCGCGCCCTGATGCACGCGGTCATCAACGAGTTCCCGCTGCCCATGACGCTCACCGCGGCCAAGCCGGGTCGGCCCCTGTACGAGTCGCTGGGCTTCTCCGCGGTGACCCAGGCGACCTGGTGGTCGAACGCCGACTGACCGCTCGGCGCGTGCCGGCACCCCGACGTGGTGCGGCACCCGGTCGGCGAGCGCGCACAGGCTCCCGGACCCGCCGGAGTGCGGCCGGGCAACCCGCGATTCCGCCGGCATCCTTCCCGCCCCGAGCCGTTACCTTGGAAGGATGACCGCAGAGTCGGGGCAGCGGTCCCGGCTGGCCGCGGTGGACAACCTGAAGGTGCTGCTCGTCGCCTGGGTGATCGGCGGGCACGCTCTCCTCGGGTACTCGGCGGTGGGCGGGTGGCCGTACGACGAGGTCAACGAGGTCACCTTCGAACCACACGTCGAGGTGGTGCTCGCGGCCGTCCTCGGACCGTCCGGCCTCTTCCTGATGGGCACCTTCTACCTGCTGTCCGGCCTGTTCGTGCCGGAGTCGGTGGCACGCAAGGGCGCCGTCCGGTTCGTCGTGGACCGACTCGTGCGCCTGGGCATCCCGTTCGCGCTCTCGGTCCTGCTGGTGTGGCCGCTGACGCTGTGGGTGGCCTACCGCGCCGCCGGGCACGACGTCACGCCGTGGTGGGTCTTCACCCACCGCGACCCGCTGCTGGACTCCGGCTCGCTGTGGTTCGTCGAGATCCTGCTGCTGTTCTCGATCGCCTACGCGCTGTTCGGCAGGCCGCGCGCGACTCCGGTCACGCTCACCGGCGGCCACCTGGTGGCCGTCACCGCCGGTGTCGTGGTGAGCACGTTCGCCGTGCGGCTGTGGTTCCCGGCGCGCAGCGGCCAGATCGGAGACCTGCACGTCTGGTGGTGGCCGCAGCTGATCGCCATGTTCGGGGTGGGGATCGTGGGTGCGCGCTCCGGCCTCGCCCGGCGCGTGCCGGAACGGATGTGGCGCGGCAGCCGGGTGGTCGCGGCGCTGACCGTCGTGTCCGTGCCGGTCGTCACGGTCGCCGTGGGCGTGTCGGACCTCGCCGGTCAGGCGGGACCGTTCCTCGGCGGCTGGCGGTGGCAGGCGCTGGTGTTCGCGGTCGTGGAAGCGGTGCTCGTGGTCGGCGGTTCGGTGTGGCTGCTCGGCCTGGCGCAACGGCGGCTGACCCGCACCGGTCCGCTCGCCACCGCGCTGGCACGCGGCGCGTTCGCCGCGTTCTTCATCCAGGGGCCGGTGCTCATCGTGCTCGCCGTGGCGGCCCGACCCCTGCCGTTCCCGGCCGAGGTGAAAGCGTTCCTGGTCGCCGCGGCCGCGATCGCGGTGTCGTTCACGGCCGGTTGGGCGTTGACCACGAGAACGCGCGCGGGCCGTTTTTTCTGATTGGCCGACCGGCCGCCCGCAATCGGCAACAATGGCCTCGGGTGAATACCCGGTTGAATGCGCCGGCGTCGTGTGCTCACGTAGTGGGAAGCCCGGACGGGTGACGTCCGGCACGACACCTGGCGGTTTCCACACCGTGGGACACCTGGGCATACCCGGAACGGGGACGGGCCGCTCGATGTGGGAGACTCCCGGCCATGGCTCCTCTTCGCTTCGCCCTGCCCAACAAGGGCTCGTTGAGTGCTCCCGCGGCCCAAATGCTGGCCGAAGCGGGTTACCGGGTGAACAGGTCCGGCCGTGAGCTGATCGTGGCGGACCCGGCAAATGATGTGCAGTTCTTTTTCCTGCGGCCCCGCGACATCGCGGTGTACGTGGGGGAGGGGTCGTTGGACGTCGGCATCACCGGTCGTGACTTGCTGCTCGATTCCACCGTGTCCGCGAAGGAAATCCTGCCGCTCGGCTTCGGCCGGGCGTCGTTCTACTTCGCGTCCAAGCCCGGCGGCATCCACGACGCCGCCGGCCTGGAGGGCAAGCGGATCGCGACCAGCTACCCGAACCTGGTCGAGCACCACCTGGCCGACCTCGGCATCAAGGCGCACCTCGTCCGGCTCGACGGCGCGGTGGAGACCGCCGTGGAGCTCGGCGTGGCCGACGCGATCGCCGACGTCGTGGAGACCGGCATCACGCTGAAGACCTCCGGCCTGGAGACGTTCGGCTCGCCGATCCTCAAGTCCGAGGCCGTGCTGATCCAGGGCGACACCGTGGCCGACGCGCCGGACGCGGTGCGCGCGGTCGAGATCCTGCACCGCAGGCTGCAGGGCGTGCTGATCGCCCGCCGCTACGTGATCCTCGACTTCGACTGCCCGGTCGAGGCGCAGGAGGAGGCGTTCAAGCTGGTGCCCGGCATCGAGTCGCCCACCGTCTCGCCGCTGGCCCGCGAGGGCTGGGTGGCCGTCCGCTCCCTCGTGCCGCGCGACGACGCCCCGTTCATCATGGACGAGCTGTGGCGCGTGGGCGCCCGCGCGATCCTGGTCAGCTCCCTGGACACCTGCCGCATCTAGCACCAGCTCACCCGGACTCCACGTTTCCGCACGTCACAGCGTGTGGAGGCGTGGAGTTCGGCTATCTGGCGTGCTGCCAGATCCCGTCTGGCGGGCCGTCTCGCGCCTCCTTGGTGAGAGGAGGTGGCACATGCAGCCGCTGCACATCGCCGTGATCGTCGGCAGCACCCGTGAGGGACGCGTCGGCGACGGCGTCGGCCGGTGGGTCGCCGAGGTCGCCGCACAGCGCGCGGACGTCGAACCGGTCGTGCTCGACCTGGCCGACTACGACTTCCCGCCGTGCTACCCGGGGCAGCCGACGCCCGAGATCCGGCGGTTCACCGGGCAGGTGGCCGACGCGGACGGGTTCGTCGTCGTCACCCCCGAGTACAACCGCAGCTTCCCGGCCTCCCTCAAGCAGGCCATCGACTACGCCTACGACGAGTGGCACGCCAAGCCCGTCGGGTTCGTGTCCTACGGCTACCGCTCCGAGGGCTTCCACGCGGTCGAGCACCTCCGCTCAGTTTTCACCGAGTTGCACGTCATGACAGTGCGCACGAACGTCGGCGTGAACCTGCTCGTCGACGAACCGCTCGACACCGAGCACCGCCGCCGCGCCGCGGACGCGATGTTCGACCAGCTCACCTGGTGGGCGTCGGCCCTGAAAGATGCCCGCACCCGACGCCCGTACGTCTCCTAGTGAAAGGGAAACCATGAACGCCATCGAAACGTCGGGCCTGGTCAAGGTCTTCGGCGACACCCGAGCGGTGGACGGCGTCGACCTGACCGTGCCCGCCGGGACGGTGTACGGCCTGCTCGGCCCGAACGGCGCGGGCAAGACGACGACGGTCCGCATGCTCGCCACGCTGCTACGACCGGACGACGGGGAGGCGCGGGTGTTCGGTCACGACGTGCGCGCCGACCCGAACGCGGTGCGCCGACTGGTCAGCCTCACCGGGCAGTACGCCTCGGTGGACGAGGACCTGACCGGCACCGAGAACCTGATCCTGCTGGGCAGGCTGCTGGGGCACAGCCGTGCGCACGCCCGTGCCCGGGCCGGGCAGCTGCTGGAGGCGTTCGGGCTCACCGACGCGGCCGCCAAGCAGGTCAAGCACTACTCGGGCGGCATGCGCCGCCGGCTCGACATCGCGGCCAGCATCCTCAACACCCCGAAGCTGCTGTTCCTGGACGAGCCGACCACCGGCCTCGACCCGCGCAGCCGCAACCAGGTGTGGGACATCATCCGCGCGGTCGTCGCGCACGGCACCACAGTGCTGCTGACCACGCAGTACCTGGACGAGGCCGACCAGCTCGCCTCCCGCATCGCGGTGATCGACCGCGGCAAGGTCATCGCCGAGGGCACCAAGGGCGAGCTGAAGGCGTCGGTCGGTGTCGGCGCGGTGCACCTGCGGCTGCGTGACGCCGACCAGCGGCCGCTGGCGCAGCAGGTGCTGGCCGGCGCGCTGGAGGCGGACGTGCAGCTGGACTCCGACCCGGTGGCGCTGACCGCGCGGCTGTCCGGCCGGGCCACCGAGCAGGCCGCCGAGGCGCTGGCCCAGCTCGCCCGCGAGGGCATCACCGTCGACACGTTCTCCCTCGGCCAGCCCAGCCTGGACGAGGTCTTCCTGGCCCTCACCGACAAGAAGGAGGCGGCGGCGTGACCGTCACCAAGGAAGTCGAACTCCTGCCCGCGCCCAAGGCGGAGGACTTGGCGGCGGTGCTGCTGGAGACCGAGCAGCCGCGCCAACCGACCGCGCTGTCGGCGTCGCTCACGTTCGGCTGGCGTGCCGTGCTCAAGATCAAGCACGTGCCGGAGCAGCTGTTCGACGTGACCGCGTTCCCGATCATGATGATCCTGATGTTCACCTACCTGTTCGGCGGTGCGCTGGCCGGGTCGCCGGGGGAGTACATCCAGTACCTGCTGCCCGGCATCACGGTGACCAGCGTCGTGATGATCACCATGTACACCGGTGTCGCGGTGAACACCGACATCGAGAAGGGCGTCTTCGACCGGTTCCGCACGCTGCCGATCTGGCGGCCCGCGCCGATGGTCGGGTACATCCTGGGCGACCTGCTGCGGTACGTGCTGGCGTCGTTCACCATCATGGTCGTCGGCCTGATCCTCGGCTTCCGGCCCGGGGGCGGGTTCGTCGGGGTCGTGCTCGGCGTGGCGCTGCTGGTGGCGTTCTCGTTCGCGTTCTCGTGGATCTGGACGATGTTCGGCCTGCTGCTGCGCAGCGAGAAGTCCGTGATGGGGACGAGCATGCTGGTGCTGTTCCCGCTGACCTTCCTGTCGAACGTCTACGTCATGCCGACCACGATGCCCGGCTGGTTGCAGGCGTTCGTCAACGTCAACCCGATCACCAAGCTGGTCGACGCGGTGCGCGCGCTGATGGCGGGCGGCTTCGACGCGGACGCGATGACGTGGACGCTCGGCTACGGCGTCGTGTTCACCGCCGTGTTCGGCGCCTGGACGATGCGGTTGTACAACCGGAAGTGACCCGACGGGCCGGGGCCTAGAGCCGGAAGCGCTCGTGTCCCGAGTAGACGCACGTCGCCCCGGTCGACACGGTCTCCCTCAGGTGGGCCGCGAGACCGGGGTGGCGTTCGTCCAGTTTCCGCAGCGCGTCGCGGATGCGGGCGGTCACGGCCTTGCGGGCGCGTTCGGCCTCGTCGCCCAGCCGCCGGGTGCGGCCGGCCAGACCGGCGGCGGCGCGCAGCTCCTCCAGCAGGGCCGCGCGCTCGCGGTCCAGGGCGGCGGCCCGCTCGTCGTCGAAGGCGCGGTCGATCTCGTCGTCCAGCTGCGCCAGCCGCCGCCGGTACCGGGACTTGGCCTCGTCGTCCAGCACCGCGTCACCGCCCAGCCGCGCGGACGCCACCGCCTCCGGCGCCAGCAACGACACCGCCGCCACCGGCTCACCCGGGCTGCCCAGCAGCACGTGCAGGTCGCGCAACCCCTTCGTGTCCGGCACCCGCACCGTGACCCCGCCGTAGGACAACGCCCACACGTCACCGTCGCGGCGGAACTCGCAGCCGGACCGGTCGGGCGACGACAGGCCCAGCGCGGCCGCGTCCCGCGCGACCGAGGCGACCAGGTCCCCGGCCGGCACACCCTGCGCGCGCAACGCCTCCGCCAGGTGACGCCCGGCCCGCACCGCCCACGGCCGGGCCCTCATCCGCTCGGCCGACCGCTGCGCCGCGACCAGCTCCTCGGCCGCCTCGTCGCACCGGCCCAGCGCCAGGTCGACCAGACCGAGCCACAGGTCCACCGGCCCGCTGATGTCGCACCCGTACAGCGAGACCAACCACTTGCCGCGGTGCGGCGCCAGCCGCTCGCGCACCCGCGCCGCCAACTCCCGGTCACCCGCCGCGTGGGCGTACTGCGCCTGGAACCGCAACCACAGCGGCTCGAACGCCTGCTGGAAGCGGTCGTCCTGCACCCGCTGGTCGACGTGGACCCGCGCGGCCGCCACGTCACCGCGTTCGAGGGCGACGATGCCCTCCAGCAGACCCGGGAACGGGTGGCTGCTCGCCCGGATCTCGGCCGCCAGCTCGTCCAGCGCGGCGAACCCGCCCTGCGGCAGCAGCAGCGCCCACCTCAGGTGCAGGTACATCATCCGGAAGCCGAGGTGGCTGCTCGCGCCCATCTCGGTCGCCTTGGCCAGCAACGCCTCCGCCTCGGCGAACCGGCCCTGCATCGCGGCGATGATCGACTGGTCGATGGCGGCCGAGAAGTTGAACCGGGTCATGCCCAGCCGCTCCGACAGCGCGACGAACGCGTTGACCTGGTCGAGGTAGCGCGGATCGCCCAGCTCCACCAGCGCCACCCACCGGAACGAGGTGGCGAAGTGCTCGGCGGTGTGGTCGCCGCTGCGCCGCGACACGGTGATCAGCTCGTCGGTCAGGGCCAGCCGCTGCTCGGCGTTGCCGATGCCGGAGGTGGTGTCGTGGGTCGCCCACAGACCCGAGGCCAGCGCGTCGTCGTCGCCACCGCCCCGCGCCGCCTCGGTGGCGTGCAGGCTCATCTCCCGCGCCAGCACCTCCGGCGGCAGGTCCGCCGGCGGCCCGATCAACCGGCCGTACGCCTCGCGCACCGAGGCGGTGGCCTGGCCCTCGTCCTCGGCGAACCGGTAGACCGCGAGCGCGACCCGGGCGAACGGCTCCGGATCGTCCAGCTCACGCGCCCACGCCGCGGCCTCGTCGAAGATCCGCCGCGCCTCGGCGGGTTCGGCGCAGTGGTAGAGCTCGTTGCCCAGCTCCAACGCGACCGCGATCCGCCGGCGGGCGCCCTCGGCCCGCTCCAGCGCCCGCCGGTAGTGCCCGGCGGCCTCCTCGACCGCCATCCGGCGGCTCGCGTCCCGGGCCGCCGCCACGATCAGGTCCACCGCGCGGTCGGCGGGCAGTTCGTCACCGGCCAGGTGCGCGTGCCGGGCCAGGTCGCCGGGGGACACGCCGTCGGCCGGGTCGCCGTCCAACGCGCGCACCACGGCCGCGTGCCGGGCGTCCACGTCGGACAGCGACGCGTACAGCGTCTCGCGCACCAGGTCGTGCGCGAAGGCGAACCGGCCACCGCCCAGCCCCAGCACCAGGCGGGCCTGCGCGGCCTGGTCGAGCAGCCGGTCCACCGCGGGCACCGGCAGCGACGCCGTCGCGGCCAGCACCCGGCGGTGGAACTCGTGCCCGAGCACGGCGGCCGTCGTGAGCAGGTCGCCGACCTGGGCGGGCAGCAGCGACAGCCGGCGCCGCAACGCGTCACGCACGCCGGGCGCGATCGCGGTGACCGGGCCGCCGCCGTGCCACAGCCGCGCGGTCTGCTCGACGAAGAACGGGTTGCCGCCGGTGCGCAGGTGCACCTCGGCGACCAGGTCGGGATCGGGCTCGCGGCCCGCCGTGCGCGCCATCAGCTCGCCGACCTCGGCCGGTGCGAGCCCGGTCAACGCGACCGTGGCGGCGCGGCTCAGCAGCGGTGTCATCATCGGCCGCAGCGGGTGGTCCTCGGCGTCGACCTCGTTGTCGCGGTAGGTGCCGATCAGCAGCACCCGTTCGAACCAGGTGTGCTGCGCGGCGAACTCCAGCAGCTTCAACGACGCCGGGTCGGCCCAGTGCAGGTCCTCCAGCACGACCACGACCGGCCGGTGGTGCGACACGGCCACCAGCGCCGTGGTCACCGCGTCGTAGAGCGGGAAGCTCTCCGGGCTGTGCTGCGAGGGCGCCTCGCCGAGCAGCACCGCCAGCGGACCCCGGTCGACCGCCTGCCACTCCTCGGCGGTGGCGGCCCGGCGCAACGCCCGGATCACCTGCACCCACGGCCAGTAGCCGGGCGCGCTGTCGGAGTCCCAGCACGAGCCGCCGAGCACCAGCGCGCCCTGCCGCCGCGCCTGCTCGGCCGCGCCGGTCACCAAGGTGGTCTTGCCGATCCCGGCCTCGCCGGCGACCAGCACGACACCGCCGTGGCTGACCGTCGCGCGGTCGACCTCCGCGCGCAGCACCCCCGCTGGGTGGTCACGTCCGATGAGTCGCATGGCAGGGTGAAACCTAACCCACGGGACCGACGGTTCCCCGGCGTTCAGGCGATGTCGGGCGCACCCAATTCGCTCAGACGTGCGAACGCGGCGTCCACCGCACCCGGCAACGCGGCCGGTTCGCCATCCGCCACCGCGTTCCCGGCCAGGTAGCAGGCCAGCGCGACCTGCGGCGCCAACGCCGCCACCTCGGCCGACGCACCCCGTTCGAGCAGGGTGGCGCGGAAGATCTCGGACAGCCGCGCGAACTTCCGCGCCGAGCGGTCGCGCAGCTCGGGGTTCTCGCGCAGCAGCCGTTCATGGGCGCGGTAGTGCTCGGCGTCCGCGGTCAGCTCCCGGCACAGCCCCACCACGACCTCGCGCAGCTGCGCCACCACCGATGGCAGGTCGGTGACCGGCGGCAACGCCCGGTGCCGCGTGGTCAGCGTCTCGACCAGCGCCTGCTCGTCGGAGAACGCGACCTCCTGCTTGTCGCCGAAGTAGCGGAAGAAGGTGGTGCGGCCGACCTCGGCCCGTTCGGCGATGTCGGTGACCGTCACGGCGGCGAACCCGCGTTCGGCGAACAGCTCGAACGCCGCCGCCACGATCTGTTCCCGTGCGCGCTGTTGCTTGCGCTCGCGCAGCGGCGCCCGTCCCGACATGGGCTCAGCATAGCGGTCCGGTACGAAGTCCAGTACGGTACTCAGTACCAGTTCGAACTACGTACCAGGAGTGACCCGTGGGGACGACCCTGATGACCGGCGCGAGCCGCGGCCTCGGCCGCGAGGCCGCCGAACACCTGCTGCGCCACCACCCGGACCGGCGCCTGCTCGTGTTCAACCGCAGGCCCGGTCTGGCCGCCGAACTGGCCGGGCGCACGGGCAACCGCAACGTCTCCGAGGTGGTGTGCGACCTGGCGTCGTTCGCCGACATCCGCCGGGCCGCGGCCGAGGTCGACGAGCCGCTGGACGGGTTCCTGGGCAACGCCGGCCTGCAGATGGCCACCACGCGCAAGGTCACCGCCGACGGTGTCGAGATGACCTTCGGCGTCAACGTGCTGGCCTACCACCTGCTGCTGAACCTGCTGCGGCCGCGCTTCGCCAACCCGGCGCGGATCGTCGTGGTGGCCAGCGACGTGCACGACAGCGCGCACAACAGCATGGGCCTGGTCCCGCCGCCCCGGTGGGACGACCCGCGCGCGCTGGCCCGGCCGGGGCAGGAGGACACCGGTGTCGCGGGCAGGCGCGCGTACGCCACCAGCAAGCTCGGCGTGATCTACCTCGTGCACGCGCTGCGCCGGCGGCTGCCCGAAGGCGTGGACGTCTACTCCTACAACCCCGGGCTGGTGCCGGGCACGGGGCTGGCGCGCGACGCGGGCCGGGTCGGCCAGGCCGTGTTCGGCGTCGTCGGCACCGCGCTGCGGGTGCTGCCGACCGTCACCGGCAAGGCCAAGGCCGGTCGGCTGCTCGCGCAGACGATGACGGGACCCCGCCCCGGCGACAGCGGCGCCTACATCAGCCGGGGCGAGGTGATCCCCTCCTCGGCCGAGTCCTACGACGAGCGGCGCGAGGAGGAGCTGTGGGCCGTCGCCGACGAACTGTGCGGCCTCACCTCGGACGACACCACCCCGAGCCGGCCCGCCGGGCACTGAGCGGGACCAGCGGATACCAGGCCGGATGCCGGGCATGAGGGAGACCGGCGGGTCAGGCCGGTTGGCGGGTACTGATGGGGGCCGCCGAGCACTGGACCGGCCGTTCCCGGGCCGGTCCGCCCGGGCCGCTCACCGAGGAGCGACCCGGGCGGTGCGCGTCAACCGAGCGGTTCCACCCAGATGTTGCGGAACCGGACGTTCTCACCGGGATCGCCGTGGTCCTGCAACCGCAGCGGCCCCGCGGTCGACCCTTCGGCCGCGCCGCCGCCCGTCGGCCCGTCGACCACGAAGTCCTGGTGGACGGTGACGCCGTTCCACACCACGGTCACGCGGGCGTTCGCGATCTTCACACCCGCGCTGTCGAAGCGCGCCGCCCGGAACGTGACGTCGTAGGTCTGCCACGTCCGCGGCGCGGTGCCGGCGTTGGGGGAGGCGGCCCTCTTCAGGTAGATGCTCCCCGCGTCGTCGGCGGCCAGCGGTTGCTTGCCGAAGCTGTCCAGGATCTGCAGCTCGTACCGGTCCTGGAGGTACACGCCGCTGTTGGCCCGTTGCTGACCGGTCACGTCCGGGGGCAGGTTCGGCAGCCAGAACTCCAGGTGCAACCTGAAGTCGCCGAACACCTGCCGGCTGCGGATGTCGCCGCCCAGCGCCTCCATCGAACCGTCGGCGACCGGCCACGAGGGCGCGCTGCCGTCGGCGTTGCGCCAGTTCTCCGTGCCGCCACCGTTGTAGAGGACGACGCGCTGGGCCGGCGTGACCGTCAGGTGGTCGAGGTTGACGTGCCCGATGTCGCCGGCGTCCACCCGGTAGGCGATGGTGTTCGCGCCGGCCCGCAGGGTCAACGCCTCGGTGTGCGTGGCCCACGTGTCCCAGGTGCCGGTGTCGGCCAGGGCGACCTGCCTGACCTTCGCGCCGTTGACGTACACGCTCACCGTCTTGGTCCCGGAGGACGGGTTCGGCCCGTTGCTGTAGCGCAGGCCCACGTTGTGCGAGCCGGCCGCCGTCGCGTTCACCGCGAACCGGGTGGTCGCGCCCGGGGTGCCGTAGCCGTCGACGAAGCCCGCGCCGGTGTAGCCGGTGTGGTCGGTGTTGACCCCGGCGCCACCGGACAGGGCCGCGCTCTCCGCCTCGAACGACTGGGTGGCCGACGGCGCGGTGCCGACGAGGTTGTTGAGCGTGTACCAGGCCTCGGTGTTCCAGAGCGGCACGCCGGTGTTCGACGAGAACGGGCGCGGCGAGCGCAGGTGCACCACCCGACCGGCCTTGAGGCCGTTGAGCTTCACCGTGACCTTCCGGCCGTCCGCGGACAGCGTCGCCGACGCGACCGACAGGTTCTCCTGGTCGACCTTCGGCCCGCCGTACGTGGGCGCCGCCGCGTACCGCCACTGCGCCGCCCGGTAGCGACCGGCGAGCCCGGCCGCGGTCGCCGCCGACAGCGGCTGGGTGTACTCGACCTCGAACCCTCCCGCGACGGCGCGCATCGCCAGCACGTCGAACGTCCGGCCGCCGTTGGGGGTCAGCTTCTGCAGGCCGTGCATCAGCTTGCCGTCCTGGCCCCAGTTGCCGCCGTCACCGATGCCGCCGGCGTAGATCGCGCCGTCCGGGCCGAGGCTGATCCGGTTCACGCCGGCCTCCAGGCCCTGCGTCATCCGGAACACCGCTCCCTGGTACTCGCCGTTCACCTTCTCCAGGAACGCGCGCTGCAAGCCGCCGTAGGTGACGTCACCGAAGATCATCTGCCCGGCGTACGGGCCCTGGGTCAGGTGCAGCGGCGTGCTGGGTGAGTTCGCGATCTCGTTCTGCGGCAACCACAGCACGGGTGCGGTGACCGGGTTGGCGTCGAACGGGCCGGCCGGGGTGGTGTAGTGGTTGAAGAACCGGTCCTGCTTGACGTGCACCATCTTCGACGCGGGCAGGTAGCCGCCCTGGTTGTCGTTGACGAAGATGCTGCCCTCGGGACCCCAGCCGATCCCGTTGGGCGTGCGCAGGCCGCCCGCGATGTAGTGGACCTGCCCGGTGGCGCGGTCGACCCGCACCGTCGTGCCCCGGTTCGCGGCGGGCTGCGGGTTGGTCGTGGCGCCGCCCTCGTTGATCGCGACGGAGAGGCTGAGGTAGAAGGACCCGTTCTGGTGGAGCAGGCCGAACGCGAACTCGTGGAAGTTGCCACCGTACGGCCACGTCGCCACCGCACGGGACTGGTCGATCACGTCGTCGCCGTTGACGTCGGTCAGCTCGGTCAGCTGGTGCTTCTGCGAGACGTAGAGCCGGCCGTCGAGCGCCTTCAACCCCATCGGCTCGCGCAGGTTGGTCGCGATGCGCTTGGTGGTGACCCGGTCGGGCGAGGTGGCCCCGGTGACGTTGCCGAGCAGCCAGACCTCACCGGTGTCGGTGTTCCTGCCGCTCCAGGTCGCGATGGCCAGCCTGCCGTCGGGCAACCAGTCCATCGCGCCGACCCGCGGCTGGAAACCGCTGGGGCGCAGGTTGGTCAGCGTGAAGTCGGGGTGCACGGCGTTGAGCGGCAGCCCGTCGCCGGGTGAGTCGGCGACCGTCGCGCACTCCTTGCGGCCCGGCGCGGTGACCCGGACGACGCCGCTGTCCGTGCTGAGCGCCGAGTTCGGCACCACGGTGAAGCCGGTCGCGCCCGGCGGCCGCCACTGCAACGTCAACTGCTGGCCGCCGTCGCGCTCGAAGTGGTCGATCAGCAGCGAGTGGTACCCGGTCGACAACGTGACCGAGCCGTCCTTGGGATCCGGCCCGTGCAGACCGTCGTGGTCGACCACCACGGCGCCGTCGATGGACAACCGCGAGCCGTCGTCGCTGAGCAGGCGGAACGCGTAGCTGCCCGCCTGGGTGATGTTGACGTTGCCGGTGACCTGGGCGACGAAGCGGTCGGCGAACCCGAAGTCGGTGGTCGACGCCCAGTCGACGGTGGGCATGAGCTTGTCGACGTTGGGCGTCTGGGCGGGCTTGAGGGTGCAGAGCCGGTCCAGCGACACCTGGATGTCGAAGACCCGCAACGTCACGCCGGGCTCTTGGGGCGGCACGGCGTCGCTCTTGGGATCCGCCGTCGCGAGTCCCGGTCCGGTGATCAGCAGGGTGGCGGCCAGGAGGCCGAGTGCGGGGTTGCGCGTCCGTCGCGCTGTCCATCTCATGATCCATGCTCCAGGAGGGCAGGGACGACCACGCGTTGTCCGACGTCGTCGTCGCACGGTTGCAGGGTCCGCACGCGGTGGCGGGGTGGGGCAGGGGAGTCGTGTGCGGTCACGGGGATGGCGAACGTGGTGAACGGTAGGTGCGGGACAGTGGTCTAGTCCATAACTTTCGCTGATTCCGACCTGACTTTTGTCTGGTTCATGCACAAGTTCGGAATACTTTGTCGTGGGCGTCCACGGCCTTATGCTTCTGGGAGCGCTCCCAGGTTCGATCGGAGCTCGTGCCCCAGCCAACGGCGGTGAAGGGACAAACGACGTGAGGTTGTTGCTGCTCGTCTCGCTGCTGGTCCTGACCCTCGCCCCACCCGCGGTCGCCGCCGCGCCGGGCGAGTGGATCGAGGCCGAGGACGGCGTGCTGTCCGGCGTCGTGGTCGAGACGACCGTCGAGGGCTTCTCCGGCGCCGGCTACGTCGGCGGGTTCGACGAAGCCGCCGACCACGTCACCATCACGATCGCGGACAGCCCCGGCGGGCTGCACGACCTCACCGTCCGCTACGCCGCGCCCAACGGGCCGAAGCACACCGCGGTGTCGCTCAACGGCAGCCCGGTCGGCGAGGTGGCGCTCGCCGAGAGCGCGGGCTTCACCGAGGCCACCGGCGCGAAGCTGATGCTGGTCGAGGGCGACAACACGGTCACCTTCACCACGAGCTGGGGCTGGTACCTGATCGACGCGATCGGCGTCGAGCCGAGTGCCCCGTCCGCGCCGGGCGTGCACGAGGCCGAGGACGGCGAGCTGAACGGCACCGTGGTCGAGTCGAGCGTGGCGGGCTTCTCCGGCCGCGGCTACGTGGCGGGCTTCGACACCGGCACGGACAACGTCACCATCACCATCCCGGACAGCCCCGGTGGGCTGCACGACCTGTCGATCCTGTACGCCACGCCGTACGGCCCGAAGACCGCGTCGCTGTCGCTCAACGGCGGCGGCCTGGGCGACGTGCAATTCCCCGAGCACCCGACGTTCACGTCGATCGCCGCCGGCAAGGTGCTGCTGCGCGAGGGCGACAACACGGTCACCATCACCAACAACTGGGGTTGGTACCTGATCGACGCGATCAAGGTGACGCCCAGCGCGCCGCGCGGCCCGCACCAGGTCACCGGCGCGCTCACCGACCCGGCGGCCACCGCCGAGGCCAAGGGTCTGATGCGCTACCTGGCGCAGAACTACGGCACGACCACGCTGTCCGGCCAGCAGGACCAGGCGAGCATCGACTGGGTCGAGCAGAACACCGGCAGGGCGCCCGCCGTCGGCGGCTACGACCTCATGGACTACTCGCCCAGCCGGGTCGAGCGGGGCACCGTGGGTCAGGACGTCGACCACGCCCTCGCCTACGACCGGCGCGGCGGCATCGTGACGCTGGCCTGGCACTGGAACGCGCCGTCCGGCCTGATCGACCAGCCGGGCAAGGAGTGGTGGCGCGGCTTCTACACCGACGCGACGACCTTCGACGTGGCCGCGGCCCTGGCCGACCCCGCCTCGACCGACTACCGGCTCCTGATCCGGGACATCGACGCGATCGCCGTGCAGCTCAAGCGACTGGCCGACGCCAAGGTGCCGGTGCTGTGGCGGCCGCTGCACGAGGCCGAGGGCGGCTGGTTCTGGTGGGGCGCCAAGGGACCGGAGCCCGCCAAGCAGCTGTGGCGGATCCTGCACGACCGGCTGGTCGGCCACCACGGCCTGCACAACCTCATCTGGGTGTGGAACTCCGTCTCGCCCGACTGGTACCCCGGCGCCGACGTGGTCGACGTGGTGAGCATGGACTCCTACCCGCCGCAGGGCGACCACGGTCCGGTGATCGGCCCGTACGAGCGGCTGGTCGAGCTGGGCGGTGACAAGAAGCTGGTGGCGCTGGGCGAGGTCGGCTCCATCCCGGACCCCGACCTGGTCCGCGCCTACGAGGCCCGCTGGTCGTGGTTCGTCACGTGGTCGGGCTCGTTCATCCAGGACGGCGTGGTCAACCCGCGCGACTTCGTCCAGCGCGTGTACGACCACGCCGGCGTCGTCACGCTCGACGAGCTGCCGGACTTCAAGACGACCCAGGGCGAGTGCACGGCGACCATGCGCGTGGTCGCGCAGTGGGGCACCGGGCACCACGTCGAGATCACCCTGCGGCACCAGGAGAACGCGCCGTCCGCCGGCTGGCGGGTGAGCTGGCCGCTCGCCTCCGGGCAGGCCGTCCGGCACGCCTGGGGCGCGACCATCACCACCGACGGCACGACCGCGACGGCGAGGAACCTGTCGTGGAACGCGGCCGTCAAGCCCGGCCAGAGCACCACGTTCGGGTACCTGGCCACAGGCTCCCCGACAGCGCCTGCGTTGACTTGCGCTATCGGGTGATCGCGTCCGGTGGACCGGCGGGAGCGAACAGGGGACCGGACGCGGTGTCCGCACCCACCTCCCGCCACCACCGGGCTTGCTCGGGTGTCGTGACGCCGGCGGCGGTCACACCGATCCCGGCGTCACGCACCACCTCCAGCACACCGGCCAGCGCCCGCGCCACCGCCGAACCCGGCTCAGCGGCGGGCGACTGCGCCACCCGGACCGCCCGCACCGGCACCCCGTCCAGCAGGCGCACCAGGTCGTCGGGCGCGGCGGTGAAGTCCTCCAGCTCGATGCCCACTTCCTCCTCCGCCAGGTAGCGCAGGTCGTCGGCCGACTCACCGCGGTCGCCGAACAACGCCTGCGCGGGCGCGCCCAGCCGCAGCGACCGGGCCGGCAGCCACGTGTCGGCCAGCACGTCGCGCACCACGCCCTGCAGGTCCGGGTCCGCGGCCTGGCTCGGCGTCAACGCCCAGCGCACCGGCAGGTCGCGGTGCAGCTCCCGGCTCCACGAAAGGGCCTGCTCGCACGCCACCCGCAGCGTCCACGTGCCCAACGGCACGATCAACCCGGTGTCCTCGGCCAGGGCCAGGCACTGCTCGTGCGGCAAGGCGCCCAACGTCGGGTGGTCCCACCGCAACACCGCCTCGGCCGACTCCACCCACCCGTCCGCCAACCGCACCACCGGTCGGTACAGCACCCGGATCTCGCCGTTCTCCCACGCGCCGGGCATGGTCGCGGCCAGGCTGAACGTGCGCCGGTCGCGGCCGTCCTGCGCCCGGTCGGACAGCTCCCACTGCCGGCGCCCGTTGTGCTTGGCGCGCCGCAACGTCAGGTCGGCCGAGTCGAGCAGGTCCGCCGGCGCGGAGTCGCGCGGCGGCCGGTGCACCACGCCGATCGTCGCCGACACCGCGACCCGGTGGCCGTCGGAGTGGAACGGCGTGGACAGCACGTCGTTGATCCGCCGGACCATCGTCACCACGTCGGGCGTGGACGGCGTGTTCTCCACCAGGATCGCGAACTCGTCGTACCCGAACCGGGAGACCATGGCGTTCTCCTCGGCCACCACCACCGCCGCCAGCCGACCGGCGACGACCTTGAGCACGTGGTCACCGACCTCGCGGCCGAGGCCTCCGGTGATCCGGGAGAAGCCGTCCAGGTCGAGGTGGAACACGCTGACCCCGGCACCGGGGTCGGCCGCCCGCAGCGCGTGCTCCAACCGGCTGGAGAAGTACTGCCGGTTCGGCAGCCTGGTCAGCACGTCGTGCAGCGCCTGGTGGTTGAGCTGACCCTGCAGCAGGTTGACGTCGGTGGCGTCCTCGGCGAGCACGATCACCTGCGCCCGGCCCTCGGTCCGGCGCAGCGGCGACAGCGTGAGCGTCACCCAGGCCAGCTCGCTGTCGGCGCGCAGCAGCCGGCGCGGCTGGGTCATCGACGTCGTGCCGACCTCGGCCAGCTCCGCGAACTCGGCCCGCAACGCGGTCCGCTCGTCCGGGTGCGCCAGCGCGAACAGCGACATCCCGGTCAGCTCGACCAGCGGCCGGTCCACGATCCGGGCCAGCGCGGCGTTGGACCGCACCAGGGTGCCGTCCGGGTCGGCGGTCGCGATGCCGGTGGACAGGTGGTGCTCCAGCAGCTCGAACCGCGCCTCGCTGTACTGCAACTCCACCTGCGCCTCGCGCATCGCCTTGTACAGCGAGCGCCCCAGGTGCTCCTGCTGGGTCAGCACGGACGCGCGCACCTTGTCGACGAACCCGGCGGAGAGCGAGGCGATGACGTCGACCACGCGTTCGCGCAGCTTGTCCGGCGGTGCGAGCCCCGGCATCGCGAGCAGGCCCTTGCTCACGATCTCCACCGTCACCTGGAGCGCTTCGGCAGTGGTGCAGTTCAGCGCGACCAGGGAGTCGCCGACCTCCCGCCCGGCGCGCTGGGCCAGCGACTCGGTCGTCACCCCGGCGTGCAGCCGTTCGACCAACCCGAGCAGCTGCCGTTCCAGTTCGAGGGTGGTCAGCGGGATGAACGTGCGGGAGCTGAGCAGGTAGGCCCACTTCTTCGCGAGCTTGGTGCGCGCGCGCAGCCCGTCCGCGTCCTGGGGGAGCGCAGCGGTCATCAACGGCCTCCGGTCACCGGTTCGCGGTCGGGCTTGCGGCCGACACCGGCCCACACCTGGGTGTTGTCCTCGGCCCGGTCGGCGATGTCGCCCGCGCCACCCGGCCGCCACAGCGCGTGCCCGACCACACCCGGCTCGATCAGCTCGTAGCCGTCGAACAACGCCGTCACCTCGGCGTGCGTGCGGTACACGAGGTTGTCCTTCGACCTGCTCTCGCGCACGGTGTCCGCGGCACGCCGCATGGTCTCCGCGCGGTTGTCGGCGGTGGCGTGCGACAGCACCATGAAACTGCCCGGCGCCAGCCGGTCGCGGTACCGGCCGAGCAGCCCGACCGGCTCCTCCTCGGGTCTGATGAAGTGCACCACCAGCAACAACAGCAGCGCGACGGGCTCGTCGAAGTCCAGCATGCCGGTCACCTCGGGCCGGCGTAGCAGGTCCTGCGGGTCCCGCAGGTCCGCCTGCACCGCCGTGGTGTTCGGGTCGTCGGCCAGCAGCAGGCGACCGTGCGCGACCGCCACCGGGTCCTTGTCGACGTAGACCACCCGGCAGTCCGGCGCCACCTCCCGCGCGACCTCGTGCACGTTGCCCACGGTCGGGATGCCGGAGCCGATGTCGAGGAACTGCCGCACCCCCCGCTCGGCGAGGTGGGTGACCGCGCGGCGGAGGAAGGCCCGGTTCAGCCGGACCAGGTCGCGCGCGCCCGGCAGGACGCTCAACATCTGGTCGCCCATGGCCCGGTCCACGGCCAGGTTGTGCGCTCCGCCGAGCAGGTAGTCGTAGGTCCTGGCGACGCTCGGCACCGTGACGTCGACGCCTTCGGGAACCCAGTCCAGATCACTCATGGCGCACTCCGCGGCTTTCGCGCTTCGGTGGGGACGGGCGGACCATGACATCCAACAGCCTGCGTGCCGCACGCACCAGCGGATCCAACAACTTAACCCTAATGCGCGATCCCGCCGGACTCCGAACGGCGCCTAGAGTGCACGCCGTCAATTACTTGCTGGAACCAGGGAGCGGCACCCGATGACCGCCAGTCCGAATACCAGCAACACCCCGAAATCCGAGCCGCCCACGGTTCCCGGCCGATTACCCCTGCTCGGGCACACCGCCGCGATGCTGCGACAACGGCTCCGGTTCACCGCCGACCTGCGGTCGCACGGCCCCGTCGTGCGCATCTACCTGGGCAGACTCCCGCTGCACTTCGTCACGAACGCCGAATTGGCGCACCAGGTGCTCACCGGCGAGACGGACAAGTTCGACAAGGGCATCTTCGTCGACAAACTCCGGCGCGTGTTCGGGAACGGCCTGGTCAGCACCAACGGCGATATCTATCGCAGGCAACGCCGGATGATCCAACCCGCGTTCCACCGCCGACCCCTCGCCCGGTATTCGGAGACGATGACCGCACTGGCCGCCGACCTGGCGAATTCCTGGCGGGATGGACAAATCCTGCAACTGGACCGGGTGATGCAGGACCTGGCGATCTCCGTGGCCGGCCGCACGCTGTTCTCCGCCGATTTCGGGCCGGCGGTCAGCGCGGAGATCCGGGCGCACACGCCGACGTTGATCCGGCTCGGGGTGGTCCGCGCGCTGTCGCCCGCGGTGGTGGAGAAGTTGCCCATCCCGGCGAACCGCCGCTTCGACCGGGCCATCGCGCACGTGCACCGGGTCGTCGACGACGTGGTCGACTCCGCCCGCGGCGACCGGGACGACCTGCTGTCGGTGCTGCTGAACGCGCGCGACGAGGACACCGGCGCGGCCATGGACCGGCAGCAGGTGCGCGACGAGGTCGTCACCCTGCTCACCGCGGGCACCGAGACCACCGGGATCGCGCTGGCCTGGCTGTTCCACGAGCTGGCCCGCAACCCGGGGGTGCGTGGGCGGGTGCACGCCGAGGTGGACGACGTGCTCGACGGCCGTGCCGCGACGATCGACGACCTGCGTCGGCTGCCGTACCTGGACCGCGTGATCAGCGAGGTGCTCCGCCGCTACCCGCTGTGGATCATGCTGCGGCGCACCAACGCGCCGGTGTCGTTGGCCGGCGTGCGGTTGCCCGCCGGCACCGAGGTCGGCTTCAGCCCGCACGCGCTGCACCACGACCCGCGCTACTACGACGAGCCGACGCGCTTCGACCCCGACCGGTGGCTGCCCGACCGGGCCGCCGCCCTGCCCAAGGGCGCCTACGTGCCGTTCGCGGGCGGCCTGCACCACTGCCCGGGACACGCGTTCGCGCACATCGAGATCGCGATCGTCGCGGCCACCCTCGTCGCCCGGTGGCGGCTCGTGCCCGTGCCGGGCCGACCGGTGCGCCCCAAGGTGATCGGCCTGCTGTACCCCGACCGGCTGCCGATGACCGCCCACTCCCGCTGATCCGTTCCGATGAACGTCCGTTCCGATGAACGATGGAGGTCCTCTTCCTTGCGGTACACACTCGCCGCCGGCCTGGTGGCGCTCGTCCTGACGTCCTCGCTGACGTCCGCGACCGCCGCGGCCGCCACCACGTGTCGTGACGTCGACGCGCCGGTGACCGTCCTCGGTCACCGCCAGGTCGTGCACGGCACCCTGTGCGTCCCGGCCGGCGCCGCCACCGTCCAACTGCTCGTCCCCGGCTCCACCTACAACAGCTCCTACTGGGACTTCCCCGACGGCAAGCACTCCTTCCGCGCCGCGCAGAACGCGGCCGGCCTCGCCACCTTCGCCGTCGACCGGCTCGGCACCGGCCGCAGCTCGCGACCCCTGGCCGTGACGCTGACGGCGTTCGTGCAGGCCGACGCCATGCACCAGGTGGTGCAAGGCCTGCGGTCGGGCGCGTACGGGCCGCGGTTCAGCCGGGTCGTCATCGGCGGCCACTCGCTCGGATCGGCGATCAGCGTGGTGGAGGCGGCCACCTACCGGGACGTGGACGGCGTGCTGCTGACCGGCATGACGCACCGGGTGAACCCGGTCGGCGTGGCGGCGGCGTTCGCGAACTTCCGCCCGGCCAACCTCGACCCGAAGTTCGGCCTGCTCCACCCGCTCGGCTACCTGACCACCGCGCCCGGCACCCGGTACGCGAGCTTCCACGCGCCGGGATCGCTCGTGCCGGAGGTGATGGCGCTGGAGGAGTCCACCAAGGACGTCTTCTCTCCGACCGAGGCCGCCGACGGGCTCGGCGTGGCCGTGCTGCTGCCGTACAGCCTGCTGATCGACGCGCCGGTGATGATCGCCGTCGGCACCCAGGACGCGGCGGTGTGCGGCCTGCTCGCCACCGACTGCTCGACCTCGGAGACGGTGCGCGCGGCCGAGGCGCCGTACTTCCGGGGTCCGCTGCGCGCCTACGCGCTGCCCGACTACGGCCACTCGATCAACCTCGCGCCCAACGCGCGGGACTACTACTCGGCGGTCTCCTCCTGGGTGTCGGAGGAGGTGGGCCGCTGAACGGTGGTGCGGGGTCCGCACGCGCCGCGGACCCCGCACCCCGCCGCGTCACCGCGTCGGTACCTCCGCCCACACCACTTTCCGGTCCTCGTGGTGGTCGAACCCCCAGCGCACCGACAGCCGGTTGACCAGCAGCAGCCCGTCGCCCGCGGCCGGGTCGTCCGGCCTGCCCAGCACGGGCAGCAGGCTGGGGCTGTGGTCCTCCACCTCGACCCGCACGACGTGCCGCTCGTCCAGCCGCAGCAGGCGCATCCGCCACGGCCCTTCGGCGTGCCGACGCGCGTTGCCCACCAGTTCCGCGGCGATCAGCACGAGGTGGGCGGCGCGTTGCTCGTCCATCCCGTAAGCGACTTGCCCCACCAGGGCGGCGACGTCATCGGGTGTTCGGACGCCGCCCAGCGTCGAGTCGATCCCGTCGTCAGGCAGGTCCACCATGTTCACGGCACGCTCCTCCAACACCCTGTCTGCTCAAGGCGCACGCACCAGGTAACCGCTGTGCGGACGTGTCAAACCACCATTTCGGTCACGTGTCGCGCCACCCGGTTTGACGCTGCGTAGCGAACCGGGCTGCGCAGCGACGAGCGCGGCGGGCTGGAACGCGAGCGGGTGAACCTGCGTGCGTGGTCGCCGGTCCTTACGACGCCGAACACCGGCCTCCCGATCCGACGCGGCCCAATCCGTGACGAACACGAGGCGCGGTCCTGTCCGCTGTTACCCTCCGCGCGTGGTCGCGGAGATCGACATCCGGCTGGACGACGGCCGCACGCTGCACGCGTACGACTCCGGCACGGGCGACCTGGCCGTCTTCTGGCACCACGGCACGCCGAACACCGGCGCGCCACCGGCACCGCTGTTCCCCGCCGCGCAACGGCTCGGCCTCCGCTGGGTGTCCTACGACCGCCCCGGCTACGGCGGGTCGACGCCGGACCCCGGCCGGGACGTCGCCTCGGCCGCCACCCTCACGGCCGCCGTCGCCGACGCGCTGGGCATCGACCGGTTCGCGGTGTTCGGGCATTCCGGCGGCGGCCCGCACGCCCTCGCCTGCGGCGCGTTGCTGCCGCGACGGGTGCTGGGCGTGGTCAGCGCGGCCGGGCTCGCGCCTTACGACGCGGACGGGCTCGACTGGTTCGCGGGGATGGCGGCGTCCGGGGTGGCGTCGTTGCGCGCGGCCGCGGCCGGACGGGAGGTGAAGGAGCGGTTCGAGGCGTCGGGCGTCGAGTACGACCCGGAGTTCACCGAGGCCGACTTCGCCGCCCTCACCGGTGACTGGTCCTGGTTCGACGACGTCGTCGGCCCGGCCGTGCGGGCCGGACCGGCCGCGTTGATCGACGACGACCTGGCCTACGTCGGCCCGTGGGGTTTCGACCCCGGCGACGTGACCGCGCCGGTGCTGCTCCTGCACGGCGGCCGCGACCGCGTGGTGCCCGACTCGCACGCCGAGTGGTTGGCGCGCCGGTGCCCCGCGGCCGAACTGCGCCGGTCACCCGACGACGGCCACATCTCGATCATCACGTCCGCTCCGTCCGCCCTGGACTGGCTGCGCCGGCGAGCTTGAGCCCGACGGGTCAGGACGTGCGGGCAACCTCGGGCGCCAGTTCCTGCGCCAACTCCACCGCCGCGCGCGCCGGGTCGTGGGCGAAGCGGCTGGGGAACGCGTCGTGCACCCGCCAGCCCGCGCCGCGCAGGGCACGCCACCGGGCCAGGTGCGCCGCCGCGCCGTCCGGGTGCGGTCGGGTGTCCAGGGCGACCGCCGACCGCCGTTCACCCACCACCAGGTCCACCCGCCACTGACCCACCGGGTACCCGGCGCGGGTGGCCAGGCCCAGGCCCGCCAACTCCGCCGCCAACCGCGTGGTCCACTCGTCGGAGGGCGCCACGCCCTCGGTCTCGGTCGGCGGGGTCTCCGCGTGCCGCAGGTAGTCCCCGATGAGGCCGACCGGTGCCGCGGCCGACGTGATCACGTGCACCAGCCGCCGCGCCCGCGTGGTCAGCACGGCCAGCAGGTTCGGGTCGTTGGCGAACCGCCAGGCGGCCGGCCGGTCGGCGTCGGTCAACGCCAGGCTGATCACGACCTCGTCGAACTCCGAGCCCTGGACGCCGTGCACGGTGCCGACGCGCACCCCGCCCGTGGTGATCTCGTCCAGGCTCAGCCGGTCGAGCAGGGCCTGCTCCAACGCGTCCGCCTGCGCCCGGAACGGGGTGATCACCCCGATCGAGCGGACACCGGCGGCGATCCGCCGGCGCAGGTGCGCGAGCACCGCGTCCACCTCGACCTCGTTGACGCCCTTGTCGTCACGGACGCCGTCGACCTCCTCGACGTCGATGCAGTCCACGTCCGCGACGGACGGGTGCGTGGTCAGCAGCGCGATCCGGCCTTCGTAGAACCGGGTCGCGGCGAACCCGATCAGGTGCGGCGCGCAGCGGTGGTGCTCGGTGAGCCAGTGCACCCCGGACGCCGCCGCACCCGCGTCGAACAGGCTGACCTTCGGCACGTCCAGCCGGTCGGCCAACGACTCCGTGCCCTCCGCGGTCAACGCCTCGCGCACGGCCTGGTCGCCGACGAACGACACGTGCCGCAGCTGGCGCGGGTCACCGCCGATCACCGCCCGCCTGCCGCGCACCAGGGCGGGCGCCGCCAGCGGCTGGTCGACGTGGCTCGCCTCGTCGACCACGACCAGGTCGAACATGCCCGGCACGGCGGGCAGGATGTCCTCCACGTCGGCCAGCGTCCCGACCCACAGCGGCAGGGCCTGGACCAGGTGCTCGGTCGAGACGTCGGCCAGCGCCCGCCGCCGCGCCGCGCGACCCGACCGCAACGCCGTGGCCAGCGCCGCCACCGCGCGCCGCGGCCCGGCGCCACGACGGCTCACCGCCAGGGCGGCCAGCCACGCCGCGATCGCGGTGTGGCCGCGCGTGTCCTCCTCGGCCAACAACACCCGCAACGCCGCCAACGACGTGCCGCCGTTCGCGGCGACCCGGACCTGCGCGGCGGACTGCTCGGCGGCCCGCACCGCCGCCTCCAGGTCCGCCACGCCCACCTCGTCACCCGCACCCGCGAGCCGCCGCGCCGACCGGACCGCCCACCGCGTCCGCATCCCGCCGAACAGTCCGTGCCGGGGGCGCAGCAGCCCGTGCAGCCGGTCGAAGTCCGCACCGTCCTCGAACGCCCGCGGCGCGACCGACCGGTGCGCCGGCATGAGCGCCTCGAACCGCAGCGCCGTCTCGGCCAGCTCCTCGTCCCGCAGCGCCGCCCCGACCGCGCCTTCGATCCGCGCCACCGCCGCGACGGCGCCGTTCCGTGAGCGGTCGAGCTGGTCCAGCTCGCCCTTCCCGGTGGTGGCCGCGAGCCCCGTGCCCAACTCCCGCGCCATCTCCTGCCGCAGCTCGGAGTCGCCGAACAGGACCGGCACCGGACCGCCGGCCTTCCGCAACGCCTCACCGAGCACGTCGGCGGCGTTGCGGGTGCGGCTGGCCAGCAGCACGGACCGGCCCGACGCCACCGCGTCCAGCGCGATCGCGGCCAGGGTGTGCGTCTTGCCGCTGCCCGGCGGCCCGCCGATCACGGTCACCGGCGCGACGCGGGCGTGCAGCAGGGCCGCGCGCTGGCTCGGGCTCAACGGCAACGCGCCGTCCACGACCCCGTCGACGTCGACGGACGGGTCCTCGGTCGACGAGTACAGCCCGGCCAACGCGGTCGCCTCGACGCCGTTGCGCCGCGCCCACGTGTAGAGCGCCGCGCCGCGCTCGGTGCTGACCACCGGCTCACCCGCGTGCAGCCCGGCACCGGCCACCACGACCAGCCGGTCGCCGGCGATCAGCTCGCGCGGGTCGTGGTCGGGCCCGAGCACCGGGACGTCGGAGAACCCGCCGGCGGCCAACGTCGCCCCGATCCACTCCCGGCCCCTGGCCAGCCGCGTCTCCAGCTCCGCCGCCTTCGACCAGTCGGCCAGCAGCGGGAACATCCCCACGTCGCCGGCGACGTGGAACACGTAGCCGCGCCGCCCCACCGGGTGCAGCCGGATCGGCCGCGACACCAGGGGCAGGCAGACCCGCCTGCGCTGGCCGTTCACCGTCGCCGGTCCGCACAGGAACGCCCAACCGAGCCGCAGCAGCCGGTCCTCCTGGTGCAACGCGTCGAACGAGGCCAACCGGTCGACGGTCGCCTGCTGATCGGGTCGCGCGGTCCACGGCACCGGTGTCCAGGACGGCAGTTCCCCGGTCTGGGCGAGGGCCCGCCAGCCGGCCTCGTCCGAGCCGAGCCACACCAGCCCGGCGGTCCTGGTCAGGTCGAGCTGCACCCGCTGCGGCTGCTCGGCCGCGCTGAGACGGGCCAGCGTGCGCAGCACGGCGGGAACGGTCACGCGGAAATCCTGCCATCCGGGTCCGACAGCGGAACCGGGTTCACGCCCGCCCGGTGAAGACCGCGAAGCTGGGGCTCCGGCGCAGCGGACCCCAGAACTCGTCACCGCGTCCGTCGTCGGGCACCGCGGTGGCGTGCCGGGTGACGTCGTGCAGCCCCGCGCGGGCCAGGGCTGCCTCGAACGCGCCGACCGGCCAGAAGAACGAGTCGAAGTCGAACGGCGGGTCGCCGAACACGTGCACCACCACCGGTTGCCGCGGGTCGGGCGGCCCGGTGCGGACGATCTCGTAGCCATAGCGGCCGTAGTCGGCGACCAGGTCCCAGTCCACCTCGGGGTTGGGCACCAGCACGACGAGCGTGCCGCCGGGGGTGAGGTTGGCGCGCAGGTTGCCGATCATCCGGTCGAGCGCGGCCTCGTCCTCGGCGTACCCGAGCAGCCAGATGGCGGTCACCACGTCGAACACGCCCAGCACCGGCAACGTGGCGGCGTCGTGCCGGTGGTAGGTGACGCCCAGCGGGGCGCGGTCCTCGACCTGGCGCGCGTAGGCGAGCATCTCGTGCGACGAGTCGACGCCGACCACGCGATCCGCGCCGAGGCGGCGGAACTCGCGCGGGTAGAAGCCGGTGCCGCAGGCGACGTCGAGGACGGACCTGCCGCGCAGGTCGGGCAGCGCGGCCAGCAGCGTCGCGCGTTCGGCCAACCCGGTCGGGATGTGCTTGGCGCGCTCGTAGAGCTCGCCGAGCGCGTCGTACTGACCGTCCGAGTCCGCCATGTCCGCGACCCTAGTGACGTCCGGCGGTCCGGGAAAGGGGTCCTCGAATCCCGGCGACCCGGCCGACGTCGAACGGGAATCGATGCACCCGTCGAACGGAAGGCGTCATTCGACATTTCCGGCGACGTCTTGCCGAAAATGTTTTCGGTCTCCATGCTCGGATATCCGGCTTCGGTGCGCAATCCGTCGGAGGAAATCCATGCAACGCACGAGAATCTCCCCGCGACTGGTCGGCGTGGTCCTTTCGGTGGTGGCCGCGGTGGGTGCCGCCACGGTGGCGGCCGCCTCTCCCGCGCCCGTCGTCGACCACTCGACGGCGACGGCCGCAGCGAGCGCGCCGCCGTGGTCGGACACGGCCGACGGTTTCGCGACCGGCACCACCGGCGGTGCGGGCGGTGCCACGGTCACCGTCACCAGCCAAGCCGACCTGGAGAGGTACGCGGCGGCGGCCCAGCCGTACGTCATCCGCGTCAACGGCACGATCACCATCACCCCGTTCGGGCGCGAGGTCCCGGTGAAGTCGAACAAGACCATCGTGGGAGCGGGCCGGAACGGCCAGATCGTCAACGGCGGGTTCTTCCTCGGCGCGGGCACGAGCAACGTGATCATCCGCAACCTGACCATCCGCGACACCCGCAGGAGCGATGACGACCCGGGTGACGACGCCTACGACTACGACGCGATCCAGATGGACACCGCCAACCGCGTCTGGATCGACCACAACCACCTGACCCGGATGAACGACGGCCTGATCGACAGCCGCAAGGACACCACGAACCTCACCGTGTCGTGGAACGTCATCGCCGAGAACAACAAGACCTTCGGCATCGGCTGGACCGACAACGTGACCGCCCGCATCACCATTCACCACAACTGGTTCCGCGGCACGAACAGCCGCAACCCCAGCGGCGACAACATCGCCTACGCGCACCTGTACAACAACTACCTCCAGAACGTCGGCTCGGGGAACCACTCCCGCGGCAGGACGAGGATGGTGCTGGAGAACAGCTACTTCGACGGGGTCAAGGACCCCTACTTCAAGGACAGCGGTGCCGAACTGCGCCAGAGCGGCAGCGTCGTGGTCAACTCCACCGGCAAGCAGCAGACCGGCGGCTCCGCCTTCACCCCGTCCCACTTCTACCCCTACACCCTGCACCGCGCGGCGGACGTGCCGAACCTGCTCCGCACCCACGCCGGACCGCAGAGCACCATCGGCTCCTGACCCGGACAGCGGGTGGTCCGGCGCCCTGCACACCGGACCACCCGCATCCTTCAGTGGAGCCCGTAGAGGGCGGGATAACCGGATCCGGTGAAGTAATCGGCGAAAGGGTGGATCGCGGCGCTCAGTCGGATCAACGCGCCGTCGTTCTCCAGCGCCTGTTGGATCACCTGCTGATGGCCGGGGTGCGCGCCGAGCACCACGATCACCTCGGCGACGTGTTCGGCCTTCACCGCGTCGCCGATGGTCGCGAGGCATTCGCGCACGGCCAGCGCGTCGGTGCGGGCGATCCGGCGGCCCAGGCCGGCCATCCGGGCGGGGTCGGCGGCCAGCGCGGTGGTGAACCCGGGCACCGCGACCTCGTCACGGGCCAGGTCGCCGAAGTCCGCGAGCAGCGCCAACGACAGCATCTCGTAGGCGGTGCGGATCCGTTCGGCCCCGATCGACTGCTGGTCTACCCGGAACGCCCGGACCAGCCGTTCGGCCGCGGCCACGACGTCCCGCCGCCGCACGATGCCATCGGCGTTGGAATCGAACAACCGCAGGCGGCGCGCAAATCTTTCGATGAGGTCACCGTCTCCCATGACGAACCTCGATGCATTTCATCGCGGCCCCCTGATCCCGATGTTATCGGCAGCGGACCCCTATTATCACTACCCGAAGGGATGAACGCGTTCGGAGCGGAACGGTCCGTCGCAACCCCTTCCGGGCGTCTTACCGCCTTCTTACCATCCCCGGTGTCGCGCCCAGCGGTGACGGCGCCCGGTTCTCCGACGTCGCGCTCCTGTCCGACGACACCGGATGGGCGGTCGGCCGCGAGGGTTCCGGGCTGACCGAACGCCCGGTCGCGCACCGCTGGAACGGTGCCGCGCTGGAGCGGCACGTGCTGCCGACGGCAGGCACGTACGCGAGGGCGGAGGCCGTGTCCGGCGCGTCGGCCGGTGACGTCGCGTGGCAGGAGGTACCGGTGCCGGTCGCGGGTGCGCACCGAGTGGAGCTGACCGACGTGGTCGCGCCGGCCGACCGGGTGTGGGCGGTGGGTCGTGCGGACGACCGGCAGCCGGCGCTGAGCTGGACCGGTGACGCGTGGACCGAGGTGGCGATACCCGTCGTCGCCGCCGGCACCAGGATCAACGCGGCGGCCGACGACGGGCGCGGCGACCGTCTGGGCGACCGGGCGGTACTTCAGGGTCGGCAGCCTCTGCTACGGCAACTGCCGGGCCACGCCCGCCGTTCGCGGCTGATCACCGCCCGACCGGGCGGTCCCTGACCTCAGTCGCCCAGGGCGGCACGCACCTCGGCGAGCACCGGTGAGTCGCCGCCACGCCGGTCGAGCTCGGCCAGCGCCTCGCGGTGCGCGCGGTCCAGGGCGTCCGCGGCCGGGACGGCGATGTCCGGTGTCACGCCGACCAGCTCCCAGTTCGTGCCCGACACCGGGTTGACCGCCCGCGCGGTCGGGACGGTCGCCTCCAGGTGCGGGTGCACGGTGAAGCCGCGCCGGGGGTGCGCGCCACCGCCCGTGCGCTCGCCGACGACGGTGGCACGGCCGAGCTGCTGGAGGTCGTACGCCAGCTCCTCGGCCCCGGAGAACGTCTCGCCGCTGGTCAGCACGTACACCGGCTTCGTGCCGCCGAACCGCCTGCCCGGCACGTGCGCCGGGCTCCAGAACTGCCGCGACACCTCACCGCCGCGGTCGTGCATGGTGTTGAGGTGCGTCGCCTCGTCCAGCAGGTACCCGCACACCAGCGCGACCGTCTCCGGGTCACCGCCGGTGTTGCCGCGCAGGTCGATGATCAACGCCTCGCCGCGTGAGGCCAGCGTGAACGCGGCGGTGATGCCCTCGGCCGCCCACTCGACCGGGAACAGCGACGGCGCCAGCTCCAGGTGCACCACGCCGCCCGCCAGCCGGCGCAGCTGCGGGACACCTCCGAGGGACAGGTCGAACGAACGGCCGACCTGCCGCATCACCGCCGAGTCGTCGCCGTCGGGCACCTCGTCGGGGTGGAACTTCAGCCGGAGGTGCCGGTCGCCGTTCACCGACTGGAGGTCCGCGGTGACGGCGGCGCCCAGCTCCTCCGGCGTCGTCACGTCGTACGCGCCGGCGGCCAGCCGTGCCGCGAGGAGGACGTCCAACTCCTGAGCCACGTCGGCGAAGACGTAGTGCTCGACCAGCAGTGCGCGCGTCCGGTCGATGATCTTCGTGGGGTCCATGGCCGGAAGTAGAGCAGCGGCGTTGCGAAAGCGTCAAGAGAAACAGACACTTAGCCGGTGGACGAGATCCTGGAGATCGGCTCGCCGGAGCAGTACAAGGCGTTGGCCCACCCGCTGCGCCAACGCCTGCTGTTCGCGCTCGGCCGCGCACCCGCCACGACCAGCCAGCTCGCCGTGTCCCTCGGCGCGCAGAAGGGCAACGTCGGCCACCACCTGAAGGTGTTGCGCGAGGCCGGGCTGGTGCGGATCACCGAGGCGCGACGGGTGCGGGGCGGCACCGAGCAGTACTACCAGCGCACGTCCCGCCGCATCTCGGTGCCGGGCCCGTCGGCCGAGCACACCGGGGCGCTGCTGGGCGCGGTCGCCGAGGAGCTGCGGCGGGCGCCGGAGGAACCGGTGCTGGCGTTGCGCCACCTCCGGCTCACCGCGGACGGCGCGCGGGAGCTGGGGGAGACGTTGCGGCGGCTGGTGGACCAGGCCGGGGACGCGGGAGGCGACGAAGCCGTGCACGGCGTCCTGGTGGCCCTGTACCGGCAGTCCTGACCCCGGCACACTGGAGATCGGCGGCGCTTCCCCCGTTGCCCGACACTAGGGGGAACGACCATGACCAGGTACCGGGCGGCGCTGGCCGCCGCCGCACGAGGCTGGCCTGTGGTGCCGTTGCGCCCGCACGGGAAGGTGCCCGCGCTGCGCGGCTGGCACGACGAGGCGACCCTGGACCGCGACCGGATCACGCACTGGTGGTCGCGCCGCGCCTACAACGTAGGCATCTCGTGCGGTGCCGCCGGGTTGCTGGTGGTCGACCTGGACGTGCCGCACGGCCGCGAGGCGTTCGCCCGCCGCGCCTGGCAGCACGGCGAGGAAGACCCGCGTGACACCTACACGGTGGCCACACCCAGCGGCGGAGAGCACCGCTACTTCCGGGCGCCGGACGTGCCGCTGGGCAACAGCGTCGGCAAGATCGCGCCGCACGTCGACACCCGGGGCGTCGGCGGGTACGTGGTCGCCGCCGGCTCCCTCCTGGGCCACGGGCGCTACCGGGTGCTGCGGGACGCGCCGGTCGCGCCCGCACCGGAGTGGCTCGTCGCCGTGCTGACCCCGCCGCCGCCCGAACACCTGCCCATCCCCACCCAACGCCCCTCGCCCCGCCGGGTCGACGCCTACCGCGCGGCCGTGGTGGAGGGCGAGGCGGAACGCGTCCGCGAAGCCCGGCCGGGCGCACGCGCGCACGTCGTGTTCACCGCCGCGTGCCGGCTCGGCGAACTGGTCGGCGCCGGCTGGCTGGACGAGACCACCGCGCTGGCGGTGCTGCTGGCCGCCGCCTCGGCGCACAACGGCATCGAGGGCTGGACCGAGCGGGAGGCGCTGCGCCACGTCGAGAACGGCATCGCGCTGGGCCGCCGCCGACCCCGCGTGCTCCGCTGACGCTCACTCCGGCAGGTCCACCCCGTCACCGAGCCCGCGTGCTCCGCTGACGCTTACTCCGGGAGGTCCACCCCGTCGCGGTCGGCCCACTCCAACAGCGGCTCCAGCGAGAACACCGCGTCGTCGATCCCGGCGTGCAGGTCGCCCAGTTCCGCGAACCGGGCCGGGACGGTGGCGATGGTGAGGTCGCGCGGGTCCAGCGAGTCGATCTCGTCCCACCGCACGGGCGTGGACGCGGTCGCCTCCGGCACACCCCGCACCGAGTACGCGGCGGCGATCGTGTGGTCGCGCGCGTTCTGGTTGTAGTCCACGAACAGGCTGCGCGGGTCGCGGTCGCGCCGCCACCACGCCGTGGTCACGTCGTCGGGCGCGCGCCGCTCCACCTCGCGGGCGAACGCCAGCGCCGCCCGCCGCACGTCCGCGAAACCCCACTCCGGCTTGATCCGCACGTAGACGTGCAGCCCGGAACCACCCGACGTCTTCGGCCAGCCCACCGCGCCCAACTCGTCCAGCACCTCGTGCGCAACGTGCGCGACCCGCCGCACCCGGTCGAACGGGCAGTCGGGCATCGGGTCGAGGTCGATGCGCCACTCGTCCGGCTTCTCGGTGTCGGCGCTGCGCGAGTTCCACGGGTGGAACTCCACCGTCGACATCTGCACCGCCCACACCACGTCCGCCACGTCGGTCACGCACAGCTCGTCGGCGTGCCGGTTGTACCGGGGGGAGTGCACCCGCACGGTCCGCACCCACGGCGGCGCTCCGTGCGGCAGCCGCTTCTGGTGCACCTTCTCGCCGGTCACCCCGGACGGGAAGCGGTGCATCATGCACGGCCGATCCCGCAGCGCGCGCACGATCCCGTCACCCACCGAGAGGTAGTAGCGGGCGAGGTCGAGCTTGGTCTCCCCGCGTGCGGGGAAGTAGACGCGATCCGGGTTGGAGATGGTGTCTCAAGCACGCAGATGTGGGACTCGACCCACCTTCGAGGAGAAGGATGCGAGTCACGACCACAAATTAGCAGCGGATACGGCAACCAGTCCAGGTGGGACGCGCCCCACACCAGTCAGCCGGCGTGGTCACCGTCGGTATATCTCCTTGGGGCGACGAGTGCGCGTCGGAACGGTCCGCTGAGAAGTGATCCTCACCCCGTTTGGCGGAGTCGGGTTGCTGGGGTTCAGGCTACTGGAGCGATCCTGGCGTGTCGGAGTTCGTACTCGATCGGTGTGAGCATTCCGAGTGCGGTGTGGCGTCGGCGGCGGTTGTGGAACATCTCGAGGTACTCGAACAGGGCGTTGGCCAACTCGAGGCGGGTGCGCCATCGTCGGCGGTCGAGTAGCTCCGTCTGCACGCGTCCCCAGAACGATTCGATCATGGCATTGTCATAGCAGTCACCGATCGAACCCATCGACGGCAGAAGCCCGGATTCCTTGGCACGCCTGGTGAAAGTCCACGACGTGAACTGGACTCCGTGGTCGGAGTGGATCACCGTGTCCGGCAGCGGGGACCGGTTCGAGATGGCCATGCCAAGCGCGTTGGTGGCCAGTGCGGCAGTCTGGCTGGAGTCGATCGACCAGCCGACGACGCGGCGCGAATGGACGTCGAGCACGACCGCGCAGTACACCTTTCCCTCACGGGTGGGGTGTTCGGTGATGTCGGTGACCCACAGCTGATTCGGCGCGGCGCGGGCGAAGTCGCGGTCGACCAGGTCCACCGCGGTGGGCGTGTCGTGCCTCGGGCGCGGTCTGCGCCGGTTGGGCAGACCCTTGATTCCGTTGCGGCGCATGAGAAGTGCGATGGTGTTGTGCCCGACGGTGATCCCGCGGCCGAGGGTGAGCTCGGCGTGCACCCGCGGGGAGCCGTAGACCTGGAACGACTCGACATGGATCTCGCGGATCAGGTCGACGAGCCATGCCCGGCGGATCGTCCGCGGTGAGGGAGCGTGGCCTCTCCAGTCGTAGAAGCCGGACTCGGACACTCCGAGCACGCGGCAGGCGAGCTGGATCGACCGCCCCTCGGAGGCGATCACCGTGACCGCCTCGTACCGTCTTTTGGGGTGCTGCCCTCCTTGAGCAGTTCGGCGGCGCGGCGGTGGACGGCGACCTCGGCCTCGAGTTCGGCGATCCCTCGACGCGCGGCGACCAGCTCGGCATTGTCGGTGCTGGTCGTCCCGGGCATCTGGCCGCTGTCGATGAGCTCCTGGCGGCGCCAGGCGTAGATCGTCTGGTCGCTGATGTCGAGGTCCGCCGCGACCTGAGCGACGCGGCGGCCGGACGCGACCAGGTCGAGCACCTTGCGCCGGAACTCGGGTGGGTACCGCTTGGGCATCGTGGGCTGTCCTCCGAGCTACTGAGATGAGTGATCATCCAGTAACCCGACTCCGAACAACCAGGGGAGGATCACACGGCCGTGCAGAAACCTGCAAGCGATTCACATGACCGAACCTCCACGATTCGGACCGACAAGAGCCACACCGAGAGGAAAAACTCATGATCGGCATTCGCGGAGTACGTGCGCTCACACTCGCCGTGGCAGTCGCTTCGGTGCTCGGCCCGCTTGCGGCGGCACCGGCGATGGCCAGGGCAACCGTGCAGGTCGCGAACTGCAACGGCCACACGCTCGTCAGCGCGGACTACGTCATGACCACCTCGGGGTCCCAGCTAGGCGCGGTGCAGCTGTGCCGCAACGACGACTCCTACTTCGCCATGTACATCAACTACAGTCCCCTTCCGGCCGGGCGGACCGCGAACGCTTGGTTGTACCGCTACCTCGACGGGGCACCTGCCGGCCAGTGGAACTGCGACAGCCTCGAAGGGAACGACCACGTAGCCCCGGGCCAGACGTGGTGCGTGACTCCGCAGATCCTCGCGCCCAGTTCCCGTGTCACGTTCGTCGCGAAGGGAACCGTGTACAGCGGTGGGGTGGCGATCGCGGAGGGTTGGACGAGGGAGTGCAATAGGTACATCTGCTACTAGCGCCTGTGACCGCGTGCCAGAGCGGTCCCAGCATGCCGGAACACGGGCCGTGTCGAGGCGGTGCGGACGCCGGGACACGAAAGCGGCGGCACCCTGGGGGTGCCGCCGCTTGTGCGAGGGTACGTGCTGTCATTCGTGCGCCTCCCCCAGAACCGCGTGGCGCTTCGGCCGCGGCGCGGGCCGTTGTGGTGGCGGGCGCTCTTGTGGTGATGTTCCGGCGGGGGACCGGCCGGTCGGCGGCCGCGAACTCCTGTGGGAGGAGGTGGTTGCCCGCTTCCCGACAGTCGACGCGCTGGACTGGGACCTTGATCCGAGAGGACCGGCGAGCCGGTACATCACCGACGCCCAGTTGGCGGCGCTGTACCGGGCACTGCGCAAGGCGCGCGAGGACGCCAAGGACGAACCCGGGGCGGGCGACTTCTACGTCGGGGAGACGGAGGCCCGGCGGCCGGGGAGCAGACGGTCGGCCGAACGGGTCATCCTGACCGCGTACAAGATCCTGTCCGGGTACGGAGAGCGCACCGCGCGGGCGCTGGCGTGGCTGCTGCTGCTCGTCCTCGTGCTTACGGGACTCCTGCTGTTCACCGGCCTGCCCGCCACCGGGCCGTTCAGCGGATCACCGGCACCGTCACTCCGGCAACCGCCGGGCCGCAGCAGCAGGTCACACTGGAGGTCGCAGGGCCGTCGACCGCGGCACCGCGACCAGCCACCCCGACATCACCACGTCCACGACGACCGCGCCGGCGAACGGCAGCGCCCGCCCGCCCCACGCCACCGCGCCGATACCGGCCGACATCCACGGCACCTGCCGCAACCGTTGCCTGCGCAACCGCCACGCGGCGACAACCTCGGCGGGTTCACGCCACTCGGGCGCGGGCTCCAGCGTCAGGGAGAACTGGGGCAGCGGCGCGAACTCCCACCCCCAACGCTCGACACCGTCGAACAGCCCCTGTACCAGCGGCGCCATAGCGGAAGCCCGTGCTAACGGCACGATCGGGAGTCGGGCCGTGTCGGCATCGTCAAGGTCCCCGGCAACACCTTCCTCCGACGGCACACCGATCATCGCGGATGACCTCCCCTCTTCCGCCTCCGAGCGACCCTAGCGGTGAACCACCGCAAGCCAGGGTGCTGTCGCTTTCAGTCACCGGATCGGACGACGGTGGATCCGCAAATCTGCTGCCAGAACGCAGAGCACCCGAACCGCAGTTCGAATCGACGAGTCGCAGGGAATACGACGGATATGATCAACTTATCCGTTCCGTTGCGGACGCAAAGTGGGCTTTGCACTTCGAGCTCGACATTGTGCGGGTTCGACGGACGCCGATAGAACAACTGATTCCTCACCTGGTTGTACGGACTCGGGTTATTGGATGATCACGCGTCTCAGTAGCTCGGAGGACAGCCCACGATGCCGGAGCGGTACCTACCCGAGTTCCGAAGCAAGGTCTAACAGAATCGCTGGACGTGTCGGTAGCAGATGATGCAGGTGGCGAGGCCGAGGAGGGCTTCGTGGATGTCGTCGCGGCGTTCCCAGCGGATGCGGAGACGTTTCATGCCGTGGTACCAGGCGATCGTGCGTTCCACGACCCAACGGGTCGTGCCCAGGCCGGAGCCGTGGGGTTCGCCGCGGCGAGCGATCCGAGGCCCGATTCCCCTGGCTCGTAGGCGTCGGCGGTACTGGTCGTGTCGTAGCCGCGGTCGGCGTAGACGGTCTTCGGTCGTCGGCGGGGTCGACCTCGCCGACCACGCACCCTCGGCACCGCGTCCAGCAGCGGCTCCAGGCCGATGACGTCGTTGCGGTTGCCGCCGGTCAGCAGCACCGCGAGAGGGATGCCGCCGCCCTCGGTCAGGACGTGGTGCTTGGAGCCCGGCCGGGCGCAGTCGACCGGGCTCGGCCCGCTTTGGGCCGCGTCGCGCGGCCCGGACGTGCGAGGGGTCGATCACCGCACGGTCTCAGTCCAGCCTGCCCGCCGAGTGCAGCTCCGCGAGCAGCAGCCCGTGCAACCGGGACCAGACGCCGGCCTCGTTCCAGCCACGCAGCCGTCGCCAACAGGTCATCCCGGAGCCGGAGCCCAACTCCTGCGGAAGAAATTCCCACTGGATGCCGGTGTGCAGCACGAACAGGATGCTCTGCAGACACAGCCGGTCCGGCACCCGCTTACGCCCTGGGTTACGGGTCCTGCGCGGCACCACGGCAACAACGGCTCAATCCGCCCCCACAGATCGTCCGCGACGATCCACGGCGGCGACTCACCCCTCCTCACAACCGAACATGATCCACATCGGACAGGCCCGATGCCACCACGGTGATCATTCTGTTAGGACCACTTATCGGTGCCAGTGCGATCCCATCTGCGGTCGCGATCCCAACGGTGTTCCCGAACTCGTTCGACGGGCGATAGCCGCGCTATGAGGACACGATGACTACCGGCAGCGCCAGTGGCGGCAGATCCCTCAGTCGCGCGATTGATCCACGACAAGGATAAGCAGAAGCCGTAAACTCGCCGAGCGACTCGGTGAGCACGCCGCCGTCATCTGGCTCCACCCCGCCTAATCTAGGCAATCGCGAGGCTGATCGTGCGGTACAGGTCTCGGAAGAACGCCTCGACGACGGTGCCTGCCCGCTCGTCGTCGGCCAGTTCGGCGGCGCCAAACCGATAGACCTCGTAGCCGCTGAGTTTGAGGTCGCGGTCCTCGTGCATGGTCCTGGCGTAGATGCCCGGGTCCGCTCGTCCGTCTTTGGTGGCGTAGTGGTGCTTGCCATCGACCTCCAGCACAACCCGCTGCCCCTGCGGCAGCAAGAGCAGGAAGTCCATGCGGAACCTCAGCAGCGCGTCCTTCCCGCGCACCTCCGCGGTGTGCGGATCCCAGTGCAACCACACCTCTGGCACTAAAGCCGGAAGCTCCTGCACCCGGGAGCTGTGCACGCGGTAGTACTGCTGGAACAGGTAGCGCTGCGGGGGCGAGGTCTTCGGCAGACAGGCAAGCAGCCGGTTGTACAGACTCCGTTTGGCTTCCTCATCGCTGTCCAGGCCGCGCGTCTCCCGCCACCAGGTTTGAAGTTCCCGCCACCTCAAACCTTCACCTCCGATGGGACGGTCGTAGATCAGGACGCCGTCGGGGTTGCCGACGATCTCGACGTCGTTGTCGACCGCATCGCGGAACCGCAGGTCAGGTTTCTTGCCGACCGAGGCGAAGATCAGGTTCTTCGGACGGCCACGGTGAGAGCGAATGGCAACCAGGTTGAACACGGGATAGCCGTCGTGTTCGCCGGTCTCCCGCAGTTCGACCGCGGCCGTCCGCAGGTGCGGGTTGACCGCCTCGACGAAGGCTCGTTGTGCGGGCTCGTCGCAGCTGAGGTCACCGGAGGCCAACCGCTCCAGGAAGGCGCCGAAGCGGGCGTCGGGTGCGGTGAACGCGCCGAGCTGCTCGAACAGCTGCTCGGTCGTCCAGTCTCCGGGGTTGCGGTAGACGTGCCGGTCGATTCGCCTGCGGAGGCTCCGCTGACCGTCGCCGAAGACCGCGTCGAGCGGGTCGTCGTCGAGCACCCATAGCTCGTCCAGGACTCGGGTGAAGCGATCGGCGTTGTGAACGAGGTCGGGCAGGTGCAGGTCGCGGGCCAACTCTCGCCGAACCCGTGCAGGCATCGGCGGTGACGCGCCCAGCGCCCACAGGGCGTTCTTGACGTTGTTGCGCTGCTCGGCAGGCAGCGAATCGGTAGCCAACAGCCGCCGGGCGACAGCCGGGAGAGCCCCGTCTGGCAAGGCCGCGAAGCTGGCCGAGGCGCGCTGGTACTTCGCTCCTTCTTCCTCCGGAGGAGGCGTCGGCAGGCCGAGGATCTCGCAGGCAGTCGCCAACCGCGCGCGGGTGGACGACTGGGTCTGCTGCACGGATTGGTGACATCTGAGTTGGCTTGCCGTGATGGTGAGCTGGGAGGATGTCGCTGTGCCCAAGCCCTACCCTCGGGAGTTCCGCGACGATGTCGTGCGGGTCGCCCGTGACCGTGAGCCCGGCGTGACCGTCGAGCAGATCGCGAAGGACTTCGGGGTCCACCCGATGACCTTGTTCACGTGGCTGCGCCAGGCCGACACCGACGAGGGCGTCAAACCCGGTGTGAGCAGGAACGACTCGGCCGAGCTGCGCGAGGCGCGTAAGCGGATCAAGCGGCTGGAGCAGGAGAACGAGGTTCTGCGGCGGGCGACCGCGTACTTGTCGCAGGCGAACCTGCCGGGAAAAGGCTCTACCCG
>NZ_JBFAQZ010000021.1:0-140669 GCF_040673975.1 Actinosynnema sp. NPDC050801 | reverse complement strand
CCCTCGCCCACACCTACCGACAACCAGCCCACACCATCGCCCAGACCGTCCTCGACACCATCCCCGTCGACAACCCCTGAATATCCGCCGTCCGGTCGGTTCGGATAGTCCGCCGCGTGCTCCGGCGTTGACGTCCCGGAAACGAAGCTCTACCTTCGCGGCAAGGATTCGAAGCACTTTCGAGAGCATGCCGCCAACCGCCGCCTCCGTTTGTCGGCAGCCGTCGCCCGAACGCGTTCACACCTGCGTTCACCAGCGTGAACCCATTCACCACCGTGAACGCCGAAGGGTCGACGGAATCGGGCGCGAAACGCCCGGTTCAGCAGCAGGAGGCTCCCTTGAGCAAGCACGGAAGATTAGCGTCGCTCGCCGCGGTGGCGAGCGGATTCATCTTCGCGGTGGCGGTTTTACTGGTGCCGACCGCATCGGCCGCCACGTTGTTCGGTGACGACTTCGAGGACGGCAACTCGACCGGTTGGAGCGCCAGCGGCGGCAGTTGGTCGGTGGTGGCCGACGGCTCGCGGGTCTTGCGGCAGTCCGGCACCAGCTCCGACGCGAGGTCGTCGGCGGGCGCGGTCTGGTCCGGCCAGTCGGTGCAGGCCAGGGTCAAGCCGACCGCGTTCAACGGCGCGAACCGGCACGTCGCCGTGACGGCCCGGGTGCAGAACACCGGCAACTACTACTACCTGGGCCTCACCAACGCCGGCGCCGCGGTGCTCGGCAAGCGGGTCGGCGGCGGGCTCACCGCCCTGGCCTCCGTGCCGGCCGCCGTGACCGTCGGCGCGTGGCACACCGTGCGGCTGGAGGCGTTCGGCAGCACGTTGCGCGGCTTCGTCAACGGCACCGAGGTGGTGACCGCCACCGACGCCACCTTCGGCAGCGGCCGGGTCGGCCTCGCCACCTACTACGCCGCGGCGTCCTTCGACGACGTGCTGGTGACCGACGTACCCGGACCCGGCGGGCCCACGAGCACGACGAGCACGACGACCACCACCACCTCGCAGCAGCCCGGCTCCTGTGCCACCTCGGGCCGGCCGGTCGGGTTCGCCTCCGTCACCGCGTGGGGCCAGAGCGGCACGACGGGCGGCGCGGGCGGACCCACGATCGAGGTCGACACGGCCGCGGAGTTCCTCGCCGCGATCGCCCAGGCCGGTCCGCTCACCATCTGCGTGCGCGGGATGCTGGCGCTGCCCGGCCCCATGCACAACGTCACGTCGGACAAGACGATCGTCGGCATCGGCTCGACGTCCGGCCTCACCGGCGGCGGGCTGAACATCGGCCTGCCGGTCTCCGACGTCACCTCGCCGCCCGCCGACGCGGTGCACAACGTCATCGTCCGCAACCTGGTGTTCCGCAACTGGGCCGACGACGCGATCAACGTGCAGATGTTCTCCCACCACGTGTGGATCGACCACAACGACCTGTCCGCCGGCTACGACGGCGCCATCGACATCAAGCGGGGCTCCAGCTACGTCACCGTGTCCTGGAACCACACCCACAACCACACCAAGAACATGCTGCTGGGCCACGACGACGGCAACGGCGCCCAGGACGTCGGCCGGCTGAAGGTCACCTACCACCACAACTGGTTCGACCGGACACCGCAGCGCAACCCGCGCGTCCGGTTCGGCGAGCCGGTGCACGTGTTCAACAACTACTACGTCTACAACACCGACGTCGGCGTGGCGTGCCAGGCGAACTCGGGCTGCGTGGTGGAGGGCAACTACTTCGAGGACGTCGAGGAACCGGTGAGCAACAGCTACGCCGGACCCACCGGGCGGTGCGTGGCGCGCGACAACGTCTTCGTCGGTGAGTCGGGGCAGCCCGACTGCGGTGGCACCGTGCAGGAGCCGCGCGACTACTACTCCTACACCCTGGACGACCCGAACGGCGTGAAGGCCCTCGTCACGGCCGGCGCGGGCGTCGGCAAGATCGGCTGACCGACGGCCGGTGGACACGGCGTGGCCGACCCCGGTCGGCCACGCCGTTTTCCCGGCCACGCCGTCTTTTGGTGAAACCCTTGCTCCCCGTTGTCCTCCTACTGTGCCGCCGCTTCCACACGTCCCACGAAAGTGGAACGCGACACCCGCACCACCCACAGGAGATGACGATGAGCAACGTCCGAAGTGGTCGTTCCGCGGCGATCGCCGCAGTGGCCACGACGATGGTTTTGACCGCCACGCTGACGGGGTGCGGCACCGCCGCAGGCGACGAGCAGTCGACCGCGGCCACGACCACCGCCGCACGGCCCGCCACGCCGGAGGTACAGGCGTTGTTCGGCGACTGGAATCGGGCGCTGGCCACGGGGGACCCGCAGCGGGTCGCCGACCTCTACGCGCCCGACGCCGTGCTGCTGCCGACGCTGTCGAACAACGTCCGCTCCGACCGCGCCGAGATCGTCGACTACTTCGAGCACTTCCTGGCGAACAAGCCGTCCGGCGAGGTCCTGGAGTCGCACGTGGCGGTACTCGGCCCGGACGCCGCGATCGACGCCGGCGTCTACCGCTTCACGCTCGCCGCGAACGGCACGAAGGTCGACGCCCGCTACACGTTCGCCTACGAGCGGATCGACGGGAAGTGGCTGATCGTCAACCACCACTCGTCGGCCATGCCCGAGTAGCACCGGATCAGGCGGAGCGCAGCACGATCCGGACGCACAGCCCGCCGTGCTCGTTCTCGTGCAGGCTCGCGGAACCGCCGTCGTCGGCCACCAGTTGCTTGACGATGGCGAGCCCGAGGCCCGAGCCGGAGCGGCCCGTCAGCCCCGGGCCTCGCCAGAACCGGTCGAACGCCCGCCGGCGATCCGCCGGGGTCAGGCCCGGCCCCTGGTCGACCACCTCGATGACCGCGCTGCGGGCTTCCCGCCTGCTGCGCACGGTGATCGTGGCGTCGTCCGGGGACACGGCGAGCGCGTTGGACAGCACGTTGTCCAGCACCTGCTCCAGGTGCCCGTGGCCGGCCAGGGCGCGCAGGTCCGGGTCCGCGGCGTCCTGCCGCAGCCGGATGCCGCGCTCCTCGGCGGCGGCGCGCCAGGCGTCGAACCGGTCGGCGACGGCGTCCACGATCCGCACCGGTTCCGGCGCGGCGACCGTGGACTCCGCCCTGGCCAGCACGAGCAGCCCGCTGACCAGCCTGCTCATCCGCACGACCTCGGCGGTGGCGTGGTCGACGTCCTCCCGCACGTACGGGTCGTCGACGCCGTCGGCGATGTTGTCCAGCGACAGGCGCAACGCGGTCAAGGGGGTGCGCAGCTGGTGGGAGGCGTCGCCGATGAACGCGCGCTGCGAGCCGACGAGGGTGCCGATGGTCTCGGTCGCGGTGTTGAGGGTGCCGGCCAGCGTCCGGGTCTCCGGCGGGCCGGTCTCCTCGACCCGGGCGGTGAGGTCGCCGTCGCGCAGCCTGCCCGCCATCCGGTTGAGCTCGCGCAGCGGGCGGGTGAGCCGTCGGGCCAGCAGGAAGCCGACCACGGCCGCCGCGCCCAGCACGGTCACCGCCAGGGCGGCCCGGAAACCCCAGATCTGCCACAACCGGGTGCTCAGCGGCCCGGACGGGTAGCTGATCCGGACGGCGCCGACGACCGTGCCGTCCGAGGCCCTGGCGGGCACCGCCAGCACGAGGCCCTCCGCGCCCAACGCCCCGGCCTCTCCCCACCGCAGCGACTCCCGGCCGTGCAACGCGTCGGTGAACGCCGGGTCGTCCACGGCGGCGGGCAGCGGCAGCGGGTCCACGGCGGTGCGTGCGGCGGACAGCACGTCCAACCGGCCGGGCGTCTGCCGCTGGTAGGCGTCCACCAGCCGGGCCAGCGCCTGCCGGGACGGCGCGTCGGCGGGCGCCAGCAGCAGCGCGGCCGTCTCCGCCTCCCGGCGCGCGGAGTTCTCCTCGTCCCGGTAGAGCTGATCGGTGAGCGTGAACGCGACCGGGACGGTGAACGCGGCGATGGCCACCAGCACCAGCAGCACGTAGCTCGCGACGAGCTGCCGGATCACGTCAGCACCAACCGGAACCCGACGCCGCGCACGGTCTCCACGGCGACCGCGTCACCGAGCTTGCGGCGCAACGCGCCCACGTGCACGTCCAGGGTCTTGGTCGGGCCGAACCAGTTGGCGTCCCACACCGCCTCCATGATCTGCTCCCGGGTGAACACCGCGCCCGGCGCCTCGGCCAGGAACACCAGCAGGTCGTACTCCTTGGGCGTCAGGGCGACCTCGACGCCGTCGACGTGCACCCGCCGTGCCCGCCGGTCGATCGCGATCCGGCTCGGCCGCGCCGGATCCGGGCGGGTGGGGTCCGGCTGGGTCATCGCGGGCCGGACCCGGCGCAGCACCGCGCGCATCCGCGCGATCACCTCGCGGACCCCGAACGGCTTGGACACGTAGTCGTCCGCGCCGATCTCCAGCCCGACCACGCGATCCGTCTCGTCCGCCCGCGCGCTGATCACGATGATCGGCACGTCACCGCGGGCGCGCAGCTCCCGGCACACGTCCAGCCCGTCCATGTCGGGCAGGCCGAGGTCGACCAGCACCATGTCGGTCGGCCCCGCGGCCAGCGCCTCGGCCCCCGTGCGCACCCACTCGACGTCGAACCCGTACCTGCCCAACCCCCGCGTGAGCGATTCGGCGATCGGCTCGTCGTCCTCCACCAGCAGCACCCGCATAGCCGCCGATCCTTCCACCCCCGGCGAGTCGAACCTCCACGTCCCGCGTGTCGAACCCCCAGGTCCCGCGTGTCGAACCCTCAGGTCCGGTGAGTCGTCCACTCAGGACCCCCGAATTCCATGTTCAGGACGCTCCGGGCGACGCGGGGGTCGGACGCGAACGTGGAACTCGGTGGTCCCGAACGTTCGACTCGCGGGACGTGAGGGTTCGACTCGCGCGGTCAGGCGATGGCGGTGACGGCGGCGAGGATCAGGTCGGCGACCTCGGTCGGGCGGGAGAGGGCGATGGCGTGCGAGGCCTCAACCTCGACCGTGGTGGCGCCCAGGCGGTCGGCGGCGGCGCGCTGCGAGTCCGGGTGGATGGCGTTGTCCGCGGTCGCCACCACGAACCACGACGGCAGCGACTTCCAGCCCGGCTCGACCGACAGCGGCTCACCGAGCGCGCGGGCCGCGATCGGGCGCTGGCTGACCGCGGCGGTGGCGGTCACCTCGGCCAGCAGGTCGGCGGCGAACACGCTCGGGAACGCGTCGCGGCGGATGGTGAACTCCGTCTCCGTGCCCTCGCCGTCGGCGAACTGCTGCGGCACCAGGGACGTGTTCAGCTCCACCGGCGGGAAGCTCTCGACCGAGCTCAACGCGCTCTGGCCCTTGTCGATGCCGAACGCGGCTACGTACACCAGGGCCTTCGCGTTCGGGGTCTTGGCGGCGGCGTGCGTGATGACCGGGCCGCCGTAGGAGTGGCCGACCAGCACGACGGGCCCGTCGACCTGGCTCGCGATGCTCGCGACGTAGTCGCCGTCGTGGGCGAGCCCGCGCAGCGGGTTGCCCACCGCGAGCGCGTCGACACCACGCGCCCGCAGCCGGTCGATCACCTGGGCCCAGCTCGACGCGTCGGCGAACGCGCCGTGCACCAGGACGACGGTGGGGTTCTGGCCGGTCATCTTGTTCTCCTCGGTCCTTCGTTCGGGTCGATGCCATAAAGCTAGTGTGCGATTTAGTTGTGCACAAGGTATATCGGCGTGACGATCTTCACGCCCGCTCGTTGCACCCACTGCGCCTCACCGCGCCACCCCGACGACCCGGAGGAACCGATGCGCCTCGTGATCGCACTCGCCGTAGCGGCTGTCACCCTCGCCCCTCCGGCCGCGGCGAGCGCCGATCACCCCGCGCCGGTGCACGTCTGCGTCGCGAGCGTGCCGGAGACCGACCCGTTGGAGCCCGGACCGGTGGACATCTGCGTCAGCGTGTTCAAGCCGGCGTCCGCCTCGCCCGACAACCGGGTGCCCGTGCTGATGCACAGCCACGGCTGGGGCGGCAGCCGCACGTCCGCGCCAGGCTCGTTCCGGCGGTACCTGGACGCGGGTTTCGGCGTGGTCAGCATCGACCAGCGCGGTTTCGACCAGAGCGGCGGCAAGGCGCACGTGGAGGACCCCACGTTCGAGGGCGAGGACGTCATCCGGGTGATCGACCACGTGGCGTCCCTGGACTGGGTGCGCCACAACGGCCCGGACGACCCGGTCCTCGGCGCCGTCGGCGGCTCCTACGGCGGCGGCTTCCAGTTCGCCGGCGCGTTCACCGAGCTGGCGAGGACCGGCCGCACCCGCTTCGACGCGCTGGCGTCCCAGATCACCTGGCACTCCCTCAACGACAGCCTCGCCCCGCGCGACGTCGTCCGCACCACCTGGGTCACCGCCCTGTACGCCGCCGCCCTCGACGCGCACACCTCGGCCCTGCACACCGGCTACGCCGAAGGCCTGCTCACCGGCGATTGGCCCGCCGCCATGGACGAGTTCTTCCGCGACAACGGTCCCGCGCACCACGTCGCCGCCGGCCGCCGCCTGGACATCCCGGTCCTGCTGCGCCAGGGCATCAGCGACAACCTGTTCCCGCTGGACCAGGCGATCGACAACTTCGACCGCGCGCTGACCCCGGGTGCCCGCGCGAAGAGCCTGCTCGTCGGCTACAACGGCGGTCACGCGCTGCCCAGCACCCTCCCCGCCGGATACGCCGTCGCGGGTGACGCGTGCTCGGCGCGGCTCGGCGGGTACGACGAACTCGAACTGCGGTTCCTCGCGGAGAACCTGCTGGGCGCGCCGCGCACCGTCACCGGCCACGGCCGCTACCAGCTGATGACCGCCGAGGGCGGCTGCGTCACCGTCGACTCCGTCGCGCCGACCACCACCGTTGTGCTGCCGACGATCGTGACCACGGCCGGTGTCGGCCTGCCTCAGGCGATCAAGATCGCGGACGGTCCGCTCACGGTGGCCGGATCACCCACCCTCGACGCCCTGGTCGGCACCCTGGGCCTGGACACCCGCGCGTTCTTCGCGCTCAGCGCCGGCACGTCGGCGCCGACCGCCAAGGTCATCCAGAACAACGTGCTGCCGCACCGCGAGCGAGGCCTGAACCCGGGCACCCGCCGCACGATCGAACTGCCCGCGGTCGCCGCGTCGATCCCCGCCGGTCAGTCCCTGTTCCTCACCGTGACCCCGCTGTCGGACATGTTCCCGCTGCACGGCAGCCGCACGCCCGGCGCGATGGTGCTCCGCGACGTCACCGTGAACCTGCCGCTGCGGCGCTGACCCCGACCCGGCGGCTCCGGCGGGCACCACGCACCGGCGCCGGTGTCACCGGGGCGCGTCGACGGTGGCGCTGTCGACGGTCCACGCGCGGGCCTGGTCGCTGAGGGTGATGCCGAGGCCGGGGCGGTCGGACAGGTGCATCCGGCCGCCGCTGGTCTCCAACCGCTCGTCGAACAGCGGGTACAGCCAGTCGAAGTGCTCCACCCACGGCTCGCGCGGGTAGGCGGCGGCGAGGTGGACGTGGATCTCCATGGCGAAGTGCGGCGCCAGCTGGAGGTGGTGGTGGTCGGCCAGGGTGGCGAGCTTGAGGAACTGGGTGATGCCGCCGACGCGGGGCGCGTCGGGTTGCAGGACGTCCACGGCGCCGGCACGGATCAGCTCGTAGTGCTCGGCGACGCTGGTCAGCATCTCGCCGGACGCCACCGCCGTGGTCAGCGACCGGGCCAGCTCCGCGTGCCCCTGGACGTCGTAGGCGTCCAGCGGCTCCTCGATCCACACCAGGTCGAACTCCTCCAGCAGCCGGCCGACGCGCATCGCGGTCGGGCGGTCCCACTGCTGGTTGGCGTCCACCATCAACGGCACGTCGGCGCCCAGGTGCTCGCGGACGGCGGCGACCCGGCGCAGGTCCTCGCGCCAGTCCGGCAACCCGACCTTGACCTTGATGCCGCCGACGCCCGACTCCACCGTGCGGGTCGCGTTGTCCTTGATCCGGTCCACGGACTCGTGCAGGAAGCCGCCGGAGGTGTTGTAGCAGCGCACGGAGTCGCGGTGCGCGCCGAGCAGCTTCGCCAGCGGCAGGCCCGCGCGCTTGGCCTTGAGGTCCCACAACGCGATGTCGAACGCGGCCAACGCCTGGGTCGCGGCGCCGCTGCGCCCCACCGACGCGCCCGCCCACACCAGCTTGTCCCAGAGCCTGCCGATGTCGTTGGGGTCCTCGCCGATCAGGTCCGGCGCCACCTCGCGGGCGTGCGCGAACTGGGCGGGCCCGCCGGCGCGCTTGGCGTAGCCGAAGCCGACGCCCTCCAGCCCCGCCTCGGTCCGGATCTCGGCGAACAGGAACGCGACCTCGGTCATCGGCTGCTGCCGCCCGGTGAACACCTTGGCGTCGCTGATGCCCACTGGCAGCGGCAGGGTCACCGACGACAACGCCACCGAGCTGATCCGGTCCGACGCGGGAGAGGGGGCTGCGGTCGACATGGGGCTCCTCGGGTGGGTGTGGACCGGGGTCGGCCCGTGCGCGGCGGGGGTGTCCCGGTCGGCGCGGGCGTCCGCCATCAGGCGATCTTCCGGACCAGGGTGGTGAGGTCGGCGAGCTCGTCCTCGGTCAGGTCGCTCAGCGGCGGGCGCACCCGGCCGCCGTTGCGGCCGACGGCGGTCAGGCCGGCCTTCACGATCGACACCGCGTAACCCTGGGCCCGGTCGCGGATGTCCAGGTAGGGGATGACGAAGTCGGTGAGCATCCCGTAGACGGCGCCGCGGTCCTGCGCGCGGACCGCGGCGTAGAACCGCAGCGCGAACTCGGGCGCGAAGTTGAACAACGCCGAGGAGTAGGTGTTCACGCCGAGTTGCAGCAGCGGGAGGGCGAACGTCTCCGCGGTCGGCAGGCCCCCGATGTAGATCAGCCGGTCACCGACGCGGGCGTAGGTGCGGGTCATCCGCTCGACGTCGCCGACGCCGTCCTTGAGCCCGATCAGGTTGGGGTTGCGGTCGGCGACCTCGGCGACGGTCGCGTCGGTCAGCACGGCGTTGGCGCGGCTGTAGACGATCACGCCGAGGTCGGTGGCGCGGCACACCGCGCCGATGTGCTCGACCAGGCCCCGTTGACCGGCCTCGGTGAGGTAGGGCGGGAACAGCAGCACGCCGGACGCGCCCGCGGCCTCGGCGGCCCGCGCCTGGGCCGCCGCCACGACCGTGGCGCCCGTGGCCGGCGCCACGACGGGCACCTTGCCGCCCACCTCGTCCACGGCGACGCGGACCACCTGGTCCACCTCCTCCGGTGTCATCGAGAACCCCTCACCGGTGCCGCCCGCGGCGAACAGCCCGGCCACGTCGAACCCCGACTGCCAGGCCAGGTGCTCCCGGTACCGGGCCTCGTCGAACCGCAGGTCGGCGTCGAAGTGGGTGACCGGGAAGGAGAGCAGCCCGGATGCGAGTCGGTCGGCGAGATCGGCTGGGTCGAGCTGCGGCACGGGTCCACGTCCTTGCTCCGGGTGGTCCATCCGGCGTTCGGAGCAACGCGGGACGGTGGTCGGAGCCACCGTATGAAGGCGGAGTGATGCGTGTCCAAGAGTTGTTTCGCATTGTTTGATACCCGGAGTGCATCACTCGAAGGGCGTGCGGCCCTCCAGCACGCTCAACGTCCGCCACAGGGCCGGGTTCGCCGACGCCTTCAGCCACACCAGGTGCAGTTCCACCGGCTTGGCCACGGCGGTCTCCAGCCGGACGAAGTCGACGCCGTCGATCCGCAGCCGTGCCGCCGACTCCGGCACGAACGCCACGCCCCTGCCGGCCGCGACCAGCCAGAGCATGGTGAGCACCTGGCTGACCGTGTGCACGGTGTTCTCCGGCGCGATCGGCACGGTCCGCACGACCAGGTCGTAGAAGTAGCGCGCCTTGGTGGCCGAGTGCATGATCACCGGCTCGCGCACCACGTCGTCGGCCGTCGCGTCCCGGTCGAGGGCCGACAGGTGGTGCCCGCCGGGCACCGCGACCAGCAGCCCCTCCCGGTAGAGCAGCCGCGAGCCGAACGTCGAGTCGTCGAACGGCGGCCGGCCGAGCCCGAGGTCGACCTCCTCGTTCACCAGGCCGGCGACCTGCTCGCGGGTCACCATCTCGGCCAGTTCCACGTCGACGTCCGGCAGCTGCCCGGCGACCTCGTCCAGCAGCCGACCCAGGATCCCGTAGGTCGCCGCCGCGGTGAAACCGACCCGGATCACACCGCTGGAACCCGACGACACCCGCCGGGCCAGCTCCGGGGCGGTCTCGGCCAACGACAGCAACCGCCGCGCCTCGACCAGGAACACCTCGCCCGCCGTGGTGAGGGTGACCCGCCGGTTGTCCCGGACCAGCAGCTGCGCGTCCACGGCCCGTTCCAGCTTCTGGATCTGCCTGCTCAGCGGCGGCTGCGTCATCGCCAGCCGGGCGGCGGCGCGGCTGAAGTGCAACTCCTCGGCGACGGCCACGAACCCCCGCAGCTGCTCCAGCGTGAAGGTCATGCCGCGAAGGTATCAATCCCGGCGATGCGAAACCCCGACCGACATGACACCCGGGTCGGGCGCCGTCTCACCGCCTGCGGGAGATGGCCACGCCGACCAGGCAGATGGCGCCACCGACGAGCCCGTGCACCGTGGGCACCTCGCCGAGCAGCACCAACGACATCAGCACCGACACGGCCGGCACGGCGTAGGTCGTCGCGGACAGCCGACCCGCGTCCGTGCGGCGCAACGCGTAGGCCCACGCGGTGAAGCCGATCGCGGTGGGGAACACGCCCATGTAGACGGCGCTGAGCACGGCGCCCGCCGGCGCGACCCGCAGCTCGCCGACCAACTGGGGCAACCACGGCAGCAGCACGGCGGTGGCGACGACGCAGCCCAGCCAGATCGCGGTGAGCCCGTCGACGTGGCGCAACGTGACCTTCTGGATCATCACCCCGGCGGCGTAGAGCAGCGCGGCGACCAGGCACAGCAGCACCCCGATGCCGTCGCGCTGCGCGGTGGCGCCCATCGCGATGATCGCCGTGCCGCCCAGCGCGACCAGCGAGCCGATCACGAGCGGCCGGGAGAACCCCTCGCCGAGGAACTTCCCGGCGACGACCGCGACCAGCAGCGGCGCCAGGTTCACCAGCAGCGCCGCGGTGCCGGCGTCCACGTGCCGCTCACCGGCGTTGAGGGCCACCGTGTAGCCGGCGAGCCACAGCACGGCGTACGCCGCGATCAGCAGGAACGCCTTGCGGGAGAGCCGGACCCGCGCCCCGCGCCTGGCCGCCACCAGCGCGGTCAGCGCGACGGCCGCGACGCCGAGCCGCAGCAGCGCCAGCGGCGCGGGGGACAGCGCGTGCCCCACGGCGCGGATGGCGACGAAGGACGAGGCCCACAGGACCACCGCGAGTCCCACGGCCGCCGCGACCTTCACGACGCCCGTCCGGTCGGTGGCCGCCTCGCCGGCGTGCGCGGGCGGTGCGGGCTGGAGTTGATGGGTCACCCGGACATCGTCACGGCGCTGGCTGTACAGCACAAGCGATGTGTTCTGTCCGACTGTTCAGTCAGACTGTACGATCCCGTCATGCTGGACTTGCACCGGCTCCGCGTCCTGCGGGCCGTCGTCGCCACCGGGTCGATCCGCGCGAGCTCGGCCGCGCTCGGCTACACACCCTCCGCGGTGAGCCAGCACCTCGCCGCGTTGCAGCGTGAAACGGGCCTGCAACTGTTCGAACGGGCCGGTCGCGGCATCGAGCCCACCGCGGCCGGGCGGGTGCTCGCCACCGAGGCCGAGTCGTTGTTCGACGCCGTGGGGCGGGTCGAGCGGGTGGTGGAGGACCTGCGCGCCGGTCGGGTCGGCAGCCTGTCGATCGGCTACTTCTCCTCGGCGGGCTCGGCGTGGCTGGCGCCGATCGTGGCCGTGCTGCGCGCCGAGTTCCCCGACCTCCGGCTGGACCTGCGGCTGACCGACGTCGCCTCGGGAGACCCGGACGTCGGCATCTTCGTGGAGCAAGCCGGTGTCGAGTACCCGGGGCCGGTGGACGTGCGCAGGCTGGCGGAGGACCCGTACCTCGCCGTCGTGCGGGCCGACGACCCGCTCGCCGGCCGCGCGGAGGTGCGGCTGGCCGACCTCGCCGACCGGCACTGGGTGGACAACGACCTGCGGACCGGGTCGTGCCGCCAGGTGCTCCTCGACGCCTGCGCGCGAGCCGGGTTCACCCCGAGGTTCGTGGTCGAGACGCACGACTACCGCACCGCGATCTCGTTCGTGGCGACGGGGATCGGGCTCACGGTGGTGCCGGCGCTGGGCATCGGCGAGCTGCCCGAGGGCCTGACGACCCTCGCCGTGGTGTCACCGACCCCGGTGCGGCGCATCGGCGTCGCGGTCAAGAAGTCCGTCGCCCGCAACCCCGCCGCCCGGCGTGCCGTGGAGCTGCTCGAAGCCCTGGTGTGCCCTTGACACCCGCGCCGTCCACCTCACACACTTGCTCCGCAACGCGATGTTAACGCAAACATTGCGCTGTCCCCGCCGCCGGAACGCACCACTCGGACGCACCGGCGCACCGGCCCAGCCCACGCCGGTCGCCGGCTCCTCCCCTGCTGTGGGCCGGACAAGGGAGTCCAGATGTCCCGCTCGTTCCCGAGGCGTTGGCGTGCGGCGCTGACCGCCGCGGCCGTCGCGCTGGCGGCCCTGCTGCTACCCGGCGGCACCGCACACGCCGCGCCCGTCACCGTCGACGTCGGTGTGCAGTTCACCGACACCAGCGGCAACCTCGTCCAGGCGCACGGGGGTGGCGTGGTCAAGGTCGGCTCCTACTACTACTGGTTCGGCGAGAACCGGCACCCGGACAACCTGTTCCGGGCCGTCTCGGTCTACCGGTCGACCGACCTGAAGAACTGGGAGTTCCGCAACAACGTCCTCACCCAGAACAGCCACGCCGAGCTGCGCACCTCCTGGGTGGAACGCCCCAAGGTCGTCTACAACGCCTCCACCGGCCAGTACGTCATGTGGATGCACTGGGAGAACGGCCAGCACTACGGCGAGGCCAGGGCGGCCGTGGCGTACTCGTCCACAGTGGACGGCAACTACACCTACCAGGGCAGCTTCCGGCCGCTCGGCCAGCACATGTCGCGCGACATCACGCTGTTCAAGGACGACGACGGCACGGCCTACATGATCTCCGCCGCACGGGAGAACTACGACCTGCACATCTACCGCCTCACCGCCGACTACCGCGGGGTGGCGCAACTGGTGGGCAACCCGTGGCCGGGCGGGCACCGCGAGGCCCCGGCGTTGTTCAAGCGCAACGGTGTCTACTTCATGCTGACCTCCGGCGCCACGGGGTGGTCGCCGAACCAGGCGAAGTACGCCACCGCGACCAGCGTGTCCGGCCCCTGGAGCGCCATGCAGAACGTCGGCGACTCCACCACGTTCCGCTCGCAACCGGCCTACGTGCTGCCGATCCAGGGCAGTCAGACCACGTCCTACCTCTACATGGGCGACCGCTGGGCCGGCGCGTGGGGCGGGCCCGTGGGCGACTCCAGCTACGTCTGGCTCCCGATCACCTTCTCCGGCAACACCTCGATGAGCCTGTCGAACGCGGGCCGCATCGTCATCGACACGGCGACCGGCACGATCGGCACCGTGCCCCTGACCTACAACCGCATCGCGGTGCGGCACTCCGGCAAGTGCCTGGACGTCGCCAACGCCAGCGGAGCCGACGGCGCGGCGCTGATGCAGTACCCCTGCGGCAGCGGCCAGAACCAGCAGTTCCGCCTCCAGGCCGCCGGTGGCGGCTACCAGCAGCTGATCGCCCGGCACTCCAACAAGTGCCTCGACGTGAGCGACGGCAGCACCGCCGACGGCGCGGCCGTGGTGCAGTGGACCTGCAACTCCGGGCAGAACCAGCAGTGGTCCGTGGTCGACGCCGGGTCCGGCTACTCCAGGCTGGTCGCGCGGCACTCGGGCAAGTGCCTCGACCTGCCGAGCAGCTCGTCGGAGAACCTCCAGTTCAAGCAGTACCCGTGCGGCTCCGGGCAGAACCAGCAGTTCCGGTTCACGACCGTCTGACCGGCGACCGGCGGCGGGACGACCCCGGTCGGTCCCGCCGCCGCTCACCGCGAAACGCGCACGTCGAGCCCGCCCGGGTCGGTATGGTCCGCGTCGGCGCAGTACGCCGCCTGCCGCCGTGACATCGCGTCGATCGTGGGTGATCATGGGTGACGCCGCTCGTCCGTGGGGGATCGCATGCCTGATGACGCGTTAACGCTGCACGGCAGGGACCAGGCCATCGGTCTGGTGCGCGAGTTCGCGACCCGCCCCGAACCCCGGGGCTACCCGACCACCCGCCGTGCCCCGATCCTGATCTTCACCGGCCCCAAGGGCGGCGGGAAGACCGCGTTGCTCGACTCCCTGGAGCGCGGCCTGCGCGGCAAGTCGCCGTACGCGCGCATCGACTGCGGCGAGCTGAAGGCCACCACGGCGTGGGAAGTGCTGTCGCTGCTGGCCTTCGACCTCAACCGCAACGCCGCCGGCTACCGCTCCATCCCGTTCCCGCGGTTCGTCACCGCCCAGGTCGCGATCGCCGCGCAGATCGACGCGCCCGGCCAGGCCGCGCGGTTGCGCATCCGCGAGGCGCTGGAGAACGCGCGGCGGGTGGACCAGCTCCGCACGTTCCTGGACAACCTGGCGCAGGACGTGGCCGGCGCGGTGCCGGTCGTGGGCGACCTGCCCGGCGTGACGACGGCCGCCCGGTACGCGCCGAACCTCATCCTGGACGGCCTGGTCTCGTGGCGACGCGGGCGGCGGGTCGTGCTGGGCGAGGGCCTGGAGTGGTACGGCTCGGGCAACCAGGCCTACGACGAACTGGTGCGGCTGAACCTGCTCACCCGTGAGGACGCGAGCGAAGCCGACCGCAAGGAGGCCACCGAGCTGCTGTGGGCGGCCTTCCTGGCCGACCTGCGGGCCGCGTTCGCCGGGCGCGGCGCGCGCACGTGGTCGCTGAACTGCGTGCTGCTGCTCGACGACATCGACACCAGGCCGGGACGGCTGCTGTACCGGGCGCTGGCCGACGCCCGCCGGGGCGGGTCAGACCCGTTGACCGTGGTCGCCACCAGCGCCGGCGGGGTGGCCCGGCAGCTCGCGGCGGACGAGGAGATCCCCTACGCCGAGGAGGCGGGCTACGACGACTACCTCGAACGGCGGCAGGGCGACTACGAGAGCGACTCCTACCCCGTGGCGTTGCGCGACCTGACGCCCGACGAGGTCAAGGACATGGTCGCCGACGTCGCCGGTCCCCGGCTCAACGCCCGTCGGGCCGTGGCCACCGAGGTGTACCGCTTCACCGCGGGCCACCCGGCGGCGACCGCCGTGGTCGTCAAGGCGATCGGCGACAACACCGGCGCGCCCACGTCGGTGAAGCAGCTGCTGGCGGCGCGGTGGCGCGGTCCGGTCGACAAGGACCCCGTCACGGTCGAGGAGCGCCTGTCGCGCGCACTGCTCGGTTCGCCGGCCGAGGAGACGCTGGCGGTGCTGGAGGCGTGCTCCGCCGCGCGGGACGTCGAGCAGGCCGACGAGCTGGCGCGCAGCGGCCTCGTACCGTCACCGAGGGGCGGGGCGGGGCTGGTGCCGATCGTGTTGCAGGTCCGCGACCCCGGCACGGGTCGCGCGGTCATGCTGCCCGCCCTGCGGCACCTGCTGCTGCGCCGGTTGGCCGCCTCGCCCGAGCGGTGGAACGCCGTGCACACGTGGCTGCGCGACCACGGCCGGGAGCAGGACCGCTTCTACCACGCGTTGGCGCTGAGGGACGTGGACGCGGTCGTGCGGCGCCTGGAATCGCTGCTGCCCGACACGCGGGCGTGGTTCGCCGAACTGGACGCCATCACCGCCGCCCCCAACGACCTGGACACCGACGAGGCCGACCCCGGGCGGGTGCTGGCCGCGACCGGCCACACCGTCGCCACCACCGAACCGGGCCGCACGCTCGCCCGCGTGGTGGCGGCGCTGTGGATGGCGGGCGACCCGCTGTCCACGGCCGACCGCGCGGACCTGTACGGCAGCGCGGCCTGGGACCTGAAGACGCTCGCGCAGCAACCGGGCGTGGCCCGCAACGACTTCCTCAGGGCCGCGGCGCAACTGGAGGGCAGGGCGGAGGAGGGCGGCGCGCCCTCGCGCGGCCGGGCCACCGCGCGGCGGGCGCTGAGCGGTCCGCCGAAGCCGGTCGACTTCACCCCGCCCACGCCGAGGCGGGCGGTGCGCCGCAAGCGCATCCGGTTGACGGCGCTCGCCGCGGTGGTGGCGCTGGTGCTGGGCGGGGTGGCCGTCGCCGGGGTGACCCTGCTGACCCGGTGCGGCGAGGGCGTGACCGAGCACGGCGGTGAGTGCGTCGGCGTCACCGACGGCTCCTACGTGTTCGACGACCAGCTCGCCGACGTGCAGCGGCGCATCCTGGAGGAGAACCGGAAGGTGCAGGGGCAGCCGCACGTCACGATCGCGGTGCTCACCCCGCTGCTGCCCACCGGCGTGGGCAGCGTGACGTGGCAACGGGTCCGGTCGCAGCTGGAGGGCGCCCACGTCGCCCAGCTGGCCGCGAACGAGGGCAAGCGCGAACCGAAGGTGCGGCTGCTGCTGGCCAACCCCGGCAGCACGCAGCAGGAGTGGCGGCGGGTGGTCGACCAGCTCGTCGAGCTCACCGACGAGCAGCGGCTGGTCGCCGTGGTCGGCGTCGGCCAGAGCACCACCAACACCCAGCACACCGCGCGTGCGCTGTCGGCGGCGGGCATCCCGATGGTCGCCTCGGTGGTCACGGCCACCGACTTCCACGTCGAGCAACCGGCGCAGGCCGGCGAACCCGCCCGCTACATCAAGGGGTTCACCCGCGTCAGCTCCACCACCGGCAACCAGATCGGCGTGCTGTCGGCGTACCTGGCGGGACAGGGCGTGACCCGGGCGATGCTCGTGTACGACGTCAACGAGAACGACCTCTACACCTCGACGCTGTACGAGGAGTTCAAGGCCGCCGCGGCGGGCGGCGCGCTGTCGATCACGGTGGAGAGCCGGTTCGACACCGAGGCCTCGCTGGACACCCAGTTCCGCGAGATCATGCGCGACCTGTGCGGTGACGGCGCACCGGACACCGTGCTGTACGCGGGTCGCGCCGTGCTGCTGGACGACCTGATCACCAACCTGCGGCAGCGCGGCTGCGCGCGGGAGCGGAACATCACGCTGGTCACCGGCTCCGACGCCTCGATGCTGCGCACCAGGCCCGACCTGCGGCCCCGCGACGACCAACCGGACCTGGCGATCGTCTACACCCCGCACGTGGACCCGGACGCGGCCCGGGAGATGGGCATCACCGAGTTCGCCACGCTGACCGAGAAGTTCCAGCAGCTGGGGTTCGACACCGCGGACCTGGCCGACGGCTGGGGCGTGATGATGCACGACGCGACGCTCGCCGCGTCCGAGGCCGTCAGCCGCTCGGCCAACGGCCTGGAGGCGGGCGAACTCCCGACCCGCCAGGCGGTGCGCGCGGAACTGGAGCGCTCCGACCGCGAGCGCAACCAGATCCGCGGCGCGGGCGGGGCGTTCACCCTCGACGCCACCACCGGCAACGCGGTGGGCCGCCGGCTGCCGGTGATCGAGGTGGGGCCCAACGGCGCGTTCCAGGTCAAGGCGATCATCCCGGTGGGGTGATCGTGGATCACCGCGGCGCCAGGCGCGCCCTCCTGGCGGCGGCGGTCACGTCCCGGATGTCGTCGTGGTCGCCGAGGAGCAGCTCGCGCGCCAGGCGCAGCGCTCGACGCTCGCAGGTCGCCCGGTGCCGCGCGTCCTGGATGGTGGTGAAGTCGGCCGGCCGGGCGAACCCGACGACGCGGCGGATGATCTCCGCGCCGCAGAAGCCGACGCTGTCCCGCCGCACCCGGTCCAGGTAGGCCCGCCGCTCCGGTCCGAGCGGATCCGGTTCGAGCCGATCTGGTTCGAGCGAACCGCGGTCGAGCGGGTCGCGGTCGGGCGCCGGCGTGCGGAAGACGGCCGCCGGGTAGGAATCACCGGTCGGGTTCGCCCGCCACAGGGCGGTGAAGCGGGTGGCGAACTCCCGCCACACGGTGTCGACGGTCGCCAGCAGACGGCCCTGCAGGGGCGTCTCGGCCGACTCGCCCGGGACGTCCTGGGCGAAGTAGGCGATGAACAGGTGGGCGAACAGGCTGCCGATGTCGAAACCCATGGGGCCGAAGCAGGCGAACTCCTGGTCGATGACGTGGGTGGCGCGCTCGGACACCATGATCGACCCGGTGTGCAGGTCGCCGTGCAGCAGGGCCTGCCTGCTGGTCAGGTAGTGGTCCTTCAGGCGGGCCACGGTGATCAGCAGCTCGGTGTCGGCGCGCAGCCGTTCGACGTCGGCGTCGAGGTGCGGTCGTGTCCACTGGTTGCGGTGGAACGGGTGGTACACCTCCGTGAACACCATGTCCTCCATGATCGAGCACATGTCGGCGTTGCCCTCGAACTCGGCGACCAGCGGTCGTTTGCGGCTCGCCGGCAGCGCCAGGTCGCTGGTGTGGAACAGGGTCAGGGCGAGGTAGGCGCCGAGGTGCCCGCCCACGTCGGCGGGCAGTCGGCCCTCCGCCAGCGCGTGGCGCAGGACGACGTGCCCGTCGAGGTGCTCGATGACCTGGAGGTGCCGTGACGGGTCGTAGTGCAGCGGGACGGGCACGTGGTCGGGCGCGTGGCGGTGGTGTTCGCGCAGGGCGCGGTGCTCGAACCGGGCGCGTTCGGGGGTGAGGGGCCAGGAGGTGCCGGCCACCCGCACGAACGGAGGCGCCTGCTTCACGCAGAGCGTCCCGTTCGGGCCGCGCACGGCGAAGACGAAGTTCACGTTGCCGTCGCCGATCTCGCGCACGTCCCAGTCGGCGGGGTCGCCACCGAGTCGGGCGGCCAACGCCGGCACGGCCGCGAGGTGGGCCGCGACGTCCGCCGCGTCCGGTGACGGGGTGCGGGCATCCATCGTGTCCTCCACGAACGGGGTCAGCGCGGCGATCCGGCGTGCCACGGCGGGGCGGGGAGTCCGAAGCAGGCGCGCAGCACGTCCTCCGCCGACGCGAGGGTGCCCTCGATCGAACCCGGGTCGGCGGTCCAGCTGTCGCTGACCAGGTGCACGCGTTCGCGGGGGAGCGGCTGCCGGGTGCGTGGCCCGGTGTCGCCACGACCGTGACCCGGACGCCGGACGTGCCAGGCCGCACCGTGCGGCGGGCGGCTCCAGTCGGCCCAGCAGGCGGCGACCGGGTCGGGCAGGTCGGTGGCGCCGTGCACCCGGGCGAGCAGGGCGTGCGCGTGGTCCACCATCGCCCGGCCCGGTGTCGGCGCGGGAGCGGCCGGGGTGTGCGGGACGCCGTCGCGCAGGTCGTCCCAGGCGTGGACGGACCGGCCGCTGGGGTAGGCGGCCAGCAGGAGCGCGGAACCGGTCGGGTTCGCCGGGGAGCACGTCCCGCCGTACCAGAGCTGACGCAGTTCCGTGTCGGTGGTGCTGCGACCGTGCGTGATGCCAAGGCTCCGCCACCACGGTTCCGGGTAGACCAGGAAGAGCTTGAACGCGGGCACCGGCTCGATCGCGTCCAGCACGGGCCGCAGGCACCGGGCGAGCGGCAGCCCGGCCGGGTCCAGGCCGCGCAGCGCCTCCGGCGGCAGGGCGAGCAGGACGGACCGGGCCAGGACGCGGGTGTGCCCGCTCTCGCTCCGTCCGTCGTGCACCGCGAAGGTGAGGCGGTAGTGGTCCTCGCCGGGTTCGCGGGCGAGCCGCACGAGCCGGTGACCGGTCCGAGTGACGCCGCCCGCGGCGGTGAACCGGGCGTGCAGGGCGTCGGACAGCGCCTGCATGCCGTGGCGCAGCGTGAGGTACTCGGCGTCGGGAGGGGTCCGGAAGAGCAGGTCGAGCCGGGCGGCGGCGCTCTCGGCGCTGTGGCGGACGTCGTAGCCCCCGGCGTCGTGGACGACCGCGACCGCGGTCGCGCCCATGGCGTGTTCGAGGGCCTCCGTCCACGTCAGGGTGTCCAGGGGCCGCCGGGCGAGGCGTGCGCGGTCCCGCTGCTCGTGGAAGGACCGCAGCAGGGAGTCGGCGCGGTGTCGATCGTCCCTGGACCGGGCCTCGTGCCGGAGGCGGCGCAGCTCGGCGAACCCGGGTACCAGGCGCTCGGCGGCCTCGGCCACCAGGTCGTCGGGGGACCGCCCCGCCGCACGTCGCCGGGTCGCGGCGCCGCGCAGGTGCACCAGGTTCTCCGGCCGGTCGAACGTGAAGGGCGTCAGGTCCGGTTCGAGCCCGAGGTGCCGGATCAGCCCGATCACCGATCGCAGCCCGCGGTGCACGCGCATCGCGCCGAGGTCGGCCACGAGGTCCGGCGCGGCGCGCACGGGCGCGGACCACAGCCTGCCGCCGACCCGGTCGGTCCGCTCGAACACCTCGACCCGACCACCGCGTCCCGTGCCGGCGACGAGGCGGTGGGCGCAGTAGCAACCCCCCACCCCGGCTCCCACCACCGCCACGTCGAGCACGTCGTCTCCCGCGCACTTAGAGCACCCGTTCGATTACTCTAAGCCATTTACAGTGTTATTGTCCTGCGGTAGAGTCCGTCGTTGCTCTGAGTGACGAAATCTTGCCATCTGTCAAGGTGTCGCACGCGGCGGGTGTGACCGGAATCGAGACGTGATGATCTTCAGGGACGACGTGCTCGCCCAGACCGGCACCGCCTACCGCCAGCTCACCGAGTACTACCGCGACATCCGGGCCTTCTTCGAAGTCCTCTCGGTCCGGTTCGCCCTGCCGGAGTACGGCGTGCGGCTGCGCCCGGTCGCGGGCAACGAGTTGTTCTCCAACGCCAACAGCTACCTGCTCTCCGACGACAGCGCGTACCCGTACTACCTGTGGACGCCGACGTGGCTCGGCCGCTCCTACGTGGACGCCGACCACCTGGGTGAGGGGCAGGTCGCGGACGACCTGCGCACCTCGCGGGCGCGGTTGATCGCCTTCGTCTGGCCGTGGCTCGGGTTCAACGACGCCTACGTGGACGACGCCGGGCGGCCGGAGTGCTGGATCGGCGTGGCGGAACCGCGGCCGGACGACGACGAGGAAACGGTCCGCGTCACCGCGCAGAGCCTGTTCAACTACTTCCGGCTGGAGCGGACCTTCGAGTCCGAGAGCGCCGGCTGGCTCACCGGCAGGTTCCACCGCAGCCCCGAGATCGGCTGCAACCTCGCCGGCAGCTGGTACCTCCGCCGGGTGCCGCTGGCCTCGCTCACCAGCTACTACCAGGTCGAGCAGAACGTCATCCGGCCGCTGGGGGAGAAGTTCGCCGAACTGAGTCGCACCCTCCTGGGCCCCACCCCCGTGCCACCGGTGCGCAACAACGGCCACCGCGCCACCCACGACACCGTGGCGGCACCGCCGCGGTGACCGCCGTCCCCGGCCCGGCGGACCGCCACGTCTGCGTCGTCGGTGCGGGCTTCGCCGGACTGGCCGTCGCCCGTGAGCTCCACGTCCGCGCGATCCCCTTCACCTGCCTGGACCGCGGCACGGGGATCGGCGGCGTGTGGCGCTACTCGGGCACCGGCGCGAGCCCCGCGTACCCGTCGTTGTGCCTCAACACCTCCAAGCACACCACGGCGTTCACGTGGTCGCCCATGCCCGACGCCTGTCCGACGCATCCCCGGCACGACCAGGTCGCCGCCTACCTCGACGCCGCCGCGCACGCCTTCCGCGACCGGGTCGAGCTGGACACCGCGGTCGACGCGGTCCACCCCGAGGGCGACGGCACCTGGACCGTCACCACCCGCGACCGGCGAGGAGGCGTCCGGCACCGGAACTTCTCCCACGTGGTCATGGCCACCGGGCACCACTGGAACCCGAGGCTGCCGTCGATCCCCGGCCTCGCCGGCTTCCCCGGCACGGTCGTCCACACGCTGGACTACCGCGGTGCGGAGGCCTACGCGGGCAGGCGCGTGCTGGTGCTCGGCCTCGGCAACTCCGCCTGCGACGTCGCCACCGCCGTGTCGCACGTCGCGGACCGCACCGTGCTGGCCGTGCGGCACGGTGCCCACATCGTCCCGCGCCACCTGATGGGCGTTCCCCTGGACCAGCTCAACCGCCGCTGGTGGTGGGCCGCGTTGCCGGCCCGGGCGCAGAGCGGACTGGTGGCCGCGGTGCTGCGCGCCACCCGCGGACCGCTCGCCGACCACGGCCTCCCGCAGCCGCGGCGACCGGTGCTCGCGACACCCCTGGTCGTGTCCGACGACCTGCCGGAGCGCCTGCGCGGTGGCGCGATCACGGTCAGACCCGCGATCAGCCACGTCGACCACGCGACCGTGCACTTCGCCGACGGTACGCGCGACGACTTCGACGCGGTGATCTGCTGCACGGGCTACCGGATGGGCGCGCCCGTCGTGCCCCGCGAAGCTCTGTTCCGCCCCACCGGTCAGGCCGCGCTCTACCTCCGGGTCGTGCCGCCGCACCACGCGGGCCTCTACTTCGCGGGCTTCGTCCGCGGTGTCGTCCGTCCCCTGGGCGCGCTGACCCCGGTGTTCGAGGCGCAGGCGGCGTGGATAGCGGACCTCGTGCGCGGCGTCGCGGCCCTGCCGGACACCGGCACGATGGTGGCGGAGGTCGACGCCCACCTCCGCTGGACCGAGCGGCACCACGGGACCACCGCGGCGGATTCGCTCCAAGTGGACGTCGCCCGCCACCTGCGCGCGCTGCGCCGTGCGCGGAGCGAGGGGTCCGGTCCGCGCGGGACCGCGGACCGCCTTGTGCTGTCGAAGCGTTCGACGCGTTGACCGAAGTGGCCGGTGGCTCGATCCGCCACCTGTACGCACCTCGTGCCCCGCGGTGATCGGGACGATTGACAAGGTAGGGGCCTGCACGCACAGTTCGGGAGCGCTCCCAGTTTCATCACCGTCGATGGGGAATCCTCTTATGAGACCGCGTTCCGTCGTGCTGCCCGCGCTCGCCGCGCTCGTGGCCGCCCAGGTCCTGCTGACCGCCGGCTCCCCGGCGCAGGCCGACCCGACCGTCACCGTCACCGTCAACACCAGGGCCGGGCTGGAGGTGGTGCAGGAGGCCGCGATCGGGGTGAACCACGCCATCTGGGACACCCACCTGGGCAGTGATGCCGTCGCCGACCTGCTCAAGGCCGCCGGCGTGAAGGCCATGCGCTACCCGGGCGGGTCGTACTCGGACATCTACCACTGGGCGGACCACACGGCGCCCGGCGGCTACGTGGCCCCGAACACCGACTTCGACACGTTCATGAGCGGTGTGCGGCGGGCGGGCGGCCAGGCCGTCGTGACCGCCAACTACGGCACCGGGACGCCCGAGGAGGCCGCGGCCTGGGTGCGCTACGCGAACGTCGAGAAGGGCTACGGCGTCAAGTACTGGGAGATCGGCAACGAGAACTACGGCAACGGCCACTACGGCTCCGGGTGGGAGGCCGACCACCACCCGGACAAGAGCCCGCGCTACTACGCCACCCTCGTCCGCGACTACGCCACGGCCATGAAGGCGGTCGACCCGACCATCAAGGTCGGCGCGGTGCTGACCACCCCGGGCGAGTGGCCCGACGGCATCACCGCGGCCGGCGACGCCGGGTCGTGGAACGAGGTCGTGCTGTCGATCGCGGGTCCGGTGGTCGACTTCGGCATCATCCACTGGTACCCGGGCGGGGACACCGCCGCGCAGGTGCTGACGAAGACCGATCGGGTGGTCGACCAGATCGCCCTGGTGCGCGAGCAGTCCCGCCGCCTGGCGGGCAAGGACCTCGGCATCGCCCTGACCGAGGTCAACACCTCCTACGGCCGCAACACCCAACCGGGCGCGCTGTTCGCCGCGGACGCCTACGCCACGATGCTCGGCCAGGGCGTGTTCTCCGTGGACTGGTGGAACGTCCACAACGGCATCGGCCAGGTCCGGGAGATCGCGGGCCACCCCGACTACGACGACTACGGCCTGCTCTCCAGCGGCAACTGCACCTCCGACGGCACCACGTGCCAGCCCGCGCTGAACACCCCGTTCGCGCCGTACCACGCGATCTCGATGCTGTCCCGCTTCGCCCGCCCGGGAGACCAGCTCGTCACGGCCGCCTCCAGCGACCCCCTGGTGCGGGCGCACGCGGCCCGGCGGCCCGACGGCGGCCTGGCGGTCATGCTCGTCAACCAGGACCCGGATGCGGCCAAGACCGTCGGCCTGCGGTTCGCGGGCTACGCGGCGGCCGCCGACGCGACCGTGCTGAGCTTCGCCAACGGCGACAGCGCCATCTCCACCACCGCGGGCTCGTCGTCCGAGGCGACGCTGCCGCCGTACTCGATCACCACGCTCGTGCTCAGGTCCACGGCCGGCACGACGATCCCGGCCGCGCCCGCCCGTCCGGTGGCCGGCCAGGTCACCGACCGCACGGCCGAGCTGTCGTGGCCCGCTCCGCCCGCCGGGGTGAAGTACGAGGTGCACCGGGTCGTCGGCGCCAACACCGAGCAGTGGGGCGAGACCACCGGCACCACCTTCACCGCGGCGAACCTGGTCCCCGGCACCGAGTACACGGTCAACCTGACCGCCCGGGACAACGCGGGCCGGACGTCGTGGTCGTCGCCGCCGCTGACCTTCACCACCGGCACGCCCGCCACGTCGTCCTGCGCGGTGACCTACCGGGAGACCACCAACTGGGGCAACGGTTTCGTGGCCGACCTGGAGATCACCAACACCGGCGCCGTGCCGATCGCGGGGTGGACGGTGACCTACACCTGGCCCACCACGTGGCAGCAGGTCTCCAGCGGCTGGAACGCCACCTGGTCGCAGACCGGCCGGCAGGTGTCGGTCTCCAACACCGCGACCCTGGCGCCGGGCGCGTCGACCACGGCCGGGTTCGTGGGCAGCTACCAGGGCCCGAACGTGCACCCGGTGACGTACTCGCTCAACGGGACCCTCTGCACCACCCGATGACGACGAGCGCCGCCCCCTATGGACCGCAGGGGGCGGCGCGTCGCCGCTCCCGGCCCGGCAGCCCCGCCCTCGGCCCTGTCACGCACGGTCACCGGAACGAGGTGTCGGGACCGTCGACTCACTCGATGGTGATGTCGGGAAGGGCTTGTGACCTTCGCCGGACGCGCCGTAACGTGCCATACGAGACATACCCCGTATGGCCGATCTTGAGACACCTGAACGGGCTAAATCGGCCTGCTGACGGTTTCCTCCCCGGGGCCACCCGAAGGAGCGCACCCATGCTGGACCAGCTCAGCGACACCGGAACCGCCCCCGGCCACCTGGCCGAGGAGGACGTGGAGTTCTGCTCCATCGCCGGACCCATCGACATCGGCACGGTGTCGGTGTTCCGCGCCGGCATGGCCGCTCGACTCGACAGCGCACCGCTCGCGCTGGTGGTGGACCTGACCGGGGTGACGTTCGTCGGTGCCGTCGGTGCCGCCGCCCTGATCGCGGCGAACACCCGCGCCGAGCGGCTGGGCACGTTCTTCGCCGTCGTGGCCGACAGTCGCCCCGTGCTGCGGCCGTTGCGGGTGACCGGGGTGGACCGCCGGCTCCCGGTTTACCCGACGTTGACCGAGGCGGCCTGCGCGGTCGAGTCCGGCGTGACGCGGATCCCGGCGCAGCGGGCGGTCGGGCGACCGACGCCCTGGCGAACTTCCCGAGGGGGACGAGGACCGCCTTCCGGGCGTGTGCCGCGCCTTCGGTTCCCCGGGTGCTGCGGTCGGCGGTTCAACGCGCCGGCCGCAGCACCGAACCTCCACCGCCCGAACCCCGCCGCCCCGGAGTCTTCGCCGCCCCGGAGACTTCGCTGTCCCGGGCCTCCGTCGCCCCCGAGCCGCCGCCGCTCCAGAGCCTCCGTGGTCCCGGAGTCCGCCGCCCCGGAGACTTCGCCGCCGGGAGCGTCTGCCGCGGCGAGGTGGAGGGCCCGGTCGCCCCGAGCCCTCCGACCCCGGTTCAGCGACCGCGTCCGCCGGTGGTCATCGGCTCCCCTGCGAGGGGTAGGGGAGCAGTGCCATCTCGCGTGCGTTCTTGATCGCGGTGGCGACCTGTCGCTGTTCCTGCGGGCTCAGGCCGGTGACGCGGCGGGAGCGGATCTTGCCGCGGTCGGAGATGAACTTCCGCAGCAGTGCGGCGTCCTTCCAGTCCACCTCGGTGATGCCCTCCTTGCGCAGGAGGTTGACCCGCCGCTTCGGTGCGCGTTCGATCTTGGGCATCCGGCTCACCAGCTCGACTTGCTGACGCCGGGCAGTTCGCCGCGGTGGGCCATCTCGCGCAGTCGGATGCGGGACAGGCCGAACGCGCGGTTGAACGCCCTGGGGCGGCCGTCCACGGCATCGCGGTTGCGCAGCCTGGTGGGGCTGGCGTCGCGGGGCAGCTTCTGCAACGCCCGCAGGGCCTCGTCCCGGCGCTCCGGGTCGAGCCGGATGATCTCCTTCAGCTCGTGGCGCCGCTCGGCGAACCGGGCGACGACCTCGCGGCGCTGCCGGTCCTTGGCGATCTTGGACTTCTTGGCCATCAGCGCTCCTCGCGGAAGTCGACGTGCCGCCGGACGACCGGGTCGAACTTGCGCAGCACGAGCCGGTCGGGGTCGTTGCGGCGGTTCTTGCGGGTGACGTAGGTGAAGCCGGTGCCCGCGGTGGACCGCATCTTGATGATCGGTCGGACATCGGTCGACTTGGCCATCAGACCTTCACCCCCTGGCGGCGCAGCTCGGCGACCACGGACTCGATGCCGCGGCGGTCGACCGTCTTGATGGCCTTCGTGGACAGCGTGAGCACGACGTGCCGGTTCTCCGACGGCAGCCAGAACCGGCGCCGCTGGGTGTTGGGCAGCCAGCGGCGCGACGTGCGCCGGTTCGAGTGCGAGACCTGTTTGCCGAAGCCGGGCTTGCGCCCCGACAACTGGCAGTGACGCGATGACACGGTGCCTCCAGTTTGAAACGAAAATCGTTTCCGTTAGGCTAACGCACATGGGAACCGAGGTCGTACTGGTGGCCGGACTCGCGCACCACGACGTGGCCGAAGAGGTCTGGCGCGTCTCGCCGGGATCCGTGCTGGTGCGCCACGACCTGCGCGACCTCGCCGAGGGCTTGGTGCGCCGCTGGGTCGACGGCGAGCTGACGGTGCTGGAACTCGCGCACGGCTGCGTCTCCTGCACGCTGCGCCTGGACCTGCTGCCGCTGCTGGAGCGGTTGGCCGGACGGGTGGTCGTGCACCTGGACCCGGCGCTGGAACCGGAGGCCGTCTGCTTCGCCCTGCGCGAGCTGGACGTCCGGGTCGACGCCGTGATCACGGTGGTGGACCGGGCGACGTGGTTGGCCGACGCGACCGGCGAGGACACGCTCGCCGAACGCGGCCTCGGCGCCGCCGACGGCGACGAGCGGACCGTGGCGCAGGTGGTCGTGGGACAGGCCGAGTTCGCCGACGCCATCGTGCTGACCGGCGCGGGCGGCGACCCGGTGCTGGACGCCGTGCTGGACCGGTTGGCCCCGCTCGCCCCCCGCCACGACCGGCACACGCTGGACGTGCCCGCCCTGCTGGCCGCCATCCCCGACAACGCCCGCCGCGGCCGCTTCGACGACGGGTTCGGCGCCCTCCTGCACGGACAGCCGCCGCTGGAACCGGCGCACGGCGTGGCGGTCGTGCACTTCGCCGAACGCCGGCCGTTCCACCCGGTTCGGCTGCACCACGCCCTGGACGTGCTGCTCGACGGCGTGGTCCGCACCCGCGGCCGGGTGTGGGTGGCGAGCCAGCCGGACAACGCGCTGTGGCTGGAGTCCGCGGGCGGCGGGCTCAACGTCGGCAACCTCGGGCCGTGGCTGGCGGCCGACGAGGACTGGTCCCACGCCACCGCCGAGCGCCGGGCGATCGCCTCGGCGTCGTGGGACCCCTGCTTCGGCGACCGGTCCCAGGAGCTGGTGGTCATCACCAGCACCGCGGCGCCGGAGGAGATCACCGCGGTCCTGCGCGACGCGCTGGTGACCGACGAGGAACTGGCGCTCGCGGACGAGTTGGAGTTCGCCGACCCGTTCGCCGAGTGGCACGACGAGATGGAGGAGCTGTGAAGCAGGGCATCCACCCCGACTACCACCCGGTGGTCTTCCAGGACCAGGCGACGGGCAAGGCGTTCCTGACCCGGTCCACGGCCACGTCGACCAGGACGATCGACTGGGAGGACGGCAACACCTACCCGCTGATCACGGTCGACATCACCGCGGACTCGCACCCGTTCTGGACGGGCAACCAGCGCGTCATGGACACCGCGGGCCGCGTGGAGAAGTTCAACCGCCGCTACGGGAAGAGGACCCGCTGATGGCCGTGCCCAAGCGCAAGACCTCGCGCAGCAACACCCGGCACCGCCGCTCCCAGTGGAAGGCCGAGGTGCCCGACCTGGTGCCGGTCACCACCCTCGACGGCCGCAAGTTGACCGTGCCCCGCCGCCTGGTCGCCGCCTACCGGCGCGGCCTGCTCTGATCGCGGTGCGGTGAGCGGCGCCGCCACCCGGCGCCGCCGCTCACCGCACCGGCCACCGCGACCCCCAGGCGCCCGGGGGTCGGCGGCGGGCGGACCGGTGGAGGCCTGTTGATAACCTCACGGTCCGCCCACCCACCCGTTGTTGGAGACCGTGAACCCGATGCTCGACCGCGCCGAGATCGACGCCCTGTTCCCCGCCGACCTGCCGGAGCCGGCGCACTGGGAGCAGCGTTACCCGGAGCGGCGGTTGCCGCAGGGCGCCGAGGTCACCCGGTTCGGTCCCTCGCCGACCGGGTTCGTGCACATCGGCGGCCTCTACGTGGCGATGATCGACCGCGACGTCGCCCACCGCAGCGGCGGCTCCTACGTCCTGCGGGTGGAGGACACCGACCAGGCCCGCGAGGTGCAGGGCGCCGCGGCGCAGTTCGACCAGGCCTTCGCCTACTTCGGCCTGCCCGCCGACGAGCACGACGAGGTCGGCGACTACGGCCCGTACCACCAGTCCCGGCGCGAGTCGATCTACCTCACCTACGCCCGCGAACTGCTGCGCGAGGGCAAGGCGTACCTGTGCTTCGCCACGCCGGACGAGCTCGCCGACATCCGGGCCCGCCAGGACGCCACGAAGATGCCCCCCGGCTACTACGCGGGGTGGGCGCTGTGGCGTGACCGCGACCCCGCCGACGTGCGCGCCAAGCTGTCCGAGGGCGCACCGTACGTGATCCGGTTCCGCTCGCCGGGCGTCGAGGCCAGGGCCCGGTTCCAGGACGAGATCCGGGGCCGGTTGGAGCACGAGGACAACCGCAACGACGTGGTGATCCTCAAGTCCTCGGCCAACGAGGTCCGGCTGCCCACCTACCACTTCGCGCACGCCGTCGATGACCACCTGATGCGCACCACCCTGGTGATCCGCGCCGAGGAGTGGATCTCCTCGGTGCCGCTGCACCTGCAGCTGTTCGCCGCGCTCGGCTTCCCCGCGCCCCGCTACGCCCACATCGCGCCTCTGATGAAGCAGATCCCCGGCGGCAAGCGAAAGCTGTCCAAGCGCAAGGACTCCGAGGCCTCGGTCGACTTCTACATCGAGCAGGGCTTCCCCGCCGAGGCGGTGCTGTACTACCTGCGCGGGCTGGCCAACGGCCGGTTGGCCGAGACGCCGTTGGCCGAGGCGCTGGACGCGCCGATCCGGCTGTCGGAGTGCGGTGTCGCCGGGCCGCTGGTGGACCTGGTCAAGCTGGAGGACATCTCCGCCGACCACATCGCCACCCTGTCGGGTCCGCAGATCCTCGACGCCGTGCGCACGTGGGCGCTCGACCACGACCCGGACCTGGTGCCGGTGCTCGACGCCCGCCGCGACCTCGCCCTGGCCGCACTGGCCGTGGAGCGGGGCGCGGACGTGCCGAACCCGCGCAAGGACCTGCGCAAGTGGTCCGGATTCCGCGAGGCCTACGGGTTCTTCTTCCCCGAGCTGTTCACGCCGCGGGACGTGACGGGCGAGCAGTTCGCCGGGCTCGGCGTGGCGCCCGACCTGGTGCGCGCGTTCGCCACCGACTTCGCCGACGGCTACCGGCCGCTGGAGGACTCCGGCGAGTGGTTCGACCAGATCCGCGAGCTGGCCACCAAGCACGGGTTCGCCGCGAAGCCGAAGGACCTCAAGCAGAACCCGGAGGCCTACCCGGCCGGTGGGTCCATCCGCGAGGCCTCGCAGATCATCCGGCTCGCCCTGACCGGGGCCACCCGCAGCCCCGACCTGCACGCCGTGGCCACCGCCCTGGGCACCGACGAGGTGCTCCGCCGGGTGCGAGCCCTCGCCGGCTGACCAACTCCCCGGCTGACCAGCTCCCCGGCTGACCAGCTCCTCGGCTGACCAGCTCGCCCCGCCGACCAGCTCCCCGGCCGGCAGTTCCCGGCACCGCCTGATTCCCGGCCTCCGACCGGAGTCGATCCCGGCACGGCGAACGGGCGTGCCGGTGGCCCAGGCCGTCGCCGGACCGTCATGCTGGGCGCGCAGCGGTCGCGTGGCGAGCGGGGGACGGGATGGCGCGGGCGGCGGAGGGTGGCGCGGCGACGTGGCGCTCGGTGGTGGCGTCCGGCGAGTTCCGGGCGCTGTTCGCCGCGCAGCTGCTCAGCGTGCTCGGTGACCAGTTCGCGCGGGTGGCCCTGTCGGTGCTGGTCTTCGAGCGCACCGACTCGGCCGGGTGGACGGCGCTGACCTACGGGTTGACCTACCTGCCGGACCTGGTCTCCGGGCCGCTGCTGTCGGGGCTGGCCGACCGGTACCCCCGGCGCGCGGTCATGGTCGTCAGCGACGTGGGACGCGCGGTGCTGGTGGTCGTGATGGCCCTGCCCGGGTTGCCGCTGTGGTGCGCCGCGGTGCTGCTGGTGTGCGTGCAGGCGCTCGGCGCGCCGCACGGTGCGGCCCGCGGCGCGACCCTGGCCGCGGCCCTGTCGGGTGACCGGTTCACCGTCGCCGCGGCCGCGCAGGACGGGATGGTGCAGACGAGCCAGCTGGTCGGCTTCGCCACCGGCGGTGCGGTGGTGGCGCTGCTGGGCGTGGGGGAGGGGCTGTTGCTCGACGCCGCCTCGTTCGCGCTCTCGGCGCTGCTGGTGCGCTTCGGTGTGCGGGCGCGGCCGGCCCCGAACGGCCCCGCCGAGCCCGGTGCGTCGACCGCCGGGTTCTGGTGGCTGTCGCTGCGCACCGGCGCCGCGCTGGTCTGGGGCGACCGGCGGCTGCGGGCGCTGCTGGCGTTGGCGTGCGTGGCCGGGTTCTACGTCACGGTGGAAGGTTTGGCGGTGCCCTACGCCGCCGAGATCGGCACGAGCACCGCGGCGGTCGGGCTGCTGCTCGCGGCCAACCCGGCCGGGACCGTGCTGGGCACGGTGTTGGTGACCCGCCTGGCACCGCACCGCCGGCTCCGGTTGCTGGGTCCGCTGGCCGTGGCCGCGTGCCTGCCCTTGGTGCTGTGCGCGTGGCAACCGGGATTGCTGCCCACCCTGCTGCTGTGGGGCCTGTCCGGCGCGGCCTCCGGTTACCACACCATCGCCCGTGCCGCGTTCGTCCAACGGGTGCCCGACCGGCAACGGGGCCAGTGCCTCGGCCTGGCAGTGACCGCCCTGCGCACCGCACAGGGCGGCGGGATCGTGCTGGCCGGTCTGGCGGCCACCGCCATGCCCGCCTCGACGACCGTCGCCGTCGCGGGCGGGCTCGGGGCGCTCGTCGCGTTGGCGGCCACCGCGTCGTGGCGACGTGCGGCCACCGCCGCCGGGCCCGGAGCGACGGGGTGAACGCGCCGGGCCGGGCGGGGTGCCGCGGGGCAGGGTCAACGGCGGACGTGCCGGGTCCACTCGTTGCCGGCGCGGGTCCACTCGTTGCCGTGGCGGAAGGTCCACTCGTTGCCGCGCCGGGACGCGGCCGGGGTCCACTCGTTGCCGAATGTGATGATCATGGGGTGCTCCTCGACGTAGGTCGTGCCGGCCGGGACGGTCGCCGCACCCGTACGGACTCGTGACGTGGGGTAGTTCGGTGGTTACGGTGCTGGGATACGTCCAAGTGCGGCGTGGTGTGAACCTATTGGGGTATGGGATGAGTGTGAGCGCGGAGTCCCCGCCGGCGCGAATGACCGGCCAGCGGCTGCGCTTCGTTCAGCCGTCCCGGTGGCGGCTGTGGGAGCTACCCCGACCGGTGCTCGCCCTGGTGCTCGCCGTCGACGTCGCGGCCGCGGTCCTCGTCGCCATGACCTCGGTGCACGCCACGATCACCGACACCGACCTGGTGCGCTTCGCGATCCTGTCCGCCGCGGCGGTGGTGCACCTGGAGGGGGCGCGGCACATCGAGCGGTTGCGGGAGATCACCGTCAGCGGCTCCCCGTACGTCAACCTCAAGAGCCTGTGGAGCTTCACCGCGGTCCTGCTGCTGCCGCTGCCGCTGGTCGCCGCGGTGGTGGCGGTGACCTTCGTCTACGCCTGGGCCCGCGTGGACGGCCAGTCCACCGCGTCCAAGAAGGTCTTCACCGCCGCCACGTTCGTCCTCGCCTCGGGCACCGCCGCCGCCGTGCTCGCCGCGTCCGGGCTCGTGGTGCGGCCCGGCGTCCCCGACGGACCGCTGGGCGCGCTGGTCCTGGTCGCCGCCGGCGTCGCGTGGTGGTTCGTCAACTTCGCGCTGGTCGTCGGTGTCGTCGCCCTCAGCGCACCGGACACGTCGCTGAGCAAGGTGTTGGGCGATCCCGCCGACCAGCTCATCGTCGCGGCGGCGCTCGGGCTGGGCATCGGCATGGCCGCGCTGCTGCTGCACCAGCCGTGGCTCGTGGCGATCCTCATGCTCACCGTCCTCACCCTGCACCGCGGGTTCCTGATGCCGCAGTTGCAGCGCCAGGTCCGGACCGACGCGAAGACCGGGTTGCTGTCGTCGCAGTTCTTCGCGCAGGTGGCCGACCCGCTGCTGGGGCGCCTGCGCGACCAGGGCAGGCCGGCGGCCCTGCTGATGCTCGACCTGGACGACTTCAAGGCGATCAACGACGAGCTCGGTCACCCGGCGGGTGACGAGGTGCTGCGCGAGGTGGCCTCGATCCTGCGGGCCGAACTGCGCGACGGCGACCTCGTCGCGCGCTACGGCGGCGACGAGTTCGTGGCGCTGCTGCCGGGGGCGAGCACCGCGGACATCGACGAGATCGGCATCCGCGTCCAGCGGGCCCTGCGCGAGCTGCGGCTCACCGTGACCACCACCACCGGGCAGGTCGACCTGCCCGGCCTGTCGGCCTCGATCGGCGCCGCCCTGATGCCCGAGCACGGCAACTCCGTCGACCGGCTGCTGCTCGCCGCCGACACCGCCGAGTCACGCGCGAAGAAGTCCGGCAAGGGCCGGCTCGCCCTGGCGCCGAGCACCACCGCGGCCGAAGACGTCCCCTGACCCGGACGCGGCCGAGCCCGGCCACCCACCAGCGTGGGCGGCCGGGCTCGGCGCGCGAGCGGTCAGGACGCGGTGCAGGAGAGGGTCGGGGTGCCGAGGGTGCCGGAGGCGACGAAGCCGAACGTCGTGCTCGCCCCTCCGCCGAGTGAGCCGTTGTAGTTCACGTTGCGCGCGGTGACCGAGGTTCCGCTGGTGGTCGCGGCGGCGCTCCAGATCGAGTTGATCTGCTCGCCGTTGGCGAAGGTCCAGGTCACCGCCCAGCCGGCGATGGCGGCGGTCCCGGCGGTCACGCGCACCTCGGCCTGGAAGCCGCCGGACCACTGGGAGGTGGTGCGGAGGGTGGCCGAGCAGCCCTTGAACGGGACACCGGTGGTCGTGGTCGTCGTGGTGCTCGTGGTTGTCGTGGTCGTGGTGGTGCTGGTGGGCGTGGTCGTGGTGGTCTGGCCACCGCCGGTGAAGTTGACGTCGCTGCAGAAGTAGTACGACTGGTCGAGGTGGCTGGCCTGCCAGACGGTGTACAGCATGTGGTGGCCGGTGCGGCCGGGCGCGTTGACCGGGACGGGCGTGGTCATGCCGGTGGCGATCCGGCCGGTCTGGCCGACCAGCTCCAGGTCGCTCCACTTCAGCTTCTGCGTCTTGGGGTCGAAGCCCTGCTTGGTGGCGTAGACGCGGATGTAGTCGGCGCCGTGGGAGGACTGGTCGCGCAGGTTCAGGGTGAACTGGTTGGGCCGGTCGGTCGGCTTCCAGTTGCCGGGCTCGTCGAAGGCGTTGTAGCGGCCGTTCCACGTCTGGCCGGCGCTGCACAGCTGACCGTCCGGGATGGCGGCCTGGTGGTTGCCCGCGACGTTCTCCCGGAACAGGCCGTTCCAGTTGTACATCGCCGACGAGTCGGCCTGCCACGCCTTGTAGCACATGGGGTCTTCGGTGGCCATCTGCTGCGTGGGGCCGTTGGGCCACCGCAGGTAGCAGTCGTAGTGGCGGGCGGGCGGGTCGCTGACCGCGCCGTGGGCGGAGGCGGTGCCCGCGCCGAAGGTCACCAGCAGGGTCGTCAGCAACGCCAGGCAGGCGCCGACCACCGCCGACACCCGCCACACCGAGCCGGGTCGGGTCGGGACCTTCGCGGTCAAGGCACCCCGCGGCGTGCTGGGAGCGCTCCCAGGAACGTGAAGCATGTGTACCGCCAAATCTTCGTTGATCGGACGACGACGTGGACCTCGCGGTTCCGAGGCGGAACCGGTGCTGCTCACCAACTCGCTGGTGCGGTCGAGCAGGACCGCGTGGCGCATCCCTTCACATGGCTCTGGGAGCGCTCCCAGCGATGTGGTCAGTGTTCGGATAGCAACTACCGCCGGCATTCCGCCATTAGGGTGACATTGCGCAAAATCGGCTGATCGGCCTCCGTAGATGTAGTGGAACCGGCGGTACGGCAGCCCTTGTTCGGTCCATTGCGGCTAGGTCCACACCGTGCTGCGGGACATCGTCCCGTCCTCGACCCCGGGTGCCTGGCGTGCGCTGTATCCACCGTCAACCGATCGAGTGGGACGAGCGGCTGAACGAGTGGCTTCTGCGTCATATGACGCAGAACGCGCCTCCGTCGATCGGTACAACTGCGTCTCATCGGACGCCCACCGGGTCAACGGACACCTGGGGCGACCGGATCGGGCGCGATTCGGCGGCGAGGAGTCATGTCATGATGCAGGGGCAGCCATTGCACGACGTGCGCGTCGAGATCGGCGGGAACGCCCACGGTCCGGTAGTCGCCGGCAGCGGCAACGTCACCCACGTGAACACCGCGACGCCCGCCCCGGAGGCCGCGTCCGAACCCGACGGGCGCGCCGACCTGCTGGCGGCGCACCGGGTTCTGGTGACCACTGACGTGCAGAGGTCGAGCTCGCGCAACAACGACGGGCAACGGCGCATGCGCCGGGCACTGGAGGAGTGCGTCCGGGCGGGGGCGGTGGCCCTGGGCGTGCCACCGGACGACTTCGGGCTGGTCGACCGCGGTGACGGCCTCCAGGTGGTGATGCCGGAGGCGGTCGGGTTGGTCGACGTCCTCGACACCTTCGTCGAGGCGGTCGCCAAGGTGCTGCGGGAGCACAACGCGGCGGCCAGTGCCGCCTACCGGATCGACCTGCGGGCCGCGGTGCACGTCGGTTACGTCGACCGGGTGGGCGGTGAGTGGTCCGGAACCCCGTTGGTGCACGCGGCGCGCCTGGTGGACGCGCCCGAGGTGAAGCACGCCCTTGACGGGGCAGGTGACGCGTGCCTGGCGCTGGTGGTGTCGGACGCGGTGAAGCACGTGGTGGACGAGGGCTACTGCAAGGTCGGTCCCACCGGCTACCGGCACGTCGCGGTGGTCGTCAAGGAGACGTCCTGCGATGCCTGGTGGCGGTTGGTGTGACCGGACCGTTCGGCGCCGGGACTTCCCGCGCTACGAGGAGGGGGCGATCGTGAGCCGGGCACCTGGAGACCCCGGTCGACCGGGCGAGGACGGCCGAGGCCCCGCGCGGGCCCACGGGGGCAACAGCCACACCGTCGAGGTCGGCGGCAGCACCGACGGGCCGGTGGTCGCGGGGGACTACAACGTCGTGATCGACGCGCGGCACGGATCCTCCGTCACGGTCGGCAGGGTCGAGCGGGAGCGGCCCGCGCCCGTGCGCCGGGATCGGATCTCGGTCCTTCCCCGGCGCACGCGCGAGCCGCTCGGACGGGAGACCGATGCGGCGGCGCTGGCCGCGGTGATCGCCGCGGGTGGGCTGGTGCAGCTGAGCGGGCCCGCCGGGATCGGCAAGAGCACCCTGCTGCGCCACCTGGCGCGCACGGCCGAGAACGGACCCGACGGCGTGGTGTTCGTGGGTGCCACGCACAAGCAGGTCGCCGACCTCGCGCAGGAGGTGTTCGAGGCCTGCTACCGGACCTGGGGCTACGCGCCGTCCCGGACCGACCTGCGCGGGCTGCTGACCGGTCTCCGGATCACGGTGTACGTCGACGACGCGGACCTGACGATCGACCAGCTGCGGGAACTCGCCGACCTGGCGCCCGACGCGACCTTCGTGGTGGCCTGTCGGGACAGCACGCTGTTCGGCGACGGCGCCGTGCACCACCTGGACGGCCTCGGCCCGGACGCGGCGACGCGACTGCTGACCGATGCCCTCGGCAGGCCGTTGCACGACGCGGAACAGGTCACGGCGTCGGAACTGTGGCGGGTGTCGGGCGGGAACCCGCTGCTCCTGCTGCGCGCGGCCGGGATGGCGGCAGCCGGCCGGTCGGCGCTGCCGGCGCCCGGCGCCGTCGACGACCTGTTGCCGCGGCTGCTCGACCAGCTCGACGCCTCCGCGGTGACCGCGCTGAACCTCCTCGCGGCACTGCAGGACGCCGAACTCGCCGTCGAGCACGTCGGCGCCCTGGCCGGCGAACCGGATCCGGCCGCGCTGTGCGAGCGCCTCACGGATCTCGGGCTCGTGACGCCCGGCGAGCACGGCTACCGGTGCGCGCCGGGTGTGGTGTCGGCCGTGCGGCGCCGCGACACAGCGGCGATCCCGGTCGAGGGACTGTGCCGGTACTTCACCCGGTGGGCAGCCGATCCGGCCACCACCGCCGACCGGGTCGCCGCCCACAGCAGGGCGATCGAGAGGGTCGCCGGCCTCGCGACGAACGCCGGGATGCCCGAGCTCACCGTGGCCCTCGGCCGGGCCGCGTCGCCGAAGTTGGCGTACTCGCTGCGGTTCGACGCCTGGGGACGGACGCTGGGCCGCGGGTGGGACGGTGCCCGACGCGCGGGCGATCGGCAGGCCGAGGCGTACTTCACCCACGAGGAAGGCATCCGCTGCCTGGTCACGGGCAGCCGCGTCGCGGCGGCGGCCCTGCTGGCACAGGCGGCCGTGCTGTGGCACGTCCTCGGCGACGACCGGGGCACGACCGCCGCCTCCGACGCCCACCAGTTCCTGCCGCAGGAACTCCAGCCACCCGGCCGGATCGACCCACCGGCGGACACCGTCCCCGAAGACACGTCCCAGGCCGTCGCCGACCACATGGTCGACCTCGAACACACGACGCCGGAACCCCCGTCACCCACCGGCTACGACCACGTCGACCAGGGCCACTCCGGCACCGACCTCGCCGACTTCGAGGTGCCGCCCGACCCGGGTCCGACCTCGGCGCTCGGCAACTCCACCACCACACCGGGCGGCGGTGACCTCGGCCTGACCGCCAACGTGACAGGTCCGGCGTTACCCGGCAGCGCCACCGGGGCGACGGCCGCCACCGGGGCGACGGCGGCAGCCGCCACGCAGGGCGGCTCACTGCTGGCCACGCTGCTCATCACACTCGCGGTCGTCGGTGCCGTCGCGCTCTACGCGTACGACCAGAACCGGGAACAGGAGGCCACCGGCAGCCGGCCACCCGCGACCGCCGGTGCGAGGGGGACCGACGTCGCGAACGACCGGCCGACCGGGGCCGCCGACGACGAAGAGCCGGCGATCACCCGTACCCGGCAGACCGGGGTCGCCGGCACCTGGAACGACGGCCAGTCCACCTACGACATCGTGGAGTCCGGGTCCGGCGTGTACCTCTACCGGACGGAGTGCGATGACACGATCAGACTGATCGGCGATGACACGGAAGCCACCGGGGAGGCTCCGGTGCGGACCTACGACCCCGGCGGCGGCTGCGGTTCCCTGCTCGGGTACGTCACGGTCACGGTCGAAGTGGGTGCCGACGAGGACACCGCCTTGCGGACCGTGAGCCAACCGCCTGATGAAGCGGGCGACTGGACCTGCTTCTCCTGCGGGACAACCACTTTGACCCGCGTCGGGTAGCCGCCGGCCTCGTTCCACCACGACCGACGAACTCCACCGCCCAAGTGAACGTTGCGTTCTCTAATGGTCGGCGCTAGCGTGACTAGTGAACGAACTGTTCACTAACTTGCGAGGTGGGAATGGCGCTCGTCTCAGCGCTGGGCACCTTCGGGCGTGCCGATCTCGCCGAGGCCGGCGGCAAGGGGGCGAACCTCGGGGAACTCGTCACCGCCGGTTTCCCCGTGCCCGCGGGCTTCGTCGTCACGACCGAGGCGTACGACGCCGTCGTGCGGTCGGCCGGCCTCCACCTCGACGTGGGGTCGGACGGGGGCGCGACGCTGCGTGCGGCGTTCGAGGCGGTGGTGGTCCCGGCCGGCATCCGTGCCGCGATCACCGAGGCCTACGCCGCGCTGGGCGGCGGTGCCGTCGCGGTCCGGTCCAGCGCCACCGCGGAAGACCTGCCCGGAGCCGCGTTCGCGGGCCAGCAGGACACCTACCTCAACGTCGTCGGCGAGACCGACCTGGTGCACGCGGTGCGCCGCTGCTGGGGTTCGCTGTGGACGGATCGCGCCATCGCGTACCGCCGCGCTCGCGGTGTCGACCCGGCCGGGGTGCGCATCGCGGTGGTGGTGCAGCGGATGGTCGGCGCCGAGGTCGCCGGCGTGATGTTCACCGCGAACCCCGTCACCGGCCGGCGCGATCAGCTCGTGCTGGCGGCCACCAGCGGGCTGGGGGAGGCCGTGGTGTCCGGGCTGGTCACGCCCGACCACTACGTGCTCGACCGGCGCGGCGTGGTGCGCGAGTGGACTCCCGGCAGGCGCGAGGTCGTCATCAGGGCGGTCGAGGGCGGCGGCGTCAGCCACGGAACCGACACCTCGCCACCGTCACGGCTGCCCGCCGCCGTGCTCGCCGACCTGGCCCGGTTCGGCACGGAGGTCGCCGCCCACTTCGGGCGGCCGCAGGACGTCGAGTGGGCCTTCGCGGGCGGACGGGTGTGGCTGCTGCAAGCGCGCCCGATGACGGCCCTCCCACCGCCGCCGGTGCGGCTCGGCCGCTTCCAGCGGCGGCTGGGTTCCGTGCTGCTGGAGTACGTGCCCGTCCGCCCCTACCCGCTCGACATGACCACGTGGCTGCCGTTCGGGCCGGCGGGCCTGATGGGGAAGGTGACGGGCTACTTCGGGCTGCGCGGCGCCTTCGAGGAGTTCCTGGTGGAACAGGACGGCGTGGTCGACCGGCTCGTCCCACCGGCACCGCGTCCCACGCCCAGGATCCTCGGCACGCCGTTCCGGCTCGTCTCGCTGGCCAGGCGCCACGACCCCGCCCGCTGGACGGCGGACCCGCGGTTCGTCGCCTACCTGGCCCGGGTGCACGACCTGGCGGGCCGAGACCTCGCCGCGATGCCGTGGTCGAGCCTGGTCCGGTTCCCCCGGGAGGTGCTCGACTCCGTCCAGCCGGTGGCCGACCTGCGCATCGCCTACCTGCCGCGCACCGGTCTCGCGTTGGCGCGCCTGCTGCTGGTCTTGAAGCTGCTGGGCCTCGGCCCGCTGCTGCCCGACCTGCTCCTCGGCACGAGGACGCGCACCGGGGACACCAACCGCGCGCTGGAGGCGCTCGCCGACCGGGTCCGCCACGACGAGGCGCTCAAGGCCGCGGTGGACCGCCTCGACCCGGCCGGTCTGGCGGCGTTCGGCGACTTCCACCGCGAGTTCACCGCGTTCCTCGCCGAGTACGGCCACCGCGAGACCGTGAGCCCGATCCTCGTGACGCCACCGACGTGGGGCGAGGCGCCGAAGACCGTGCTGGGTCTGATCAAGGTGCTCGCCGCCGAGCCGACCGAGGCCGTGGACCACGCCGCGCGGGCCGTGCAGCGGCTGTTCCGGCATCCGCGGCTGCGCGCCCCGAAGCGCCGGGCGCGCGTCCAGCGGTGGATCGACCAGGCCCGCGCCGGGATCGCGTTCCGCGAGGACAGCCACTTCTACTTCACGAAGCCCTTGCCGGTGCTGCGGCGGACCCTGGTCGAGATCGGCGGGCGGCTGCGTGACGCGGGTGTGCTGGACAGCGCCGAAGCCGTGTTCCACCTGCGGCTGGCGGAGATCGAGGCCATCGCCGACCCGGCCACCGCGGCGGAAGGCGTCGTGCGCGACCTGCGTGCGGCGGTCCGGGAGCGGTCGGCGCGGCGCGACGAGCTGCGCGGGGTCCGCCTCATCGACCCCGGGCTGATCTTCCCGCGCAGCGGGCACGGCAACGCGCTGGTGTCCGGGACGCCCGCCTCCGGCGGCACGGTCACCGCGACCGTCAAGGTGATCCGCGAGGCGGCCGACTTCGCCGAGTTCACCGAGGGCTCGGTGCTCGTGTGCCCCTACACCAACCCGTCGTGGACACCGCTGTTCCCGCGGGCCGCCGCCGTCGTCGTGGACTCGGGCGGACCCGCGTCGCACGCCGCGATCGTGGCGCGCGAGTACGGCATCCCGGCCATCATGGGCACCGCGACCGGCACGAGCGTCCTGTCCGACGGCCAACTGGTCACAGTGGACGGTGACACCGGCCGCGTCACCGCCGCCGCACCCGCGTCACCGACGTCCGCCGGGGAACCGTCATGACCGAGGACCACCGGAAGTTGCCGCGCAGGCGTGGCGAAGAGCTCAACGCGGCGATCTACCAGGCGGTGCTGGCGGAGCTGGCCGAGGTCGGCTACGCCAAGCTGACCATGGAACGGGTCGCGGAGCGCGCTCGGACCGGCAAGGCCGCCCTGTACCGCCGGTGGTCCAGCCGCATGGAACTGGCCGTCGACGCGGTGTACCACGCGCTGCCGGACCCGGCGTCGCCACCGGACACCGGGAGCTTCCGCGGTGACCTGCTCGCCCTGCTGCGGCGCAGCGCGGAGCTGCTGACCGGACCCGCGGGCGAGGCGTTGCGCGGCCTGCTCGGCGACGTGCTCCGCGACCCGGAGCGCACCGCCGAGCTGCGCCGGCTCTCCCAGGGCAACGGTCGCAAGGCCATGCGGGAGATCACCCGACGTGCCGTCGAACGCGGCGAGGTAGACGGCGACTCCGTCACGCCCCGCCGCCTGGAGGTGCCGCAGGCGATGTTGCGCCAGCACTTCCTGTTCAACGGCGTGCCCGTGCCCGACGACGTGATCGTCGGGATCGTCGACGAGGTCGTCGTCCCGCTCTTCCGCGTCTAGCCGGCTCTTTCCGCGTGCAGCCCCGCTCTGTCCGCGTCCAGCCCTGATCTCATGCGTCCAGGAGGCACCCGTGCGTGTCCTGTTCGTCTCCAGCCCCGGAGCGGGGCACGTGTTCCCGATGGTGCCGCTCGCGTGGGCGTTGCGGGCGGCGGGGCACGAGGTCCTGGTCGCGACGACCGACACCGGGTTGATCGCGGCACGGGCCGGGCTGCCGGTGGTCGACCTCGCGCCGGACGTCGACCTGGACGCGGTCCGGACCCGGCTCCTGCGGGAGGAGCCCCGGCTCGCGGAACTGGCGTTGAAGGGCGGGCTGGACGACGTGCGGGAGGCGGTGGGCGCGTTCGCGCACATCTCCGCGCTGCTGGCGGACGGGCTCGTCGCCGCCGCGCTCACCTGGCGCCCGGACCTCGTCGTGCAGTCGCAGCTGCAAGGAGCGGGGCTGGTGGCCGCGGCGAGGATCGGCGTTCCCCTGGTGGACCACGGGTTCGGGTTCGCCCGCACCGGGGGACTGGCCGCGTTGTTCCGCGGTCACATGGCGGAGGTGTTCGACCGGCACGGCGTCGACCTGCCGGCCAGGCACGCCGTCATCGACGTCGCCCCGCCCAGCATGCTCGACGGCCCGCCGCAGGGGTGGTCGATGCGCTACGTGCCGTACAACGGCGGCGCGCAGCTGCCCGCGTGGCTGTCCGACCCGCCGGAGCGGCCCAGGGTCGCGGTCAGCGTCGGCACCGTCGTGCCCGAGCGCAACGGGCTGCGGTCGTTGCGGCGCCTGGTCGACGCGGCGAGCGAGGTGGACGCGGAGTTCGTGCTGGCCCTGGGCGAAGCGGACCCCACGCCGTTGGGCCCGCTGCCCGCGAACGTCCGGCCGGTCGGCTGGGTGCCGCTCAACTCGCTGCTGCCGACGTGCCGGGCGATCGTGCACCACGGTGGCGCGGGCACGACGCTCACCGCGCTCGCCTGCGGCGTGCCGCAACTTGTGCTGCCCAACGGTGCCGACCGCCACATCAACGCGCTCGCGGCCCGACGGCGCAACACCGCCCTGGTCAGCTCACCCGAGGACGTGACCGATCACGAGCTGCGCTCGGTCCTGGCCGACGACGCGCTCCGGTCCGACGCCGACGACGTGCGGCGGGAGATCGAGGCCTTGCCCACGCCCGCCGACACGGTCGACCGCCTGGTCCGCCTCGCCACACCACGTCGTCCCCGCTGAGCGTTCAGAGGGCGGCGCGGTCGAGCTCGTCCAGTTGCCGTTGCGCCCGGTCGGCGTCCTGGTCGCGGTGCTGCGCCCCGGCCCTGGGCGGCGGCGGTCTGCTGGGCCGCGACGACGCACGCCTTCCCCGTGTGCGCCCGTCCGCCCGTCTTCCTGATCGCCACCCCCTCGTGTCGGCGCGGCGGGGAAACTCCCCCGTTCGTCGGTGCGCGGTGATCAGACCCTGTCCGCTGGATTGCGGTGAACCCGAGACAGCGCACCAGCGTCGGCCGCTGTCGGATGCGGCCTACGAGCGGTGTCGAGCAGGATCGGCGAACGCCGCGAGCCCTGTCCTCCAAGCGCCGTCGAGGTCCGCGTCGGGCGGGAAGCGGCCGTCGAGTTCCAGGATGACCATGCCGTGCGCGAACGCCCAGACGGCACGTGCGCGGTCCACCTCGCCGCCGACCGCGCGCACGAGTGGCAGCGCGGTCGCTTCCTCGACCCCGGGCGGCAGCAGGTGGCGGGGGAGCGGTCCGGAGTTCATCAGCCGGTAGAGGTGGGGGTGCGCGAGCGCGTAGGCGCGGTAGGTCGCCGCGAGCGCGACCAGGGAGTCGGCTCCCTCCAGCGCGCCGGCCAGCTCCCGCATGGCGAGCGCGATCACCCGCGCCTCGACCGCGCCCTTGTCCGGGAAGTGCTTGTAGAGCGACGGAGCGCGAATGCCCAGCCGTTCGCCGAGGGCTCGCATGGTCAGGGCCGCGGCGCCGCCTTCCTCGATCAGCGCGCGTGCCGCGTCGACGATCTGCTCAGACCGCTCGGACACGCCGGCTCCCGTCGCGCTCACGCAGGCCGTAGCCGAAGGCCCGGTCCAACGCGATGTGCGCCAGCCAGCCGAGTCCCGCCGTGAACAGCGGAACCCAGTCCCCCAGCGCGCCGAAGCTGTAGCAGACCAGGACGGCCAGTGGGATCCACGGTCGGTGCACGAGGTTGTAGTAGGGCACGGCCTTCGGGGACAGCCTGCCGTGACCGGCCGCGCCGGCACCGATGACCATCGTCAGGTCGGGCGCGATCAGCAGCAGCAGCGCGCCGATCAGCGCCGAGCCGCCGTGGTTGATCACCTCCAGCACGATGAAAGCCAGGAGGAACACCGCCAGAGCGGCCCACGCCACCCGTTTGGCCACTCGGAAAGTAGGTGTCGGAATGACGGACATCGGGGCCCCCAGCAGCGGCTAACGTTGTTAGCGCAACCCTACGGCTAATGCTGTTAGCCGTCAAGCCGCCCCTGCGGGGGCCAGCGTCCTTGAGCAGGAAACCCCCGGGTGCCGCTTTCAGCGCGCCGCTGACGTGTTCGTCGGTGTCGAAGGTGGTGATGACGACGATGGCCAGCGGGTCCTCGACGTCGGGTCCTGCGAGCCGGCGTGTCGCCTCGACGCCTTTGAGGTGTGGCATCCGGATGTCGAACAGGCACACGTCGGGCCGTAGTCGACGGGCGAGCGCCACGGCCTCGCGGCCGTCGGCGGCTTGGCCGACCACGTCGACGTCCGGTTGGCCGTTGAGGATCGTGGTCAGTCCCGCCCGGATGGTGTTCTGATCGTCGGAGATGACGACGCGGATGGTCATGCGAGGGCCTCTCGCCTCGGGATCACCGCGTGCACCGTCCAGCCGGTCAATCCTGATGGTGGTCCTGACACTCCTGCTCACACCGCCTGGAAGTGGCCGCCACCGACGGTCGCAACCCCGCTGTCCTGACCGGGCGGGGCAGGGCGGTCAGTAGAGGTGTTCCAGGAGGGCAGGCAGGATCGTGGACGCGCCGCCCCGCCGATCGGCGGTCCACTCACGGCGCAGCGTCTCGAACCACTGCCGCCGCACGTCCTCGGGGAGCAGCCTGAACAACTCCTCGAACTCCGGGAACTCGCGTCTGACCGCCGCCGTGCCGTGCGGGCCGATGCGCGGGTCGGTGAGCATGCGGAAACCGTCGGAGTAGTGCTCCAGTGCGGCGTCGAGCATCGCGGGCGCGCCGGCGGCCACCGCGTCCAGGGTTGTCAGATGGCCTTGGAGCAGCCGCCAGCGACCCCGGAGGTCGAGGAAGTCGTACGCCCGGTCGACCTCCTCGATGTCGACCGCGCAAGCGTCGAGCAGGAACCGGTATCGCTGATCGCCGGTGCGGCGCCAGGCTCGACAGGCCAACTCCGCCTGGTCCACCAGCGACGCCGACAGGGACCAGCCGTCGCCGATCCGCCTCGCCTCGGTGACGGCCTGCGTCAGGTAGCCCAGTCCTCGGTCCACGTCGTCGTGGCCGAAGATCCGACCGGCCCGGTTGAGCGCCGTCGGGTACGAGCGGACCGCCAGGTCGCGGCAGATGCCGACGGCGCGGGTGATCAGCTCGCGGGCCCGGGCCATCGGATCGTCCACCAGGTCGACGCCGAGTCGGTGTGCCTGGAACAGGCAGATGGCCTGCTGTTGGTGGATCAGGCCGAGCCACGGCACGTTGCGGTAGAGCTGGAAGGCGTCCTCGGCCTGCTCGTAGGCGTTCCACGCGCGCAGGAACTGCTCGTCGTAGCGGTTCACCTCGCCCTGGACGCTGAGCGACAGCGCGACGCCGAACCGTCGGTCGAGCCTGCGACGCACCGCGATCGCGCTTTCAATCAGGCCGTGCGCCTCCCGGTAGCTGCCCCGCAACGCCTTGAGGTAGGCCCAGTTCGTCTGGATCGAGGCCATCTCCTCGCGGTCCGCATCGTCGCTGCCCGGCCCCAGCGCGCCGACGAGCGCGTCCCGTGCGCTGGAGTAGGAGTCCTCCGCGTCCGCCCAGCGGCCCACGTTGCGGTAGTAGAAGCCCAACTCCTTGTGCGCATGGGCAAGGGCGGTGGCCCGCAGGTCGGCAGGCAGGTCGGCGGCTCCGCGCAACGCCTGCCGGAAGTGCTCCTCGGCCTCGACGACCCGCTCCGGCAACCGCAGGCAGGCGTTGCCGCGCAGGTTCGCCAGCGTGCCGCGCAACCGCGGCCCGGCGGCGTGACCCGGCACGTCGGCGAGCAGCTCCAAGGCCTCGGCCGGTTGCTCGTTGTCGGTCAGGAACGCCGCGACCCGCAGCGCGATCTCCAGGTGTCGGGTCGCACCCTCGTCCCGCAACCACTGCCGGAAACCGAGGACGGCCGCGCTTTCCGAGTCGTTCAGCGACAGCCTGGTCCCGGGCAGGAAGCGCTCGACCTCGTGGCAGAGGAGTTCCACGAACAGCACGTCGTGGCGTTGGATCGCCTCGTCGTGCCAGGCGAGGAACGTCGCCGCGCCCGCGGCGGAGTCGACCAGCAGCCGGTAGCGCAGTTCGGCGACCCGGGCCTGCGCCGGTGCTCGTTCCCCGCCCTCGCGCGCCGCCTGTTCGGCGGCCGTCGAGCCGTAGACGTCGGAGGCCCTGCGCCACAGCCACGCCCGCCAGGTCCCGTCGTGGTCGTCCAGCGGGAGGAGTCGCTGGGCCAGCTCCTCCGCGAGCGCGTCGTGCAGGGTGATGTGGTGGTGGTTCGCGCGCGGCCGGATCCACGGCCGGGTGAGCAGCGACCGCCAGGCTTCCTCCCACGTGGCGATGTCCTCGGGCAACGATCGGTCGCTCATCAGCCCGGTCCACACCGCCCGGCTGACGCCGTGCCGCACGACGACCAGGCGCCTGATGGCCTCGACCCAGAAATCGGCGCCGCGGTAAGGGGTGAGGAGCCGACGGCGGAACGCCTCGCGCACCCGGTGGTCGACGGGGTGGTCGTCGGTGAGTTCGGCCGGCGCGTCGTCGTGCACCAGGAACTGCACGGTCAGCGCCAGCCACAGCGGATGCCCCTCGGTGAGCAGGGCGATCCGCGTCCGCTCGGCGGGGCCGAGCGCGTCGCGCAGCGGGCCGGCGTCGAAGAACCTCCCCACCTCGACGTCGGTGAAACCGGTCAGGCCGATCGACGTGGTCTCCACGGGGTCGTGTCCTTCGCGCAACAGGTCCGCGATCGCGCCGGCCGGGTCCTCGGCGACGCCCGGCCTGCCGGACAGGACGAACAGCGTTCCGGGCAGTCGCTTCATCCACTGGGCCGACGCGGTTGGGAAGAACCGGCTCGGGGCGGCCTCCACCGTGTCGAGGGTGATCACCACCGTCGTCCCGGTGTCGCGCACGAACGACCGGTAGCACTCGACGAACAGGTCCCTGGCTCGCCGCAGCCGGCTGAACACCGCGTCGGCACCGAGACCCTCGTCGGGGTGGTCGGGCGTCCACGAGAGGTGCCGCAGGTACGGCGTGAAGTGGCGGCACTCCGGGTCGAGGCGGTTCGCGATGTACTCCTGCAAGCCGTCCATCGGCCAGAACTCGGAGTCGTCCACGTCGACCGGTGGGAGCCACACGACGCCGGGCGCGGAGCGTTGCGACAGCGCCCGCACCATTCGCGTCTTGCCGACTCCGCCGGGCCCGTGCACCAGCAGCGCCCGGCTCCGGCCATCGACGCCGACGGCGTGGGCGGCGGCGAGCACGTCGGCTTCCGCGGCTCGTCCGACGTAGAAGTCGTCTTCGGGCCACTCGGTCATTCGACGGCCTTCCTCATGGCTCCCATGACGTCCTCCGACAGCCCGTCGAACTCGCCCAAGGCGGAGCGGAGGTCGGAATCGTCCTCCACCAGGGCGGCGACGAGATCGACGACTTCCCACGGCGTCTCGGATCGGGGGTCGCGGAACGCGGCGGCGAGCGCGCCCGCGGCCTGAGGGAGTGTCCGGTCGACGGACCCGCGCTCTTCCACCAGCCGCCAGGACGCTTCGTGCCACAGGCACTCGACCGCCATCACAGCCACCTCGCGGTAGGCGGGCTGGCCCGACCACCTGCGGTACAGGTCCACCGCCGTGGCATGGGCTTGTGCCCTCTCCCGGTCGGTCCGGTAGTAGCTCCGGAAGAGCAGTCGCCGGATCGGTGGGCTGATCGTGTACCACATCTCGTACCCGAACTGGTGGGTCAACGAGGTCGAGTGGACCACCTCCCACAGCTGGTCGAGGTCCCAGCCGACCTCCGCCGCCTGCGCGATGAGCTCCGGGTCGCGTTCGGCGTAGAAGCGCAGGTGCGATCTCGTGATCAGCCGGTGTACGACCAGGTGCCGAAGCGCTCGCTGCACCACCGCGCTCGCGCGGACGGGATCGGGCGACCGGTCGACGCCGAGGGATTCGGCGGTGAGCAGGTGGTCGCGCAGGTACGGCCGGGTGATCGCGTCGAACGCCCGCGACGTGTCGGCCTCGGTGCTACCGGTGAAACCCCGTTCGGCGGCCCAGTCGAGCCAGGCGAACAGCGGTTCGGGCATTCCCTGGCTCAGCTCGTGCAGCCGCCTGGCGCTCTCGTCGATCCGGTGGGCGGGCCCCGTCGCCTGGCGGGCCACCGTCATCGCCCGGACGACGTCCGGGCCGAACTCGGCCAGGGCCACCGACCGGAACCGGGCGTCGCCGGTTCGGCCGAGACCTCGCCAGTCCGCGTATCGGCGGGTGCCGACGACCACGCCCACCCGGGCCTTCCCCGCCATCGCGCGGCGCAGTGCGGCCAGCGCCCGGCGGACCTCGGCCGTGGTCGCGGGGAGGAGCCGGTCGGCGGTGTCGAGCAGGTAGAGCTGACGCGGCCCTCGTTCGGCGAGCTGCCGTGCCAACGATGTGATGTCGGTGTCGGCGAAGCCCTCCGCGTCCACGTCGAGCAGCGCCGCGAGCAGGCGAACCGCGTCCGTCCGCAGGGTCTCGCGCCCTTGCACGTCGAGCAGCCGCACCGTGAACCACTCGCCCGTGCCGCTCAGCTCGTCGCGCAGCCGGCGGAGGAACCAGGACTTGCCCATGCGGGGTGGGCCCGCGACCACCCAGAAGTCGTCCGATCCGGCCAGGGCGGCGCGGACCAGTGCGACTTCCTGCTCACGGCCGCCCGTGGACACGACCTCGGGGGCGGCCTCCGTCACCTCCAGCCCCAACGCGGCCGCGATCGCCGGGAACTTGGGGCCGAACGGCGGGTGCAGGTCCAGCAGGTCGTAGTCGCCCAGCAGGCCGGCCTCGTCCGGGTCCACCCGGTCGACCCGGAGGACGTAGATCAACCGCGTCCCGGACTTGATCTCGCGTCGCAGCGCGAACCTGCTCTCCCTCCGGCACCACCCGGAAGCCAGGTAGTGAACGGACAACAGCGCGATGAACAGGTCGGCCCGCCGCAGCTCGTCCTCGACGACCTCGACGATCCGGTCACCGCGTCGCGCCGGGTCCTGCCACCAGAAGACCGTCAGGTCGTGGTCGGCCAGCCACGCCACCAACTGCTCGGCCGTGCCGCTGTCCTCCTCGGCGTAGCTGAGGAAGACCCGTCGCACCGCCATGCCGCCTCCATGTTCACCGTCCGCGCGGAAGCGCCCCGGTGGTCTTCACCGCCCGAGTGGTTATCGGCACGGCCCGTCGTTCCGCAACGTGCGGCTCGTCGCGGTGAGCGGCTTGCCGAAGTGTTGATGCCTCTGATAGATATATCTGGCAGATAGGAGGTCGGATGGCCAGGTCGAGTCAGACCGAGCTTGCGGTGCTGGGCGGGTTGAGCGTCCAGCCCATGACGGGATACGCGCTGCGCGAGGCGATCCGGGACGTGCTGGGGCATTTCTGGAGCGAGAGCTTCGGTCAGATCTACCCCACCTTGGCCGACCTCGAACGCCAGGGGTTCGTGAGCAGGCAGGGCGCGGCCCGGGCCGGTGCGTCCACGTTCGCGATCACGCCGTCGGGTACCCGGCGCCTGGAGGAGTTGCTGGCGCAGCCGGTTCAGGCCACGCCACCGCGCAACGGACTGCTGCTGCGGCTGTACTTCGGCCGCCACCTCGGTCCCACCGCGTGCCGGGCGCTGGTCCAGGCGGCGTTGGCCGAAGCGCAGGACGCGCTCAAGCGGTACGCGGAGATCCGCGAGGAGATCGAGGGCCAGGACGGCCAGGACCGTGCCTACTGGCTGCTGACCGTCTCCGCCGGAGAACATTCGGCCCGTGCCGCACAGGCGTGGGCCCACGAAGCACTGTCCACTCTCGCCGCCCTCGACGAGGACCCGGCGAGCACACGATCAGGGGGAACCTCATGACCACGGCTTTCACGCACCGGCTGAGACGGACCGCTGCCGCTGCCGGGGCGGGTTTCGTCGCGGTGTCGGCGTTCCAGGCACTGCTGGCTGCCGGGATCCCGTTGGGCCGCGCGGCATGGGGCGGCGCGGCGGCCGAGCTGCCCACCACCCTGCGGGTGGCCAGCGGGGTCGCCACCGCGTTCTGGCTGGTGGCCGCGGCGGTGGTGCTGCGGCGAGGTGGCTACCCCGTGCGGTGGGTACCGGAGCGGGTCGCCACGGTCGGCACGTGGGCGTTGGTCGGCCTGCTCACGGCGGGGCTGCTGATGAACCTGGCCTCGCCGAGCCCGTGGGAACGCTTCGGCTGGGCACCGGTGATCGCCCTGCTGGCCGCGCTGTGCCTGGCCGTGGCCCGCGGACACCGCCCGACCGCGTCATGACGTCACCTCCGCTGCCCGGTGGAACCGGTAAATAAAGTAACCTGGCAAAGGGGTGGGAACGAGGAGGTGTCCGTGGCGAGGAGCCCGGTCTGGGCGAGCCGGCCGAAGACGCGCGGCATGGTGCTGGACGTGATCAGGGCCGCGCGCACGATCAGCCGGGTGGAACTCGCGACGGCGACCGGTCTCACCGGGGCGACGATCTCCGAGGTCGTGCGCGAGCTCCTGGGCGAGGGCCTGGTGGTCGAGGCGGGTCGGGGTGCGCCGACGGGTGGCAAGCCGCGCACGCTGGTCCAGCTCAACCCGCCGGCCCGCTACGGGGTGGGCGTCCAACTGGAGCGCAACACGTGCGTCATCGTGGTCGTCGACCTGGCCGGCCGGCCTGTGGCCCGCACTTCGTTCCAAGGTGTGGCGCCGATGCCGCCGGAGAAGGCGCTGCCGCTGGTGGCGTCGCAGGTGGACGCCCTGCTGACGACGGCGGCCGTGGACCGGGAGAAGGTGCTCGGGGTCGGCCTGGTCAGTTACGGTCCGCAGGACCGGCGTGCGGGTGTGCTGTTGACGCCGCAGCCCACCGAGGAGTGGTGCGACTACCCCGTCGCGCCGCGCCTCGCGGAGAGCCTCGGGCTGCCCGTGCTGCTCGACAACGACGCCGCGGCGGCGGCCATCGGCGAGTACTGGATGGGCGCGGTGGACCCGCGCAGCACCTACGGCTGCATCTACATGGCCACCGGGATCGGCGGCGGGGTGGTGGTCGCGGGTGAGGTGTACCGGGGCAGCTCCTCCAACACCGCGGAGATCGGCCACGTCTCGATCGACGTCCACGGCGATGAGTGCCCGTGTGGCAACGTCGGGTGCCTGGAGAACTACGCCGGCCCGTCGGCCCTGGTCCGGCAGGCATTGGCGACACCGGGACTCGCCCGACGGCTGGCGCTCGATCCGGCCGGTGACGACTTCCTGACCGAGTTCGCGCGGATCGCGGCCGCCGCGAACTCGGGCGACCCAGAGGCCCGTGAACTCGTCGAGCGGTCGGCCCGCTACCTCGGTCACGCCGCGGTCACCCTGGCGACCCTGTTCGACCTGGACGTGATCGTCCTGGCCGGGCAGAGCTTCGCGGTGGCCGGTTCGATCTACCAGGCGGTGATCCAGCGGGAGGTGGACCGCCGGTTGTTCGCTCGGCGGGCGCACCCGGTTCGGGTGGTGCCCTCGGTCAACGGGTCGGACGCGGCGGCGATCGGCGGCGCGGTCCTCGTCCTGCAGAGCGAGCTGACTCTCGGCCACGGCCGCTCCGACGACGGGGCGCGACCGGTGCCCGTTGGCGCGGACCCGGTGACCGCGGGCGCGGACCAGGCACCCTGACCGCCACACTGTCAGCGCCTGGACTTCTCGCCGTCAGACGGCCTCCTCCCCGACGTGCTGCGCGGGCGTGCCGCGACGGTCGCCGGCGCAGCCATTGTTAGATCGCCTGAATAAACCGTCAATAGGGCGGATGGCGGCAATGGACCGTAAACGGACGCAACGCACTTCGGTCCCCGTATGCCCTGCCTGTTGACTTAGTTCGGCTGCCTGAGTAACGATCTGCGTGGTCTTCGGCCCTGCGTCGACCACGAGGAAGAGGGCTGCCATGACGCGCTCGAACTTGCACGACGGCTGGCGTCTGCGAGCCGTGGGAGGCCCGGTGCCGGACGTCCTCGCCGGTCGGGACGTGCCCGCCCGGGTGCCCGGCAGCACCCACCTCGACCTGATGGCCGCGAACGTCGTCCCAGACCCGTACCTGGACGACAACGAGGCGGAGCTGGCCTGGATGCACCGCGTCGACTGGCAGTACTCGACGACGTTCCCGGCGCGGGCGCCGCAGGTCGGTGAGCGGGTGGACCTGGTCTTCGACGGCATCGACACCGTGGCGACCGTCGAGTTGAACGGCGAGGTGCTCGGCAGAACCGCCAACATGCACCGCGGCTACCGCTTCGACGTCGGGCGCTCGCTGCGCGACGGCGACAACGACCTGACCGTGACGCTGAGGTCCGCGCTCGCCCACGCCGAGCAGGCGGAGGCCGAACTCGGTTGGCGGCAGCGGGCGTACCCGCACCCGTACAACGCGATCCGCAAGATGGCGTGCTCCTTCGGCTGGGACTGGGGACCCGACCTGCAGACCGCCGGTCTGTGGAAACCCGTGCGGCTGGAACGCTGGGACACCGCCCGTCTGACCGGCGTGCGCCCCCTCGTCACCGTCGACGCCGACGGCACCGGCCGCGTCGACGTGCACCTGGAGCTCGACCGCGCCGCCGATCGCGACTACACCGCGCTGGTCACGGTCGGCGACCGCACGGAACGCATGGCCGTCACCGGCGACATCGCGCACGTCACCGTGCTCGTGCCGGACGCCCGGTTGTGGTGGCCGGTGGGCTACGGCGACCAGCCGCTCCACGACCTGACCGTCGCGCTGCTGGCCGACGGCAGGCAGGTGGACGTCGTCCGGCGCCGGATCGGTTTCCGCACCGTCACCGTGGACACCGAACCGGACGAGCACGGCACCCCGTTCGTGTTCGTCGTCAACGGGAAGCGCGTGTTCGCCAAGGGCGCCAACTGGATCCCGGACGACCACTTCCTCACCCGGGTCACCCCAGAGCGGCTCGCCCGTCGGATCGACCAGGCCGTCGACGCGAACATGAACATGCTGCGGGTCTGGGGCGGCGGCATCTACGAGACCGACGACTTCTACGACGCCTGCGACGAACGGGGCGTGATGGTGTGGCAGGACTTCCCGTTCGCCTGCGCCTTCTACGCCGAAGAGGAACCACTGCTCGGGGAGGTCGAGGCCGAGGCGCGGGAGAACGTCACCCGCCTGGTCGCGCACCCGTCCCTCGTGCTGTGGAACGGCAACAACGAGAACCTGCCCGCCTACACGGACTGGGGCTGGGAAGACGGCTTGGAGGGACGGAGCTGGGGCGGCGGCTACTACCACGACCTGCTGCCCAAGATCGTCGAAGAACTCGACCCCACCCGCCCCTACGCACCGGGCAGCCCGTACAGCCCCGGCGACCTGCCACCCAACGACGCCCACCACGGCACCCGGCACGACTGGGACGTCTGGAACGCCCTGGACTACACGCACTACCGCGACCACATCCCGCGGTTCTGCGCCGAGTTCGGCTTCCAGGGGCCGCCCACCTGGGCCACCCTCACCCGGTGGGTCCACGACGAGCCGCTGACGCCCACCTCGCCCGCGTTCCTGCTCCACCAGAAAGCCGAGGACGGCAACGGGAAACTGGACCGCGGCCTCGCACCCCACCTGCCGGCGCCGACCGACTTCGAGCAGTGGCACTGGGCGACCCAGCTCAACCAGGCCCGAGCGGTGGCCTTCGGCGTCGAGCACTACCGCTCCTGGTGGCCGCGGACCGCGGGTGCCCTGGTCTGGCAGCTCAACGACTGCTGGCCGGTCACCTCGTGGGCCGCCATCGACGGCGACGAACGCCCCAAACCCCTCTACTACGCCCTCAAGCACGCGTTCGCGCCACGGCTGCTGACCGTCCAGCCCCGCGAGGAAAGGCCGACCCTGATCGCGATCAACGACCACGACGAGCCCTGGGCGGGTGCGGTGCACGTGACCCGGCAGAACTTCGCGGGCGAGGAGTTGGCCGCCGCCGAGCTGCGGCTCAGCGTGCCACCCCGGTCCACCGCGGTCCTGGACCTGGCCGACGACCTCCTCGAACCCGCCGACCCGACGAGCGAGGTGCTGGTCGCGACCGCGGGCGGCGTTCGCACCCATCACCTGTTCCGCGAAGACCTCGACCTGCGCTACCACCCGGCGCCCTTCACCGCCGACGTCACACCCGTGGCCGGCGGGTACCGCGTCGACGTGCGGGCCACCTCCTACGTCCGCGACCTCGGCCTGCTCGCCGACAAGGTGGCCGCCGACGCGGTCGTCGACGACATGCTCGTCTCGCTGACCGCCGGCGAGGCGCACCACTTCACCGTGCGCACGTCCGAGAGGTTGCGGGAACCGGCCGATCTGCTGGATCCGCGCGTGCTCCGCTGCGCCAACACCTCGGCACCGGGCGTCTCGTGAACCACCGGCGGGCGGGGTAGGCCCAGAAGTTCATATCCGTGCGCCCGGAGCGCGGAGCCGATCGCGCCGTCGATTCGATCGGTCACGACTCCGGAATTTGGCGACCGATTCCCGGGAAATGAAAGACGCGGACGTCATGAATCGCGCGGACATTTCCTTGCCAAGGTCTTCACGTTTCGCGACATCTTCGCTACGGTCCTTCTGGGAACGCTCCCAGGTTCGTGGCGGGATCCAATCCCCGGAGCGGTCCGTCCCCCATTCAGTGGCCCTGCCTGCCGGTTGAACGCTTCGGCGAGACACGGCGCCGGGCTGAACGTCACCTGCACAAAGGAGTGCTGATGTTGGGAAGAGTCAGAAAACGCAGTACCGCGCTCGCCGCGCTGGGCGCCGCGGTGTCCATCGCGGGCGCGATCCTGACGGCGGCGGCAGGTGGGTCGTGGGCGAGTGACGCGAGCGCGGCGGCGGCGTTCGCGTGCCGCGTCGACTACACGACCAAGGACTGGGGCAGTGGGTTCGGCGCCGACGTGACCGTGTCCAACCTCGGTTCGTCGGCGGTCAACGGCTGGTCGCTGACCTACACCTACGCCGGCAACCAGACCCTGCAGCACGGCTGGAGCGGCAACTGGTCCCAGTCGGGCAAGCAGGTCACCGTGACCAACATGGGCTGGAACGCCACCATCCCGGCGGGCCGCGGCGTCACCGCAGGGGCGATCTTCTCCTACAGCGGCAGCAACGCCAAGCCGACGGACTTCGCCGTCAACGGCGCCAAGTGCACCGGCATCGACCCGACGTCCACCACCACGACCACGACGACCACCACCACGACCACCACCACCACTCCGCCGGGCGACGGCCCCGCACCGACGCTGCGCGTCGCGGGCAACAAGATCGTCACCGCGGACGGCGAGACCTACCGGCTGCTGGGCGTGAACCGCTCCAGCGGCGAGTTCGCCTGCGTGCAGGGCAAGGGCATGTGGGACGGCGGTCCGGTGGACCAGGCGTCGGTGGACGCGATGAAGACCTGGAACATCCACGCGGTGCGGATCCCGTTGAACGAGCAGTGCTGGCTGGACGTCAACGGCTCGCCCGGCGGCGCCACCTACCAGCAGAACGTCAAGGCCTACGTGGACCTGCTGGTGTCCAACGGCATCAACGTGATCCTCGACCTGCACTGGACCTGGGGCGCCTACCCGAACAGCCCGGAGTGGCACTGCAAGGACGAGCACGCGACGTGCCAGAAGCCGATGCCGGACGCGCGGTACTCCCCGCAGTTCTGGACCGGCGTCGCGAACACGTTCAAGGGCAACGACGCGGTCGTGTTCGACCTGTTCAACGAGCCCTACCCCGAGATGGCCGCCGACTGGAACAAGACCCTGGGCTGGCAGTGCTGGCGGGACGGGGGCACCTGCACCGGTCTTCCCTACGAAGTCGCCGGCATGCAGGACCTGGTCGACGCGGTGCGAGCCACCGGCGCGACCAACGTCCTCATGCTGGGTGGCCTGGAGTGGGCCAACGACATGCGGGAGTGGCTCGCACACAAGCCGACCGACCCGCTGAACAACATCGCGGCGTCCTGGCACGCCTACAGCTTCAACGCCTGCGTCACCGCGGCCTGCTGGGACACCCAGATCGCCCCGCTCGCGGCGCAGGTCCCGGTCGTGCTCGGCGAGTTCGGCCAGGACAACTGCGGCTTCGACTACATGCAGCGGCTGGTCGACTGGGCCGACGCGCACCACATGGGTTACCTCGCGTGGACCTGGAACCCGTGGGGCTGCACCACGGGCGCCGTGCTCATCAAGGACTGGAACGGCACACCCGAGCCCGGCGTGGGCGAGGGCCTGAAGGCCCACCTGCTCAGCCAGGACCCGTACGTCACGCCGTAGTCGAACGCGCGGTGAGCGCTCACGCGCTCACATGGGGTCGCCCGCCGCCGCAGGTGGCGGGCGACCCCGCACGTCGACCGGTCCACGCGGTCGGCGGACAAATGGAGGTGCGCACCCGCGGGTCACGTGGTGGGGTTCCGGGCATGGCGCCCGATCTCGTCCACCCGCCGAAAGCCCGGCCGGGAGACCGCATCGCGGTCCTCTCGCCGTCGTTCGCCGCCGCCGGCGCCTTCCCCGAGGTGCACGAGCAGGCGATGCGCCGGCTCACCGAGGTGACCGGCCTCATCCCGGTCGAGTACCCGACGACGCGGGACGTCGGGGCGACACCCGCGGCGCGCGCCGCGGACGTCAACGCCGCCTTCGCGGACCCGCTGATCCGGGGGATCCTCGCCGTCGTCGGCGGCGAGGACCAGATCACCGTGATCCCGCACCTGGTCGCCGACCTCGCCCGGGCGGACCCGAAGCCGTTCCTCGGGACCAGTGACAACACCAACCTGCACCACTGGCTCTGGGCGAACGGCATCGCCAGCTTCTACGGCGGCTCGTCGCAGGTCCACCTCGGTCCCGGACCCGCCGTGGACGACGTCCACGCCCGGTCGCTGCGGGCGGCCCTGCTGACCGGCGAGCGACTGGAGATCACCGATCCGGGTGAGTCCGAGGACGTCGGCGTCGACTGGGCCGATCCGCGCGCCCTGGACTCCTTCGGCGAACGCGAGGCGACGGAGCCCTGGAGCTGGCACGGGCCGGCCCGATCGGTGACCGGCCGCGCCTGGGGCGGCTGCCTGGAGGTGGTCGAGTGGATCCTGACCGCGGGGCGGTTCCCGTTCCCACCACAGGTCCTCCGGGGCGGCGTGCTCATCATCGAGACCTCCGAGGAGCTCCTCCCGGCGCGCAACGTCGGGTGGATCGTCCGCTCGCTCGGCGAACGCGGGATCCTCGGCGAGGTGGAGGCGGTCCTGGTGGCCCGGCCACCGGTGTCCGACCTCACCCGCCGGCCGTCCGCCCGGGACCGGTCGCGGTTGCGCGCCGAACAACGTGACGCGGTCGTCGAGGTGGTGGGCCGCTACAACCCGGAGGCGGTCGTCTGCGTCGGAGTCCCCTTCGGACACACCAGACCGCAGTGGATCCTCCCGCACGGCGGTGCCATCACCGTCGACGGCGCCGAACGCCGGATCTTCGCCCACTACGCGTGACGAGACTCCGGCACCCGACCGGGACGACGGAGGGGCGGGCCGGCTCGACGCGAACCGGCCCGCCCCTCCGATCGGGGTCAGCGGACGTAGATGGTCGGCTGGGACAGGGTGCTCATGCCGCCGCCGAGGAAGAAGCTCGGGTGCGGCGGCTGGTTGTAGGCGCTGTTCTGCCACGCGATGGCCACGCGGTACTGGGCGTCGTGCATGAGGGTGTGGATCCGCCGGTCGGTCTGGGTCGACGTGGCGTAGACGCGCAGCGCGGCGTTGTCGTCGCGCGGCAGGATGATCTCCTCACGCCAGTCGCCGAACAGGTCGCCGGAGAGCGACGGGGTGGCCTTGGTGCCGTTGATGGAGTGCGCTCCGCTGCCGGTGAGCAGGCGTGTGTCACCGCCGGTGCCGTACTTGTCGACGTGGTTGCCGTCCAGCAGTTCCCGCACCGGGTCGGCGTCCCACCAGGCGAGGAAGTTCGCGCTGGCCGGCGCCCGTCCGACGCTGCCGCCGGAGCCGTTGAACAGGTTCGTCAGGCCGGTGCCCTTGCCCCAGAACTCGGCGCCCGGGTTCCCGGCGTACACGTCGCCGGCCACACCGCGAGCCGGGCCCTCACAGCTGCAGGTGTTGTTCTTCTGCATGATGGTGGCGCCGTTGTTGGCGTCCCGCAGGGTGGCGGCGGCGCCGGAGCTCTGCTCGTGGATCTGCCAGATCTCCTTGCCCGGGCGGCTGGGGATGAAATCACCCACGTGCAGCGCGTCGCCGTGGGCGTAGAAGCTCGTGGTGTACCGCCCGGTGCCGTCGGCGTTGATGGTCATGCCGCCGTAGATGATCTCGTCGTTGCCGTTGCCGTCGACGTCGGCGATGGACAGCGAGTGGGTGCCGCGGCCGGTCCACTGGCGGCCTGCGGAGCCGGAGTCGAACTTCCAGCGCCGGGTGAGCTGCCCGTTGCGGAAGTCCCACGCCGCGATGGTGCTCTTCTCGTAGTAGCCGCGGCCCATGATGATGCTGGGGCGCTGTCCGTCCAGGTACGCGGTGCCGGCCAGGAACCGGTCGCCCCGGTTGCCGTTGCAGTCGCCCCAGTCGCAGATGTTGCCGCGAGCGGGGTCGAAGGGCACCGTGGACATCGCGGCGCCGGTGAGCCCGTTGAAGACGGTCAGGTACTCGGGCCCGGTGATGATGTGACCGCCGGAGTTGCGGTGGTCGGCGTTCGCGTTGCCGATCACCTGACCCGTGCCGGACACCGTGCCGTCGCCCGTCCTGACCGCCATCTCGGCCCGGCCGTCACCGTCGTAGTCGTACACCTGGAACTGGGTGTAGTGCGCGCCGGCGCGGATGTTGCGGCCCAGGTTGACACGCCACAGCCGCTGCCCGTTGAGCTTGTAGGCGTCGATGTAGACGTTGCTGGTGTAACCGGACTGGGAGTTGTCCTTCTGGTCGTTGGGATCCCACTTGAGGAAGATCTCGTACTGGCCGTCACCGTCGGCGTCGCCGACGCTCGCGTCACCGGCCGTGTAGGTGCTGCCCGGCCGGGAGATCGGCACGTCCAGGTAGTTGCCGCCGGCGAAGCGCAGTGACGGTCCGGACGGCTCCTTCTCCACCCCGTCCTCGACCGCGCGGACCGTGTACGAGGCGTCCGCCGCTGCCCCGGAGTCCAGGAAGTTCGTGGAGTTGGTGATGGGGGAGCCGTTCAGCTTCGTCGCGCCCCGGTAGACGTTGAACCCGGTCGAGGCAGGCTCGGTGCCCAGGAGCCGCCACGAGACCAGGTTGCCGGTCCCGGAGCGCACGCTGATCAGGCCCCGGTCGAGGTCCTCCATCTGCTTGCCGGTGGGCGGGGTGCCCGCGACGTCGACTTCGAGGTGGTCGACGTTCGCCAGGCCGTCCGCGGTGGTCGGGCTCAACCGGATCGTGTTCGTGCCGGCGTTCACCGGGACGGTGAGCGTCTTCGTGGCCCACGTGCTCCAGGCGCCGGTCGGGTCGAACGCGGTGCCCGGGTGGGCGACCGCGCCGTTGACCAGCACGTCCGCGGGGCGGTTGGCGGTCGCGCCGTTGGCGTACCGGACGGCGATGGTCGCGGGGCCCGCCGCGGCCGCCGTGACGGTGAACTGCGCCGCCGCCCCGACCGCGTTGTCCGCGTTGCAGAACCCGCTGCCGGAGAAGCCGGTGTGGTTGGACTCGATGACGCCGGCGCAGGTGGCCGGTGCGCTTTCCGCCTCGTAGCGGGTCGGAGCGGCCGAAGCCGCGGGTATCAGCACACCGCCGCCGGCGACGGCCAAGGTGACGCTTGTGGCGAGCAGCGCGGTGCGCCGCCTGTGCACGAGCATGACGGACCTCCAACAGGTGAGGGGGTGAGATCGGGTTGCCGGTGGCACGGACCGGTGACGGCGTCGGCGGAGTACTCGGCCGACGACCGGGCGCCATGAGGGGGAGCGGCTACCGTGCCGCTGCGCGTACCAGCCGATCCGATGGTGCCTGCGTCGTGAGGTCGTCACGGCGACAGCCCGCACCCTGAACAAAGTTGGTGAGCACCGTTGCTCCTCCGTCGCAGATTCTGGGAACGCTCCCAGCGGTGACTGCGCGCAGCCTGCGGCAACACGGCCGCAGGATGGCGCCACGCTGGTTGTGAAACGATTCAATTTGGCCGGGATGGTGCTGGAAAGCGCTATCCAATCGGTGGGCACTTCAGCCGTGAGATCACTCGTCGGCTTGGGTCGTCGTTCGAAAGCCGTTGGCTCCCATGACGTCCGAGCGCCAACGCTGCTCAGGTAGACCGTACGAACGTCGCCGTCCCGGTGTCAACAGGCTCGGCGAAAAGTTTCGGTGGGTGCCCGCCTCGGTGATCGACTTCCCGGCGCCGTGCCCGAGGGGTGTCCGCCGTGCTCGATCCTCGGTTGTTCGAGGTGGGGAAGCCGTGCCGTCGTGCGTTCGACCGCGCCCTTCAGCGCGGCCGCTGGAGGGACGCGTTCGTGGCGCCGCCACTGCCGGTCGTCCAGAATGGACAAGCCCACTCGGTGCTTCGGCGGCTCCTTCGCCGGCGACGCCGATCGCGGTGTGAAGTAGCGCCCACCGAGCGTCGAGTCCGATCGAGTGGGGTCGCGTATGACCGCCGCCGTGCACTGCACCGGACCATCCTCGTGGCTGCTGCTGCTCGCCGGCCCGACATCCTCAAGGCGCTGTTCACCGAGACCTTCCCGAAGGCGCCGGCAGCGGCCCTGCTCGACCACAACGCCGGACGCTCCGCCGAGACGCGGATGAGGCTGCGGTCGGCCCTGCGCGCGGGCGAAGTGCGACACGACGAGCACGGCGTCACGTCCGCGTCGATCAACCTCGCGTTCCGGCTGCTGGACGCCGAACCTCGCAGCGGCCGCGGACGCCCTGAACGTCGCCCTGGCGTGTTACGAGGACCTCGACTTTCCCCGTCGGCAAGGCCGGACGCGTTCACCGAGTTGGGTGCGTCACTGGTGGCTGCCGGGTCGTCGCGGGAGGTCGATGTGCTGCTCGGCCAAGCGCTGGAGCTCTACCGCGACTTCGGCCACCCGTACGGCCAAGCGTTGACCTTGAACAACCGCGGCGAGTGCCTGATCCGGCTGGGTGAGGTCGAGCAAGCCACCAAGTGCTACGACGCCGCCCTGGCGCTGGCTGAGGCCCGGCCACAGCCTGCTGCGCTGTACCTGAACGGGTGATTGTGGCCGTTGTGCTCATGACCGGTGTTCGGTATGACCGTTGTCGCGCAACGGTTTCGCCATCGAGTGGAATGCCGACGATCATCGCCTGACGGCCGGGCGGTGCGCTACAGTGCCGCCCGGTTGGGGCCGGTTCGAGGGTGGGGCGGTGTCCGTGGACGGAGTCGAGCTCAGTCGTCGCACTTTCCTGGCGGGCGCGGGTGCCGGTGTGGCGGGGTTGGCCCTGCCGGGAGTGGCGGAGGGCAGTCGCGCGGGCGCCACGGTGGCGGTCCTCGGCGGCGGGGTCGCGGGGATGACGGCGGCGCACGAGTTGGCCGAGCGCGGGTTCGCGGTCACCCTCTACGAATGGCGCGCCCTCGGTGGGAAGTGCCGCAGCATGCCCGTGCCGGGCACGGGCCGCGGTGGTCGGCGCGACCTTCCGGGCGAGCACGGCTTCCGGATCTTCTTCGGTTTCTACCACGACCTGCCCGACACGCTGCGCAGGGTCCCGTTCCCGGGCAACGCCAACGGCGTGCACGACAACTGACCGCGGCGACCGGGTTCCTGGCGTCCTTCGCCGGGGGACGGGAAGACCTGCGCATCCCGCTGGGCCTGGGCGGCCTGCCGGAGCAGCTCTCGCCGGACGTGCTGCTGCGGCAGGTGCGAGCCGTGGTCGAGACCCAGTTCCACCTGCCACCGCACGAGGCCGCGGTCTTCGCCCAGCGCATCCTGGTCTACCTCACCAGCTGCGAGGAACGCCGCCCGAACCAGTGGGAGCACACCACCTGGCCGGACTTCCTGCGCGCGCAGGGCAAGTCGGAGGACTACCGGCGGATCTTCGTCCACGGCCCCACCCGCGTGCTGTCGTCGACCAGGACCGACAACGCCAGCACGCACACCGCCGGCCTGGTGTTCGAGCGCATCCTGTTCAACCTCCTCGGCCGCGGCGCGGAGGGCCCGGTGGACCGGGTGCTGGACCTGCCGACGAACGAGGCGTGGATCGACCCGTGGGAGCAGCACCTGCGCCGCCTCGGGGTGGAGTTCCGCGTCGGGTGGGCGGTCGAGGACCTCGCCGTGGACGGCGGCCGGATCTCGGCGGCGCGCGTCCGCGACCCCGAGGGGCGCCAAGAGCAGGTCGAGGCCGACTACTACGTCTGCGCGCTGCCCGTGGACCACGCCAGACGGGTGTGGAACGCGGACCTGCTGGCCGCCGACCCGCGGTTGCGCGACGCGGCCACGTTGGAGACGCAGTGGATGACCGGCCTGATGCTCTACTTCGACCGGCCGACCCCGCTCGTGCACGGTCACGTCTACTACGTCCACGCGCCGTGGTCGCTGAGCTCGATCAGCCAGGCCGCGTTCTGGCCGGAGCGCGACTTCCGGGCCGACTACGGCGACGGCACCACCGCCGACTGCGTGTCCGTAGTGATCTCCGACTGGGACACTCCCGGCGTCCTGTTCGGCCGCCCCGCGAAGCAGCTGACCGAACGGCAGATCGTCCAGGAGGTGCTGGCGCAGCTCAAGCAGCACCTCAACGACTCCGGTGGCCAGGTGCTCGACGAATCGTCGCTGGTGACCTGGTTCCTGGATCCCGGCGTGACCGGGTTGGGCGGTCCGAACCCGACCAACGCCGACGAACTGGTCGTGCAACCGGTCGGGTCCTGGCGCCGACGCCCGACCGCGCGCACCGCCGTGCCCAACCTCTTCCTCGCCGGTGACTACGTGCAGACGCCGATCAACGTGGCCGGCATGGAGGCGGCGAACAGCGCCGCGCGCCTGGCGGTGAACGCGCTGCTGGACGAGGCCGGGTCCACCGCCCCCCGCGCGGTGGTGCACGAGCTGTACCGGGCGCCGGAGTTCGAGCTGCTCAAGGTCAAGGACCAGGTGGACTACCGGCTCGGCCTTTCCAACGCCTTCGACGTCGTGCCCCTTCCGGTGCTCTGACGGGGACCATCCGGCCGAGGCCGCCTGACCGTGGCTACCTGACCGTCGCTACCTGACCCGGACCGCCTGACCGAGGCCACCTGACCAGGACCGCCCGACCTGACCGCGCCGCCCGCGCCCGTTCCGGCGCCCGTCCGGGTAACCGCCGGTTCGAGGCCGCGCCAGGCGGGAACTCCCGGACGAGATCGAGGAGGACCACCATGCGCGGTGCCGTCCTGCACGCCCCCGGCGACGTCCGGGTCGAGGAACGCGAGGACCCGCGGATCGTCGCGCCGACGGACGCGGTCATCCGCCTGTCCGCGACCTGCGTCTGCGGCTCCGACCTGTGGCCCTACCGGGGCATCGAGGAGATCAGCGGGCCCACGCCGATGGGGCACGAGTACGTGGGCGTCGTCGAGCAGGTCGGTGACGAGGTCCGCGACGTGCGGCCGGGGCAGTTCGTGGTCGGCTCGTTCTTCGCCTCGGACAACACCTGCGAGATCTGCCGGGCCGGCTACCAGAGCTCGTGCGTGCACCGGGTGCAGATGGGCGGTATCGGCGCCCAGGCGGAACTCCTGCGGGTGCCGCCTGGGCGCCAGCACCCTGGTGGCGACCCCCGACCTGCCCCCGGACGACCTGGTGCCCGGCCTGCTGGCCGCCTCCGACGTGCTGGGCACCGGCTGGTTCGCCGCGGTGGCCGCCGCGGCGGGCCCCGGCAAGACCGTCGCGGTCGTCGGCGACGGCGCGGTCGGCCTGCTCGGCGTGCTGGCCGCGGCGCGGCTCGGTGCGGAGCGGATCATCGCGATGAGCCGCCACGAGTCGCGACAGGAGCTCGCCCTCGACTACGGGGCCACCGACGTCGTGACCGAGCGCGGCGACGAGGGCGTGGCGAGGATCAAGGACCTCACCGACGGGCTCGGCGCGCACTCGGTCATCGAGGCGGTGGGCACCCAGGAGTCGATGATGCAGGCCATCCGCTCGACCCGGCCCGGCGGGCACGTGGGCTACGTCGGCGTCACCCACGAGGTCGCACTGCCCGGCATGGAGATGTTCTTCTCCCACGTCCACCTGCACGGCGGCCCCGCACCCGTCCGCCGCTTCCTGCCCGAACTGGTCGACCTGATCCGGCGCCGGGAGATCGACCCGGGCAAGGTCTTCGACCTCACCCTCCCGCTCGACCGGGCCGCCGAGGGCTATCAAGCCATGGACGAGCGTCGGGCCATCAAGACCCTCCTCACCGTCTGATCCGGCCGGCATCGGTCTGCCCCGAAGAAACACCGATCACTTCCAGCCGTCGTTCCCATCGGGGCGGCCGGTGTTCTACCGGCAATGCGACCCATTGTGCACGGCGTTCGCGATAACCGTTCGAGTGAACTATTGAACCCATCTTCGCGATTCGGTGCGCCGATCTGCGTCGTTAGGCTTCCCCTCGGAGGCCGAGAACAACGACGAGAACAGGTGAATCCATGTCCGATGAGGTGCTCGCCCGGAACATCGACCGCATTTTCGTGGCACTCGACCTGAACGGTGACGGAATCCTCGAATGGTCGGACTTCGAGACGAAGACGGGCCGCATCGGTCAGGAGTTCGGGCTCGCCGAGGACGCACCCGAGGTCCGCGACTTCCTGACCGCCTACCGGCGGCTCTGGGAGTACGTCCACGGTGCCGCGGACGTCGACGGGGACGCCGTCGTGACGAAGGAGGAGTTCGAGGCGGCGCACGTGGCGCGGCGGCTGTCGGCCGAGACCGTGGTCGACCTGTGGATGGCCGCCTCGGACCGGTGCTTCGACGTGGTCGACCGCAACGGTGACGGCTACATCGACCAGGCGGAGCTGATCGCGTTGTACCGCAGCGCGGACATCCCCGACCCGGAGCAGACCGCCTTGGTCGCCTTCAACGGGATGGACGCCGACAGCGACGGCCGCGTCGACAAAGCCGAGTTCAACGCCAACGTGCGGGGTCTCCTCACGGCCACCGACGATTCGGTGAAGGGCGCGAACATGCTCGGCGACTGAACCGGTCGCGGGCACGGCGACCCCGCCGGTCACAGGCCACGCGGCTTGGTCCTCTTCCCCGGCAGGGAAAGGGTTCCGTCCGGCGTGGACGCGACCGGCGGGGTGTGCGCGGCGGGGTGTGCGCGGAGATCACCGGGCTCGACGCCGGTTGGTCAACCCGATGCGGCCAGGATCTCGTCGATGCGCCGTGACGCCGCCGCCATGCCGTCGTCCACGCCGACCTTGCCGCTGACGACGTCCCGGATCGCCGGCTCGAACACGTCGTCGTGGATCTTGGCGAACTCGACGGTGCCCGGCATCAGCGGCTGGGCGATCCGCGCGTCGTCGGCGAACTCGCCGACCAGCGGGTTGTCGTTCGGCGCGTACTGGTCGAGGCGGATCGAGGGGTAGCCGGAGCCCTTCATCCAGCTCTCCTGCGCCTGCTCACCCACCCAGTAGGACAGGAACCGCTGCGCGGCCCGCTTCTTCTCGGGCGTCAGCGTGGCGCTCAGGGCCAGCGACGTGGTCGAGCCCAGGGTGGCCTGCCGGATCGGTCCGGGCGGCACGGGGGCGAGGTCGAAGTCGACGCCCGCGTCCCGGAAGCCGCCGGTGGCCCACGGTCCGGTGATCGTCATGGCGGCCTTGCCGGTGCGGAACAGCTCCTCGGCCTCGGCGCCCGAGAGCCCGGTGGGGGAGACCTTCTTCCTGGTCACGAGATCGGTCCAGGTCCGGACCGCGGCGATCGACTCCGGCCGGGTGAGCGCGGACTTCGACCCGTCGGGTTCCAGGAGGTCGCCGCCGTGGCCCCACAGCAGGATCGGCCAGACCGGGATGGTCTCGTGGTCCGGGATCGCCAGGCCGTACCGCTCGGGAACCCCGTCGTCGTCATCGTCGGACGTCGACCGGATCATGGCGTTGCGCCACTGGTCCCAGGTGGTGGGCGGCCGGACCGGATCAAGCCCGGCCTCGGTGAACAGCGCCCGGTTGTAGCACAGCTTGAGGCTGGTGAAGGTCATCGGCACCGCGTACTTCACGCCCTGGTAGGTGACCGCGTCGACCGCCGCCGTGACCAGCGCGTTGGACGCGGGGTCGGCGGCGAACCAGTCGTCCACCGGTGCGAGCACGCCCTTCTTCGCGTACTGGGCGACCCGGGTGCTGTCGAACGCGGCGAGGTCCGGGCCACCTTCGGAGGAGTAGGCGGGTAGCAGGTTCTGGAAGAACACGTCCCACGGCATGAGGCTCACCTCGATCCGGACGTCCGGGTTCGCCGAGTTGAACTCGTCCACGATCGCCTCCAGCGCCGTGGGCGCCGGACCCGCGTAGCCGCTCCAGAACGTCAACCGGGTGATCGAGGCGGACGCGGGTTGCCCCTCGGTGCCGCAACCGGTGAGCAGCGCCCCGACCAGGCCGGCCACGCCGACGAACGTCATCACGGAGCGCCGCACGCCGCCACGTGGCAGCCGTTCGGGCAGGGACATGGGCAGTTCCTCTTCTCGGTCGGCTCACAGCCTTGGCGTGACCGGGGTCACGCCAAGGCTGTGAACGCTAACATGCCAATTGAGACATTCCAAGGAGGCTGCCACGCGGATAGGGAATCCGAATCCCGGTATTCGACAATCGGTCGTTCTGCATTGAGAATGTGAGCGATCACAGCACGGTGGTCGGACGCCTCGCCGTGATGCCCCGCCCGTTCAGGCGCACTTCCCCGCGCTCCGCGGCCCGACGGAGCTCATCCGCCGAACGCGGTGTCCCGGGCGACCTTCTCCCAGTCGGCGATCTCCGCGCGCACCGCGTCGAGGTGGCCGAGGATCGCGTCCACCGAGTCGTCGCCGAGCGGCAGCCGCAGCGGGGTGCGGTCGGCGGCCAGCGCCGCCCGGATGGCCGCTGCCGCCTTGGCCGGGTCGCCCGCCTGCTCGCCGTGCCCCGTCGCGACGTACTCCCGGGTCCGGCCCGCGCTGTTCGCGTAGGCCGGGTTCTCCGCGCTGAAGTGCGCCGCGCCCGCGCCGAACAGGTTGGTGCGGAACGCGCCGGGCTCGACCACCAACACCTTGATCCCGAACTCCGCGACCTCGTCGGCCAACGCCTCGGAAAGCCCTTCGAGGGCGAACTTCGTCGCGCTGTAGGCGGAGAACCCGGCGAACGACAGCTGCCCGCCGACGCTGCCCATGTTCACGATCGCGCCGCCGCGCCGGGTCCGCATCGACGGCAGCACCGCGCGGATCAGCGCGGCCGGGCCGAAGAAGTGCAGGTCGAACAGGTACCGCAGGTCGGCGTCGGTGGTCTCCTCGACCGCGCCGACCTGGGTGCGGCCCGCGTTGTTCACCAGGACGTCGATCCGGCCGTGCCGGGCCAGCACGTCCGCGACCACCGCCTCGATCTGCGCGGTGTCGGTGACGTCCAGCCGCACTGGGTCCACCTGGTCGGGGTAGGCGGCCACCAGGTCGGCCAGCGTGTCCGGGCGGCGGACGGCGGCGATGACGGTGTCGCCCAGGGCGACCGCGTTCTCGGTGATCGCCCGGCCGAAGCCGCTGTTCGCGCCGGTCACCAGCCAGACCTTCGGGTTGTCGATCAACTTCGCTCCTCTGCGTGCGTTGGGCTGGGTCCACGGTGGCCGACGGGCCGGTCGTCGTCCAAGATCCGTTGTGATAGCCATTGGTCATGGACGTGCACGGACGGGACCTGAACTACTTCGTCACGGTCGCCGAGGAGCTGCACTTCACCCGTGCGGCCGCGCGGCTGTTCGTGTCCCAGCCCGCGCTGAGCAAGCAGATCCGGGTGCTGGAGCGGCAGCTCGGCGCGCCGCTGTTCGAGCGGGACCGGCGCGAGGTGCGGTTGACCGCGGTCGGTGCCGCTCTGTTGCCGCACGCCGAGCGGATCGTCGCCGAGTGGCAGCGGGCCCGGGCGGCGGTCGAGTCGGCGAAAGCCGCGCAGCGGGCGACGCTGGTGGTCGGCATGAGCACCAGTCCCGGCCGAGGCCTGCTGCCCGCGCTGCGGTCCAGGCTCGTCGTCGAGCACCCGACCGCCCGGATCACCCTGCGCCAGGTCGGCTGGGGCGACCCGACGGTCGGCCTCGCCGACGGCTCGACCGACGTCGGCTTCGTCTGGCTGCCGATCCCCGACTCGGACCGGTACCGGTGGGTGGTCGTCGCACGCGAGCCGCGCCTGGTCGCCCTGCCCTCGGGCCACCGCCTGGCGGCGCGGGGGAGCGTCGACTTCGCCGAGCTGCTGGACGAGCCGTTTCTCGCGCTGCCCGAATCGGCGGGCCACGTGCGCGACTACTGGCTCGCGCTGGACGCGCGCGGCGGCCGGGAACCGGTCGTCGGCGCCGAGATCGCCAGCGCCGAGGAAGCCCACGAGGCGGTGGCCAACGGCGACGGCGTGGTGCTCCTGGCCGAGGGCAACGCGCCGCTGATCGCCAGGGACGAGGTGGTGGTGCGCCCGGTCACCGGGGTGGCGCCCTGCGAACTGGCGGTCGTGTGGCGGGCGGACGACACGCGCCCGCCGGTCGTCGGCTACGCCCGCGCGGCGGCGGATCTGAGCGCGGGGGCCGGTCGGCCCCAGCGGGACCTCACGACGTGGTCTTCCCAGGCCCACGCGGTCGGCCGGGCGGGCACGACCGACGCGCCCTCGTCACGTGGTCGGGGGCGGCAGGAGGCGGCGGGCCAGGAGTTCCACGACCGGGTCCGTGTCGGTGATGCCCAGGCCGTCGGGGAGGGTGAGCTGTGACCAGATCAGGCCGTTGAAGGCGAGCACTTGCACCCGCCAGTCCTCGGGCGCCATGCCGGCGCGCGGCACCCATGGGGATCACGCCGGAGGTGATCCGGCCGTCATGAGGGCCAGGAGCACCCTCGGCAACACGTGTGACGCGGGTCACACTCGAATCGGGGGACGGCGATGTCGAGATCCCGTGACCGGCTCCGTCCCTGCGGTGAACGCAACCACAATGGCTCGCACAAGCACCGAGGAGAACTCCGATGGCCAAGTACCTGCTGCTCAAGCACTACCGCGGCGCCCCGGCAGCGGTCAACGACGTGGCGATGGACCAGTGGACGCCGGAAGAGATCACGGCGCACGTGCAGTACATGCGCGACTTCGCGGCCCGGCTGGAGGAGACCGGTGAGTACGTCGACGGCCAGGCGCTCGCCCCCGAGGGGACGTTCGTCCGGTACGACGGCGAGGGCCGCCCGCCGATCACCGACGGCCCGTTCGCCGAGACCAAGGACCTCATCGCCGGCTGGATGGTGATCGACGTCGACAGCTACGACCGCGCCGTCGAGCTGGCCGGTGAGCTGTCGGCCGCTCCGGGCGCGGGTGGGAAGCCGATCCACGAGTGGCTGGAGCTGCGCCCGTTCCTGTCCACGCCGCCGACGATCACGGAGTGACCACTCGGATGGACGAGGCCCTGCTCCGGAGCCTCACGCCGAACGTGCTCGGGATCCTCGTCCGCCGCGGAGCCGACTTCGCGGCGGCCGAGGACGCCGTGCAGGACGCGCTGGTCGAGGCGGTCCGCGTCTGGCCCGCCGACCCGCCGCGCGACCCGAAGGGCTGGCTGGTCACCGTCGCCTGGCGCCGGTTCCTCGACGGTACCCGGGCGGACGCCGCCCGCCGCCGGCGTGAGGACGTCGTCGACGAGGAGCCCGCGCCGGAGCCCGTGCCGGCGGTGGACGACACGCTCCAGCTCTACTTCCTGTGCGCCCACCCGTCGCTGACGCCGTCGTCCGCGGTCGCGCTCACCCTGCGCGCCGTGGGCGGCCTCACCACCCGCCAGATCGCCCAGGCGTACCTGGTGCCCGAGACGACCATGGCGCAGCGCATCAGCCGGGCCAAGCGCACCGTGGCCGGCGTGCGGTTCGACCAGCCCGGCGACGTCGCCACCGTGCTGCGCGTGCTCTACCTGGTGTTCAACGAGGGCTACTCCGGTGATGTCGACCTCGCCGCCGAGGCGATCCGCCTCACCCGGCAGCTCGCGGCCGCGATCGACCACCCGGAGGTGGCGGGGCTGCTCGCCCTCATGCTGCTGCACCACGCCCGTCGCGCCGCCCGGCACGCGCCGGACGGCAGCCTGGTGCCGCTCGCCGAGCAGGACCGGGGCCGGTGGGACACCCGGTTGATCGCCGAGGGCGTCGGGATCCTCCAGGCGGCGCTGTCCCGCGACCGGCTGGGCGAGTTCCAGGCCCAGGCCGCCATCGCGGCACTGCACGCCGACGCGCCGACCGCGGAGGAGACCGACTGGGTGCAGATCGTCGAGTGGTACGACGAGCTCGTGCGCCTGACCGACAGCCCGGTCGTCCGCCTCAACCGCGCGGTGGCCGTCGGTGAGGCGGACGGACCGCGGGCCGGCCTGGCGGCACTCGCGCCGCTGGACGACTCGCTTCCCCGTCACACGGCGGTGGCGGCATACCTCCACGAGCGCGACGGCAACCTGGTGACGGCGGCACGGCTGTACACCGAGGCGGCCGGGAAGGCCACCAACCTCGCCGAGTGCGTCCACCTGACCCGCCAAGCCGCCCGGCTCAACGCCCGCGAAGGTCACTGACCTCCGTGGTGCCGGTCGAGCGGTCCGCCGATCTCCACGTGCCGCGGCGGTTCAGGTGTCGGACCTGTCCTCGAGGGACAGGTGGTGTGCCGACGACTGCCGCAGCGTGCCCAGGTAGTGGCGGAACGCGGCGCTGTCCTGTTCCTGCTCCGACCGCCACCGCGCCAGGTCGGCGGCGGTGATCTCGCGGCCGGTCAGGGTGCGCAGGTGGGCGGTCAGCTTGGTGTCGTCGTCGGTGGCCTCGAAGACCACCTTGTGGTGCGAGATCTCGAACTTGCGCATCAGCTCCATGCGGAAGGTCGAGTACAGGAACGAGTCCCGGCCGAAGCGGTACGACTCGGGCAGTTCCATCTGGGTCGACTGCGGGCTGTGGTACCACGACACGTACACCGACTCGTCCAGCATCACGTACCGGTACACGGCCGTGTCCTCGTTGTAGAGGATCTCCACCGGGCACAGCCACCGGCAGTCGAACAGCGACACCAGGTTCATCAGCAACTCGTTCTCCAGCTCCTGCTCGATCTGCGCGATCGCCCGCCCCCGGAACCGCGGCGTCGACATCCGGTCCGACGCGCTGCGGCTGATGGCCTTGCGGTTGCCGGGGTTGATCATCGCGATCCGGATCTGCTGGAGCCGGTGGCGCGAGGTGAGCAGCCGTGCCGCGACGAACCGCGCGTTCGGGCCGTAGAAGGCGAAGAAGCCGCTCTTCTGCAGGTCGAGCGTCATGTCCTCGTTGTACGGGTCGCCGAAGCCATCGGTCGGGTTGAGCGCGTCGTAGTGCTTGGACGGCAGGAACAACCGGTTCGTGCGGGCCATGTTCCGCTCGATCCGGTCGGCCACCTCCTCCATGCCCTCGGTGAGCGTGTCCCGCAGGTGCCGGTCCTGCGTCCAGTTGGCGAGCGTGGCGAACACCAGCGCGAACACGACGCTCGCGATCAGGTTCAACCCCACCGCCGAGTAGATCTGCGTGGCGGTGAGGGCGTCGTCCCGCGCGATCAGGGCGACGCTGATCAGCACCGCCACGCCGCACGCGGTCGCGAACGAGTAGCGGACCAGGGCCAAGCGCAGCGCGCGGGCCGACGTGGTGGGCCGGCGGGACCGGCCGCGCGTCACGGCTCCCGCCGTCCGACGCGGCACGGACCATTCCGGCACGGACCACGCCGGTGCGCACCACCCGGCCACGCGGAGGGGAGCGTCACGGGCACGCGGGTGGCGGCACGTCCGCGCACGTCACCGCAGGCGCACAGGAGCCGGGTCCGGTCCGGCACGATGTGGTCGGTCCGCATCCGTCGGCTTCCCCTCGGCGTGCTTTCGTCGAGCCACTGAACCAGATCGGGTCGGCCGCCGCGTCCCATTTCGGCAGGCGCGGCACCGAACTTCACCCGACTGGCAGCGTGCCGGTCCCCGGTTCTGCGCGATCATGCGGTCGTGGGTCGAGCACAGGGCCGGGCTACCGCCGCGAACCGGCGCCGGTACGCCCACGACGAGGTCGCGGGCTACCTGCGCGACTCCTACCACCGCCGCCGGCTGCGCCTCGCGCTCGACCTGCTCGGCGAGCACCTCGACCTGGCCGAACGCCCGCTCGTCGCCGACCTCGGCGCGGGAGGTGGGCAGGTCTCCGCCGTGCTCGCCCGCCGCGGCGCCCGGCCGATCGCCTGCGACGTGGTGCTCGACGCGGGCCGAGCCGCCCTGCGCGCCGGCGTGCCGGCCGTCGCGCTCGACCTCGGCGAACCGCTGCCGTTCCGCTCGGGTGCGCTGGACGGGATCCTGGCAGGGGAGGTCATCGAGCACGTCTACGACCCCGCGTCGCTGCTCGCGGAGTGCCACCGCGTGCTGCGACCCGGTGGGGTGCTCGTGCTGACCACGCCGAACCTCGCCACCCCGCAGGACCGGCTGCGGTTCCTCTTCGGGCACGCCCCGCGCCACGTCGACCCGTTCCACGAGTACCTGCACCTGCACATCCGCCCGTTCACCGCGGGCCTGCTGGCGACCGGCCTGCGGCTCGCGGGTCTGACGCCCACGGCACTGCGGTCCAACCACGTCGTCTGGCGCACGCGCTTCGGCGACCTGCGTTCGGCACGGGTCGCCCGCCACCTGCCGACGTGGGGCGGTTCCCTGGTGGTCAGCGCCATCCGGCCGACGTGAGGCTCAGCCCGCGATCGCAGCCAACCCGATCGACGCCACCCGCACGGCCTCGTCCCGTTCGCACAACCGCCGCACCACCCGGTGTTCGCCGGCGTCCGGGTCGCCCAGCGACAGGTTGGGCATGGCGGCCCGCGTCCACCCCAGCGCGACGGTCACCACCACGTCGGCCTCGTCGGGCACCACCGTTTCGTGGAAGATCCCGGCCGACAGGCGGTACCGCTCACCGGCGCGGTGCACGAGGGTCCGCTCCACCTCGGTCCGGACCAGTCGCGAGGTCGGCCGCACGTGGTCGCCCTCCGGCCCGCTGCGCACGTCGAACACCCGGTGCGTCGGCGCGTCGTCGGTGTCGACGACCCGGATGGTCCGGTTGTGCAGCGCGCCCGCGGCCACCCAGCTGGACAGGTCCCAGCTGTGGGAGTGCGGCACGGACGTGATCGGTGCCGCCGAAGCGGACCGGGCTTCCCAGAGGTGCACGCACACCCCTTCGGGGCCGTCACGGTGAGCCGGCACGCACAGGAACCCCAACGGGTGGCGCACGACCCCGACCCCGAGCCGGTCGGTCAGCACCCCGTCCAGCACCGCGCGCGCCCACGCCACGACCGGCGCCCCGTCGTCGCGCTCGATGGCCGCGTCCAACTCCGAGTACAGCGTCATGGCCAACGCCCCCGCCCAGGTTCCGACCCGGCATCGTAGCAACGACCTCGGCCGTGAGGCCGGGTTTCCGTGCGGCCGGGTTTCCGTGCGGCACAGCCGAAAGGCGGACCGCCTGCCGTCAGGTCGGCGCCTCAGGCGCTGCCCGCGACGGACGGCCGACCGCCGGCACGCCGCCGCCAGAACGGACCGTCGAGGCCCGCGGCCGAGTAGACCGCCCGCGCACCGGCCGCGTGCGCCGCCGTCGCCCGGGCGAGCCAGTCGGGATAGCCGGTCGGGTCGTCGGCGGCCAGCACGGCGCCTTCCACCGCCAACGCCAGGCCCTGCCCCGACAGCGGGTCCGCGGCGAGCGCCGCGTCCCCGATGACCGCAACGCCGGGAGGCGCCGGGCCGGTCGTCCGCGCGGTGGTGGCCGAGCGGTGCCAGGTGTCCACCCGGTGCCCGGCCCAGGCGAACCGGTCGACCGTGCGCAGCAGGTCGGTGTCCGTGCACAGGCCCAGCGCGGTCCCCGCACCGCAGCCGATCGCGTACCACCAACCGCCGGGCGCCGCGGTGACGTGCAGCCGGTCGCCCAACCCCGGCAGCCGGGCGTCCACCCAGCCGGTCAACGCGGTCATCCGGTGGGTGACCTCGCGCGTGATGCCGAGCCGGGGCAGCCGCGCGGTGCGGCCGGTGGCGAGCACCACGCGGTCCGCACGCCGCCACTCACCGCCCACCCGCACGCGCCAAGCGCCACCGTCCCGCTCGACGCCCTGGGCCTTCGCCGGGACCCACGTGCACCCGGCCGACACCGCGGCGGCCACGAGCGCCGGATCCAGGGCGGTGCGGTCCACGATCCAGCCCGCGCCACCGGGCGTGCGCAGCGCCGGCTTGTCGACGACCGCGCCGCCCCAGCTCGCGAGCACCCCGGCACAGGGACGCGCCGGCAAGCCCACCACCCCCAACCCGGCCACCGCGTCGTGCGCCCCGGCCGTGAGCAGCTCCACGGTGTGCCGACGGTGCCGCGCCGGGGGACCGACGAGCAGCACCGACGCCCCGGCGCGGGCGGCGGCCAGCGCGTGGCACGCACCGGCCGGGCCCGCGCCGACCACCACCACGTCGTGACGACCGCTCACGGGACGGCGCCGCCGCGTTCGGTCTCGGCGAACACGCCCGCTCCCGGCACGACGAAGCCGAGCTTGGTCCAGTTGTCCAGCATCTGGTGGTAGGACGGCATGTCGCTCGACCGGGGACTGGGTTCGTGCGCGTCGCCCGGCCAGTCCGACGACGCGCCGACCGTGGCGCGGTGCCAGTGCACCATCGACCCGGCGGCCAGGGCGTCGGCCGTCGTCGCGTACACCGCGTCCGGGCGCTGGGACGGCCACCAGCCCCAGTCGGTCCTGGTGACGCTCTGCTCCTCGACCTTGCACTGCAGGAAGTCCGCGATCCACGGCAGCGCCATCTGCCGGGTGAAGTGCCCGGCCACCACGGTGCGGCCGCGGGCGTCGCCGACGTACTTCGAGGGCGCGCCGTGCTTGATCCGGAACGGTTCGGCGAACAGCTCCGGCTCCCGGATCTGCCAGCCGACCTCGATGCCGGGGTAGAAGGCGCCGCCGGACACGGACTGCGCCGCCGCGCGGTCCAGCCCGTCGGGTGTCACCGACCCTGGCCCGGTCGGGGTGAGCAGCGACGCCGACGGCAGCGCCGACCTGACGAAGTCGCCCTCGGCCCAGGCCCGCATGATCGCGTACTGGGTGGTGGTGAGCGACAGGCCCCAGCGTCTGGTCCTCAGCTTGTTGTACGGGTCGTCGCCCAGCAGTTGGGGCATGGTGTCCGCGCCCAGGCCCGCCGTGCCGGGCTTGCGCAACCGCCGGAACACGGCGAGCCGCGCGGTGTTCGGCTTCACCGGATCGGACAGCGCCTCCCACTGCGCGGCGGGCAGGCCGCCGGCGCCCATGGACGTGTGGAAGCCCTGCAACTGGTCGAACACCCACCCCGGCAGGACGGCTTGGCGCAGGATCGGCGCGACGTCCTCGTCGAACGACGGCTTGTAGCGCGACAGGGACGTGCCGTGCTTGAGGTCCTTCGCCATCGCGGTGAGCCGTGCCAGCGCCCCGCCCGTGCGGAACACCGCCTCGTCCCCGGGCAGCGGGATCCGGCGGACGGCCAGGTCGACCAGGACGTCCCAGAGCGTGACGGTGGGCGGGATGGCCGGTGCGAAGTCCGGCGGGCCGACCAGCACCCACGCGCCCCGCACCGGCACGGTCGTCATCCCGCCGCCCACGCGGAGCCGGAGCACCGCGTTCACCGGGCCGTCGGAGACGTCGTCGAACCACATGTCGTTGTTCGCGTACCCCGTGATGTCCGGTGCGCCTGCCTGCTTGGCGACCACGCCGGCACCGCCGATGACGATCAGCCTGCCCTTGGCGTCGGTGCGCAGCTCGCCCAGGTACTCCAGCGCGGGCGAGGGCGCCGGGTCGGGCCACTGCTCGGCCGCCGGGTTGGCGGAGGTGCCCTTGCGGAACTGGACCGGCCCGGCCGTGCGCCCGGCGATCGACCGCGGGCCGGGGACGATCCGCAGCTTGCGGCGGTCGGTCTGAGCCTCGTTGCGGCGGACCCGCTTGGGCTGCCGGGGCAGCAGCGGGGAGCCGGACAGGCCGTCGAACTCGAAGAACGACGCCTTGCGGTTGGCCAGGTCCACCGTCCACGTCAGGTCGGCGACGTCGGCCAGGTCCGCGGTGATCTCCCGCGACGCGGTCCACACGCCACCGGACTCGGTGTACTCGAAGACCCGGAAGCGCTGCGCCTGGCGGCGGATCCGGCCGCCGACCTTGTGCGGCGGCACCGTCTTCCCGGTGCCCGACTCGCCCATGCGGGCGGGCCGGTCGGGCACCTCGGGTCCGAGGAAGAACTCGTCCGCGGCGGCGTCGCCGACCCGTGCGACGCCGATCGCCGGGTGGATGCGGTAACGCGGGGGCTTGGCCATCAGTCCTCCAGCCAGGTCCCGTCGGGCTGCTTGGTCCACGTCGGCAGCGAGTCGTCCGGTCGCAGCCGCACCAGGGTGGTCGGCAGGCGCACCTCCCACGGGTCGCCCTGCGCGATCTCGGCGCCGGGCGCCTGGGTGCGCTCCTTGATCTCGTCGATGATGCTCACGTACAGCGGGCTGGTCAGCGTCGGCGGGTCGGCGCCCTCCCAGATCTCCCCGGTGTCGAGGAAGTGGGCGACGGCGGCCTCGAAACCGGGCCGGATCGGGACCACCACCCGGGCCGAACCCGCCTTGAGGAACTCGGCGAACTGCGTGTCGACGTCCTGGAGCAGGGCCTTCGTCCGCCACCCGTTCTTGCGCCCCCAGTAGTAGGGGTAGAACAGGTACATCATGTGCTCCCACTCGACGGCCTGCTCGAAGAAGCGGATGTAGCGGCCCTCGGCGTCGGCCTCGTGGAGGTGGGGCTGCGGGTAGCCCTCCGGCGAGTGGCCGATCGCGCCGAACAGGTCGTAGTGCTGCGCGGTGAACACGCTGATGGCCTGCTTGCGCAGCTCGGTGCGCTCGATGATCCGGTTCTCCGCCGGGTTGCGGCCCTGGATGTCGTTGGCGGCCTGCACCTCCAGCGCGGCCAGCTCGTCGCGGTAGTCGCGCTGGAGCTTCAGGTACGCCTGCTGGATGGCGGCGTGGGTCTCCAACTGCCAGGTGCGGTAGGCGCGCTGGGTCCGCTGGCAGTCGACTTCGACGGCCACCGTCCAGGTGCGGCAGCCGTGGGAGTGCACGGTGAGGGGCACCGAACCGCGTTCGTTGTCCAGCGTGTAGTAGTTGTTGATGAAGCTGTTCTTCCTCCGCCCCCACTGTCGCTTGCCGATGACGACGACCACGGCCCAATCGTCCTCGAAATCGGGAAGCCAGCGGTTCGTGATCACGAGCGCGTGGCCGGTGATCGCCTGGTAGCCGTCCGGGATGGGCACGTCGGCGACCTTCGTGCCGCTCTCGTCCTCAAGAGGCACCATGCCCTCGAACGTCTTGGACACCGTGGTGTACGGCTCCGGCGGCGGCTTCAGCCCGGCCACCTGGTAGCGCTTGACGTAGATGCCGTAGTTGGCCTCGGTGATCTGGACCGGTTCGAGCGTGAACGGCTCCGGTTCTTCGAGGGTCGCGCCGGGCTGGGGCTTGTGCGCGTGCGCGTGGATCCAGAACGCGGCGGGCTCGGGCACCATGATGTCGAACATCATCCGCTTGCCGTAGTTGAAGACCTGCGCCTCGTAGACCTTGTCGACCCACTGGTAGACGCCCACGACGTGGCCCTCGCCCGCGGCGTTGTCCACGCCGTGCTCGTTGCGCTCCTCGAAGATCTCCAGCGTGCGCAGGACGCGCACCTCGCGGTGGCGTTCGGACACCTTGGACGAGGCGCGGCTGGTGACCTCCTTGGAGTAGTTCGTCGCGGTCTTGGTGGACTCCTGCTTGACGTGGTTCATGGCGAAGTCGGTGTAGGCCTTGAACTCCACGGCCGGCCCGAAGGAGGCGCTGAGCGCCAGGCCCGCCTTGAAGGTGATGTCGTTCTTGACCACCTCCGCGGCCTCGCGCTGCATCTCGAACCGCTCGGTGGTCTGGGTGTCGCGCTCCTCGACCTTGGTGATCTCGTGCTCGACCGTGGCGGTCTCCTCGGTCTCCTGCCTGCGCAAAGTCGACCGCTTCTTGGACTCGCCCTTGAGCACGTTCTCGATGTGGGCGACCTCGCCGCCGCGGTAGCCCTTGAGCTGCTGGCGCACGACCAGCAGGTCGCCGACGCCGACGGGTTTGATGGTGCCGTGGCTCTCCGGCACCGGCTGGGGCAGCCCGGACTTGCTGTTCTCGGTCTTGGCGAGCGCACCCGTGTCGTAGAGCTGCGAGCCGATCAAGGTGTACGAGGTGGCGCCGTTGTCCAGTTCGGCGAGCCGGCCGTACAGGGTGGTGAGCTCGCCCTCGACGGACTTCAGCGCTGCGGGCAGCGGGGTGCGTTCGAGGCTCAGGGCGAGGGATTCCAAGGTGGCCCGGTGCGACTGGGGCAGCTCCGCGACGGCGGTCCGGCTGAGCAGGAGCCGGGCGGCTGGCGGGTGCTGCTCGCCGGGTTCGACCGCGGACGACTGCACGTCGGCCAGTGCGCGCACGACCGCGTGCACCGGCCCGGTCTCGATGCGCTCGACCTCTCCCGCGCGCACCCGTTCGGTGATCGCCCGGCGGAGGGTCTCCGCCGCGGCGGGCCGCCCGGGTGAGGGCGTGCTCTGCGGTTCCTCGGGCGCGGCGAAGGCATCGGGGGCCACGGCGGTGAGCGTGTCGCTGAGGGACTCAAGGGCGCCGATCCGCGCGCGGATCCGCTCCCGTTCCGCGTCGGTGTCCGGCTCGGGCCGCCGCGGCTGCTGCTCCTCGGGCAGGTCGCGGCGCGGTCCGGGGACGGCCCGGCCGATCGCCGTCGGCCGGTTCAGGGCGGCGCCGACCGCGCCCGCCTCGTCCAGCGCCGGGTCGCCGGCCGCCACCCGGTCGAGCACGGCCATCAGCCGCAGCAGGTCCTCCATCGTGCGCGCCTCGACGGCGCCGTCCCGGGACAGCAGCTTCGCCGCGATGAGGTTGTCGGCCAGCAGTTCGCGGTCGGCGGCGAACGCCGGTGCCCCGACCACCTGGGACAGGGGCTCGCCGAACCCGTCCGCCACGGCCTCCTCGACGTCCGCCCGGGTGGGGTCGCCCATACCGCGCAAGGCCCGTTCGGTGCGCCACAGGGCGGTCGCGTTGGCCAGCTTCCCGAGGTCGGTGAGACCACGCTCGTTCGCGACGAGCCGCGCGGCCGCGGCCTTCAACGCCGTCTTCCGGTCCGGGGCGTCGTGCGCCTTGGCCAGCGCCGCCGCGAAGTCGTCCGAGGCCATCACGTCGACCGCGGTCGCGGGGGCGGGTGGGTGCAGGAGCAGGAACCGGAAGATCTCTTCCATGGGTGGAGCCCCAATCGACCTGGGTGACGGTGACGGTGACGGTGATCACGAGTCTCCGGCCGAGGCCGCGTACGCCGGAATGTCCCGACGTTCACCCGTCAGGGCCCCCGGTTGCTGCCCTTGCGGACTGTCCATGAGGGCGAAACGGGCGAACGGCCGTGCGTCGACCGATCACTCGACGATCGGACGCCGCCGCCAGGTCGATCGGCTCACACAGCGAGGGGGTTGAGGACGAGGTACCCGTCCAGGCGGGCGACCCGACCGGTGTCCGGGTCGGGAGGGAGGGCGTGGCCGAGGTCGTTGGCGCGGACCTCGCCGATCCACTGGTCGTGCTGGTACTCGTGGTTGATCAGGGCCACCAGGAGGTGGGTGGCGACGACGGTGAGCTGCTCCGGGGCGGCGACGCGACCGGTGGCGATGGCGTTCATCCGGGCGTGCACGCGTTCGGTGACGGTGTCGCGGAACCGGGTGAGCCGCTGGATGGTGGGCAGCGCGCCGCGGAACCGCTCGGGTTGCGCGGAGTCCATCAGCGCGTCCAGCTCGGGGTCGGGGCTCGGCTCGGCCGCGGTGAGGTTGCGGATCATGAAGTGGGCGACGTGGGCCTGGTGGCCGAGGTGCCAGCCGATGGCGCTGGAGTCCTCGCTCGGCCGCCAGGTCACCTCGTCCGGGCTGAGGTCCCGCCAGAGCTCGTCGGTGTAGGCGCGGGCGTGGTCGTACTCGCGCAGCAGTGCTTCGACCTCGTACATGTGATCACCTGGGTGTGGTGGGAGCGGGGTCCGGGGAGGAGCGGGCGCTCAGGACGGTGCGGGCGGCGCGCTGCCCGCCGGCGAGGGCGCCTTCGAGGTGGCCGGTGTAGTCGGTGGTCTCCGTGGACGCCCAGTGGAGCCGCCCGTCCAGGGCCGGCTGCCGGTACCGGGGGTGGCCGAAGAGGCTGTAGTTGTTCAGCCGGTGCACGTCGGGTGGCGAGGTCCAGTGCTCGGTGCTCCAGTCGTGGACGTGCAGGGCGCTGGGGCGGGCCGCCGCCGGACCGAACAGCTCGGTGAGCTGCTCGATGACGGCCTGTCGGAAGGCGGGCCCCGTCGAGGTGGTCGTGGCGGTGGCGGTGCCGAACCCGAACAACGCCGCCGGGTGGCCCAGGGGACCGGACATGTCGTGGAGTTCCTGGAGGGGACCGGTGTAGCTGAAGGCCGCGCCGGCGAGGCCGTCGTGGCGCCAGAACGCGTCCGGGTAGACGGCGATGACCTTGACGACCGCGCCCATCCACACGGGGGTGGCGCGGGCCAGGCCGACGAGGTCGGTCGGCAGTGCGTCGCCGAAGTCGATGCGGGCCAGGGCCAGGGCGGGCGGCACGGCCAGGACCACGTGGCCCGCCACGTGGGTCGTGTCGGCGGTCTGGACGGCCAGGCCGCCGGTGGTGGCGCGGATCGCCGTCACGGGGGTGTTCAGGCGCAGCGCGCCGGCGGGCAGGGTGGCCGCCAGTCCGTCGGTCAGGGCGTCGGCGCCCGCGGTGTAGCGGTGGGCGGGGCCGTCGATGGGATTGCCCTGCAACCGGTGGGTGCCCTTGGCGTCCTGGAAGATCGCGCTGCCCGCCGTGTGCTGCGCGAAGGTGTCGAGACCGAGACGGGCGACGAGGTCCTGCACCCGCTGCTCGCCGTCCCAGAACCAGGTGGCCCCCAGGTCGAGCGCGTCCTCCCCGCCGGCGCCGGTCCCGTCGGGGTGGGTGCTGCCGGGTTGGGTGGTGCCGGTGCTGTCGGGGCGGGTGCTGTCGGCGCGGATGCTGAGGAGGCGGCCGCCGGGGCGGTTGCGGGCCTCCAGGCACAGGACGTCGCACCCGGCGTCGGCCAGGACGGCGGCCGCGGCCAGTCCCGAGGCTCCCGCCCCGACCACCACGACGGGCCGGTCGTCGGCGTGCGGCATGTGCGACTCCACTTCGTGTCCGGGTCAGGCGGTGGGGAGCAGGACCATGCGGAACCGGGCTTGGCCGGCCTGCTGGATCTTCAAGGCCTCGTCCACGTGCTCCAGCGGCGCGGTACGCACGTGCGGCCGGACACCGCCCGCCAGGGCGAAGCGCATGGCCTGCTCGGTGTCGACCGGGTTGCCGGTCAGGTGGCCGGTGACGCTGCGGGCGTGCATGACGAGGTCGCCCAGCGGCAGTCGCACCGGGGTGCCGTCCAAGCCGGCGACGGTGAGGCGGCCGTGCGGCGCCAACCCGGTGACGAGCCCGGCCAACGGCTCGCTGCTCGACGCGGTGGACAGGATCAGCCGGCACCCGCCGAGGTCGCGCAGCACTCGCCCGGCGTCCTCGCGGGAAGCGTCGACGTAGTGGTGCGCGCCCAGCTCGGTGGCCGCCCGCCGCTTCTCCTCGCCCCGGGCGACGGCCACCGTCTCGAAGCCCATGGCGGCGGCGAACTGCACCGCCAGGTGCCCGAGCCCGCCGATACCCACCACGGCGACGCGATCACCCGGCTCGGCGCCGCCGTCCCGCAGCGCGGTGAACGTGGTCACGCCGGCGCAGCCGAAGGGCGCGGCCTCCGCCGAGGTGAGCCCGTCCGGGATGTGGACCAGGGCGTTGACCGGGACGGTGATGCTGGACGCCCAACCGCCGGGGTAGGACAGGCCGGGGATCCGGCGTCGCGGGCAGTGGACCACGTCACCCGACCGGCAGGCCGGGCACGAGCCGCAGCTGCCGCCGAACCAGCCGACACCCGCCCGTTCACCGATGTCCCAGCCCCGCACGTCCGGCCCCAGTTCGGCGACCACACCGGCCACCTCGTGGCCCGGGGTGACGGGGAACCCGTTCGCCGGGGAGGGGTCCGCGACCGTGCCCGCGTCGGCTCCGCAGATCCCCGACGCGACGACGTCCAGCCGCACCTCGCCCGGTCCGGGCGCGCGCGCCTCGACCGGCGCGAGGAGCACCGGCCCGCCCGGCTCCACCACCCGCGCGGCCCGGTGGGCCGAGCGGCGATCCTGCGACACGAAGATCACTCCTGACGGTCAGCGCACGAGGCGACGGTAGAACCGCCCACCCAGGCGCGGTAGAGGCTCCCGCTGAATGCCCCTATAGTCGGTCGTTATGACCGAAGTGGGTTCGGGATGAACATCGAGGGACTGCGCTACGCGCTGGCGGTGTCGCGGACGAAGTCCTTCAGCGCCGCGGCGCGGGACTACGGCGTCACCCAACCCGCGCTGTCGAACGGCGTGGCGAGGCTGGAGGAGGAACTCGGCGTCAAGCTCTTCGACCGCTCCCCGCGCGGCGTCCAACCCACCGCCCAGGGCGCTCGCGTCCTGCCGCTGATCGACCGGGCGCTGGCGGCGTTGGACTCCGTCGTGGCCGAGGCGCGGCGGCTGGCCCGGCCCGCCACCGGCACCATCCGCATGGGCGTCTCGCCGCTGATCGGGTCCGACCTGGTGGCCTGCGCCTTCGACGCCGCCCGGCGGCTGTCCGACCCGCGTGACCTGGTGCTGCGGGAATCGGACCTCGACCTGCTGCGCGGGGCGTTGCAGGCGGGCGACCTCGACGTCCTGCTGGTGCCCGCGGTCGAGGCCATGCCCGCCTACCGCCACCGGGTCATCGCCAGCGAGCCGATGGTCGTCGTGGACCCGGCCGCCGCCCCCGGCGCCGACGGACCGCTGGAACTGGGCGCCGCCGCCGACGCCGACTACATCCTCGTCCCCGACACGTGCGGCCTGACCACGTTCACCACCAGGCTCTTCCACAGCAACGACCTGGCGCTGCGCACCTACCCCGGCGAGGCGGCCAGCCACCGCGTGCTGGACGAGTGGGCGGGCCTGGGCGTGGGCGCCGCCCTGCTGCCCCGCTCCAAGATCACCCGTCAGCACGCGAGCTGCCGCCCCCTGGTCCGAGGGGGCAACCCCGTGGAGATCTCCTACGAGGCCGTCTGGTCCCGCGAGAACGCCTTCGCCGCCGACCTGGAGGAGTTCGTGGACTTCCTGGCCGACGCCGCCGCGGCCCCGGCCTCGTGATAACGGATGGCTATAGCCGCGGCACCGGTCGCGAGCTCCGGCCGCGGACGCCCCGGACGACCTCCAGGTTGGCCATCATGCCCATGTCCTCGTGCTCGGCGTTGTGGCCGCCACACCTCGACGTCGCCGAGACCGACCGGGACATCGGTGCGGGCCGGGTCGAACGGCAGCCCGTCGATGAGCCACCGTGCCCGCCGTGCATCCGCCCGACGCGGAAGGAGAAGTCGCGCACCCTGGTGGCGTCCGACCGTCGCCGGCTCGGCAGGTCGGTGCGGAGCGTGCGCGGGACGCGGCTGTCGTCGGCGGCGAACGCGCGACGGTCGGCACGGGCAGTTCGTTGCGGTGCGCCACGGTCACCGGCCGGCCGCGGCGCGACTCGATTGTAGGCCCCGGGAAGGCGCCCTCGTGCGTCCAAAGTGGAGTCTGCCACCGGGCAGGATCTCCGCGCCCGCTACGCGCTGGGTGATCTCGTAGCGGTCGGTGCCGCCCGAGACGCCCGAACCCGACCGTCAGCGGGACCGTCGTGCCGCCTGCTCCCGGCGCAACTGCTCGGCGGTGCGCACGAGGTTGTCGTGGAGGTGTTCCAGGAACTCGCCGACGTCCTGGAGGCGCCGGCCCGCGGACGTGGCGGAGCCGAGGGCCTCGGCCCCCTCGCGGACGGTCCGGGCCATCAGCGCGTTCCTGGTGGCGGTGGCCAGCATCGCGCGGTACCAGGTGTCGTCGTCCATGTGGTACCGGTCCCGTCGGCTACCGCCGTCACGTCGGCGGGTGACCAGCTGCTGCCCCTCCAGGTAGCGGATGGCCGTCGAGATCGACGCGGGGCTGACGCGCAGCCGCTCGACCAGGTCGGCGGCGGTGAGGCTGCCGGAGTCGGTGGTGAACAGGCAGACGAGCACCCTGGCCGTCAGCCGCGGCAACCCCTCGTCGACGAGCGCGGCGGTCAACTGCTCCTCGACCGCGCGCACGGCGTCCGAGTCGCGTGCCGGCTCGGTCCGCGGTGCGGTGGCGGCCCGGCTCGGTGCGCTTCGACGCGCGCGCCGCCGGGTCGCCAGCTCCGCCTGGAGCGGTCGGTACCCGGACGGGCCGCCGTTGCGGGCGATCTCGCGCGTGACGGTCGAGGTGGGCCGGTCGAGCCGCTTGGCGATCTCGGCGTAGGTGAGCCCGTCGGCCAACCCGGCCGCGATGTCCTGGCGGTCCCGCGCGGTGAGCCTGGCTCCGGGCACGGCATCCCACCTCCTCGTCGGGCCACTGCCGGGAGTATGCGTTCAGTCCTGGGTCATTGCAACGCGCCGGACGTACCTGTTGCATTCGGTCTCAAGCCTGTTGCAACTGTTCCGGGCGCTTCAGCTCGGAAAACGGGGTCGGCTCCCGATTCGCCGGTTGCGCGCGTTCCGAGCGCAACCCTAGCGTTCGGCTCGTCCTGAAGATCAGGTGCGACAGGGGGAGCAGCGCATGACCGAGATCGTGACCGCGTTGCCCACGGCACGCCCCGCGGGCCGTCCGTTCGACCCCGCCGAAGGGTTGGCGCGGCTGCGGCCGTTGACCCGGATGGTGTTCCCCGACGGGCACGAGGGGTGGCTCGTCACCGGACACCGGTTGGGCCGGGCGGTGATGGCCGATCCCCGGTTCAGCTCCCGGTACGAGCTGATGCACTCACCCCAGCCCAGGGCCGCCGTGGCCGACGGGCAGCGGTTCCCGCCCGCCGCGCCCGGCGACTTCATCGGCATGGACCCGCCACGGCACACCCGCTACCGCAAGCTGCTCACCGGCAAGTTCACCGTCCGCCGGATGCGGCTGCTCACCGAACGGGTCGAGCAGATCGCCGCCGACCACCTCGACGCCATGCAACGCCAAGGCCCGCCGGTGGACCTCGTCGAGGCCTACGCGCAACCCCTGCCGGCGTTGACGATCTGCGAGCTGCTCGGCGTCCCCTACGACGAACGGGACTTCTTCCTCAAGCACACCGCGACGTTGAACGACCTCAACGCCACCCAGGAGCAGAACGTCGAGGCGATGAACGGGCTCGGCGGCATGCTGTACGGCCTGGTCCAGGCCAAGCGCGCCGAACCGACCGACGACCTGCTCGGCGACCTGACCACGACCGACCTCACCGACGAGGAGCTCGCCGCCGTCGCCGCGCTGCTGCTGGGCGCCGGTCTGGACACCACCGCGAACATGATCGGGCTCGGCACGTTCGCACTGCTGACCCACCCCGACCAGCTGGCCGCGCTGCGCGACGACCCGGGCCTGACCGGCCGGGCCGTCGAAGAGCTGTTGCGCTACCTGACCATCACGCCCACCGGTGTGCGCACCGCGCTGGCGGACGTCGAGCTGGACGGCCAGGTGGTCAAGGCCGGGGAGACGGTCGCCCTGGCGGTGAACGCCGCCAACCGCGACCCCGAGGTCTTCCCCGACCCCGACCGGCTCGACCTGCGGCGCTCGGCCACCGGGCACGTCGCGTTCGGGCACGGCATCCACCAGTGCCTGGGCCAGCAGCTCGCCCGGGTCGAGCTGCGGGTGGCGTTCCCCGCGCTGCTGGCCCGGTTCCCCGGCCTGCGGTTGGCCGTGCCGCCCGAGGCCGTGCCGCTGCGCGACAACCAGGACATCTACGGCGTGCACAGCCTGCACGTGACGTGGTGACACCTCGACCGTCCGATGTGGACCGACGACGGTCGTCGGTGCCCCCGGTCAGGGCAGGTTCTTCTCCAGGGCGGCCACGTAGGCCTTCATCGAGTGGTCGCGGAGGCCGTCGCTGCCGGGTGCCGGCGGGTCGGCGGTCATGCCCTTGGCGCGGTCGAACAGGTTGGACACCACGGGCATGGACTCGTGCACACGACCGGCGGAGTCGATGTAGCGCAAACCCTTGACGTGGCGGAACACCGGCTCGGGCGGGACCTGGGCGACGACGTCGTTGTTGTTGACCACCCGGAACGTGCGGCCCTCCAAGGCGCGGTCGTAGGCGTCGGCCAGCGCGTTGTCGCAGGTGCGCGGTTGGCCGAAGGTGTACACGCCCTGCGCGGAGAGCCGGGGGTCCTCGAAGTGCAGCCAGGCCGCGGCGAGCATCGCCAGTGCCCCGCTGTGGCCGGTGAACACCGGCTCGGTGCCGCGGAACGCGGTGACCACCATCGTCGGACTGGCCATGGTGTAGGCCTGGGTGTCGCTTCATCGCACGGAGGTGTCACATCACCCGCTAAACTGCGGTCGTTAGGGGAGGGGAGTACTCCTTCGCGGCCATGTCGTCATCACGGACCCCCATGGGTTCCGGTGTGGCCGGTCCGGGTCCGTCCGGGCGGAGAAGACCTCCGGCAGACGCGTCGACGCCTTGTCGGAGGAACCCGTGCCACCACCCATGTCCGTGCCCGCCTGGCTGTGGGCGGCGACCATCGCCGGTCTGGTCGTCCTGATCCTCGCCGACCTGGTCGTCGTCGGCCGCAAGCCCCACGAGGTCGGCGCGCGCGAAGCCGCCAGGTGGGTGGTCTTCTACGTCGGTTGCGCCGTCGCGTTCGGCGTCGGTGTCTGGATCGCCGGCGGTGGCGACCAGGCCGCGAGCTTCGCCACCGGGTACCTGACCGAGTACTCGCTGAGCGTCGACAACCTGTTCATCTTCATGATCATCATGACGAACTTCGCCGTGCCCGTCGTGCACCAGCACCGGGTGCTGCTCATCGGCATCGTGATGGCGCTGGTCATGCGCGGGTTCTTCATCGCCGTCGGCGCCGAGGCGGTCGAGCAGTTCAGCTGGATCTTCTGGCTGTTCGGCGGGATCCTGATCTACACCGCGGTGAAGTTCGCGGTCAGCGGTCAGGGCGACCAGGAGTACGACGCCAACGGCGGGCTCGTGCGGCTCGTCCGCAAGCTGTTCCCGGTGACCGACGAGTACCACGGCGCACGGCTGACGGTCCGGCAGGACGGCCGCCGCCTGCTCACGCCGATGTTCATCGTGGTCGTCGCCATCGGCGGCGCCGACCTCGTCTTCGCGGTCGACTCCATCCCGGCGATCTTCGGCATCACGCAGGACGCGTACCTGGTCTTCGCCGCCAACGCCTTCGCGCTGATGGGACTGCGGCAGCTCTACTTCCTGCTGGGCGGACTCGCGGAGAAGCTCGTCTACCTGTCCTACGGCCTGGCGGTCATCCTCGGCTTCATCGGTGTGAAGCTGGTGCTGCACGCCCTGCACGAGAACGAGTTGCCGTTCATCAACGGCGGCAGGCACCTCACCGGGATCCCCGAGATCGACAACTGGGTCTCGCTCGGCGTCATCGTCTCGGTGTTGGCCGTCACGACGGTGGTGAGCCTGCTGAAGACCCGGCGCGACCGACTGGCGGCCGCGCCGACCGGCGACGCCGAACCGCCGGAGGGCTGACGTCGCCGTGCGCCGGGACTTCCCGTTCCGGCGCACGGCCGGTTCCCGATCCGCTACGTTGTCGAGCGGCCAACCCGTGCGGCTCGCCACAGGGCTGCCGGAGCAGCGCGCGAGAGGGTGGGGCGGATGGACGCGGCGCAGGCGATCTCCCTGGTGGTGGAGCGGATCCGGACCGACGGGCAGGACTACCCCACCGAAGACCTGACGGCGGACCGCATCCTGGGCGGCTGGTGCGTCTACGCGCCGGTGATGGTCGCCGACGGCGACCCGGTGGCGGACGTGGACGAGCCGGTGACGCGATCGGTGTTCCTGGTGGGCGTGTCCGGGCGCGTCGAGGAGGTGTCGTCCACGGAGCCCGCGGAAGACGCGCGCGAGCAGTTCGCGGAGGCGTGCCTCTGGTTCGGCGCGGGTGAGCCCCGCGTGCCGGGAGAGGACGTCTCCACCACCCCCTCGCACCCCGATTTCAGCAGGTTCGTCCTTCCTCGCCCACCACGTCCGGCCGCCGCCTACGACAACCAAGCCCTGTACGCCCTCGCGGAGGCCTTGGTCCACGAGCGTGATTTCGGCGGTTGGCTGGCCGGTCGGTTGCGCGAGCTGGCCGGTCTGGTGGGCGGCGCCAGTCGCCTGGTCGTCCGCCGCCCGAAGGCCTGGGCGGCCGGGCACGTCACGGAGCTGGCCGCGCGGGAGCACGGTGACGCCGGTCCGAGCGAGGTGTGGCGGACCTGGCCGCCGGTCGACCCGGCGGGCCTGCCCGCCGTCGACACCGCGGGGTGGCTCCTCGTGCCGGGTGACGCGGTGTGCGAGTACCTGGAGGCGTTGGAGTCCGAGACGGCCGCCGCGACCCGGCTGGCCGACACCATCGCCGACCGTGCCCGGCAGGCATCGCCGTGGCGGTCCTGCGGTGTTTCCGAGCTGGTGCCCCAACTCGTCGCGGTTCGCCGCGACGAGCGGTTCGACGCCGACCTGGCGACGGTGGGTCGGCTCGCTACCGAGCACGACGACGAGGACTTCCTCGGCGCGTTCATGGCGGCGGGGGTGCCCGACGACGCGGACGTCGAGGCCCTGTTGCGCATCGCGATCGACGCCGAGCAGCGCCACCTGGAGGTCATCGACGTCGACGCACCGGCCACGGCCGCCTACCGCCGCCTCCTCGACCGCATCGGCCTGGCGTTCGAGACCGAGTGGTTCGAGGCGATGTTCGAGCTGTGACCTGTCACCACGACCGCACCGTCGTGGCGAGGCGGGTCAGTGGTCCGGGACGGCTCGGGCGAGGTGGTCGGCCACGGCGTGCCGGTAGGGGTTGGTCGCCGGACCGGCCGCGGTCGGGTGGACCCGGTTGGTCAGCAGCAGCACGAAGGAGCGGCTCTCCGGCTCGATGACCAGGGACGTCCCGGTGTAGCCGGTGTGGCCCGCGGTGTACGGGGTGGTCAGCATGCCCATGAAGGCCGGCTTGCCCAGGTCGAGGCCGAGGCCTCGGTCGGCGCCCGGGATGGCGGCGTTCCAGTTCTTCGTCATCGCTCGCACGCTCTCGGGGCGCAGGACGTGCCGGTCGCCGTAGCGGCCGCCGTTGAGCAGCATCTGGGCGAAGACGGCCAGGTCGCGTGCGGTGCCGAAGAGACCGGCGTGTCCTGCTGTCCCGCCCAGGTACCAGGAGGTCGAGTCGTGCACCTCGCCCCAGATCAGGCCGCGCGAGCCGTGGTGCTGGGTGGGGGCGATGCGTGGCCGCAGGTGCGCGGGCGGGGTGTACATCGTGTCGTGCAGGCCCAGCGGTTCGGTGATCTCCGCGGCGACCAGCTCCGGCAGGGACCGGTCGGCGACGCGTTCGACGATCTTGCCCACGACGATGAGGCTCAGGTCGGAGTAGACGTAGCGGGTGCCCGGCGGCGCACGCGGCGCCACCGCGTAGACGGCGGCCAGCCGTTGGTCGATCGTGGGGTACGAGCCGAGCGCCAGGCCGGCGGGGAGACCGGCGGTGTGGGTCAGCAGCTGCCGGACGGTGACGTCCTGCTTGTCGTTCTCGCCGAACTCCGGCAGGTAGCGGGCGGCGGGCGCGTCCAGGTCGATCAGGCCGCGCTCCACCAACCGCAGCGCGACCGCGGTGGTGAACAGCTTCGACAGGGACGCCAGGTCGAAGATGGTGTCCTCGCGCATCGGGATGCGCTGATCGGGCGGTAGCTCCGTGCCGTCGGTCCCGTGGCGCAGCGCATCGCCCACGGCGGCGTGCTCGGCGACCACACCGTTGCGCGCGACCAGGACGACACCGCCGGGGAAGGCGGGCGGGGTGGACCGCACGCCCGCTTCGACGGTCGGCACCAGTCGGTCCACGTGCTCGGCGAGCAGACCGGCCTGGTGGGGCGTGCCGTCGCGCAGCCGGTGGTGGGGGAGCGGCCCGTCCCAAGGAGACCCGCGTCGTCGGGAGATCGTCAGGTCGGCCACCACCGGCAGGTGGTCGGACGCCTCCGTGGTGATCACCCGGGTGTCGCGCACCCGCGCCGGGTACGCGGCGGCGACGTAGTCGATGCGCTTGGTGGGCGCCTGCGCCGGGTAGGTCGCGCCGGGGGAGGACGGGTCGGTCATCGCCCACGCGTCGACCAGTTCCACCCACAGGGGAGCCAGTTCCGGTGCGTCCGGGACCGCGTTGAAGTCACCGAGCAGGACCCTCGCCTCGCCCCGGTCCTCGGCCACGACGCGGAGCATGTCCGCGACCTGTGCCTGTCGCACGGCCGGGTCGGCGCGGTAGTCGAGGTGCGTGTTGTAGACGTGGACGCGCTCGCCGCGCACGTCCAGCACGACTTCCGGGAAACCCGGCGCCGGCTCCGGGGTCGGGTCGGGTACCTGCGTGGACAGCCTCGTGATCCAGTGGTTCTCCGCCGCGACGACGCGGTGGCGGCTGAGCACCGCCAGACCGAACTGCCGCCTCGGCTCGCCCGGCGCCAAGGGCTCCAGGTCGTAGATGGGCGCGAAGTAGACGTCCATGTCGAGCGCGGCCGCGAGTTCCGCCGCCTGGTCGCGCCAGCCGCTGCGCGCCATCCAGTGGACGTCGACCTCCTGGAGGCCCACCACGTCGGCGCCGGAGGCCCTGATCTCGGCGGCCACGCGCGCCAGGTCGAGCCGGCCGTCCACGCCCACGCCGGAGTGGATGTTGTAGGACATCACGGTCAACGGCGCCGGGGATCGCCCCTCGTGCGCCGCCGCGGGCGCGCTCGTGACGAGCAGGCCGCACGCGGCGGCGGTCAGGAGTCGGCGGACGGCCTCGCGCATCGGTTCAGCCCTCCCAGGTCAGGCCGTGGCCGAACGGGTACAGCGCGGTCGAGGGGTCGCCCGCCACCGGGATGGTGACCGGCAGCTTCCCCGCCGGCGCGCGTTCCCCGTACAGCACCCGCACGGCCGACTCGACCGAGACTTCGGTGTAGGAGTAGGTGGCGAGGTAGGTCGGGGCGTCGGGGAAGTACGCGATGTCGTACGGGTCGCGGACCGCGATGACCACGACCGGCCTGCCGGTGGCGAGCAGTGCCTTCACCAGGTTCTGCTGCCCGGTGTCGGCCCAGGCCTTGTTCGTGGCGACGACCGTCAGGTCGGCGCCGCCCGCACCGGCGACGGCCCGGTCGATCATCGCCTGGTTCGGGTTGGCACCGGTCGCCAGGGACGTCGCCGACGCGGCACGTCGGCCGACGGCGGTGGCGAGCCGTTGCGGCACCGGGTCGGCGGTCGTGCCCCAGCCGGTGGTGAAGACGGAGGTGGGGCGGGTGCGCAGGGGGAGGGTTCCGGCGGCGTTGCGGACGAGTGTGGTGGTGCGGTCGGTGATCCGCTGCGCGACCTGCCTGTTGCGCTTGGTTCCGACGATGTCCGGCAGCCGGGCGGGATCGACGAAGCGGTCGTCGAACAGCCCGCGGCCGGCCTTCATGCGCAGGATCCGGCGGACCGACTGGTCGATGCGGTCCTCGGTGAGTTCGCCGTTGCGCACCGCGGTCAGCACCGCGTTGAACGCGAGGTCGATGTTCGGCGGCATGAGCAGCTGGTCGACGCCCGCCTTGAGGGCCAGGACGGGCACGCGGTCGTCGCCGTACTTCTGCCGGACACCGGCCATCCCGAGCGAGTCGGTGATCACCACGCCGTCGTAGCCGAGCTCTTCGCGCAGGATGCCGGTCATGATCGGTCGGGAGAGGGTGGCCGGGTCGCCGGACGGGTCGAGCGCGGGCACCACGATGTGCGCGGTCATGATCGAGTCGACGCCGGCGGCGATCGCGCGGCGGAACGGCGGCAGGTCCAGCCGCTCCCACTCCGACCGGCTGTGACCGATCACCGGGATGCCGGTGTGGCTGTCCACGGCGGTGTCGCCGTGGCCCGGGAAGTGCTTGGCGGTGGCCGAGACGCCGCCCCGCTGGTAGCCGCGCACCTGGGCGTGCACCAGCCGGGCGACGAGTCCGGGGTCCTCGGCGAACGAACGGACCCCGATGACCGGGTTGAGGGCGTTGACGTTGACGTCCGCGACCGGGGCGAAGTCCTGGTTGACGCCCATCGCGCGCAGCTCGCGGCCGGCGATCTCGGCCGCGGTGCCCGCCGACGCCGGGTCGCGGGCGGCGCCGAGCGCCATGTTGCCGGGGAACAGCGTGGCCGGCGCGCCGATCCGCGACACCACGCCGTGCTCCTGGTCGGTGCTCACCAGCGCGGGGATCGCGGACACCCGCTGGATGCCGTTGGACAGCCCGGCCACCTGGGCCGGGTCGGCGGTGTTGCCGGACCACGCGAAGTAGACGACGCCGCCGAGGTGGTACTTCTCGATGAGCTGTCGGGCGTTGTCCACGCCGTGCTGACGCCGGTTCGCGGCCACCGAGGCGGGGTCGGCCGTGTCGACCGTGGCCCCGTAGGCGTAGGTGACGAACAGCTGGCCGACCTTCTCCTCCAGGGACAGGTGGCTCACCAAGTCGGTCGGCTGGGACTCGGCCGAAGCCGTGGCGGTCGTGGCGGTCGGGACGGAGCCGACCAGCAGGGCGGCAGCGACGGCGAGCACCCGCCGCCTGTTGAACAGTTTCCTCATCTGCACTCCCGCAGTGGGAAATTCACTGATCTGTCGGAATGTACGCAGGTGGCGCCGTGGCCGGGATCGGCCGTTCGGTGGCATTGGCCGGACGCGCGCTCCGCCGGTCGCGGCGTCACGTGGCGAGTCGCCGGTACAACTCGCTGTCGCACAGCAACTGCGCGGGCGTTCCCCGTGCCACCACCCGGCCCCCGTCGGGCAGCACGACGCGGTCGGCGTTGCGGAGGGTCGACGGCCGGTGCGCGATGACCAGGAGCGCGCATTCGGCGGTCCTCGAACGCCTGCCCGCTGAGCTGGACACCGAGGTCGGCGACCGCGGGTGCGTCCTGTCCGGCGGCGAGCGCCACAGCGCCAGGACCGTGGACTTGCCCACGTCGGACCGGCCCGCGAGCGCGACCAGGGAGCGTGGCGGCACCTCGAAGGACACGCCGCGCAGCACCGCGCGACGACGCGACCGCGTGCACGGAAGGGCGTCCACGCCTCATCATCTGACTTGCTGCGCCGACACCGCATTTCCCCCGCCGGTCGAACCACTCGTACGAGACTGCCGCCGCACACGACCGGCGGCCGCGCACTCGAACCGGTGTTCGCGGACCCTGCCGGGAGAAATCGGGTGCGGGCGCTCGGCAAGTTGGTGTGTGATCGGCGGCATGGCGATCGTGCTGGGGGACCCCGGGGTCGACGGGCTGGACGCGGCTGCGGGCGTGCTGCGGGAGTGGCAGCGCGAAGGGGCGCCGATGCAGCTGCACCCCGGGGACCTGGGCTGGTTCTGGCGGTTCGGTGCGGAGGCGACGGCCGCGGCGGTGCGGACCTGGGACCGGGACGGGCGGATCCTCGCCGTCGGGCTGCTGGACGGTCCGGAGCTGTTGCGGCTGACGATCGCGCCGGACGCCCGGCGGGACGCGGAGTTGGCGCGCCGACTGGTCGAGGACGTGACCGAGCCCGAACGCGGCGTGCTGCCGGCGGGGAGGGTGAACGTCGAGGCGCCGAGGGACGCGTTGGTCCACGACCTGCTGTCCGAGGCCGGCTGGCACGACGACGAGCCGTGGACGCCGCTGCACCGCGACCTCACCGGGCCGGTGCCGGACCCCGGCGTGCGGATCGAGGTGATCGGTGCGGAGCGGGCGGCCGTGCGGGCCGAAGTGCAGCGGGCATCGTTCGACGGGTCGACGTTCACCGACGAGCGCTGGCACGCGATGGTGGCCGGATCGCCGTACGCCGACGCGCGGTGCCTGGTCGCCCACGACGACCGGGGCGAGGCGGTCGCGGCGGTGACGGTGTGGTCGGCCGGTCCGGGCAGGCCCGGGTTGCTCGAACCGATGGGCGTGCACCGGGACCACCGCGGTCGCGGCTACGGCAAGGCGATCACCGTCGCCGCGGCGGCCGCGCTGCGGCAACTGGGCTCGTCGAGCGCGATCGTCTGCACCCCGAGCGTCAACGTCGGCGCCGTCGCCACCTACCGGTCGGCCGGCTTCCGGCAGCTGCCCGAGGTCCGGGACAAGTACCGCGACGCCTAGTAGGACTTCGTCAGGTCGAGCGACCGAAGGCGTTCAACCGGTGCCTGTTGCGCTCCCCGGCCCGCGGGCCACGTGCCGCCGATTCCTGGTGAGCATCCCCGACACCACGAGCACGACGAGCACCGCGCCTGCCGGCGACAAGAAGAGGGGAAGCGGCGAGGTCAGGACCGAGATCCAGTCCAGCGCCGCCAGGCCCAGCACGACGACGAGCACGATCCCGAACGCCCATCCACGCAGCACCAACGCGCCGCGCGTCGCGTCCATGGCCGTGACCGCCAGCACGGGCACGGCCACGCCGCAGAACAGCGCCGCCGTTGCGATCACCTGCCACGGCAGCGGTGCACCGGAGAAGGCCCACAGCACCCACAACGCCGGTCCGAACCACACCACCGCGCCCGCGCCGGCCGTCATGGCCAGGCCCGGCCTGCGCTGAGCACCACCTGTGCACGCCCGCGCCGCGGCTGTGATCGCCGCCGCGGCCGCGGTCCCGATCAGCACCGCCAAGGCCAAGGCCAAGTCCTGCCCCCTCTCGGGATCGGTCTCGTTCACCAGGGCCAGCGTCGGGACGAGCAGCGACAGCCACAGCGAGGACTGTCCGGCGAACGAGTCCCGCCGCCATGCCTGGTTCCGCCGCCCCACCAGGTCCCACCCGGTGTGGACCAGGTTGACCGCGAGGTAGCCGGCCAGCAGCAGTACCAGGGCGTTGCCCCACAGCGGCAGCGCCTCGCCCATCACCGACCTCAGTAAGGACTTGGGGTTGTATCCCGAGAACAGGACGAAACCGCCGAACATCGTGAGCGGCACCAGCAGGCCGAGCCCCGTCACCAGCGCCAAGGCCCCGGCCAAGGCCAGCCACGGATCCCGGTGGGCCGGCACGGGGGCGTGGAAGTGCACGTCCCCCGTCGACCAGGCCTGCACGACATCGCCGTGAATGGTGCCCGGGATGGTGTTGTGGTGTCTGCGCGATTCCTCCGGAACGGACATGGCCCGGCTCCTCTCGTCGCTCCGCCGGCAGCGTAGGAGCGCACAACCCCTACTTGGGCCGGGAATCGGGCCGTGTCGCCCGGACGGCGCAGCCTGGCCGAGGCGACTACGCGGTGCCCGGGTTCCAGCAGTTCGCCCGGATCCGATGGTCCCTGCCGGCCGGCGATTGGCGACACCAGGCGACGTGTGCCGCAACGGTGACGCGCCGACCGCGGCGTGAGGACCCGGCAATGGCGGATGAGGCGTCGTGCGATCGGACCGAGGACGGGTCGCGGAGGCTGCCTGCCGGTCGGCACGGAGCTGGTCCAAGCCGCGGCGGAGATCGTCCGCAAACGGATCCGCTGCGCGATCCCGGATGAGGTGCGGCACCGGGAGAAGTGGCGCCTGGCGCTGGACATGATCGACGAGCTTGTCGACCGGGGCGTGCCGCGGCGGCCGGTGGTGGCCGACTCGGCCTACGGCGACGACACCGCCTTCCGCCAAGGGCTGGCCGACCGCGGCCTGACCTACGCGCCGACGGTCCCGGCCTCCACCGGCCTGCATCCCGCCTCGTCGGCCCCGGTTGCGCCGGTCTACTCCGGCACCGGCCGCGCACCGGTCAGGACGACCTACCCGGACAAGCCCGTCACCGCCAAGACCCTGGTCACCGAGCAGGGGCGCTCGGCGGGGCGGTTGGTGGTCTGGCGCCACGGCTCCCGCAAAACCAGCGGCAACCCGACCGCGACCATGCGCTCGCGTTTCCTGGCGCTGCGGGTGCGTCCGGCCGACCGCAACATCCCCGCGCCGACGACGGCACCCTGCCCGAGTGCCGGCTACTGGCCGAATGGCCCACCGGTGGAACCGAGGCTACCGACTACCGGCTCTCCACCCCGCCCGTCGACATCCGACTGCGCGATCTGGTCAGGACCGACCCTCTACGCCGTCCTGCGCGAACCCAGCACTTACTCGTGGCCTGGACCGGCGCCTGCCACCCCTGCCGACAACCCGTCCAGGCCATGACCAACCCACCGAAACCGGAACTCAACAGCACCTGACAAAGCCCTACCAGGTGATTCCCGGACCTCGGAGGGCATCGTCGCTCCTTCGGGTTGAAACGATCCAATCGTCGGTCAGACATTAGGAAGCTCGCCGCCTCCTGTCAACCCCTCCACCATTCGTCGGACAAGCCGTCTCAATTGGTGCTCTTTCGAACCATGGTCGAATGAATGTGTCGAATGCATTCCCGGCGCACCTGGACCGGCTGCTCACGGACGTTTCCGGCAGGGTGGACGCGGTGCCGCTCCGGCACTTCGGCACAAGGGTGTCTGAGAAGCCGTGATTCGACTGAACGGGTGATCTGGTGGGAGCGTGCACAGCGGTATCGATGCCCTATGCACGGCTTTCACCTCCCACTTTGGTGTGTTTACATACATGACGCACCCCGCTACTGTGCACGTTCACAGCGACCGCGACCTCGCCCAGGCCCGCCTGCCGCACCCTCCGGGGAAACCCCGCGCAATCAGTCCCTCCGACGAACGGAATCGCCATGCACAAATCAAAGTTGATGCGTGCACTGCTCATCGCAACGACATCGGTCCTGGTCACGGGAGTCGCCGCGGCCCCAATCCCGGCCGCCGCCAATGGTGCTCCGCCGGCGTTACCGGAGTTTTCGTCGGCGACGACCGCGCCGTCCGGTACCGGTGCCGGGCCGACGGTCGACGCGACCGCCGCGACGAGTCGGTACGAGGCGGAGTCCGCACCGTCGGTGTGCGGTGGTGTCGTCGCCTCGAACCACTCCGGCTACTCCGGCGGTGGCTTCTGCGACACGTCCAACGCCGTCGGCAGCGCGGTCCAGTTCGCGGTGGACGCGACCGCCGCAGGCCCGGCGACGCTGTCCTTCCGCTACGCCAACGGCAGCGGCGCCGACCGGCCCGGCGACGTGGGTGTCAACGGGTCGGTGACCCAGCCCGGGGCGGCGTTCGAGGCCACCGGCGCGTGGACCACCTGGGCGACGAAGACCTTGACCGTGCGGCTGGACGCGGGGCACAACACCGTGCGGCTGGCCGCGACGACCGCCGCGGGCCTCGGGAACGTCGACTACCTCGACGTCACGACCGGCGACGCCGGGGACGGCTCGATCATGCGGGGCGCGGACGTGTCGACGTTGCAGCGGGCCGTCGAGCTCGGCGCGAAGTACTACTACGCCAACGGCACGCAGGGTGATCCGTTGGACATCCTCAAGGCCGCCGGTGTCGACTACGTGCGGTTGAGGATCTGGAACAACCCGGTCAGTGGCTACAACAACAAGGCCAAGGTGCTCCAGTACGCGCGCACGGTGAAGGCCAAGGGCCTGAAGCTGATGGTCGACTTCCACTACTCCGACACCTGGGCCGACCCGGGCAAGCAGTTCAAGCCCGCCGCCTGGGCGAACCACGGCATCGGGCAGCTGCAGACCGACGTCTACGACTACACCCACGACGTGTGCACCAGCCTCAAGGCGCAGGGCACCGTGCCGGACAGCGTGCAGATCGGCAACGAGATCAACACCGGCATGCTGTGGCCCGAGGGCCGGGTGGACAACAACAACTTCACCAACCTGGGGCTGCTGCTCAAGGCCGGCTACAACGCGACCAAGGCGTGCAACGCCGGCACCAAGGTGGTCATCCACACCGCGAGGGTGGAGAGCGGCGCCCGCTGGTTCTACGACGGCATCCGGGCACAGGGCGTCCAGTGGGACGTCACCGCGCTGTCCTACTACTGCTACTGGCACGGCGGCATGTCCGGGATGGCCGCTGTCGTCTCCGACATGAAGTCGCGGTACGGCAAGCCGGTCATCCTCGCCGAGACCGCCTACCCGTACACCACGGCGAACCACGACGGCACCGCCAACATCATCACCTCCTCGCAGCCCTGCGCCGGCCACCCGGCCACGCCCGCCGGGCAGCAGGCCGACTTCGCCGCCGTGCAGAACACCTCCCGCAACGCGGGCGCGACCGGCGTCTTCTACTGGGAACCCACCTGGCACGCCGTGCCCGGCAACGGCTGGGACCCCGCCGACATCGCCAACTCCGGCAACGGCTGGGAGAACCAGGCCGTCTTCGACCGCAACGGCCGGATCAACCCGAACATCCGATGGCTCCCCTGACTACGCCACCGGAACCCACGACCGTCCCCGCACCCGAGGAGTCGTCCATGACCATGCAACGGCGGAAGTTCCTCACCATCAGCGCGGCCGGGGCGGCGGGTGTGGGCCTGTCCCTGCTCGGCGCGGGACAAGCCTTCGCCGCACCGCTCGGACCGCTGGGCACGGCGCCTGCCACACCGTTCGCGGTCGGCGTGCGCCGGTACAACTGGACCCGCGGCAGCCGCCCCTGCACCACCTACGTCTACTACCCCGCCACCGGCACCGCAGGCGGCAACCCCGTCACCGACGCCCCGGTCGCGAACGGCGTCTTCCCCGTCTACAACTTCACCCACGGCCTCGGCAGCAGCCCTCAGGGTTCCCTGTTCATCATCCGCGCCCTCGCCTCCGCCGGCTTCATCGTCCCGGCACCGCACTTCAACCACAACTTCGGCGACGTCAACAACGGCAACACTTCCAAGGACGTCTCCCAGATCCTCACCAACACCCTCGCCCTCAACACCAGCGGACCGCTGGCCGGGCACATCGACACCGGAGCCGGCGTCGGCGTGTCCGGGCACTCGCTGGGCGGCATGGTCACCCACGGGCTGCTGACCTCCTGGCCCGACAGCCGCATCGTCTCCGCCAACCCGCAGTCCTGTGTGGACATGGGCAACCCGTCCTCCTCGGTCAATGCCAAGGTCCTGTTCGTCCACGGCGACCGCGACACGACCACCCAGTACTCCTCGGCCCGGCAGGCGTACACGGAGATGACCTGGCCGAAGGCGTTCCTGACCTTCGTCGGTGGCAGTCACACGAGCTTCTGGAGCGACCAGCGCTTCCCGAGGACGGTCGTCGACTGGGCCCGCTGGACCATGTACGGCGACACCGCCGCCCGCGACCGCCTCCCCGCCGACGCCTCCGGCACCAACACCCGATGGGAAGCCCAACTCGGCACCACCCCCGGCGGCCCCATTGCCTACACCCTGATCGCGCAGCACAGCGGCAAGGCCGCCGACATCAACGAGGCGTCCACCGCCCCCGGCGCCCGGCTCATCCAGTGGACGGCCGGCAGCGGGGCCAACCAGCAGTTCGAGTTCGCCGACACCGGCGACGGCCACGTCACGATCAAGGCACGGCACAGCGGCCTGGTGCTCCAGGCGGGCAGTGGCTCCGGCACCGACGTCACCCAGCAGACCGCCACCGGTGCGGCCGACCAGCAGTGGCGGGTCGTCGACCACGGCGGCGACGTGATCAGCCTGGTCAACCGGCAGACCGGCCTGGCCCTCGACGTCTGGGAACGCGCCACCGCGGACGGCGCGCGCATCGCCCAGTACGCCTACAACGCCGGCAGCCCCAACCAGCGCTTCACCCGCCGGCGCGTCTGACACCGCACCGGTCGGGGCACCGCTCGACCACCAAGCCGTCGAGTCTCATCCTCAGGAGAAGGACATGCGCAACAAGCGCCTGGCCCGCGCCACAGCGGGCCTGACGACACTGGCCACCGCGGTGTCCGCGGGCATGCTCATGGTGCCCGCGTCCGCCGGTGCCATCCACGGAACCGCGGACATCAAGCCGATCGAGAGCAACATCGCCGCCAAGCCCTGGGCCTCGGCGACGGCGAGCAGCGGGTCGTCGACCGCCGGCCAGGCCATCGACGGCGACCCGGCGACGTCCTGGTACCCCGACCGCGCCGGTGCCCGGCAGTGGCTGACGGTCGACCTCGGTGGCACCTACGACAACCTGCGCAAGGTCAAGGTGGTGTTCCCGGAGCGCGGCGTGGTCCACCGGTACGTCGTCGAGGTCTCGACCGACGGTCGCCTGTGGAAGGCGGTGGCCGACAGGTCGCACAGCAGAGCCGCGTCGCGGGGCGAGGTGCACCTGTTCACCCGACCGGCGACGCGCTTCGTCCGGTTGGCGTTCACCGGTGGACCGGGTCGTGCCCGGGCCGGCGTCAGCGAGCTCCAGGTCTTCAACTACCTGCGCGACGACCTCGTCCTCGGCGCCGACCTGTCCTGGGTGGACGACCACCAGTCCCGCGAGTACTGGGTCCACCCCCTGGCCGCCGACCGGGGCGCCGGGCCGCACCAGTTGGACGTGGTCAAGGACCGCGGCATGCAGCACGCCCGGCTGCGGGTGTGGAACGAGCCGCGCAGCGAGAGCACAGGTCAACCGACCGCAGTACCGCGCCAGGGTCCGCAGCGCACGCTGACGTCGGCGCGGTGGATCAAGCAGCGGAACATGGGCCTGGGCATCGACTACCACTACGCGGACTCGTGGGCGGACCCTGGCAAGCAGCCGAAGCCGCGCGCCTGGGCCGGGCTGGAGTTCGAGGACCTGAACCGGGCGGTGTACGACTTCACCGCCGACCACCTGCGCCAGTTGGTCCGCCAGGGCACCACGCCGGACAAGGTCGCCGTCGGCAACGAGATCATCAACGGGTTCCTGTACGGCAGCGAGGCCGCCCTCATCGGCACGACGAGCCCGCCGTACTTCGTCGACCAGGCCGACGTCTACCAGGCGAAGCCCGGCGGTGGCCTGCTGTGGCGGTACTGGGGGTCGACCGACCCGGCCGAGCAGCGGCTCTACGACCAGGCGTGGGACCGGTTCACGACCCTGGCCGCCTCCGGGATCAAGGCGGTCCGCGACGCGTCGCCGAAGTCCGAGGTCGAGATCCACGTGATCGTCGGCAAGGACCGGCTCGCCAAGACCATGGAGTTCTGGCACCAGTTCCTCACCCGGGTGAAGGCCAAGGGGCAGGACCCCGACGTGCTGGCCATCTCGTACTACTCGGAGTGGCACGGCACGCCCGAGGCCCTGGACGTCAACCTGAACACGATGGCCACCACCCACCCCGGCTACAAGATCGACATCGCCGAGACCGCCTACCCCGCCTCGGGCGGCGACGGCTCGCCGATGCCCGACTCGCCCTTCCCCCGGACGATCCAGGGACAGGCCGACGCCATCCAGCGGGTCTTCCAGGCCGCCAACGACGTGGTCGACAACAAGGGCGCCGGCGTGCTGGTCTGGGAGCCGGCCGGGTTCCAGACGATGTTCCGGGCCGTGCCGGGACTGGCGAACACGTGGGAGCCGCACGCCTCCATCGACGTCTTCAACGCCAGCCGGGCCAAGCACGTCCTCCAGGACACCGTCCACACCGCGACCGCGGTGCGCACCGCGCCGAGGCTGCCTTCCTCCGTCCACCTGCTCACCACCGCCACCAACAAGATCACCGACATCGCCGTCCGCTGGCAGCCGTTGCCACCCGGTGCGACCGACGAGCCGGGCGAGGTGACGGTCACCGGCATGACCGCCGCGGGACCCGTCACGGCGGTGGTCGACGTCCTGCCCGGGCGCGGCGAGCACGAGTGACCACCTCGTAGGTCGACGTCCCGGCCGCTGTTCCGCCGGGACGGGCCTACGGGCGGACCGCGCCGCGACCGTGATCACCGCCGCCCCGGACCCGATCGGTTCACCGAACTGATTTTTTCCCAATTGACGCTCGCGGCGCCGTGACCGCGAGCCATTCGCCCACGATTTCCGCGTCGGTACGGCAAGGGGAGCAGGACCCTTCCCGGCGAGTGGGCTAAACGAATCGGGTCTTCGCGTCAGCGGTGCCGGCCACGAAAACCGGGCGGTTATCGGCAACTCTGCTCGGTGACCGATTGCGGTACCGTGCGGGCGCGGGCCGTCGGGCCGCGCATTCTCTTTGTCAATGGGGAGGTTCGTCGATGGACATTCGCCATGCGGTCCCTGCGGCCACGCTCGCGGGTCTGGTCGCCGCGGGGATCACCTTGACCGGCGTGACGGCGTCGGCGGCGCCGATCGAGGTGGACGGGGTCTCCATCGCCGTGCTGGAGAGCGCCGACTACATGCCGCCCACCCCCGAGGCGTCCGTCCCGGACGCGTTCACCGTCGACGGCGTCACGGTGACCGTGCTGGAGAGCGCCGACTACATGCCCCCGGAAGACTGACGCGGAGGTGATCCCGTCCCCGCCGACCCTGCGCGAGGCACTGCGCGCCGGGCACTGGGATGTGCTGGACGACCTGGCGGACGCGGAGGCGCCCTACCGGCACAAGGCCGAACTCGGTCTGGTGGCCGCCGAGGAGGCCGCGCTGCTGCTGGCGCGCGATCCCGGAGCCCGGCAGGGCATCCAACGCCACTTCTACGTGGACGGAACCCGGGTGCTGATCTCGCCCGCCGGTACCGGCGTCGGGACGAGCGGCGGTCCGGCGAGCGCGCTGGCCGTCTCCGCCGAGGACGGGTCGGTGCGCGTCCGGCCGGTGTGGGATGACGACGACGTCTGGACCGTGACGCGGCGGTTGGCCGCCCGCCACGACTGGACCCTCCCGCCCGACCGGGAGGACCGCTTCCACCGCCGGGCCGAGGCGCTCACCGGTTTCCACGGCCTCGGCCGGTACGAGTTCCGGTCGCTGCTGCACTCGCCGGAGGGCCGGGCGCTGGCCGGATCCGCCGCCGGGCTGGCCGATGTGGTGTACCCGCTGTGGCGACCGCGGGCGCTCGGGCTCACCCTGACCTACCGCTGCAACGCCGCCTGTGCCCACTGCTACAACGTCAGCGGCCCGAAGCGGTCGGCGGACTGCCTCGGCTGGTCGCAGACCGGCGACCACCTCCGCGAGTGGATCGGGCTCGGTGTCACCGACATCGGCCTCTCCGGCGGCGAGCCGTTCCTGTACCCGGACCTGGTCGTGGACATGGTCGCGGAGCTCAAGGCACTGGGTGTGCCGCTGGTCAGCCCGTTCACCAACGGCTTCTGGGGCAACGACGAAGCGGCCGCGCGCGACCTGCTCGTCCGCCTGCGCCGGACCGGGTTCGGTGACAGCCCCAAGGACCAGGTGAAGATCAGCTCCGGTGAGTTCCACGTCCCGTTCGTGTCGGCGTCGGACGTGCTCACGGTGGCCGCCCTGCACCACGAGATCATCGGCAACCCGGTGGTGCTGGACGTGGAACTGGTCCGCACCGACGCCGAACTGCGCAACCTCGTCGCCGAGGCGAAGCGGCGCGGTGTCCACGACCGGATCCAGTGGATGGCCCGGCCGGCCGTGTCCGACTCCGGTCGGGCCAAGCGCTGGTACGAGACGTTGCCCCAGCAGCAGCGCTCGTTGGCCGACCTGCGGTGCCCGATCAAGGCGTCGGCGAGCCTGTACCCCGCGGGCGACTGGGTCTACTGCTCCGGCACCAGTTGGCCGATCGACTACCGGCGGATCGGCAACCTGGACGGCAACGGTCCGCACGGCGTGGCGGCCGTGACGCAACGCGATCCGCGCGTCCCGTACTGGCAGTTCGGCACGTTCGCCGACTGGGTGCGCGACAACCCCCGGCCGGACGTCGACGGCGAGCAGGTGACGATGCCGGTCCAGGCAACGGTGTGCGGCACCTGTCGTGACGTGTTCGGGCCGCCACGCGCACCCCGGCGGCCGCGGCGGGTGATCAAGACCGGGTAGTCGGACCCGATCCGGTCCTTCGCGACGCGGCCTGCCCGGCACGCCGGGCAGGCCGCGTCGACCGGGGACGCCGTCGGTCGGTCAGGTGATCACTTGCCGGGGAACCAGATGCTCCACGAGCCGAGCAGGTAGCCGCAGACCTCGTCGACGAGTTCCTGCTGACGCGCGGCGCCGTCGTCGCCGGGGGTCTCCCGGCCGGTGTCGCCGAACGCCACTTCGGGTGCCGGTTTCATCGATCTCCCTTCCTGGTGGGGTCCTTCCGGTCCAGCAGGACCGGAAGGCTTTCCATACCACGGAGCAGGCCGCTGGTCAGCCAGGTCACTTCGGTCGCGTCCGCCGGGAGTCGCAAGTCCGGGAAGCGCGCCAACAACCGCGGGATGGCCACCTCGCCGGCCAGCCTGGCCAGCGGGGCGCCGAGGCAGTAGTGGGTGCCGTGCCCGAACGCCAGGTGGCCGCCGGCCGGTCGGCGCAGGTCGAGCCGGTCGGGTTCGGTGAACCGGTGCGGGTCGTGGTTGGCCGAACCGAGCGCGACCACCACGAACTCGCCCGCCGGGATGGTCACACCGCCGATCCCGACCTCGGCCGTGGTGTAGCGCAGGGTGCTGAAGTTGACCGGACCGTTGAAGCGCAGGAGCTCCTCGACCGCGCCCGGGACCACGGCGGGATCGGCGAGCAGGGCGGCCCGCTGGTCCGGATCTCCGAGCAGCGCGAAGACGCCGTTGCCGATCAGGCCGACCATGGTGTCGTGGCCGGCGACCAGCAGCAGCAACGCCGTCATGACCAGTTCGACGTCGGTCAGCCGGTCCGCGTCGGCGTTGGCGGCGACCAGCAGGCTGAGCGTGTCGTCTCCCGGCTCCGCACGCCGGGCCGCGACGAGCCGGGCCAGGTAGCCGACCAGGGTCCGCAGACCGGCCTGGTCCGGGTCGGGCGCCGCGGCCCCGGTGCCGTCGACGGCGGCCGACGCCCACCGGGCGAAGTCGTCGCGGTCGTCCTCCGGCACGCCGAGCAGCTCGGACAGCACGACCGTGGCGAACGGGAAGGCGAACTCCTTGATGAGGTCCACGACGCCGTGGCGTTCGGCGAGGACGTCGAGCAGTTCCCCGGTGATCCGCTCGATGACGGGGCGCAGCGCCGACATCCGCTGTGCGGTGAACGCCCGGCCGACCAGGCGCCGCAGCCGGGTGTGGTCCGGCGGGTCGGAGTTGAGCATGTGCCTGATGACCGGAGCCGAGCTGCCCCCGCCGCCGGTCGAGCCGCGCGTGTGCCGTTCGAACAGGGCGCCGGCGGCGCTGAGGTCCTTGCTGAGGCGGGGATCGACGAGCGCGGCCCGTGCGTCCTCGTAGCGGGTGAGCACCCACGCGGTCGGGCCACCGGGCAGCACCGCCTGGTGGACCCCGCCCTCCGCCCGGCAAGCCGCGTAGGCGGGGAAGGGGTCGCGGAAGAATTCCGGGTCGAGCACGAGTCCATCCGGCCGGGAAACCAACGCGGGCGCCCCATTCCGTTCGAATGCCGCTGATACCGGGCGGACCCGGCGGCACGATCACCGCCGGGATGCTATCCCAGACTGCGTGCGGGCCCCTCGACGGAAATCCGAAGTGGATCGGGTGGTCAGCCGGTGCAGTTGGCGACCGCGGGGGAGCTGCCCACGCAGTTGTCGGCGGTTGCGTTGATCGGCGTCGCAGTCGCCTGGATGGGCGTACCGGCTGGGATGTTCCGACGAGCATCGACTCGTCGTTCCCGGCACCCGGCGCTCGACCGGTTGGTCACGCCGCCGTCGGGCCCGGGCGGGCGCCGGCGGGGCGGAAGGCGCGGATCCGCGCCGCCAGCGCGAGTGCCCCGGAGTGGGTGCGGCGCCGTGCCGCCTCGTCGCGCAGCGGTCGCAGTCGCCCGACCGTTCGGGTAGAGGTCAGGACTTCGCACCGGTCGACCGCTTGGTTGCCCAACTCGACCGCCGCCTCCACCTGGTCGTCGAGCAGGTGGCAGACGGCGAAGGAGATGAGGCTGAACGCGCGGCTGCCGCCATGTCGGGCCCGTAGCCGTCGAGGGCGGTCGACAGCACGGCCGCCGCGAACTCGGCGTACCGGGGGTCCGCGGTCCGGGCCAGTTCGGTGTAGGCGACGCCGGTGATCGCGGTGAAGTCGGTGGCGGTGAAGAACGCCGCCCAGGGCGGTACGGACTCGTCCGCCGCCAGCATGAAGGCCTCCCGCGCGTGCGCCAGCGATATCGCGACCTCGTCCGAACGTCCCGCGCGCGCGTGCGCCCACGCCTGGTTCGCGGAGATCACCGATGCCGCCAGTGCCGAGCCCCCGGCCTCGGCGGCCCGTTCACCGAGCCGGAACTCGGCCATCGCCCGCCCGATGTCGTTGTGGTGCAACGACATCCGCCCGAGCCGGTAGTAGACGTTGGACGTCAGCGACGCGTGATCGCCCCGTGCCGCCACGGTCAGCGCCGTGCGGAAGTGCTGTGCCGCGGCGCCCGTCCGCCCCGTGTCGAAGGAGGACCACCCCGCCAGGTTGTGCAGGTCGGCAACGGCGGCGCGCAGCAGCTCGGCGACCTGGACGGCCGCGGGGAAGTCGAGCAGCGCCAGGGCGAACGGCAGGCGCGACACCGCGGCGCCACGACAGCGGCCTCCGCCGTAGCGGTGGTCGAGCGACCGGAGGTCGGCGGTGAACGCCACCAGGGACTCGACGTCGGCCATGGCGACCCGTCCCCGAATGGTCCAGGGCCGATCCAGGCCCGGGTCCCCGAAGGGAGGTGGGGTGTCGGGCTCCATCATCAGGACCTCCGCGTCGCCAACGGGACATCGATTGGTTCACCGGGGTCCGGGGCGAACGACCAAGGGGGCCCAGTTTCCCACAGCACGGGCGTGCGGCCAGTACCCGACGGGGTGTGATCAGGCCTCCGAGTGAGTGGACGAGCACCCCCGCCGGCGGCAGTGCGTGAGGTGCGCGCCTCCCGGCCGGGCGTTCGACACGGCACGTGGACCGCTCGGAAAAGCCCTCGAACAGCGGCTTCCACGGCATTCGGGAGTGGGTGCACTCGCATCCGGGTGACCGGCGGTGGTGTGCCCGTGATGGCGTCACGCGCCGGTAACGCCTCGCGGAACACGATGTGGTCATCCGAATTCCCGGAGCGCGAAACGGAGGAACACAGTGCGAAATCGACAGCTCGTCCCGATCTTGGCCGCAGGCATCATGGTCATGGGTGGTTTCATGGGCACCGGCGTCGCGTCGGCGGCGGTTCCGTGCACCATCGGTCCCAACGTGACGCAGGACGACACCACGGTGTACGGGTCCGGCGGGAACGACACGATCGACTGCACCAGCGCCAACCCCGGCAAGACGATCCACGGCAGCGGTGGCAACGACACCATCACCGGCAGCGCGTACATCGACACGATCCACGGCGGCGCGGGCGACGACACACTCACCGGCCAGGTGGGCGACGACTTCCTCAACGGTGACCTCGGCACGGACACCCTGAACGGTTCCGCGGGCAACGACACGCTCAGCGGGCCGGGCACCGACCTCGCCCAGGACACCCTCAACGGTGGCGACAACACCGACTCGTGCGGTCCCGTCGGCGTCCCGCCGGACCTCCGCAGCAGCTGCGAGTCCTAGCACTCGGGCACTGCCGAGATGACCCGCGGACACGACAGACCGACGACGACCCGGCCCTGGAAGGGGACCGGGTCGCTCTGCGCGTCCTCGGGGTTCCGCGACGAACTCCCCGAACGGGTGGTTTGGCCGGCCGCGTGCCAGCTCCACGCGTGGTGGAGTCGTGTGGTGGCAGCGCATGTGCGAGCCGGCCCAATCGCCGTGCCCCCGTTGGTAACCTGGTCGACGGACGTCAGTCGACGGTTTCCGGCGCAACCGGCTCTGATCCGGCAGCGACCGCGCGGGCACCGCGCACACGTGCGAGATGAAGCCGAAAGGCCATCCGTGAACACTTTTCCGAACTTCTTCGTGACGACACCGACACCGACACCGGCCTCGTGAGCCCACTCGCGACGCCGGACGTGCGCTTGGCGCCTCCTGTGCGCCAAGCGGGTTTGCGCATCGTGCTCCTCGACGGGTTCCGGCTCACCGGGGGAGCCGACGCCATTCCGGTCTCCGGAGGGGCGGAGCGGCTGCTGGCGTTCATGGCGATGCGCCACCGGGCGGTGGGGCGGCTGCTGGTGGCGGGCTCCCTGTGGGCGGACGCGACCGAGGGCCACGCCTACGCGGCCCTGAGGTCGACGTTGATCCGCATGAACCGCGCCTGCCGGGACACGTTGCTGGTCACCCCGTCCAGCCTCGAACTCGCACCCGGTGTCTCGGTCGACCTGCGCGACGCCCAGGCGCTCGCCCACCGACTGCTGGAAGCCGGTCCGCACGCCGCGGTGGACCTGGGCGTGGAGGCGGTCGCCACGCTGTCGTCGGAGCTGCTGCCGCTCTGGTACGACGACTGGGTCGCCTTCGAGGCCGAGGACTGGCGCCAACTCCGGCTCCACGCGTTGGAGGCGGTGGTGGACGGCCTGGTCGAGGCGCGGCGCTTCGGTGATGCGGCGGCGGCGGCCGGTGTGGTCGTCCGAGCCGACCCGCTGCGGGAGAGCGCCCAGACCGCTCTCATCCGCGTCCACTTGGCCGAGGGCAACCAATCCGAGGCGGTGCACGCGTTCGACCGGTTCAGCCGCCTCCTGCGGGTGGACCTGGGCCTGACGCCCACCCCGCAGCTCCGGGACCTGGTCGGGGGCCGCACGGGGCCACCACGCGGCTGACCGACCGGTTGTCCGGTCAGCGTCGGAGTGGCTTGACGCCGGTGGGCGCGTTGAGCAGTTCCGGGGTGTTGATGTCGCCTGCGATGACGTCGTGGGCGACTCGGCTCAGCTTGAGGTTGTGCCCGCGGGCGTAGCCGCGCAGTGCGGCGAACGCGGTGTCCATGTCGACCTGGAGGCGTTCGGCGACCAGCCCCTTGGCCTGCTCGACGACCACCCGGCTGGTCAACGCGGCCTGGAGCTGCTCGGTCAGCACCTGGTGGTGGTGGATCGAGCGTTGTTGCAGCAGGCCGATGGTGGCGACGTCGACCAACGCGGTGGCGGTCCGCAAGGCGGTCGCGTCCAGGTCTCCGGACCGGTTCCGGAACAGGTTGAGCGCGCCGATCACCTCGCTGCGCAGGCGCATGGGCACCGCGTCCACGGCTGCGAACCCGGCCGCAGTGGCCGCCGCGGTGAACCTCGGCCACCGCTCGGCCGCGTTGGCCAGATCGGGGTGGCTGACCCTGGTGCCGGCGGCGAACGCGTCCAGGCACGGTCCCTCGTCGTTCTGGAGCTGGAAGAGCTCCAGCAGCCGGGCCTGCTCGTTCGACGTCGCGATCAACTGCAACCTGCCCTGGTGGTCGACCAGCAGCAGTCCCGCCGCGTCGACGTCGAGGAGCTCGACGCACCGGTCGGCGAGCATGTGCAGGAAGTCGATGACGTCGAAGTCGTCGACCAGGGTGTCCGCCAGTTCGACGAACGTTTCGACAAGACGATCACCGTCCATCGAAGCCACCTCCACGGGTGTGTTTCATAGTCCGGTCGTGTCCCGCCCGTTGTCGTGGTCGTTCCCGTCGCGGTCGAATCGTCGTCGCCGGGCCACCACGTCGGCCGCCAGGTCGCTCAACGGCCTCTGCTCGGCGAACGACCGCGCTCGCAGGTGGGCGAACGCGTCGGCCATGCCCACGTCGAGTTGCGCCGCGACCATCCCGGTGGCCTGGTGCACCCTGGGGTTGTGCAGCGGGAGGTCGTCGTCGGTGCCGCCGGTCGCGTCCAGGCCGACCTGCTCGTCCAGCAGCAGCCGCAGGGCCAGTTCCGCGAACGCCAGCGCGTCGGTCAGCGCCGGGCCGTCGAGGTGACCCGCCTCGACCCGGTACAGCGACAGCAGCCCGACCCTGATCGCGCCGACGCACAACGGCAGGGCGAAGAGCGAACCCGCCCCGGCCTCGACGGCCAGTGGCGCGAACAGCGGCCACCGCGCCTGGCTGGACAGGGCGTCGAGGTCGGCGACGAGCGCCGGGCCGCCGCCCCGCCAGACGTCCACGGCCGGGCCCTCACCCACCGTCACCTGCAACTCGGTCAGCTGCTCGCCCAACACGTCCGTGGCGCACCTGAGCTCCGGCCAACCGGAGGTGTCCATCGTCAGCACGACGCCGCTCACACCCAGCCGTGCCACTGCGCTCTGGCAGAGGGCGCCGATCGAGACTGGCGTGTCCAGTTCGACGGCCTTCTCCGCTATCCAGCGGCTCACCTGCGTCAACCGACTGGTGGTGTACCGGGGCACCCGGAGACCTCCCAGTTTGCCTGTCGCCCAGCACGACGCACGTGCTGTTCCCGCGGGGAATCAGGGACGCCCCACCCTAAGGGGTCGCGATCCCGACGGCGGCCGGTCCGTGCCGTCCCGCCGCTGCTGTCACCCGGATGCGCCGGGTGCCTCGCGTCATCGGTGGTCATCCGGCCGGTGCGGCACCCGTTCGACCGCGGTGCCGGGTGGCCGGCCGGTGGTGCGGGCCGCGCTGGTGGGGCGTCACGACGCCGCCCTGTCCTCCCCGTCACGCGGTTGCGGTCGTGGCTCGCGCAGCGCCGCCCGCAGGTCCCGCGTCCCGCCGTCGGCCTGCCGGCGCTCGGTCGGCTCCGCGTCGACGGTCCGCCACCCCGGCTGGGCCGCGGTGCCGGTCCGCAGGCCGGCGACGAGCACGTTGTTCCACCTCAGGACGTCCTCGGCGGTGGTGGTCGAATCGACGTCGGCGGCGGCGCGCAACGCGGCTCGTGCGGCGCCGCCCGGTGTGGCCGGGGGGATCACCAGCAGCCGGGTCCGGGCGCGGCCCGGTCCGATCATGGTGACGGTGTGGGGCTGCGTGGTGCGGAAGCCCTCCAACCGCACGTCGGTGTCGCCCACGGTGAGCAGGCGGCCGGTGGGCGCCCACGTGCCGAGGTGGTAGGACACCCGCAGCACGCGCATCCCCAGCGCGGCCATGGCCGTGATCAACGGCGGGAACTCGTTCGCGGGGTCGGTGGACCAGGGCCACCAGCCGCCGTCGACGAGGCCCGGTGCCGCCGTGGGCGATTTCATCGTCCACCGGCATGCGCGGCCGGTGGTGGAGTCGGTGGACGGACCGGGCTGGTTCGGGATCATCTCGGCGCTCCCGCCTCCGGCCGAACCCGGCCGGACGGTTGTCCTGGTGAGCGCGCGGCGGCGCCGCGCGCTCGATGTGCCCTCAGGACGTCGCACTTTACCGCAAGAAAACTGTCTATATCGATTTCGGCAGATTTTCGGATGAGTTCGGGTCGGGCTGCCGGAAGTTTTCAAGAAATGAGTTCGAATTGGGTTTGACATGGCCTTGTACGGCGACCGTGCGTGGCTATATGCTCATCACGTCGGTTCTGCCGCCCGGACCACGCGGACGCCATGCTCAGGTGAGAGGGTTCTCATGAGTGCCTCCGTCCGAAATCCGGCTCGACCGCTTTCGCTCGACGTCGTCCTCCAACCCTCCGCCACCGTGTGCGCCGTGTCCGGCGAGGTGGACCTGTCGACCGCCCCTGAGCTGCGCGACCGCCTCCTGGCCCAGGTGGGCCAAGCCGGCCCGGACGTGGTCGTCGACCTCGTCGGGGTGAGCTTCTTCGGCGCGGCCGGCCTCAGCGTGCTGGTGGAGGTCCAGGCCGCGGCGGACGCGTGCGGAGTGGGGTTCTACGTCGTCGCCCGCACCCGTGCGGTCCTGATGCCGCTGACCGTCACCGGGCTGGACCGCGTGCTCGACGTGCACCCGGATGTCGCTGGAGTGCAGGCGCGCGCCCGGTCGGCGGTCCGCGCCGGGGCGCGGATCCGGCGTCAGGCTCGACCGGCCCGGTCCTTGGTGTTCCCGCGCCCCGACGTGCCGTAGGTCGCGCCGCTCGACTCGCTGGAGCACTGGCAGCCGCGGGTGAGCGCGCCGGCCTCGGTCGCGGAGCAGAACCGCCGGGCGATGGGGTCGTGTGCGTACGTCGGATGGGGGCACACGGGGCAGGGCGTCTCGACCTGTCCAGCGTTGTCCGGGGTGCAGCGGTCCATGAGCACGTCGGTCGTCGGCATCGGCCCGTCCCTCTGAAGTGGTTTGTGATCGACTCTGGTCGGCTTCGCCGGGGACTGGGGCGATCTCACCGAGCGTACTCCGGATACCCCTTGGCCGGACGCGCGAACGGGTTGTCGCGCGCGGCGCCGCCGGCCGCCGCCACCGGGTTCGCCACCTGGTTCGAGGCGGGGACGGGGTGGACGGCGGCGACGGCGAGGATCGAGGCCGCGACACGGCGGATGTCCATGGGTTGCTCCTGTCACGAAGAAGGTGAGCCCCCGGCAGGTCCGGATACCATTGGGACTGCGCGGACAAAGTCGATCGAACTGAATCGGCTCATGGGTCAAGTATCTGCTCTGCGGTTCTCCCGATACCGGAAGTCGCCTATTCGTGTAAAGCGTCGGAGGTATTTCCGGATGGTGCAGAATGGAATTTCCAGGGCATGGCGAGGGGCGCGGAAGGCGTAGAGGCCGTGGAATTCCACGCGGTCGCACGGTGCGGGTGGCACGGCGAAGACCCCGGCTCGGCCACCTCCGTTGGGTGGAGGCAGTGGCCGCTACCGGGGTCTTGGGCAACTCGTCCAGCCCACTCCCGGGAGGGCCGGACGTGCGCGGGCGCGTCCCGTCGTCAGTAGCCGGCGGGCATCCGCGTCGTCAGGCTGCCCGTCGTGGTCAAGGCGGTGGAGGTGACGGTGGCGGCGGTCAGGCCGCTGGACGTGGCGCGCAGCACCAGCAAGCGCGGTGTGCGCGGTCAGGCGCAGGGCGGTGGCCGCGTCCGTGGTGGTCTTGGACGTGCGGACCACCTCGACGCCGTTCGCGTCCAACCCGACCGCGGTGATGGTGCCGGGCTGCCATGTCGGAGGAGTCCACGTCGTTGTAGGTGTGCGGCAGGTGACCGCCACCCAGGACGAGTCGTCCAATGACGGGACCTCGCCACCCGCCTGGACATCACCGTGCACGCTCCTGAGCCAGGTCGGGGGAGCCTGTGGACCAGAGGTGGCGGCGGCGGAGTCGTGGAGCTCGGGTTGGCGCCGGCGCCGGCCACGGGGATCGTGCTCGGCTGCGGCCGGCCGGCGCCTCTGGTCACGTCAAGCGGTCTTCCTCCGGGTCGCGCGCACGCCTACCGCTCCGGGTAGGTGATGGCGGGACGCGGCGGAGTCGCCATGCCGGCTCCGAGGAAGTAGTCGACGTGGTGGGACTGCATGTAACCCTTGAGCGTCATCGCGTTGCGGTAGGCCGGGTTGTGCGCCAACGTGTACAGCCTGGTGCTGCTCGGCTGGTTCGTGGTGAAGATGATCAGCTCGGTGAAGGCGGCGTTGGTGTAGACGACCTCTTCGCGCCAGTCGCCGAAGAGGTCGCCGTAGATGGTGGGCGAGTTGCCCTGGGCCGCGTCGACCGCGCCGTACTGCGAGGTCGTGAGCAGTCGCGGCACGCTGTTGGTGGGGGTGGGGCTGGTCGGGTTCCACTTCTCGAACTTGCCGTCGTTGAGCAGTTCCATGGTGATGTCCCCGTCCCAGTACAGGCCCAGCTGCGGCCAGGGCTGCAACGAGGTGCTGGACTGGGTGAGCCGGTTGGTGGACGCGTTGTAGAGGCCCGAGAACGCCCAGACCTCCATGCCGGGGTGGCGCGGGTCGACGTCGCCCGCCATGCCGCGGCCCACGTCGGCGGTGCCGGGTTCGGTGTGCCGCCAGATGATGTTGCCGTTGGCGGCGTCGTAGTAGTAGTCGCGCAGGCCGCTGGGGTTGACCTGCTGCACGCCGTAGCCCTCCAGCCCCGGGCGGCTCGGGTCCATGTCAGCGATGTGGAAGCGGTCGCCGTGCACGACGCCGGCCGGTCCGAGCGAGTAGCGCAGGGTGCCGTCGCCGTTGAGCACGAACCCGATCTCGGCGATCTCGTCGCGGCCGTCACCGTCGACGTCGACGATCCGGGTGTTGTGGCCGTCGGGCAGGTTCCGGTTGCCGCGCAGGAACTTCCACTGCATGGTCAGCGCGCTGCCGGTGAACCGCCAGGCGGTGAACATGAGGTTGAAGTCGCCGCTGCCGATCCGGTTCTTCATGAACGCCACGAGGCTGGGGTTGACGCCGTCGAGGTAGCCGACGCCGAAGCGCGCGTACATCGGGCCGTCGGCCAGGTAGTCGGTCGGCACCGGCGCGGTGGCGCGGGCGGCGCCGGTCATGCCGTCGAGGATGGCGATGAACTGCCGGTTGTTGTCGCTGTTGGTGAACCTGACGCCGTTGCCGAAGGTGACGCCGTTGGCGATCCGCACGGCCACCTCGGCGCGACCGTCGCCGTCGAGGTCCTGCACCGTGACACCGTCGTTGTGGCCGACGTCGATCGTGGCCGAGCCACCCTCGATGTTGTTCTGGTCGGTGCTGTTGGGGCCCATGTCGACCTGCCAGAGGAACCGGCCGTCACGGCGGTAGGCCTCGATCTTCTGCGGTGACGTCTGCCGGTCCAGCACGTAGTCGTACTCGCCGTCGCCGTCGAGGTCGCCGACCCACAGGAACTTCACCGCGCCGCCGGCGCGCAGCGGCACGCGCACCACCGGCTCGGTCGCGGCGTTGGCGCGCAGCGTGAACGCGCCGCTGGGCGCCTGCTCCACGCCGTCGACCACCGGCCGGACGCGGTAGCTGTTGGACTGCGACAGGTTGGCCGTCGAGTCGGTGAAGTTGGTACCCCCGGTCAGCACGCCGGAGTTGAGCTTGACCTCCTGGCCGCCCGCGGTGGACCGGTAGACGTTGAAGCCGATCCCGGTCGGGTCGAGCCCCAGCAGCCGCCAGCTGACCAGGACGGCACGGTCGCTCGACCGCACGGCCACCACGCCGCGGCCGAGGCTCTCCATCCGCCTGGCCGCGGTGCCGCCGTTCGTGGTGACTTCCAGGTAGTCGATGTTGGCCGGCCCGGCCGCGGTGGTGGCGGAGAGCTCGACGGTGTTGTCGCCCGCGTTCAACGGGGCGGTGAGGGTCTTGGTCGCCCAGGTGCTCCAGCCCCCGGTGTGGTCGAACGCCGACCCGGTCTGCACCGCCGCGCCGTTGACGCTGATGGTCGTGGGCCGGCCGACGGTGTTGCCGTTGGCGTACCTGATGGCCAGGGTCGCGGTGCCGCCGGCGGCGGCGTTGACGGTGAACCTCACCGAGGCGCCGGTGGCGCCGTTCGGGTCGCAGAACCCGCTCCCGGAGTAGCCGGAGTGGTTCGTGGCGATCGCACCGTCACAGGTGGCCGGCGCGGTCTCCGCCTCGTACCGGGTCGTCGCGGCGTGCCCGGCCGGGGTGAACACCACCGCGGTCAGCGCACCGGTCAGCAAGGTGGTCACGGCAACGACTACGGACGCCTTTGTCAGTCGTTTCATTGTTGTCCTTCGACGTGTCGAGGTGTTCCGCACCTCGACGGCTCGGTGGTCGAACAACGGCGGCGGGGCCTCGGTTCGGCGGTGTGCGGTGCCGGATCAGGTGGCGTGCGGGGCAGATCAGGTGGTGTGCGCGGGTCAGGGGGCGTGCGCTGGCGGGTCTGCGGGTCCGGGGCAGCGGGTCCGCGGGTCAGGTCAGGTGGTCGCCGACCAGGGCCAGGCACTGGATGGCGGCCAGGCCGTACTGGGCGCTGGCGTTGGTGGAGACGAAGCCCGCCTCGTCGACCGGCTTGAGCACGCTCGGGCCCTGCACGCGCACCGATGCGAACTCGCGGTTGCGCGGGTAGCCGGCGTGGCCGGTGTCGAACTCCCGCCAGGCGCGCGCGGCCAGCGTGGTGTCGCCCAGCTTGGCGGCGGCGTAGGCGGTGAGCCGGGAGTGCGCCTGGCGCAGGTTGAGGCTGCCCCAGGACTGGCCCGTCTCCGCCTGCTGCTCGGCGGCGGTGCCGTTGTAGAGCCGGCAGTACTGCAACCACGCCCGGGTGAACGCCTCGTCCCCGGTCAGGGAGATGACCTCGCTGCACAGCTCCACCAGGCCGAACACCGAGCCCAGCGAGCCGACGCTCACCGCGGGTTCGGTCGGCTTGAACGTGCCGTTGTCGAGGTCGTACAGGCCGCTGCCGCGCGCAAACCCGTTGGGCATCGCGGCGATGGTGCGCATGCCGTTGAGCAGCTTCTCGCGGGCGATCGGGTCGCCGCCGCGCTCCCACTCGGTCAGCCAGGCGAGCGCGAGGCCGCTCCAGTCGGTGCCGGTGCTGACGCCGAGGGCGTGCGGGTCCGGCACGTACGGCCCGGTGCGGATCTTGCGGATGGGGTCGAGCACCAGGAACGTCCGGTCCGCGTCCACGAGGTCGCGCATCAGGTCGCCGGTGCGCTCGTCGGCGGTGAGGAAGTAGAGGAAGCGCCGGTAGCCGGCGTTGCTGATGCGCATCTGCTTGGCGCTGTCGGCCCAGTGCTGCACGCCGTGCCGGGTGCCGAGGTCCCGCCACTTGCCCAGGTGGTAGACGTCGACCTCGCCGGTGTGGCGGGTCATCGCCTCGGCGAAGCGGAACACGTCGGCCCGGCCGGAGCGCAGGTACTGGTACCAGAGCCACAGGTCGGGGGAGAGCTCGGAGTTGGCCCAGGCGTAGCCGCCGACGTCGTAGCGCCAGACGTGCCGGTCGGGGTCGTAGCTGTGCATGATGTCGCCGTAGTCCCAGAAGCCGTACCAGGACCGCTGCTCCACCTGCCCGCTGTGGTGGTCGAACAGGAAGTCCAGGCGGTCCTCGATGTGCGCCTTGGCCGGTGTCGAGCGGTCGACCGGCGACCAGTCGCCGAACACGCCGGCGGCGTGCAGGTGCGCCGGCGACGTGACGATCAGCGGGGGTGTCCGCACCGCCTCGGCCAGTTCCGCGACCCGTTGCGCGGCGGGCGTCGAGTCCAGCGCCCAGAACACCAGCTCCGTGGTGCGCGCGATCCCGTAGGGGGTGCCGAATCCGGGTTCGTAGTCCTCGTAGGTGATCTCCAGGCCTTCGAGCTGCTCGGGATAGGTGTCCTGGCCCATGCCGTCGTGGTAGAAGCGCAGGTCCATGGGCTCGGCGTCGGGCGACCACAGCCACACGGTGACCTCGGCCGCGTCGCCGGCCGCGCCCCGGACGTCGAGTTGGGACGGGTGCAGCTGCCAGAAGTCGCGCATCCCGAAGGCGAACCCGCCGCCGGGGCCGCCGACGTACCCGAGCCCGCCCGCCCGGCCACCGGCGTCGACCGGGATCCACGCGTGACCGGCCTTGGTGCGCTTGCGGATCTGGAAGCCGTCGGCGGACAGCTGGCGCAACGAGTAGTCGCCGAAGGTGGGGATGAGGTGCAGGCGTGAGCTGACGCGGGTGTCCCAGGTGTCCACCGGCGGGGTGGCCTGACCGGCGACCTGCGCCTGGCGGACCGCCGCGCCGGGGTCGCGGCGCAGGCCGGTGATGCCGCGCACCGCCTCGGACAGCACGCCGTCGTCCGGTCCGGCGAAGCGCACGTGCCGGTTGTGCGGCTCGTCGCGCATCGGCACCTCGAACCGGATGCCCAGGCCGCGGATGAAGTCCTCCTTCTCATCGCCGTCGAACACGAACGTGTGCACCGCGCGGATGCCGTCGCTGCCGGCGTAGAAGTACAGGCGCACGGTGAACGGCAGCCAGGACCGCCCGCCGTGCCGGTGCCTGCCCTCGACCTTGACCACCGCCCGGACCGGGCCGGACGACTCGACGGTCGCCTTCTCCACCCGGCCGGTGAACCTGTCCAGCTTCACCGGGCCGTCCTCGTCGCCCGGCTCGCCCTGCCGCAGGCACACCAGCTTGCCGTGGCGGGCGATCTCGCGACCACCCCGGATGATGGTGCGCACCAGCCGGTCGCCCCTCTTCGGGACGTGGCACCGGATCACGCCGGTGTCCACCTCGACCTCGTCGCGGCTCTCCTTGATCGTCAGGGTCGTCGCGGGCGTCGCGGGCGTGCCCCCGGTGAGCACGTACCGCTCGGCCGCGGGCACCTCGGCGCCGATGGCGTGCGCGGTCCACTTCAACGACCCGTCCGGCCAGTACGCGGTGGCCCACGACTGCACGGGAACCTGCTGTCCCGCCGCTGTGCGCAACGCGAAGGACTGCTGCCGGGGCACCGTCCCCTTGGGCCACGGCACGCCCCACGTCGACCCGGCGGCCAGTTGGCGGGGCACGCCCCCTTCCAGCCACCGGAGCTCGACACCGTCCTCCAGCGCACCGCTCGCCGTCGCCGGCCACGTGCCCGCGGCGGGGGCGGCGTGCGCCGATCCGGTGGCGCGCCCCACCTGCGCGGCGGTGCCGACCGCCGCGGCGCTGAGGATGAGGTTACGTCGGGAGATCATCGCCATGGGGGCTCCACTGTGAGCAGGGCAATGCCGGTGGAATGTCAGCCGTGGAAACGTTTACAACGAGGTAATGGCAGCATGCGTCACATACCCTGTCAAGGGTTACCGCCGTTCGACGTATGCGGTTACATGAACGGCCTGCCGGAGGCGGCCTGGACGGTCACTCGTCCACCGGGTTGTCGACCGAAGGGTGATTTGACACCACGAGAGCGAGCCGGAAACATCGCGTGTAAGCGTTTTACCAGCGAGGTTGCAACACCAGGTGGAGGCGACATGGTCCGGCGCGCGGCGGCCGACAACGGTGAGCGACGGCCGACCACGATCCGCGACGTGGCCGCGCACGCCGGGGTGTCCGTCGCCACCGTCTCCCGGATCCTGTCCGGCACCTACCCCGGCGCGACCGCCACGCGCAGCAGGGTCCTGCGGGCGGTGCGCGAGCTGGACTACGTGGCCAACGCCAACGCGCGCGGGCTCGCCGGTGCGCGCAGCCGCAGCGTGGCCATCATCGTCAACTCCGTCGTCTCACCGCACTACGCCCACGTGGCGCAGGGCGTGCAGGCGCAGGCCGCCATCGAGGGCAAGCTGTGCATCGTCGGCACCACCGGCAGCGACCCCGAGCGCGAGCTCGCCACGGTCCAGCTCATGCGCGAGGAGCACGCCGAGTGCGTGATCCTCGTCGGCAACGTGGTGGCCGACGAGGCGTACCGCGCGCGGATGGCCGACTACGCCCGCGCGCTGGCGCTCGCGGGTTCGCAGCTGGTCCTGTGCGGACGCCCGCCGCTGGGGCCCGACGTGCCCGCGCTCGTGGTGGAGTACGACAACACCGGCGGCGCCCACGCCATCACCAGCCACCTGCTGTCGGCGGGTCACCGGCGCATCCTGTTCCTCGGCCGCCGCGACAGCTACACCACCCCGGAGAGCCGCATCGCCGGGTACCGCGCGGCCCTGGCCGACCACCACGTGCCGCACGACCCGGGCCTGGAGGTCGAGGGCACGATGGAGCGCAGCGAGGGCTACCGGATGATCCGCGAGCGGCTCGCCGCCGGACCCCGTGACTTCACGGCCGTCTTCGCGGGCAACGACCTCATCGCCGCGGGTGCCCGCCAGGCGTTGCGCGAGCAGGGGTTGCGCGTCCCCGACGACGTCTCCCTGGTCGGTTTCGACAACCTGCCACCCGCCGCCGACATCGACCTCACCACCGTCCACGTGCCGCACGAGGAGCTGGGCCGCACCGCGGTGCGCATGGCCCTGCAGCGCGCGCGGGACAAGTCGGGCGTGCCCGAGCGGGTCATGCTCGGCACCCACATCGTCGTGCGCGACTCCGTCCGCCCGCTGGTGCGCTCCGACATCCGGGCGCGGTAGGCCCGGGTCCGCCCACCGGCCCGGGTCACCGGTTCGCGGCGTGCTCCTCGGCCAGTTCCTCGGCGACCTTGTCACCGCCCGCCTGACGCCACTGCGTGACGACGTCCTTCCACGCCGACGGCGGTTTGCGGCCGAAGGTGACCGCCGTGATGCCGTCTCCCAGGATCTGGTTGAGCTGGGCGCTCTTGCCCGCCTCGGTGGCGGAGCGGAGCCCGATGCCGGGGTTGCGCACGCTGCGCGGCAGCGTCGCCTTCTGCCAGTCGTGCACGGCCCTGGCCACGTCGGGGTGGCCCGGCAGGTAGAGGACCGACGGCGCCACGCCGATGTACTTGGTCGGCAGCAGCGAGTTGTTCTCCTGGCTGTACAGGTCGGTGAGCTTGATGCCGCCGGCCTCCTTGGTGAAGTGCTTGCCCTCCACCCCGTAGTTGGCCAGCTCGTACTCCTGCGTGCCGAAGGGGGCGCTGAGGTAGTCGATGACGCGCAGCAGCAGCTTGATCCGGGGAGAGTCGGCCTTCTTCAGGGTGACGTAGCCGAAGGTGCCGTTGCTCTGCCAGGGCGTGGCCTGCGGTCCGTACGGCCTGCCGAGGTCGGGTGCGAACCGGCCGTTGATCTTGTTCAGGAAGGAGATGTTCACCGAGCCGAAGCCGTCGTTGATCGAGGCGACGGTGCCGTTGTGGAAGTAGCTCTGCATGTCGGTGGAGCTGGTGGTGAGGCTGTCGGGGTACTGCGTGCCGGCCTCGACCAGCTTGCGCATCACCTCCAGGGCCTGTTCGAACTGCGGCGTGGTGATGGTGTGCGCGAACGCGCCGTCCTTCTCCGACCACGTGTTCGGCGCGCCCGTCGAGCCGGCGTGGTAAGTCACCGCGCCCAGCCCGCCGAACAGCGTCTTGAACCAGCCGACGCCCCACCTGCGGTCGCCGGTCAGCTCCTTCATGGCGTCCAGGTACTGCTCGGTCGTCCAGTCCTTCGGGATGCCCGCCGCGTCCATGGCCGTGCGGTTGACGAACAGGCTGTTGGCCGGCATCGGCCGTTCCAGCGGGACGCCGAAGATCCTGCCGCCGATGCGGCCCATGCCCTGCCAGGCGTAGGTGGGGACGTTGGCCAGGTTGCGGAACTCCTTGACCGCGTCACCGCCGACGAACTCCGACAGGTCGGCGCACCGGGCCTGGACGAACTCGGCCGCGTGCGGCAGTGCCAGGTTGGTGAACATGATCATGTCCGGCAGGTCGTCGCCCGACGCCATCAGCGTGGCCATCTTCTGCCCGTACTCCGGCTCGGGCACGACGGTCACCTTGAGGTTGACGCCCAGCGCCTGGTTGACCGCCTGCCAGTACTGGTTCTCGCCGACCGGCTTGGGCGGCGCGCCGTACGACACGACCATCACCGTGATGTCGGAGCCGTCCCCGACCGGGCCGTCCACCGACCGCACGACCTCGTCGGGGTACTTCAGGTAGAGCGGCTGCACGCCGGAGTCGTCGCCGGGCGCGTCGGGGGTCGGCCCGCTGAACGGCACGTGGGTCGGCCAGGGGGTGAGGTCCTTGCCGGCGTTGGAGACGCCACCGCCGGGTGTGCTCCCACCGCACGCCGACAGCAGGGACGGGACGGCCAGGCCGAGCGTGCCGACGCCGGCCAGCCGCAGCAGGGAACGGCGGTCGATGCGGTGATCCATGACGGGTTTCCTCTCCCGGCGTGGCGCCGAAAGGAGTGGTTCAGGTGGGGGAGGTCATGCCTTCACGGCTCCGGTGACGACGCCCTTGACGAAGTACCGCTGCACGAACGGGTACACGCACACGATGGGCAGCGTCGCGAGCATGACGACGGCCATCTGCACCGACTGGGGCGAGGCGGTCGCCAGTTCCCCGGAGGTCTCGGCGAGGGAGGCCCCGCCGGTGACGTACTGCCGCAGGACGGTGCCGATCGGCCACTTGGTCTGGTCGTTGAAGTAGATGATCGCCTCGAAGAAGCGGTTCCAGTAGGCGACCGCGTAGAACAGGCCGATCACCGCGATGACCGCCTTGGACAGCGGCAGCACGACCCGGCACAGGATGCCCAGCTCGCCGGCGCCGTCGATGCGCGCCGCGTCGATCAGCTCCGACGGGATCGACTGGAAGAAGCCGCGCATCACGACCAGGTTGAACACGTTGACCAGGAACGGCAGCACCAGCGCGGCGTAGGAGTCGAACAGCCCGGTGCCCTGCACCACCAGGAACAGCGGCACCATGCCCGGCGGGAACAGGAAGGTGAACAGCACCAGCAGCAGCATGGGCTTGCCGCCGTAGACCTTGGGCCGGCTCAGCGTGTAGGCCAGGCCGATGGTGCACAGCAGGCTCAGCGCCGTGCCGATGACGGTGACGCCCGTGCTGACCAGCAACGCGCGGGTGATGATCCCGCCCTGGAGGATCTCGGCGTAGGCGTCGGACGAGAAGTCCTCCGGCCAGACCACCCAGCCGCCGTTGTCGATGACGTTCTGCGGGCTCGCCAGGCTCGTCGCCAGGACCGTCCACAGCGGGAAGACCACCAGGAGCACCACCACCGTCAGCGCGACCGCCTTGGCGGCGCGCACGGCGGGGGTGGGACGGCCCATCCAGGCCGGTGCGGCGGCGCTGCTCATGCCTTGTAGACCCCCTGTTCGCCCAGCCGGTGCGCCACCTTGTTGGCGGCGTAGATGAGCGCCACGCCGATCACGCCCTTGAACAGCCCGACCGCCGCGGCGTAGCCGAAGTCGCCGTTGGCGAAGCCGGTGAAGTAGACGAACGTCTCCAGCACCTCGCCGGTCTCGGGACCGACCGACTGGCGCTGCAGGAAGAACTGCTCGAACCCGATGGACAGGAACTCGCCCAGCCGCAGCACCAGCAGCAGCACGATGACCGGTCTGATCGCGGGCAGCGTCACGTGCCACAACCGCCGCCACCAGCCCGCGCCGTCCAGCGCCGCGGCCTCGTACTGCTGCTCGTCCACCTGCGACAGCGCGGCCAGGAAGATGATCGTGGCCCAGCCGCACTCCTTCCAGATCAGCTGCGCGACCACCAGCGGCCCGTAGGCGTCGGGGTTGCCGATGATCGAGACGCCGCCGAGGCCCAGGGTGGACAGCCAGCCGTTCACCACGCCCGCGCCGCCCAGCATCTGCTGGAACAGCGCGATCACGATCACCCACGACAGGAAGTGCGGCAGGTAGACCACGCTCTGCACGAACCGCCGGACGGTGTCGCCCACGATGCTGTTGAGCAGCACCGCGAGCGCGAGCGGTGCGGGGAAGAAGAACACGAGCTGCAACGTGGCGATGAGCAGCGTGTTCCGCACGGCGGTCCAGAACTGCGGGTCGCCGAACATGCGCTCGAAGTGCGCCAGGCCGACCCACTCGCTGCCCGAGAGGCCGAGGAACGGGACGTAGTCCTGGAAGGCCAGCACGTTCCCGAACAGCGCGCCGTAGTGGAACACCAGGAAGTACCCGAGTGCCGGTGCCGCGATGACCAGCAGCACCCGGTTCGCCCGGAGGCGGCGCAGGTGGCCGGGGCGCGAGCCGCTCCCGTCGGGGCGGGGACGTGGCTCCTCGGGCGGTGGGCTGGTGCCACCGGTGCCACCGCGGACCCGAGTCATGCTCACGTCGAACGCCTCTCTCGCGGTGCCGGGCCGACACAGGATTTTCACAAAGATAAAACGGTTACACGGCTTCGTCAACGCCTTGCGCATCGACTGCGGGAAGGTGTAACCGCACGTCACCGCGATCGGGTGAGACCGGCCGTCGACGTTGTGAGCGCGATGCCCGGTGCGTACAGTGGAACTCGATGCAAACGGTTACATCGACCAGCCGCCAGTCGGCCCTCCGATAGGAGCCCACTCCGTGCCACGGCGACCCGTTGCGGTCTTCGCCCTCGCTCCCTGGGCGTTCGCCGACGTCTTCCCCGCCGACGTCGTCGCCCGGTTGCGCCAACTCGTGGACGTCGACCCGGCGACCACCCTCACCTCGTTCGACGGGCCGGTCGCCGCCGCGGCCCTGGCGGAGGCGGACATCCTGCTCACCGGCTGGGGATCCCCGCGCGTGGACGCCGACGTGCTGGCCGCCGCTCCGGGGCTGCGCGCCGTCGTGCACGCCGCGGGCACGGTCAAGAACTGCATCGACCCGGTGGTGTTCGAGCGCGGCCTCGTCGTGTCCTCCGCCGCCGAGGTCAACGCGGTCCCGGTGGCCGACTACACGATGGCCATGCTCGTGCTGGGCGTCAAGCACGCGTTCAGCCGCGCCCGGAGGTACGCGACCGCCGCCGAGGACACGCCCCGCGACTGGGTGTCCGGGACCGGGACCGGGCTGCACGACTGCACGGTCGGGGTGGTCGGCGCGTCCCGGGTCGGCCGCCTGGTGTTGCGACGACTCCGGGCGTTCGAGGTCGAGGTCCTGCTCCACGACCCGCACGTGGCCCCCGCGGAAGCCGCCCGCCTGGGCGTCGAGTTGGTGGGCGTGGACGACCTGTGCCGCCGCAGCGCCGTGGTCACCGTGCACGCCCCGGCGCTGCCCGAGACCCGTCACATGCTCGACGACCGCCGGCTGGGCCTGCTGCCCGCGGGCGCGCTCGTGGTCAACACCGCCCGCGGCTCGCTGATCGACACCGAGGCCCTGACCCGGGCGTGCGCCACCGGCCGGATCTCCGCCATCCTGGACGTGACCGAACCCGAGCCGCTGCCGCCCGGGCACCCGCTCTTCAGCCTGCCCAACGTCCTGATCACCCCGCACCTGGCGGGAGCCCAGGGGCGCGAGGTGCGACGGCTCGGCGAGTTCGCCGTGGCCGAGGTGGGCCGGTTCCTCAAGGGTGCGCTGCTGGTCGGCCGGGTGGAGCCGGAGCGCCTGCCCTACACGGCATGACGGTGCGGCCGTCCGGCAACCGGTGCGTGATGCTTCCGCCCACCCCACCCGTGCACCGCGAGCGAGAGGAGCGAACCGCGTGAACCCCGTGGCCGACGTGGCGGAGGACCGAGAGCTCAGCCCGCGCACCGGGTACACCCGCGCCCACTGGGAGACCGCCGCGGACGCGTTGCTGACCGGCGCGTGGCGGTGGGCGAGCGCCGGCGGTGCCCGGCTGGACCTGCCCGGCCCGGCGTCGGGCAGCGGCGTGCGCAGCGACGGCCTGGAGGGGTTCGCGAGGACCATGCTCACCGCCGCCTACCGGGTCGCGGGCGCGGGCGGCGACGACCCGCGCGGCTGGCTGGCGCGCTACGCCGACGGGCTCGACGCCGGCACCCGCACGCCCGGCGCGGACGACGCCGAGTCGTGGCCGGTGATCCGCGACCACCACGTGCAGGGCCAGCCGCTGGTCGAGGCGGCGTCGGTGGCGCTCGCCCTGCGGGTGAGCCGGCCGTGGCTGTGGGACCGGCTGGACGAGACCGTGCGCGACCGCGTCGAGTCGTGGCTGCGCGACGCCCTGCACGCGCTGCCCGCCCCGAACAACTGGTACCTCTTCCCGTACTCGGTGGCCGGGTTCCTGGAGTCCGCGGGCCGGGGCGACGCCGACACCGCCCGCGTCCGGCACCGCGCCCTGGAGCTGCTGGAGGCGTGGTACCGGGGCCAGGGCTGGTACTCCGACGGCGACGGCCGCGCCTTCGACCACTACAACGGCTGGGCGCTGCACCTGTACCCGGTGCTCGACGCGCACCTGGCCGGCACCACCACCCCGCACGGCGACCGCCTGCGCGAACACCTCTCCGGGTTCTCGCTGCTGTTCGGCGGCGACGGTGCGCCGATCCACCAGGGCAGGTCGCTGACCTACCGGTTCGCCGCCGGCGCGGCCGTCGCCGTGGGCGCGGTCACCGGCCACACGCCGCTCGCGCCCGGGGTGTCGCGGCGACTGCTCAGCGGGTGCCTGCGCTACTTCCTCGACCGCGGGGCGGTGGACGACCGCGGCCTGCTCACCCTCGGCTGGCACGGCCCGCACGCGCCGGTCGTGCAGCACTACTCCGGACCGGCCTCGCCGTACTGGGCGTCCAAGGCGTTCGCGTGCCTGCTCGCCGGGCCGGACGACCCGCTGTGGACCGACGTCGAGCGGGACGCGCCCGTCGAGGAGCGCGACCGGGTGCTGAGCCTGTCCGCACCGGGCTTCCTGGTGCACACCACGGCGGCCGACGGGATCGCCCGGCTGCACAACCACGGCAGCGACCACGTGCGCCCGGGCCACGCGGAGACCGCCGACGGCGACGACCCGCACTACGGCCGGTTCGCCTACTCCACCCGCACCGGTCCCACGCCCGCGGGCAACCCGGTCGACAACCACTTCGCGGTGGTGTGCCGCGGCCTGCGCGGCGTCCGTCGACGCATCCACCCGCTCGGCGCGGGCCACGGTGACGGCTGGGGCTGGGCCGCCTCCTGGTGCCGACCCGTGTTCCCCGGCGGCTCACCGCTGGTGCCCGCGCTGCGCGTGGAGAGCGTCGTCGTCGCACGCGGGCCGTTCGAGCTGCGGGTGCACCGCGTGGTGGGCGCGCCGGCCGGGGCCGCGGTCGAGCTGACCGGGTGGGCCGTCGGCAGGGACGAGCCGTTGTGCTCGGCGGTGCACCCGTTGCACGGCTGGGACTCCGCGGACGAGGCCGTCGCACCGGGCGGCACCGCGTTCACCCCGTCGGCGCGCGTGCCGAGGCTGCGCGGCACCACCACCGGCACCTCGGTCCACGCCGCGCTCGCGGTGCTCACCGCCGAACCGGGACCACCGGACCTCGCCGGCGTGGTCACGGGCGTGGCGGCGGGACCGGACGCGGTCGAGGTGCGCTGGTCGGACGGCCGGGTGACGCTGGTGTCGTTCGTGCCGCTGGAGGTGGCGCACCGGTGAGCGGGTGGCGGTTCGCGGTGAGCACGCTCGGTGCACCCGGTGTGCCGGTGCGGGAGAACGCGCGCGTGGCGGCGTCGCACGGCTGCCACGGCTTGGAGATCCGTGCGCACCCCGACGAGGAGGTCCACCCCGGGATGTCGCCCGCGCGTGCGGCCGGGGCACGTGACCGGGTCGCCGCTGCCGGCCTGGTGATCGCCTGCCTGGCGGGGTACCCGAAGGTGTGCCGACCGGGACCGGACGGGCCGGTGGTCGACGAACTGCGCGCCCTGGTGGAGCTGGCGGTGCTGCTCGGCGCGCCCTCGGTGCGGGTGTTCCCCGGTGGCCACGACGACGGGCGCGGGTTGGAGCGCATCGCCGCCGTGCTGCCCGACCTGCGCGCCGCCGGTGTGCGGCTGCTGGTCGAGACCCACGACTCGCACCCGACCGGCGAGACCGCGCGACGCCTGGTCGCCCCGTTCGGTGAGCCCGAGCGGGTGGCCGTGCTGTGGGACGCGGTGCACCCGTGGCGGGCGGGCGAGCCGCCGGCGCGCACCCGTGCGGTGCTGGGGGAGTACCTGGGCTACTTCCAGGTCAAGGACGTGGGCGCGGACGGCCCGACCCCCGTGCCGCCGGGGGAGGGCGCGGTACCGCTGGAGGAGTGCGGTCGGCTGCTGGCCGACTGGTCGGGCTGGGTGTCGCTGGAGTGGGAGCGTGCCTGGTACCCCGACATCGCACCGCTGCCCGTGCCGCTGCGCGCCGCCGCCGACTGGTACGCCCGGTGGCGACCGGCGGTCAACGCCTCGCCGTGGACGCGGCCACCCGGCAACGCATCGCCGTAAGTCTCCGGATGGGGCCACCCGGACACGCCTCGCCGTGAGGGTCGCCGGATGCGGCTACCCGGATCACGGGAGGCTGATGGCCGGCTCGGGCCGGTGCACGCCGCGCGGGCGGTAACCGAGGGCGTCGGCGAGGCCGAGCAGGTCGGCGAGCAGCCAGATCACCGCCGACCACATCTCGGTGCCCTGGAGACCCGGTGCCGTGGCGGGAAGGCCGGTGGTCGTGGGGTGCGGCGCCCGGAAGCCGAAACCGGCGCCGTCGGTCCAGTGGCCCAGCGCGTCGGCGAGCAGTCGGCGGGCGACCGCCAGGACCTCGTCGGTGCGGTGTCCGGTGTGGCGGGTCAGCCAGAGCGGGTGGGCGACGTCGAGGACGTTGCAGGCGTTCTGCCTCTCCGGCCGGAAGAAGCGGGCGTCGCGGACGTGCTCCAGGACCGTGTCGACGACCCGCTCCGGACGGGGCACGGGGAGGCCGAACTGGGCGAACGTGCCGCGTGAGGCCCGGTAGAAGCCGTTGACGACCTGGAGCAGGCCGTCGTCGGGCGCCGGTCGACCCCACGTGCCGGTGCGGGGGTCGACGGTGGTGACCAGCCAGCCGAAGAGGGCTTCGGTGGCGCCGGGGGTGCCGCGGTCGCCGCGTCGCCGGTTCCAGTGCAGGGCGGTGCCGAGGGCGTCCACCCAGGCGCCCGCCGACCAGGCGGCGGTGGTCCACGGCTGCCGCTCCAACCCGGCGACGACCTGTTCGGCGGTCGCGCGGGAGGCGACGTGGACCGGCTCGGCGAAGTCGCTGCCCAGCAGGTCCAGCGCGTAGCCGACGGACAGCACGTGGTAGGCGGCGTCCGGGTCGGCCAAGCCGTCGTGGGCGGCCTCGACGGTGCCGTCCGGTCGGAGCCTGCCGACCAGGCCGGTCTCCGGGTCCTGCCAGCCGCGCAGCCGGTCCACCTGGGCTCGGGCGGGCAGCGGGTCGGGCGCACGGCCGAGCAGCAGGTCGGCTATCTCGATCGCGTCGCACTGGGCGCGGACGGTCGGCGCGGCACCCGGTGCATCGGCGAACAGCCCCAGGTCGGGGTTCCAGCAGCGCGCCAACACCGAAGGCGCCTGGGCACGGGCGGTCTCGGCGAAGGCGGTGAGCGCGCCCACGAGGTCGTCCGAACGCGGGGCGAGCGCGGGCACGCGCCACCGCAGGACCCTGGCGGGGTTGCCGCCGACGATCGCGCCGGCCGGGACGTCCTTGGTGACCACCGCGCCGGCGGCGATCACGGACCGGTCGCCGACCGTCACCCCGTCCAGGACGACGACGTGCGAGCCGATCCAGACGTCGTCGCCGACGGTGATGCCGAGGGAGCGCAGGGGCTGCCGGAACACCTCGGTGTCGGGGTCGTCGGCGGTGTGGTTGAAGCCGAGGATCGAGGTGTGCGCGCCGATGCGCACGGCGTTGCCCAGGCGGATGTCACCGCGCACCACCGCGTACGGGTTGATCGTGCAGTCGCGCCCGGCGTGCAGCGACCCGCTGAGGTAAGCGCCCGCGGCGACGTAGCTCCGGTGGCCGAGGCGGAACTCCTCGTTCTGCACGGAGGCGAGTTCGGAGAGGAAGCAGCGCTCGCCGATCTCGTAGCCGCGGTGCTCGACGAGGTCACGCCGCAGGTCGAGCTGGCGCTGCCGCGCCCGGTCGTCGGCCTCGTCCCAGAAGGACCAGGGCGAGTAGTCGAAGTGGTTGCGGTCGAACGGCCGGTCGTCGGCGGGGAGCCCGGTCATGGAACGCGCTTTCCTCCTGGCTGGTCCAGGGTTTCACGGGTGGCGCCGCTGCGCCGCCACAGCACGCCGACGGCCAGGGCGGCGAGCACGCCCAGTACACCACCGGCCGCGACGACCTGGTGCGGTGGGGCGTGCTCGGCGGCCAGCCCGGCGGCGGCGACACCGAGGCCCTGGGCGACCTTGAGCGCGGTGATGGCCAGGCCGTAGACCTGACCGCGGGCCTCGTCGGGGGTCCACAGGGCGAAGGTGGGCGAGGCGATGGCGTGGTAGGCGCTGGCCGCGCCGGACACCACGAACAGCAGCACGAGGACGGGCAGGTCGGGGTTCAGGGCGCAGCCGATCAGCGGCGCGCTGGTCGCCACGGCCAGCACCGGCAGGGCGCGCAGCTGGGTGGCCTCCGGGCGGGTGGCCACGACCAGGCTCGCCAGCGCGCAGCCGGCGGGGTAGGCGGCGAACAGCAGCCCGGCCGCGACCGGCCCGCCGCCGAGCCGGTCGGCCAGCGGCACGGCCAGCGCCTCCCCGCTGATGTAGAACGCCGACAGCGACGCGAAGCCGATCAGCGCCAGGAGGCGCCGGTCGCGCCAGACCAGCACCGCGCCGGCGGTCATCGCACGCCACCAACCGGGCCGCGGCGCACCTGGTGCGCCGGGTGCGGGGCGGGACTTGACCCGCCACGCCACGAGTGCGGCCGACACCGCGAACGACACGGCGTCCAGCAGCAGGACACCGCTGGTGCCCAGGACGATCACCAGGACACCGCCGGCGGCGAACCCGGCGACCTGGGCGGCCTGGCTCACCGTGGACAGCGCGGCGGCGCCCGCGCGGAACGCCGGACCGGGCAGCACGTGCGGCAGCAGCGCGGTCCGCGCCGGCACGGCGGGCGCACCGGCCAGTTGCAGCAGCACCAGCAGCCCGCAGACCACCGGCCACGGCACGACGGGCACCGCCATCGCCGCGACCAGCACGGCCCGCACCAGGTCCGAGCACACCATCACGGCGCGCCGGGGGTACCTGTCGGCCAAGCCCGCCAGCAGTGGGCCGCCGATCAGGTCGGGCAGGAAGGTCAGGGCGTAGGTGATCGCCGCCCACGCGGGGGAGCCGGTGTCGCGGAACACCAGCACGGTGAGCGCGACCCGGGCGAACTGGTCCCCGACGGTGGAGACGGTGTGCGCGACGAACAACGCGCGGAACTCGGCGGAGGCGAACACCTCGCGGTACCGGGCGGGTCCACCGTTCTGCGGCACCATCCCGGTCAACCGGCGCTGCCGGCCGGTGCGGACTCCACCCGGTCCCGCCCGTTCCGCTTCGCCCGGTACAGGGCGGTGTCGGCGGCCAGCAGCAGTTCGTCCACGGTCGCGCCGTGGGCCGGGTACGCCGCCACCCCCAGGGACGCGGTGATGCGCAGGTCGCCGTCGGTGCCGTGGACGGCGCCGGGCAGGTCGGTCAGCGGCGCCCGCACCGCGGCGCGGATCCGCTCGGCGACCTGCCGGGCGGCGGTCGGGTCGGCGCCGGGCAGCAGCACCACGAACTCCTCCCCACCCCACCGGCCCACCAGGTCCCCGTCCCGGACCTGGCGGCGCAGCTCGGTCGCCACGGCGCGCAGCGCGTGATCACCGGCCAGGTGCCCGCGGGTGTTGTTGATGTGGCTGAAGTGGTCGAGGTCGAGCAGCAGCACACCCATCGGCGCACCGGTGGCACCGGCGCGGGTCAGCTCGGCGGTCGCCCGCTCGGTCCAGGCCACCGAGGTCAGCGCGCCGGTCTTGCCGTCCACCCGGGCGGCGGTGCGGTACACCGGCAGCAGCAGCCCCAGGTGCATCCCGAGCATGGTCACCACCAGCACCGGCATCACCCACGGCGCCGTCACCAGCACCACCGCCAGGCCCGTGCCCAGACCGATCGACGCGGCGATGACCAGCTGCTGGCTCAGCGGCCCGAGCACGTCGCGGCCCGGCCGCGCCGGCGTCGACAGCAGGATCGCGCCGACCACCAGGGCCAGGTTGACCAACCAGTACGCCACACCGGCCGCCACCAGGACGCCGAGGGAGACCGGGCCGGTCAGCTGCGCGGCGTGCGGGAGCGCCGGGTCCGGGTGCACCGCCAGCAGGATCGCGCCCGCCGACCAGCAGCCCAGCAGCACCGTCGCGGCGGAGAAGGCCTTGCGGTGCAGGGGGCTGTGCCGGTAGATCCTCAGCCACCCGTAGCCGTAGCTCACCGCGACCAACCCGGCCAGCAACGGCGGTGGCAGCACCAGCACGCCCGCGAACAGCCAGATCGACTGCGGGTGGGCGTAGGGGCTGCCCTCGGCCGCGACCTCGCGCACCCGCTCCAGCCCGCGCGCCGCCTCGAAGTGCACCACCGCCGCACCGGCCAGCACGCCGAACCACACCCAGTGCCGTGCCGTCACCGGTGTCACGGTCGCGCTCGCCACCACGGCGACGACCGCCACCAGCTCCACACCCAACACGTAGAACAAGACCGCGCGTGGCGCCCGCCACAGCGACCAGCCACGACACCACCGCACCGGGGATGCGCGCCGACCCGTGCCGCCAGCGACCATGGGAGCCACCACCTCACCTCAGGTGAGGGACACGGTAACCAGACGCTCACCCAGCGTCGAGCACCCCACGGGAGACCAGCATGAACACCACCATCACCACCACCGGCCGCCCGAACGACTGGCGGACCGGCCGTCCCAACGACTGGCGGCGCTGAAGGTCACCACCGGGCAGCCCGACCACGCCCCGCGCGCGGTCGGGCCCGCCCGGTCCTACTCGTGCTGGTCGCCCCACGCGCGGGCGTAGCGGCTGGTGTCTGGGCGTTGGGGGTCACGGCGGCGGTAGACCACGTACGGCCGGACGAGGTAGCCGACCGGGGCGCTGAACACGTGCACCAGGCGGGTGTACGGCCAGATGCCCAGCAGCACCAGGACGACCACGTTGTGCACCTGGAAGCTGAGCGGTGTGCCCGTCATCAGCTCCGGCCGCGCGGAGAAGGTGAACAGGCCGCGGAACCACACCGACACCGAGGCCCGGTAGTCGTAGCCGCCGCCGATCAGGTTCTCCCCCACGGTGTTGTACATCCCGGTGACGATCGCCGCCGCGAGGAACGCGTACATGATCTTGTCGCCGCGTGTGGTGGCCATGCGCACCGCGGACACCCTGATCCGGCGGTACAGCAGGATCGCCACGCCCGCCACGGTTGCCACGCCCGCCAGCGTCCCGGCCGTCACGGAGACCACGTGGTACATCCCGTCGGAGATCCCGACGAACTCGGTCCAGCTCTTCGGGACCAGCAGGCCGAGCACGTGGCCGCCGATCACGGCGAGCAACCCGAAGTGGAACAGCGGGCTGCCCAGGCGCAGCAACCTGCTCTCGTGCATCTGCGAGGACCGGGTCGTCCAGCCGAACTGGTCGTGCCGGTAGCGCCAGACGTGGCCGACCAGGAACGAGGTCAGCGCGATGTACGGCAGGGCCAGCCACAGCAGCGTGCTCATCGTCGTCCTCCCGACTCGGCGTGCAGCGCGGGGTCCATCGCGAACGGCTCCAGGCCCACGTCCTCCTCGGGCGGGCCTTCCGCGGCCAGCGTCGCGATCTTGCGCCGGTCGGCGGCACTGAGCTCCGGCAAGGTGGCGCACACCGCGTCCAGCACGGCCAGGTACGGCGACCCACCCTCGGCGAGGGACAGCCGGACCATCTCCAGCACCGGGTGGTGCTCCACCAGCAGCCGACGGCCGGCGACGGGGTCGGCGGTCGCGGCGAACTCGAGCACGACCGCGAGGTGGTCGGGCAGTTCGTGCTCACCCAGCTCCACACCGGCCGCGCGGTAGGCGTGCTTGAACCGCAGCAGCGCCATGCCGCGCTTCCGGGTGTCGCCGTAGGCGTAGTACGACAGGTGCAGGCAGTTGCGCTTGCGCAGGTCGAAGGTCTCGACGTAGTGCTGCGCGAGCGCACCCCCCGTCGTGGACAGCGCGTGGTCGATGAACGCCACGAGCGAGGGCCCGGCGGGCGCCGGCAGGGACACCGCGGTCGCACGGAGGTCGGGCAGCATCGTGGTCACGGCCGCGCTGGGGTAGTCGATCAGGAGCGCGGCGATCCGCCACACCAGCCGACTCTCCCGCTCCGGGGGTCCATCCACCTTGTCCCGCTTGCGCAGCGCCTTCATCTGGGCTCCTGTCGGTCGATACCTCGGCCTTCACGCCGGGGAGGAAATGCGATGCCCTGGACTCGTGGCGATGGCTCAGCGGCGGTGGGATTAGTGTGTGAGGCGTGTCGTCGGGGTCGGTGGTGAAGCGGGCGTTCCGGTACCGCTTCTATCCGTCTGCGGCGCAGGAAGTGGAGTTGCTGCGCACGTTCGGGTGTGTGCGTCTGGTCTACAACCGGGCGTTGGAAACCCGCACCGCGGTGTGGTAAGGCGAGCAGCGCAGGGTGAACTACGCGCAGACCTCGGCGCTTCTCACGGAGTGGAAGAAGACCGACGGGCTGGCGTTTCTCAACGAGGTGTCGTCGGTGCCGTTGCAGCAGTCGCTGCGGCACCTCCAGACTGCGTTCACCGCGTTCTGGGAGAAGCGGTCCCGTTACCCGCGGTTCAAGTCCCGCAAGCGCGGCAAGGCTTCCGCCGAGTACACCCGGTCGGCGTTCCGCTGGCGCGACGGGCGGCTGACCCTGGCGAAGACGGCCGAGCCGCTGGACATCGTGTGGTCCCGGCCGCTGCCCGAGGGGGCCGAGCCGTCCACGGTGACCGTCTCGCGCGACCCGGCCGGCCGATGGCACGTGTCGATCCTGGTGGAGACCACCGTCACCCATGTTGCGCCCATCGACCGTGTCGTGGGCGTCGACGCCGGGATCACCTCCCTGCTCACCCTCTCGACCGGGGAGAAGATCACCAACCCGAGGCACGAGCGACGGGACCGGGAACGCCTGGCTCGCACGCAGCGGGCACTGGCTCGCAAGCGGAAGGGCTCCGCCAACCGGGCCAGGTCCCGGCTGAGGGTGGCCCGTGTCCACGCCCGCATCGCCGACCGTCGGCGTGACCTGCTGCACAAATTGACCACTCGACTCGTCCGGGAGAACCAACTGGTCGTAATCGAGGACCTGGCGGTCCGCAACATGGTCAACCGGACCCTGGCCCGCGCCATATCCGACGCGTCCTGGTCGGACCTGCGGTCGATGCTGGAGTACAAGTGCCGCTGGTACGGCCGCGACCTGGTCGTGGTCGACCGGTGGCTGCCCAGCTCGAAGACCTGCTCGGCCTGCGGACGGCTCCGCGACCGCCTGCCGCTGCACGTCCGGGCCTGGACCTGCGAATGCGGGGCAGGGCACGATCGCGACGTCAACGCCGCGAAGAACATTCTGGCCGCCGGGCTGGCGGTCACCGCCTGTGGAGACGGTGTCAGACCAACCCGACGCTAGTCGGCGAGGCAACCGTCACAACCTCCCTCGGGAGAAGAAGCAGGAACTGCCGGGCGCAAGCCCGACGGGGAATCCCCTCCCTTCGGGGAGAGGCGGAAGTCAACCGATGGCCTCGGGTTCGTGTGCGGCGCCGTTGCCCGCGCCGCCGTCGGCCACCGCGCCGTTGCCCGCGGTCGCGTTGCCGCCGGTCGGGAAGAGGCCCTCGGTGCCGACCCCGTCCCAGTCGAGCAGGTTGATGCGCTTGGCCTTGTCGGGTGGTGCCGCGCCGTTGGTGTCGGTCAGCTGGAACTTCTCCGCCATCACGTCGAACGCGGTCATGCCGGGACCGCCGTCCTCGTCCAGGCTGCACCCGGTGGTCAGGGCCTCCAGCCGGTGCGCGTCCGACCCCGCGCCGCCGGGGATCACGTAGCGGTCCTCGTACTTGGCGATGGCGAGCAGGCGGTACATCGACTCGATCTCACCGGGCGCCAGCCGCACCGACGCGGCGATCGAGTCGTCCACGTCCTCACCGAGGTTGACCTTGCGCATGTGCGCGCGCATCGCGGCCAGCCGCTGCAACGACGCCCGCACCGGGCTCACGTCACCGGCGGTGAACAGCTCGGCCAGGTACTCCACCGGGATGCGCAGCGCGTCGATCGCGCCGAACAGGTTGCCCGCGGCCTCGCCGTCGTGGCCGGTCTGGCTCAGCACGTCGACCACGGGCGACAGCGGCGGCACGTACCAGACCATGGGCATGGTGCGGTACTCCGGGTGCAGCGGCAGCGCGAGCTGGTAGTCGACGATGAGCCGGTACACCGGGGAGTTCTGCGCGGCCTCGATCCACTCGCCGGAGATGCCCGCCCGCTCGGCCTCCTCGACCACGCGGGGGTCGTGCGGGTTGAGGAAGACGCCGAGCTGCGCGGGGTAGAGGTCCTTCTCGTCGCTCACCGCCGCCGCCTCGCCGACCTTGTCCGCGTCGTACAGCAGCACGCCGATGTAGCGCAGCCTGCCGACGCAGGTCTCCGAGCACACCGTCGGGATGCCCACCTCGACCCGCGGGTAGCAGAACGTGCACTTCTCCGCCTTGCCCGTCTTGTGGTTGAAGTAGATCTTCTTGTACGGGCAGCCGGTGACGCACTGCCGCCAGCCGCGGCACTTGTCCTGGTCCACCAGCACGATGCCGTCCTCGGCGCGCTTGTAGATCGCACCGGACGGGCAGGACGCCGCGCACGACGGGTTGAGGCAGTGCTCGCAGATGCGGGGCAGGTAGAACATGAACGTCTGCTCGAACTCCAGCTTGACCTGCTCGGAGAGCTTGCCCAGCAGGGGGTCCTTGCCGATCTGCTCCGGACCGCCGCCCAGGTCGTCGTCCCAGTTGGCGCCCCAGGTCACCTTCGTGTCCTCGCCGGTGATCGACGACTTCGGCTTGGCCGTGGGGGTGGTGTCCGAAGGCGGGGCCGACAGCAGGTTCTGGTAGTCGTAGGTCCACGGCTCGTAGTAGTCCGCCACCGTCGGCATGTCCGGGTTGGCGAAGATGTTCAGCAGCCGCTTCAGGCGCGAGCCGGTGCGCAGGGTCAGCTTGCCGCGCTTGTTCAGCGCCCAGCCGCCCTTCCACTTGTCCTGGTCCTGGTACTGGCGCGGGTAGCCCTGCCCCGGGCGGGTCTCGACGTTGTTGAACCACGCGTACTCGACCCCGCCGCGATTTGTCCACGCCTGCTTGCAAGTGACGCTGCACGTGTGGCAGCCGATGCACTTGTCCAGGTTCATCACCATGGCGAGCTGTGCCATCACGCGCATCAGTACTGCACCTCCTGGCTGCGGCGGCGAATGGTCGTGACCTCGTCCCGCTGGTTGCCCGTGGGACCGTGGTAGTTGAGCGCGAACGACTGCTGGGCGTACCCGCCGATGAGGTGCGACGGTTTGATCATCAGGCGGGTCAGCGCGTTGTGGATGCCGCCGCGCTTGCCGGTCGCCTCGGTCCGCGGCACGCCGACGGCCTTGTCCTGCGCGTGGTACATGAAGACCGTGCCCTCGGGCATCCGGTGGGAGACGATCGCGCGTGCCACCACGATCCCGTTGCGGTTGACCGCCTCGATCCAGTCGTTGTCCTTCACGCCGATCTTCTCGGCGTCCCGGTCCGACATCCAGATCGCCTGCCCGCCCCGCGACAGCGTGAGCATGTGCAGGTTGTCCTGGTAGGCCGAGTGGATCGACCACTTCGAGTGCGGCGTCAGGTACCGCACGGTCACCCCGCCGTTCACGCCGCCGTTCAGCGACCCGACCGACGGCTCGTTGAAGAGCGCGGTCATGTCGAGCGGTGGCCGGAAGATCGGCAGCTGCTCGCCGAGCTCGAACATCCAGTCGTGGTCGAGGAAGAAGTGCTGCCGCCCGGTGAGGGTGTGCCACGGCTTGAGCCGCTCGGTGTTGATCGTGAACGGCGAGTACCGCCTGCCGCCGGCCTCGCTGCCCGACCACTCCGGCGAGGTGATCACCGGCACCGGTCGGGCCTGGGTGTCGGGGAAGGTGATCCGCTTGCCCTCGCTCTCGGCGGCGAGGTCGGCGAGCTCGGTGCCGGTCCGGCGCTCCAGGGCGCGGAAGCCCTCCGTCGCCAGGCGACCGTTGGTCGTGCCGGACAGCGCCAGGATCGCCTCGGCGGCGTGGGTGTCCTTGGCCAGCGACGGCCGCCCGGCCGCGATGCCCGACGGGATCGTGCCGTTGGCGCCCTTGAGGTACTCCACCTCCTCGTCCGGGTGGACGGTGACGCCCTTGGTGGTCAGCCCGACCTGCTCGACCAGCGGCCCGAGGGCGGCCATCTTCTCCCCGACCGCCGGGTAGTCGCGCTCCACCACCACCAGCCGCGGCATCGTCTTGCCGGGGATCGGCTCGCACTCGCCGGCCTTCCAGTCCAGCACCTGCCCACCCGGCTGCGCGGTGGCGTCGACGGTGTCGTGGGTGAGCGCGACGGCCACGATGTCCTTGCGCTTGCCCAGGTGCTTCTCGGCCAGCCACGAGAAACCGCGGGCGATGCGGTGGAACGCCTCGAAGTCGGTCTTCGTCTCCCACGGCGGGGAGATCGCGGGCGAGAAGGCGTGCACGTAGGGGTGCATGTCGGTGGAGGACAGGTCGTGCTTCTCGTACCAGGTCGCCGCGGGCAGCACGACGTCGGAGAACAGCGTGGTCGAGGTCATCCGGAAGTCCAGTGACAGCAGCAGGTCCAGCTTGCCGACCGGCGCCTCGTCGCGCCAGGTCACGTCCTCCGGCCGCACCCCGTCGGCGTCGCGGGCGCGCAGGTTCGTGTCGGTGCCGAGCAGGTGCTTGAGGAAGTACTCGTTGCCCTTGGCCGACGAGCCGAGCAGGTTCGCCCGCCACACGGTGAGGACGCGCGGGAAGTTCTCCGGTGCGTCCGGGTCCTCGCAGGCGAACCGCAGGTGCCCGGACTTGAGCCCGTCCACCACGTGGTCCGCGGCGGGCTTGCCCAGCCGCTCCGCCTCGTCGGCCAGGTCGAGCGGGTTGCGGTTGAACGTCGGGTAGCTCGGCATCCACCCCAGCCGGGTCGCGAGCGCGATGTTGTCGGCCGCGGTGCGTCCGGCGAAGCGCCCGGTGCCCAGCGGTGAGGACATCACGTCCGAGGTGAACGGGTCGTAGCGCCACTGGTCGGTGGCCAGGTACCAGAAGATCGTGCCCTGCATGTGCCGGGGCGGGCGCTGCCAGTCCAACCCGAACGCCAGCGTCGACCACCCCGTGATCGGGCGGCACTTCTCCTGGCCGACGTAGTGCGCCCACCCGCCGCCGTTGACGCCCTGGCAGCCGGTCAGCATGGTCAGCGACAGGAACGAGCGGTAGATCTGGTCGGAGTGGAACCAGTGGTTGGTGCCCGCGCCCATGAGGATCATGGACCGGCCCTTCGAGCGCTCCGCGTTGTCGGCGAACTCCCGGCCGATCCGCTCGGCCGCGGCGGCGGGCACCCCGGTGATCCCCTCCTGCCAGGCGGGCGTGTAGGGCTGGGTGGCGTCGTCGTAGCCGGTGGGCCACTCGCCGGGCAGGTCGCCGCGGCGCACGCCGTACTGGGCGAGCAGCAGGTCGAACACCGTGGTCACCCGTCGACCCGCGACGATCCGGGTCGGCACGCCGCGGTGCAGCACGCCCGGCTCGGAGGTGTCGAACCGCGGCAGCGCGACGGTGACCGGGTCGCCGCCATGCACCGACAGCAGCGGGTCGACCTCGCCGAGGTCGAGGTTCCACCTGCCCTGCCCGGAGTCGGTGAACCGGTGTCCGAGCGATCCGGGCGGCACCACCGGCTCGCCGTCGGCGTCGAGGAGGACCGTCTTGGACTCCGCGCCCTCGGCGGTGTCGCCGAGGTCCGCGGCGGTGAGGAACTTCCCCGGCACGTGGCCGTCGTCGGTCTCGGTCAGGGTGACCAGGAACGGCAGGTCGGTGTACCGCTTGACGTAGTCGGTGAAGTACGGGGTGGTCTTCTCGACGAAGAACTCCCGCAGGATCACGTGTCCCATCGCCATGGCGAGCGCGGCGTCGGTGCCGGGGCGCGCGGGCAGCCACTCGTCGGCGAACTTGGTGTTGTCGGCGTAGTCCGGGGACACCACGACGACCTTCTGGCCGCGGTAGCGCGCCTCGGTCATGTAGTGCGCGTCGGGCGTGCGGGTGACCGGGACGTTCGAGCCCCACATGATCAGGTAGCCGGCGTCGAACCAGTCCGCCGACTCCGGCACGTCGGTCTGGTCGCCGAACACCTGCGGGCTCGCCACCGGCAGGTCGGCGTACCAGTCGTAGAAGCTCAGCATCGAGCCGCCGATCAGCGAGACGAACCGCGCCCCGGCCGCGTGGCTGACCATGGACATCGCCGGGATCGGCGAGAAGCCCGCGACCCGGTCCGGGCCGTACCGCTTGATCGTGTGCACGTGCGCGGCGGCGACCATTTCGGCCGCCTCCCACCACTCGGCGCGCACGAATCCGCCCATGCCGCGGGCGGCCTTGTAGCGGCGGGACTTCTCCGGGTCCTCGACGATGTCGGCCCAGGCGAGCACCGGGTCCTTCAGCCGTTGCTTCGCCTCGCGGTAGAAGTCCAGCAGCACGCCGCGCACGTACGGGTAGCGCACGCGGGCGGGGGAGTAGGTGTACCAGGAGAAGGAGGCGCCGCGCGGGCACCCGCGGGGCTCGTACTCCGGCTTGTCCGGGCCGATCGACGGGTAGTCGGTCTGCTGCGACTCCCAGGTGATCACGCCGTCCTTGACGTAGACCTTCCACGAGCAGGAGCCCGTGCAGTTCACCCCGTGGGTGGAGCGGACCACCTTGTCGTAGGCCCACCGGTCCCGGTAGAACACGTCGGCGCCGCGTCCACCGATCTGGTGCAGGGTGCGCCCGTCCGCGGAGGTCTCGCCTCGCTGGAAGTGCCTGGCCAGTCGCAGCAGCGAGTCGCCGATCTCGGATTCTTTCTCCGCACCGTCCGGACGAACGCTGCCGGCGGAGAAATTCGACACGGCGATCACCTCCGAGGTATTAGTGAATCGCAAATTCGGCAGTCGGTCGTTTATTGACCCTGCTCGGTCAGTCACGATAGGGGCCGGCAGGGTGGCTGCCAAGAAAGGATTGGAAGTCGCACGCTATCGCGCCGGAGGTGGTGAGCGTGACGTAACCTCGCGTTCACGACCGCCCTGCCCAGCGTGTCCGGGGCGTACTCGCATTACCTCGTCCCACCTGCGGCGACAGCCTCCATCCGCTCTGTCGGCACGGTGCGTGACGGGGCGTCGCCCGACAGGTCCACACGCATCTTTAACATCCAAGTCACATCGTCGGCGGTGCGAGAGTCGAACTACCGCCGGGTAGCGACCGGTATCCCGGATTTTCGGGACTCGAATTCGCCCCCGACGAGTGCCCGGTGTTAATGCCGACGGCAGAAGCGGTCGGTCGGGTGAATCCCGACGCGTGCGTTGTCGCAGCGGAGCCGGGAGCCGCGCGCCCTGGAGTGGCTGGGCTCGACCGGCTCCGCCGCGTCGTCCGGGCTTGTCTGCTCTCCCCCTGGCACCCGGACGCCTCGACTCTCCCGGCATCCGGTCGGACGTGTGCGCATCCCAAACGAATCCACAGCCGCCTCGTCGTCGCGGGCCTGGGCTCAATGCCGGTGACTCAGGGTCGACTGTGACCGCACACGGCGGCCGGCTGGGCGGTGGCGACGCGGGCAAATCGGTTGACCGGCAGGGATGCGGGCGATCACCGTGTGGCCATGCCGTCCACTATCCAGAACATCGCCTTCGACTGCGCGGATACCTACGCGTTGGGGCAGTGGTGGAGCCAGGTCGTCGGGCACCCGCTGCACCCGGAGGATCGCCCGGGGGACCTCGAGGCGCTCATCGAGATCCCCGGCGGCCCTGTGCTGTTCTTCAACCAGGTGCCGGAACCGAAGACGGTGAAGAACCGGGTGCACGTGTGCCTGCGCCCGGACGTCCCGCGCGACCAGGAGGTCGAACGGCTGCTCGCGCTCGGCGCCACGATGATCTCGGATCGGCGCGAGCCCGATGGCGGTGGGTGGGCGGTGCTGGCCGATCCCGAGGGCAACGAGTTCTGCGTCCTGCAGGGGCCTTCCGACACCCCGCCCACCCCCTGATCGCTGATCAGCGGCGTTGCCCGGGACATCCGAGGCAAGGTGCGGCCTGCACTGCCACGCGGCGAGTCAGCCATTCAATAACGGTCCTGAGCCACTGGTATCGGGCCTAGGCTCAATACCGGTGACTTAGAGTGGTTTGCGCTGTTTGTTGGCGGAGGCGGTGCGGTAGTGCGGTGCGATCCGGACTGTCTCGGCGGGGTCGCGGGTG